>NZ_JAEBEI010000002.1:0-835855 GCF_046548775.1 Amycolatopsis sp. cmx-4-61 | reverse complement strand
GGTCCCTCGATGCCACCAGACCCGGTGACACCACCCCCCGGATCATGCGAGCGACTGGGGGCCTGAGTCATGCCGGGCCTGGTGACCACAGCTCCTTGATCAGGAACTACGAAGAAGGTAACGGGGCGACACCGGTGGGCGACACCGGTGGGGGCGGATCACCCGGGACCCACACGCGGGGCTCTAGGCTCTCCGCATGGCCGCGACCAGTGAACAGGGCACCGGGGGTTCCCGGCAGGCCGTCGTCTCGGACGGCGGTCTCGTGCTGTTCCGGGTCGCCGGGGTGCCGGTGCTGCTCGCGCCCTCCTGGTGGGTCGGCTCGCTGGTCGTCGTCGTGCTCTACGCGCCGCTGGTCGGGCGGCTGCTCCCGGACGCGTCGACGGCGACGTCGTGGCTGCTCGCGGGCGCGTTCGCGCTGCTGCTGGGGCTCTCCGTGCTCGCCCACGAACTCGGGCACTGCCTGGTCGCCCTGCGGCTGGGGATCCCCGTGCGGCGGCTGCGCCTGTTCCTGCTCGGCGGCCTGTCCGAAGTGGCCCGTACGCCGCGGCGCCCCGGTGACGAAGGCCTGGTCGCCGCGGCCGGCCCCGCGGTCTCCCTGCTGCTCGGCGGGTTCTGCGGCCTGCTGATGTTCGCCGTGCCCGCGGACGGCGCGGTCTGGCTCCTGATCGGCGAGTGCGCCGTGGCCAACCTCGCCGTCGGCGTGTTCAACCTGCTCCCCGGGTTGCCGCTGGACGGTGGGCGGCTGGTCCGCGCCGGCGTCTGGGCGGTCACCGGCATCCGCGCCAAGGGGACGCGCGCCGCGGTCGCCGGCGGTGCGGTCGTGGCCGCCGGGCTGCTCGTCTGGGCGCTGTGGGGCCTGGCGACCGCGAGCCCGGACCGCTGGCTGCGGCTGGGTGTCTGCGTCGTGACGGCGTGGTTCGTGATCCTCGGCGCGCGCTCGGAACTGGCCGCCGAAGCGCGCCGCACGTGGCCGGAGGGCCTGGTCCTCGGCGAGCTGGTCCGGCCGGTGCTGCAGCTGCCCGCCGAGAGCCCGGTGTCGGACGCGCTGGCCGCATCGGCCGGGCGCGGCGTGGTCCTGGTCCGCGCCGACGGCGTGGCCGCGGGGCTGCTGGACGAAGGCGCGGCGGAGCGGCTCGCGAGCACCTCGCCGCACGCGCCGGCGGAGCTGGCGGCCGAGCCGATCCGGGCCGAAACCGTCCTCCTGGCGTCGGAGCCGGGGGAGGACGTCGTCGAGCGGGTCCGCGAAACCGCCGCGTGGCAGTTCCTCGTGGTCGACGACGAGGGCCGTCCCGCGGGCGTGCTGCGCCGGGAGGACCTGCGGGCCGCGCTGAACCGCCGCACCCGCTGAGCCCCGCGCCCGCGCCGCCTGCGAAGATTCGACGTCGGCCAAACGGGTTACAGCAGGAGGAAGTGTTGTCGGTCAGCGGACCGTTTCGCGCGGGTGATCGGGTGCAGTTGACCGACTCGAAGGGGCGGCACTACACCCTGACGCTGGCCGCCGGTGGTGAGTACCACACCCACCGCGGCGCGCTGGCCCACGACGACCTGATCGGCCGTCCCGAGGGCTCGGTGGTGACGTCCGCGGGCGGGTCGACCTACCTCGCGCTGCGCCCGCTGCTGCCGGACTACGTCCTCTCCATGCCCCGCGGCGCGCAGGTCATCTACCCGAAGGACGCCGCGCAGATCGTGATGTGGGGCGACATCTTCCCGGGCGCGCGCGTGCTCGAGGCGGGTGCCGGCTCCGGCGCGCTGACGTGCTCGCTGCTGCGCGCGGTCGGCCCGGCCGGGCGGGTGCACTCCTACGAAATCCGCGACGACCACGCCGAACACGCCGAGCGCAACGTGGTGAAGTTCTTCGGCGAGAAGCCGGCCAACTGGTCGCTCACGGTGGCCGACCTGGCGACGCACGAGGGCGAGGTCGACCGCGTCGTGCTGGACATGCTGGCGCCGTGGGACCAGCTGCCGAACGTGGCCGCGCACCTGGTGCCCGGCGGGGTGCTGACGGTCTACGTCGCGACGGTCACGCAGCTGTCGCGCGTCACGGAGTCCCTGCGCGAGCAGCAGTGCTGGACCGAGCCCGAGTCGTGGGAGACGCTGATGCGGCCGTGGCACGTGGTGGGCCTGGCGGTCCGCCCGGACCACCGGATGGTGGCGCACACGGCGTTCCTGCTTACCGCGCGGCGGCTGGCGGACGGCACCGTGTCCCCGCGCGTGTCGCGCCGGCCGAGCAAGGGCAAGGGCTGAGCCGCCGGCCCGCCTAGCCCGGCACGCACCAGCGGCCGTTCTCCTTGTGCAGCGGGAAGGGCGTGTCCTTGACCCCGCCCGCCGCTTCGACGTGCACCTTCGCCGTCGCCGACTCGCCGCGCAGCTCGGGGGGCGCCGTCAGCCGGGCCGTGACCGGGCCGGCCGCGTCCCACGTGCGCTGGAGCCCGGCGAGCGCCTCGGCGGTCTGCGGGCGGCAGGTGAGCTTCCCGAACGCCGCGGAGTCGTGGCGGGCGATCGCGTCGACGATCGCCCGGGCGAGCACCGCCACCGCCGCGGTGTCGGCCTCGTCCGACGCGGCGGACGACGGCGGGCTGGGCCGCGGCGGCGCCGGCGTGGCGGACGCGGCGGGCGGGGCACCGGACGGGGCCACCAGCAGCAGCCCGAGCACCACGCCGGCCCCGGCCGCGCCGGCGAGGACCAGCCCGGCGACGTACGGGCGGTTCACCGCCGCCGGGCGCTCACGAGCCGTCCGCCCGAACGTTGGACAGGCACCAGAGCCCGGATTCCTTCTGCGCCGACATCGTGCCGACCTTGGTCTTGCTGCCGTCGGTGGCGGAGTAGCGGACGGTGGCCTTGTCGCCGGTCTCCTCCGGCGTGCCGGTCAGCTTCACCGTGACCTTCGGGATCTGGCCCGTCGTGCCCTCGTAGACGCTGCGGCAGATGACGTCGCCCAGCGCCTTCTCGTCGCCCGCGTTGTAGGCGGAGATGGTCGAGTCGAACAGCTCCTGGGAGCTCGCCTTGCCGCCGGGGGCCGGGCCGCCCGCCGGCTTGCTCTTCGACGTCGGGCCGGTCGGCGAGGTCGTCTTCGGCTTGGGCGAGGAGGACTTCGGTGCGGACGTCGGCGCCGCCGAGCTGCTGCTCGCGGGCGGGGCGGCGGTCGGCTCGTCGTCGCGGTTGGCGAGGACGAAGGCGGTCACACCCCCGCCGACGAGCACCACCGCGGCCACCGCGATGCCGACGATCAGGCCGGTCTTCTTCTTCCGCGGCGGCGGTGCTTCACCGAAGCCGCCACCGCCGTAGGGGTCGTGACCGCCGAAGGCCTGCGGCGGCTGACCCCACTGGTCCGGCTGGCCGTACTGCTGGGGCTGAGGGCCCGTCTGCGGCGCGTAACCGCCCTGGCCGGACTGGTCGTACCCGCCGGGCTGGCCGTACTGCTGGGTCCCGTCGTACGGGCCGGGCTGGCCGTACTGCTGGGTTCCGTCGTAGGGTCCGGGCTGCCCGAACTGCTGGGTGCCGCCGCCGTAGCCGGGCTGGGGCTGGGAACCGCTCTGGGGGTGGCCGCCGGGCTGCTGGCCGTACGGCCCGGGCTGCTGCTGCCCGTAACCGCCGGGCTGCTGCCCGTAGCCGCCCGGTTGCTGCGGCGGGTAGGTCATGACTGGTGCCCCCTAGCGTTCCTTCGGTAGCGCCCGGCCGTCGGGCCCGGCACAGCGTCGCCCGATGCTAGCCACCGGGCCCGGCCGCCGCGCGGTTAGGGCGGAACTGGCCGGAATCGCCCGGGTTCCGCGCCTGGGTTGGCGCTCCGGGGGGCGGGGTACTCCCGGCGTGCTTGCTTGTTCCCGGCCTGTCCGGACCCGCGACACACCGGCGCCACGGCACCGAAATGGCCGCTTGCGCTGCGGGAATGTCCGTGCTGGGGACGGTCGGCAAACCGCGACGCGCCGATCTTGTGATCCGGAAAGGCCTTTTCTTGTCGGTGATCGCCGGTACCGTGGAATGAAAAGCACTCCGAGGAGGTGCCCGATGCATCATGACCTTCCCGGAGGTCGGCGCGAGGAGGCCGACCCTTCAGCAACATCCGGAGCTGGGACGACGGCGGACGAGCAGGCTCGGCAGATCCGTTTTCTCGAGGAAGAAGTGGCGCTGCTGCGCCGCAAACTGACGGACTCGCCACGGCAGAACCGCGTTCTCGAACAGCGGCTCGCCGAGGCCTCGGAAAGGGTGAGCCAGCTCACCGAACGCAACACCAAACTGGTCGAAACGCTGCGCGAAGCGCGAGGACAGCTCCTCGCTCTCCGCGAAGAGGTCGACCGGCTGGCCCAGCCACCGTCCGGGTACGGCGTCTTCGTCGAGGCGTACGAGGACAACACGGTGGACGTCTTCACGGCCGGCCGGAAGATGCGGGTGTCGGTTTCGCCCGCGGTGGAGATCTCGTCGCTGCGCCGCGGCCAGGCGCTGCGGCTCAACGAGGCGCTCACCGTGGTCGAAGGCGGCGGTTTCGAACGCACCGGTGAGGTGTGCGCGCTGCGCGAAGTGCTCGCACCGGACGTCGAGGGCGGCAGCCCCCGCGCCCTGGTGGTCGGGCACGCGGACGAGGAGCGGGTGGTCCTGCTCTCCGACCTGCTGGCCGAGCAGCCGCTCAAGCCGGGCGACTCGCTCCTGGTCGACTCCAAGGCCGGCTACGCGTACGAGCGCGTGCCGAAGGCGGAGGTCGAGGACCTGGTGCTGGAGGAGGTGCCCGACGTCCGCTACGAGGACATTGGTGGCCTCACCCGGCAGATCGAGCAGATCAGGGACGCGGTCGAGCTGCCGTTCCTGCACGCCGACCTGTACCAGGAGTACCAGCTGCGGCCGCCGAAGGGCGTCCTGCTGTACGGCCCGCCGGGCTGCGGCAAGACGCTCATCGCCAAGGCGGTGGCGAACTCGCTGGCCAAGAAGGTGGCGGCGGCGCGGGGCGACAACGCGGACGGGAAGTCCTACTTCCTGAACATCAAGGGTCCCGAGCTGCTCAACAAGTTCGTCGGGGAGACCGAGCGGCACATCCGCCTGATCTTCCAGCGGGCGCGCGAGAAGGCCTCCGAGGGCACCCCGGTGATCGTGTTCTTCGACGAGATGGACTCGATCTTCCGGACCCGTGGGTCGGGCGTTTCGTCCGACGTCGAGACGACGATCGTGCCGCAGCTGCTGTCGGAGATCGACGGTGTCGAAGGCCTGGAGAACGTCATCGTCATCGGCGCCTCCAACCGCGAGGACATGATCGACCCGGCGATCCTGCGGCCGGGCCGGCTCGACGTCAAGATCAAGATCGAGCGTCCGGACGCCGAAGGCGCGAAGGACATCTTCTCCAAGTACCTGGCCGAAGGCCTGCCGATCCACGCCGACGACCTCGCCGAGTTCGGCGGGGACCCGAAGGCGACGTTCGACGCGATGATCCAGCACACCGTCGAGCGGATGTACGAGGAGAGCGACGAGAACCGGTTCCTCGAGGTGACCTACGCCAACGGGGACAAGGAAGTCCTGTACTTCCGCGACTTCAACTCGGGCGCGATGATCCAGAACATCGTGGACCGGGCGAAGAAGTCGGCGATCAAGTCGGTGCTCGAGACGAAGCAGCCGGGTCTGCGCGTCCAGCACCTGCTCGACGCGATCGTCGACGAGTTCGCGGAGAACGAGGACCTGCCCAACACCACCAACCCGGACGACTGGGCCCGGATCTCCGGCAAGAAGGGGGAGCGGATCGTCTACATCCGCACGCTCGTCACCGGCAAGAACCAGGACTCGGGGCGGGCGATCGACACCGCCACGAACACCGGTCAGTACCTGTAGGGATCGAACGCGCGATGGGGCGGCTGGTGATCCAGCCGCCCCATCGCCGTGTCTAGCGGCGGACCAGGTCGGCGTCGGCCGGAGTTGAGCGGCGCAGGCGCAACTTCCCGCGCGCGGCGAGGATGCCCAGCACGACGAGCAGCGCCCCGGCCGGCTGGTTCCAGCTCACCGGCTCACCCAGCACCAGCACGCCGAGCAGCACGCCGACCACCGGCGTCAGGTACGTCACCGCGGAGGCGTTGGCGGCGCCCCAGGCCGCGATGATGCGGACGTTCCACACGTAGGCCAAACCCGTGCCGAACACGCCGAGCGCCACCATGCTCGCCACCACCGGCAGGTTCAGGTGCACCGGCGTCGCCGCGATCGCCGGCGCCAGCAGCCCCAGGATGACCGTTGCGGACGCCGTCTGCCCGAACGCGACGACCACCGGGTCCGTCCCACGGGGTGAGAGGAACCGGCGCATGTAGACGAAGCAGGCGCCGTAGCAGGCGGTCGCGCCGAGGCAGGCGAGCTGGGCCGTCAGCTGGTGGGTCACGTCGACGCCGTGCCACACCCCGACGATCGTGAGCACGCCGGCGAACCCCAGCAGCAGCCCGAGCACCCGCGGCGGCGTGAACCGCTCCTCGGGCAGCGCGACGGCCGCCAGCAGCATCGTGACCAGCGGCGTCGTCGCGTTGAAGATGCTCGCCAACCCGGACGAGATGTACTGCTCCGCCCACGAGAACAGCAGGAACGGCACCACGCACAACAGCACCGACACGACCGCGAGGTGCCCCCACAGCCCGGGATCACGGGGCAGCGGCCGCCGGCGCGCGACGAGGACGACGGCCAGCGCCAGCGCGCCCAGCGCGACCCGGGCGAGCGCGACCTGGGCGGGGGACAGCCCGGTCAGCCCCACCTTGATGAACAGGAAACTCGCACCCCACACGACGGCCAGCAGCGCGAACCGCACCGTGACCCCGAACTCCGCCCGTTGCATGGCCGCAGTCAAACCGGGGAACCGCCCGCGAAGCCAGTGGTTTTCCGACGCCGTGTTGTGTATAACGACCTATCCCATGGGGCACGAATGGCGGACCGCGGTCGAACACGTCGCCGGCCGGGCGACCGGACCACCGCTGCCGGAGGACCTGGAGGTCACGGTCCACTTCCACCCGGACCGGCTGGTGGGCGCCGTGCCGCTCCTGCGGCACTGGCTGACCGACGGCGTCTACCGCTCGCAGTTCGAGACCGGCACCGGCAACGGCGGCCTGACCGCGCACCCCGGCGGCGCCCGGTGGCACTGGGAACACCGGATGTTCGGCGGCGTCTACGACGGGCTGCCGCCGTCCGAGCGCCCGAAGTACGGCTCGCTCGACTACCGCCGCCGTCCCGCCGGCGGCTCCGTGCGGTTCGGTTCGGCGCACTTCCGGCTCGAACGGCACGTGCTGGAGCGCACGACGTTCTGCTACCCGGACAGCTTCCGCGACCCGGCGCACTTCGGCACGCGGGCGCACATGCCGCTGATCCCCCTCGTCGAAGCGGACGCGCCCGACGAGCTCGACGACTACATCGAGGCCCACGTCCACGGCCCGCTCCGGCTGCCCGACGACGTCGCCGCCCTGGTGCTGGACCCGTCCTTCCGGGGCACCGACGTCGAGGCGGCGGCCGCGGAGTTCCGGTGCCCGACGTACTGGCACCACGGGTTCCGGCTCCCGGTGGCCAAGCTCGCCGAGCACGCGGACTACCGCGGTGCGGAGGCCGTGCGGGCCGGCGAAGCCATCGCCGAGGACGGGTGGCTCGACGCGCGCATCATCGGTGACGCCGTCCGCGCCGGCCGGCACGACCCCCAGGTGCTCAAGCGCGTGTGGCACTGCACCGCGCGGTTCGGCCTACGCGGGTAGCAGCGCTTCGGTCAGCCGGCGCCAGTGCGGCATGGCCGACGTCCCCGGCTCGACCCCGATCACCTGGACGCCGACGTGGTCGGCGCCCGCGTCGAGGTGTCCGCGCAGCTTCGCGGTGATCGTGTCGAGGTCGCCCCAGAACACGAGGTCGTCGACGAGGCGGTCGCTGCCGCGCCCGCCGTCGAGGTCCGCCTCCGGGTAGCCCAGCCGCCGGAACTTGGCGATGTTGTACGGAGAGGTGAGGTACGGGTGCAGGTGGGCGCGGGCGATCTCCCGGGCCCGGGCCGGCTCGGTCTCGAAGAGCACGGCGTGCTCGACGCCGAGGAACGGTTCGGCGCCGAGGATTTCCCGCGCCTGCGCCGTGTGTTCCGGGGTCACGTGGTAGGTGTGCGCACCCGCGGACCGGTCGCGGGCCAGCTCCAGCATCTTCGGGCCGTAGGCGGCGAGGATCCGCCGCATCGGAGCGCGCGGCGCGGGGTTGACCTTCGCGTCGGTGTCCAGGGCGTCGAGGTAGTCGTTCATCGCCCGCAGCGGCTTCACGCCGGGCTTGCCGGCGCCGAAGCCGAGGCCCAGCAGGTGGCGGTCCGGGTAGGCATCGGCCAGCAGGAGGGCCCCGCCGCGGGTCCACTGCGCCTCGCGCGACCAGATCTGGGCGATGCCGTTGACGACGGTGAGGCGTTCGGTGGCCGAGAGCAGGAAGCCGGCGTGGGTCAGGGCCTCCCGGCCTTCGCTCTCCGGGATCCAGATCGCCGGCCAGCCGAGTTCTTCCAGCTCCTGCACCGAATCCCGGATCAGGCCGGCCGGCTGGTCCTCGAAGTCGAACGTCCAAATCCCGTAGCGGCCGAGCCGCATGTTCTCGATCATACCCATAAATCGAAGTATCGCAGATCTTCGATATGACAGGCAAGCGGGGGCCGCGGGGGAGAGGGGAGTGGATCAGAGGGTGCGGCCGAGCAGGTCGACAAGCCCGGCGATCCGGGCTTCGTCCCGCTTGTAGTGCGTCCACTTGCCGACGCGCGTCGCCCGCACCAGGCCGGCGCGCTGCAGTTCGGCCATGTACGCCGAGACCGTCGACTGCGCCAGCCCCGTCTTCTCCTGGATGTGCGTCACGCACACGCCCACTTCGACGGGATCGGCGATGGCCCGGTCGACGGGGAAGTGCCGCACCGGCTCCCGCAGCCACCGCAGCACCTGCAGCCGCACCGGATTCGCGAGCGCCTTGAACACGTCGAGCAGCGGCTCGACGTCGGCTTCGGGTTCGGTGTGCGCAGTCATGGGCTTCGGGATCAGCATAACCGCCCCGGCGTGTGCTGTGCCGAACCGAGCGTATAACGACCTATACTCGCCGGCGTGAGCGAAGAAACCCGGCCCCGTGCCCCCATCACCGAAGCCGACGTCCTGGCCTGGCTGGAGACGACGGCCGCCGCCGTCGAGGCGGGGGAGGTGAGTGCCCCGGAGCTGATCGACATGCTGGGCGAACTCCGCCGCGCGTCCGCGGCCTGCGCCGACGCCTCGGACTGGCTGCTGCTCGCGGCCCGTGAAGGCGGTGCGAGCCTCCGGCAGATCGCCCCCGTCTTCGGCAAGGGCTACGTCCGGGCCCCCGCCGCGCGCCTCGAGAAGCTGCACCGCCAGGCGCAGACGGCGGGGCAGTGGCTGGCCATCCTGCGGCACAAGCAGACGGCGTGAGCGCGCGCGTGGACCGCATCGCGCTCGGCCTGGCGGCGCTGGGCCGTCCCGCGTACATCAACCTGGGCCGCGACGGGGCGCTGCCGCCGGTGCGGGACGTCGCTTCGATGCGCGCGGCGACGTTCGCGGTGCTCGACGACGCGTACGCCGCGGGCGTCCGGCACGTCGACGTCGCCCGGTCGTACGGGCGCTCCGAGGAGTTCCTGGCCGGGTGGCTCGCCGACCGCGGCCACCTGGACGTGGAGATCTCCAGCAAGTGGGGCTACGCCTACGTCGGGCAGTGGCGGCTCGACGCCGAGGTGCACGAGGTCAAGGAGCACTCGGCGGCGCGGTTCGCCGCGCAGTGGGCGGAAACCCTGGCGCTGCTGGGGGACCGGGTGCACCTCTACCAGGTCCATTCGCTCACTGTGGACAGTCCGCTGTTCACCGACGAGCCGTTGCTCGAAGCGCTGGCGGAGCTCTCCGCGAACGGGGTGGCGGTGGGCTTTTCGACGTCCGGGCCGGCCCAGGCGGACGCGGTCGAGCGGGCGTTCGCGCTGGAAGTGGCCGGGCAGCCGGTGTTTTCCGCGGTGCAGTCGACGTGGAACCTGCTGGAGCCGTCGGCGGGCCGGGCCCTGGCGGCGGCGCACGCGGCCGGGAACCGGGTGCTGGTCAAGGAAACCCTGGCCAACGGCAGGCTGGTCGTCGAGGCCCCGCCCGCCGTGCGGGAGATCGCGGCCGCCCGCGGGACCGGGCCGGACGCGGTCGCGGTGGCCGCGGTGCTGGCGAACGGCTGGGTGGACCGGGCGGTCATCGGCCCGGCGAGCCCGGCGCAGCTCGAGACGAACCTGCGGGCCACGGCCCTGGAGCTGACCGCGGCCGAACGTGACGCGCTGTCCGCGCTCGCCGAAGAGCCCGGGGCGTACTGGCGACACCGGTCCTCGTTGGAGTGGGACTGAGGGGCTGCACTACCCTTCGCAGGCACGCCACGGACGACAGGAGGCCGGAGCAGGTGCGTCATCGGCAGGCGATCGCGTTGGCCGCGGTCGCGTTGGTCGGCCTCACGGGCTGCGAAGGGCCCGACCCGGACAACCTCGAGACGTACTACGACGATCCGGTCCCCGCCACTTCGACGGCGCCGCCTCCCTCGCCCACTCCGGGCGCCCCGGTGAGCCCCGCGAAGGCGGCTCCGGTCACGCCGTCTCCGGTCGTGCCCGATGCGGGCCGGCTCGCGGAGCAGGCGCTGCTGTCCGACGCCGACGTCGCCGGAGAAGGCGTCCAGCCGGGCTCGGCCGCGGCTTCGGGGTGCCTGGCGGACGGGCCGTCGGCGGGCAGCCGGACCGCGACCTGGCGCTACTCCACCGGATCGGTGCTGAGCCACCGCGTCGTGGTGTTCCCGGACCGATCGGCCGCCCGGGCCGTCGCGGAAAACGAGTGCGCGGGCAAGACGGTGAGCGTCCCGGTCCAGCCCGGCGTCGAGGTGCAGCAGGCCCGGTGCGACGGCAAGACCTGCACGGTCCTGCTGGCCAAGGGAAGGCTCGTGTCCGAGCTGACGGTCTCGGCGAGCACGGAGGCCAGGGCGGTCAACGCGGCGAAGCGCTTGCTGCCGGCGATGACGGCGAAGCTCGCCGCTCAGCCGTAACGGCGGAACCACTCCTGGACGCCTTCGCGGCCGTCGGGGATGAAGGGCAGCTCCGGGGCCGGGTCGTCGACCCAGGCGCGGAGCTCGTCGAGGCGGATCCAGCGGCCTTCGACGATCTCCTCGGCCTGGTGGCGGATGGGGCCGTCCCAGCGGACCTCGAAGGCGAAGTTGTGGCAGCGGTTGCGGCCGTCGTCGTAGACCTTGGTGAACAGCGGCACGGGTTCCACCCCCTGGACGCCGAGTTCTTCGGCGAGTTCGCGGCGGGCGCACTCGGCCGGGGTCTCGCCGGCGGCGACCACGCCGCCCGCCCAGCAGTCCCAGGTCGAGGGGAACACGTCCTTGCCGGGGGTGCGGAGGTGCACGTAAACGGCTTCCCCGTCACCCGAACGGACCAGGACGACGCCGGCGGCGTGCCACAGCGCCTCGGCGCGGACCCGCGCCCGGGTGGCCGTGCCGACCACGGCTCCGGCCTGGTCATAGAGGGCAACGAGTTCGTCACTGCCTGGCATGGGTGCATCGTTCCACTAGGACGACCCCGTAGGGTGGTGACATGCGGCGGATCATGGGAACCGAAGTCGAGTACGGCATCTCCGTGCCGGGCGACGCGACGGCGAACCCGGTACTCACCTCCACCCAGGTCGTGCTGGCGTACGCGGCGGCGGCCGACATCCCGCGCGCCCGGCGGGCGCGGTGGGACTACGAGGTGGAGAGCCCGCTGCGGGACGCGCGCGGGTTCGACCTGACCGGCCCGGGCGGACCGGGGCACGACCCGGACGTCGAGGACCTGGGCGCGGCGAACGTCATCCTGACCAACGGGGCCCGGCTGTACGTCGACCACGCGCACCCGGAGTACTCGGCGCCCGAGGTGACGAACGCGCGCGACGCGGTCATCTGGGACAAGGCCGGCGAGCGGGTGATGGAGGAGGCGGCGATGAAGGCCGCCTCCGTGCCCGGCCAGCCGCAGCTGCAGCTGTACAAGAACAACGTCGACGGCAAGGGCGCGAGCTACGGCACGCACGAGAACTACCTGATGGCGCGGTCGACGCCGTTCACCGCGGTGATCGCGGGCCTGACGCCGTTCTTCGTGTCGCGGCAGGTCGTGACCGGCTCCGGCCGGGTCGGGATCGGCCAGCAGAGCGAAGAGGCCGGGTTCCAGCTCTCCCAGCGTGCGGACTACATCGAGGTCGAGGTCGGCCTGGAGACCACGCTCAAGCGCGGGATCATCAACACGCGCGACGAGCCGCACGCGGACGCGGACAAGTATCGGCGGCTGCACGTCATCATCGGCGACGCGAACATGTCGGAGTACTCGACGTACCTGAAGGTCGGGACGACGGCGCTGGTGCTGGACCTGATCGAGTCCGGCATCCGGTTCGACGACCTGAAGCTGGACGAGCCGGTCAAGGCCGTCCACCAGATCAGCCACGACCCGACGCTGAAGAAGCAGGTGGCGCTGGCCAACGGCAAGAAGTACACCGGGCTGGACCTGCAGTTCGCCTACCACGAGATCGCTTCGCAGAACCTGGAGCGCACGGACGCCGACCAGGCCTCGAAGGAGGTCCTGCGGGTCTGGGGCGAGGTGCTGGACGCGCTGGCGCGCGACCCGCAGGAGTGCGCGGACCGGCTGGACTGGCCGGCCAAGCTGCGGCTGCTGGAGGGTTATCGGCAGCGCGACCAGCTGGCCTGGGGCGCGCCGCGGCTGCGCCTGGTCGACCTGCAGTACTCGGACGTGCGGCTGGCGAAGGGCCTGTACAACCGGCTGGTGACGCGCGGGTCGATGAAGCGGCTGGTCACGGAGGAGGAGGTGCTGGCCGCGGTGACGACGCCGCCGTCGGACACGCGCGCCTACTTCCGCGGCCGGGCGCTGGAGAAGTACGCGACCTCGATCGCGGCGGCTTCGTGGGACTCGGTCATCTTCGACGTTGGCAAGGAGTCGCTGGTGCGGATCCCGACCCTGGAGCCGCTGCGGGGCACGAAGGCGCACGTCGGCAAGTTGCTGGACAACGCGGCGACGGCTGAAGAGCTGGTGGAGGCGCTCACCGGTTCGGACTAGGCGGTTGGCACACCGATCGCGGCGTTGCCCCGAATGTCGGGGCCGCTGGGTAGGCTAGGAAACATCAGCCACACCGGGAGGCGAGATGGCCCAGGAAAAGATCGAAAAGCACGGCGGTGGTGACTCCGACGAGGAGTTCGAAGACACCGGCGCGGCGGGTCAGGAGCGGCGCGAGAAGCTCGGCGAGGACGTGGACACGATCCTCGACGAGATCGACGACGTGCTCGAAGAGAACGCCGAGGACTTCGTCCGGGCCTACGTGCAGAAGGGCGGCGAATAGCCGCTCGGGGGCACTGCCGCCCCCGCCGACCGTTCAGCCGGCGGCCGGGGCTCCGCGTGGCGTTTCTCGCGCGCGGGGCGTCCGGCCCGCACAGATGGGATTTTTGAGCACGTATGGACAACACCAGGGGCATCTCGGGTCCCGCGCTGCCGGCCCCGTACTTCTCGTCGGCGACGTCGTCGTTTTCGGACTTCTTGCGGGTGCAGGCGCCGGAGCTGCTTCCGGAGCGGCGGGTGTCGGGCGGTGCGGCCGAGCTGGGCGTGCCGCACGGGACGACGATCGTCGCGTGCACCTTCGCCGGCGGCGTGCTGATCGCGGGTGACCGGCGGGCGACGTCGGGGAACCTGATCGCCAGCCGCGACATCGAGAAGGTGCACGTCACCGACGAGTATTCGGCGGTCGGCATCGCGGGCACGGCGGGGCTGGCCGTGGAGATGGTGCGGCTGTACGCGGTCGAGCTGGCGCACTACGAGAAGATCGAAGGCGTTTCGCTGTCGCTGGACGGCAAGACGAACAAGCTGGCCGGGATGGTCAAGGCGAACCTCGAGATGGCGATGGCCGGGCTGGCCGCGATCCCGTTGTTCGTCGGGTACGACCTGGAGGCCGAGGACGCCAAGCACGCCGGCCGCATCGTGTCGTACGACGCCGCGGGCGGGCGCTACGAGGAGAACGGCGGCTACGCGGGCATCGGCTCGGGTTCGCTGTTCGCGAAGTCGGCGCTGAAGAAGCTGCACGACCCGGACGCCGACGTCGAAGGCGCGGTGCGGGTGGCGGTGGAGGCCCTGTACGACGCGGCGGACGACGACACGGCGTCGGGCGGCCCGGACCTGGTGCGCCGGATCTTCCCGAGCGTCGTGACGATCACCGCGGAGAAGGGCGCCGTCCAGCTGTCGGAGTCGGAGACGGCGGCCGTGGCCGAAGCGGTGGTGGCCGGCCGCATCGAGCGCCAGCAGCGCCGGCTGTCCTGACCGGAGCCGGACCAGTGAACGTTGGAACACCGAAAGACCTGGAGCGCACACCGTGACGATGCCGTTGTATGCCTCTCCCGAGCAGCTGATGCGGGAGCGTTCCGAGCTGGCGCGCAAGGGCATCGCGCGCGGCCGGAGCGTGGTGGTGCTGAAGTACGCGGGCGGCGTGCTGTTCGTGGCGGAGAACCCGTCGGCGACCCTGCACAAGGTCTCCGAGATCTACGACCGCATCGGCTTCGCCGCGGTCGGGCGCTACAGCGAGTTCGAGAACCTGCGCGTGGCGGGCATCCGCCACGCGGACCTGAAGGGCTACCAGTACGACCGGCGTGACGTGAGCGCCCGGGCACTGGCGAACGCGTACGCGGCGACGCTGGGCAGCATCTTCACCGAGCAGTTGAAGCCGTTCGAGGTGGAGATCTGCGTGGCGGAGGTCGCCGCGAGCTCGGCGGAGGACCAGCTGTACCGCTTGACGTACGACGGTTCGATCTTCGACGAGCCCCAGTACGTGGTGATGGGCGGCCAGACGGACAAGATCTCGGCCAAGCTGAAGGAGACGTTCGAGGACGGCCTGGACCTCCAGGCGGCCCTGGGCGTGGCGGTGGCGGCGTTGCGAACCCCGAGCCAGCCGGCCCCGGCGACCTCCGCGGGCTCTGCGTCCGGCTCGGCCTCGTCATCGTCGGCGGGAGCCGCGGCGAACGGAAACGGCGAGGCGGACCCGATCAAGCTGGAGGTGGCGGTCCTGGACCGCGACCGCCCCCGCCGCGCATTCCGCAGGCTGACCGGAACAGCGCTGGACACGCTCCTGCCGGTCCCGGACCCCCAGGGCGAGGAGCCGGAGAGCAAGCTGGAAGCAGAGTAAGAGCACAACCGAAGCGGGGCGCAGCCGAGAGGCGCGCCCCGCTTCGGCGATTCGGGCCGCAGCAGAACGGCGAGCGATCGCGGCGTCGCAGCCCGGGAGCCCCTGCGCACCGCCAAACAAGAGTGCGGGCATCGGTGAGCCGAAAGCCGACGTGAGCACATCAAGGCCCGAAGGGCCTCCGACCACACCCCCCTGCCGACCCGATACGCAGCCGCATCAGCGGCCGACAGGCTGTGTCAAGGCACGCTTTCCCGCCTTGACACAGCCTGTCGGCCGTTGAACAATCCGGCGTTCGGGCCGGCGGGGAGACCCCGGCAGGGCTGACCGCGGCAGGGCAGACCCCGGCAGAGCTACCCCCACCAGAGCTACCCCGCTCGCCGCGCAACAGCCAGCAGATGAGCACTGGTCTCGACAACCCGAGGATCCCGTTCCACGATCCGCGCGGCCCGCAGAGCGGAATCGACAAGGTCACCGAACCGCCCCAGCCCGGCGGCATCAAGAGCAGGCCAAGCCGGCCCCTCGACCCCGAACACCTCGACCTGCGAAAACCCCGCGGCACCGACTTCCTCCCGCAGTTCCCCGGCGGTGTGCCAGTGCGTGGCGACGAACCCGGCATGCCCGTCATAGGCACCGGTCGAGATGACCTCCCGGACCGGAGCGACCCGCGAAGCGGTGAGCGTCCCCCCGGCACCGGTCTCCAGCAGCGACAGATAACGGCTGATCCCCGCCGCCGCGAGCACCCCACCCGGCCGCAGCGCCCGACGCGCCTCGGAGAGCGCCCGCGCCCGATCGGCGCCGTCGACCAGGTGGTAAAGCGGCCCGAGCAGCAACACCACGTCGAACGCACCGTCCGGGACGCCGAGACGCCGAGCGTCCCCGACCTCGGCGGTCACCCCCGGCAACGTCGCCGCCTGCGAAACGTGGTCCGCGACTACGTCGACCAGATGGACGTCGTGCCCGTCCGCGGCCAGCCACCCGGCGTGCACCCCGGTCCCACCGCCGACATCCAGGACCCGGGCGCGGGCGGGCAGGAACCGGCGCAGCAGCTCCTGGGTACGCAGGTACTCCAACCGGCCGTGCGGGGTCCGGATCAGCCGCGTGCGCTCCGCCGGCCCACTCCCGTAGGCAACCTCGAGATCCACCCGCTCATGATGCCGCAGGCGGAGCCCGGAAGGTCTGATCGGCGAACGCCAGCAGATACGGCAGCGTCGCCCGGGCGGTGTGCCAAGTGTGGTTGAACCCGCGCTCGGCGTGCACCACCGCCTCCTGGCCCCGGGCGTGCAGCGCGTCCGCGATCCGGTGGGCCGTGGTCACGTCGGTCGGTGCTCCGGTGCCGACCGCCAGCATCACCGAGATCGGCGCGGAGAACTTCATCGTCGGCAGGTAGCGGCGGGGTGTGTTGGCGGCGATGGCCGCCCGGTTGCCGTCGAGGATGCCGATCGAGTCGTTCAGGTCGTCGTAGGGCAGGGCGATCACCAGGGTGGCGAACTCGTCGACGTGGTGGAGGCCGATGTTCAGCGCGCCGAACCCGCCGCCGGACATGCCGCCCAGCGCCCGGTGGGTGCGGTCGGCGATGGTGCGGTACCGCTGGTCGATGGCCGGGACGACCGTCTCGGCGAGGTAGCTCTCCAGCTGCGGGCCGCCCGGGACGTTCAGGCACTCCCAGTCGGTGCTGGGGTTGCCCGCGGTCATGTCGACGCTCACCACGATCATCGGCGCGATGACGTTGGCCTGCTGCAGCGCCAGGAGCGAACCGGGGGCGTCGCCGGAGGTGAGCCAGTCGCGCGGGCCGCCGAACGGGTAGCCGTGGATGAGGTAGACGACCGGGTAGCGGTGGGTGGGGTCGCTGTCGTAGCCGGGCGGGAGGACGACGTAGTTGCTGCCCGTCGGGATCCCGTGGGCGGGGTCGGCGAGGTTGACGACGTCGATCCGCTGCCCCGCGGCCGCCTTGCCCGCACCGGGCCGCGGCGTGGCCGACGAATCCGACGACGAATCCGGCGACGAGCCCGCCGAGCCCGACGAGGGCTCGGGGGCCTCCTTGCCGTCGTCCAGCAGGCGGCCGGCGAGGTTGACCACGCCGGGGCCGCGCTGGAGGAGCCGGGCCAGGTCGTCGGAGGTGCGGACGTACCCGACGTAGCTGTTGAGCGCCGTGACCGACGCCAGCAGCAGGAGCACGCCGAAGGCGGTGAACCCCCAGCGCCGGACGCGGCGGCGGTACCAGAGCGCCACCACCACGGCCAGCACCGCGACGGCGGCCGAGGCGAAGCCGAGCCAGATGAGCGGTGATTCGAGCGGGCCGAGGTCGCGGGCGCGGGCGGTCACGTCACCGGGCAGCACCGGGTCGCTCGCGGCCCGGTGGATGACGCTAGCCAGGCCGTGCCCGTCCATCGAATCCCCGCTCGTCCCCTGGCCGCGGGCAGGAGTGCCCGCAACTCGGTCGCGAAGCTAGCGGGAAGCGCCTGTGGGTTCGTTGAGAGAAGGTAAAGCAACCTCAAGGCCGGTAGAGCGTCAGGGCGCTGGGGCGCGACCGGAAGCGGAACCGGTTGCCGAGCGGGCCGACCTCGCCGTCGGTGGCGACGCGCCGGTTGCCGTCGAGCAGTTCGACGTCCAGTTCGGGCAGGTCGAGCTCCTGGTAGACGTGACTGGCCGCGAGGCTCCGGGTGATCATCGCCAGCAGGAACCGGGCGCGGGAGTAGGGCAGGTCGGCGCGCAGGTAGCGGATGTCGAGCAGGCCGGTGTCGAGCGCGGGACGGCGGCTCGGGGCGAAGCCCTTGGGTGCGTAGGTGCCGTTGCCGACGAACAGCAGCCAGACCTGGGTCTTCTTGCCGTTGAGCCGCACGTTCAGCGGCCGGGCGTGCCGCAGCGTCCTGGCCAGCGCGATGGCCGCCGAAGGCCACTTCGGGTGCCTTTCCTGCAGCTTCTCGCGCAGCCGGACCATCTCCGGGTAGCCGCCGAGGCTGGCGGTGTTGACGAACCAGCGGTGGGCCGGTTCGCCTGTCCCGTCGATCTCGACCTCGCCGAGGTCGACACGGACGGCGTTGCCGACCTCGGTCGCCGCGTCGGCGTCGGGCATCGAGCTGACGCCGACGTCGCGGGCGAAGTGGTTGAGCGTCCCCGCCGGGACCAGGGCGAGCGGCAGTTCGCGTTCGGCGGCGACGGAGGCCACCGCCGCCACCGTGCCGTCCCCGCCCGCGACGGCGAGCGCGCGGATCGTGCCGCGGGCGTCGAGCTCGGCTTCGATCTGGGCGCGGAGGCCCTGCTCGGGGTCCGGGTAGAGCAGCGTGGCCTTGGGCCAGGCGAACTTGACGTCGTCGGTCGGGTCCTGGCCCGCCACGCCGGAGTTCGGGTTGACGACCGCGAGCATGTCTTCGCCGTCGACCATCTCGGGCGCGTCCGCGTCGTGGACGGCGCGGCCCGGGATGTCGTCGTGCAGCGGCCACCAGTGCCGGGTGGCCAGGCCGACCCCGACCCCGATGCCCAGCCCGACCCCGACGTCGGACGGCCAGTGCACGCCGGTGTGGACCCGCGAGTAGGCCACCGCCAGGGCCAGCGGGGCCACGGCGAGCCCGGCCCGCGGCGACTCCATCGCGACCGCCGTCGCGAAGGCCGCCGCGGACGCGGAGTGCCCGGAGGGGAACGACGAGGAGGTGGGCCGTTTCCGCAGGCGGCGGCGCACCGGCGTCTCCTCCTCGGCCGGCCGGCGGCGCGGGAAGAGCGGCTTGCCGATGACGTTGGCCGCGGCGCTGGCCCCGGCGATCGCGACGACCCCGCGCAACGCGGCCCGGCGCGTCTCGCCCGGGCGCGCGGCCAGGAGCGCGGCGACGCCCCACCACAGGCGGGACTTGTTCGCCGATCTGGACAACACCATCAGCGCGTCGTCGGCTTTCGAGGCGGGCAGGGCGGCGCTGCGCCGCATCAGCGCGCGATCGGTCCGGCCGACCCGCCGGAACGCCCGGATGAGCTGGTGTGACAAGGAGTCCGCCTTCCGCACGTCAAGAGCTGTGCTCCAATCGTGCCTGATTCGGCGAGATTTCACCGTCTGTGGCGTACTGGGGGCGTGTCGACGCCCGAACGGCGCACCGTCGACGGGGGTGCAGCGCCTACTCTGGTGGAATGCAGCGGCGGATCTTTGGCATCGAGACCGAGTTCGGGGTCACGTGCACCTTCCACGGACAGCGCAGGCTCTCGCCCGACGAGGTGGCGCGGTACCTGTTCAGGCGGGTCGTGTCGTGGGGACGCTCCTCCAACGTGTTCCTGTCGAACGGCTCGCGGCTCTACCTCGACGTCGGCTCGCACCCCGAGTACGCGACGGCCGAGTGTGACGACCTGGTCCAGCTCGTCACGCACGACAAGGCCGGGGAGCGGATCCTCGAGGACCTGCTGGTCGACGCCGAACGGCGGCTCGCCGACGAGGGCATCGGCGGTGACATCTTCCTGTTCAAGAACAACACCGACTCGGCGGGCAACTCCTACGGCTGCCACGAGAACTACCTGGTGACCCGGGCGGGGGAGTTCTCGCGGATCGCGGACGTGCTGCTCCCGTTCCTGGTCACCCGGCAGCTCATCTGCGGAGCCGGCAAGGTGCTGCAGACCCCGCGCGGGGCGGTGTACTGCCTCTCCCAGCGGGCGGAGCACATCTGGGAGGGTGTCTCCAGCGCCACGACCCGGTCCCGGCCCATCATCAACACCCGGGACGAGCCGCACGCCGACGCCGAGCGCTACCGGCGCCTGCACGTCATCGTGGGCGACTCGAACATGGCCGAGCCGACGACCATGCTCAAGGTCGGCTCGGCGAACCTGGTGCTCGAGATGATCGAGGCCGGCGTCCAGTTCCGCGACTTCACCCTCGACAACCCGATCCGGGCGATCCGCGAGATCAGCCACGACCTCACCGGCCGCCGCCAGGTGCGGCTGGCCGGCGGGCGCGAGGCCTCGGCACTGGACATCCAGCGCGAATACCACGCCCGCGCGCTCCAGCACATCAAGGACAACGGCACGACGGCGGCGAACGAGCGCGTCGTCGAGCTGTGGGGCCGCGCCCTCGACGCGGTCGAACAGCAGGACTTCGGCAAGATCGACACCGAGATCGACTGGGCGATCAAGCACCGGCTGGTCGAGCGCTACCGGCACAAGCACGACCTGGACCTGTCCAGCCCGCGCATCGCCCAGCTCGACCTGGCCTACCACGACATCCGCCGGGGCCGGGGCATCTTCGACCTGCTCCAGCGCAAGGGCCTGGTCCGCCGGGTCACCGACGACGGCGAGATCGAGGCCGCCAAGGACACCCCGCCCCAGACGACCCGGGCGAAGCTGCGCGGCGACTTCATCGCCGCCGCCCAGGCCGCCGGGCGCGACTTCACGGTCGACTGGGTGCACCTGAAGCTCAACGACCAGGCCCAGCGCACGGTCCTGTGCAAGGATCCGTTCCGCTCGGTCGACGAGCGGGTGGAGCGCCTGATCAGCTCGCTCTAGTCCGGCGCGCCCGCCCGGTGTTCCCTACGAAAGTCGCCGGGCGGGTGCGGCAGGATCTCCCGCATGCGTGTCGTGCTGTTCGTGTGCGCCCTGCTGGTCTCGATCGCGGCCCCGGCGTCGGCGGGTGAGCACCGGCCGGCGTGGGAGCCGAAACCGACCGGCGTCACCGCCCAGTTCCGGGGCCTGTCCGCGGTCAGTGCGCGGGTCGTGTGGGTCAGCGGCACGCAGGGCACCGTCCTGCGCACCACCGACGGCGGGGCGAGCTGGAAGTCCGTCGGGCCGCCGGGCACCGAGGCCCTCCAGTTCCGCGACGTCGAGGCCTTCGACGCCGACCACGCCGTGGTCCTGTCGATCGGGCCGGGGACCGACTCCCGCGTCTACCGGACCGACGACGGCGGCGCGCACTGGCGGCAGACGTTCCGGAACACCGACGCGGCGGCGTTCTACGACTGCCTCGCGTTCTTCGACCCCTGGCGCGGCCTGGCGATGAGCGACCCGGTCGACGGCAGGTTCCGCGTCCAAGCCACCTACGACGGCGGCCGCAGCTGGCGGCCGGTCCCGGACAGCGGCTTCCCGCCCGCGTTGCCGGGCGAAGCCGGCTTCGCGGCCAGCGGGCAGTGCGTCACGACGGCGGGGCCGTTCGACGCGTGGCTCGCCACCGGCGGCGGCGCCACCGCCCGCGTCCTGCACTCCGGCGACGGCGGCCGCCACTGGACGGCGTCGGACACGCCGTTGCCGAGCAGCCCGTCCGCCGGCGTGTTCGCGCTCGCGTTCCGGAACCCGCGCCACGGCGTCGCGATCGGCGGCGACTTCGCGAACCCGGCGGCGCCCGGCCCGGCCGTCGCGCTGACCGGTGACGCCGGCCGGACCTGGCGCACCCCGGCGCAGTACCCGGCGGGATACCGCTCCGGGGTGGCCTGGCGCGGCGGGACGGTACTGGCCGTCGGCCCGGGCGGCAGCGACTACAGCCCCGACGGCGGACGGCACTGGACGTCGTTCGACACCGGCAGCTTCGACAGCGTCGACTGCGCGGGAACGGCCTGCTGGGCCAGCGGCGCGCAGGGCCGCGTCGCCCGGCTCCGCTAGAGCACCTGGCCCGTGGGGCGGACCATGATCTCGTTGACGTCCACCGACGGGGGCTGCGAGAGGGCGTAGAGCGCGGCGCGGGCGATGTCGTCGGCCTGCAGGTGGGGCTTTTTGCGCTGCTCTTCGCTGAGGATGTCGGTGTCGGTGATGCCGGGGTTGATCAGCGTGACGCGCACCCCCGTGCCGACGGCCTCCTCCCGGATCGCCCCCGCCATCCCGGTGACGGCCCACTTCGTCACCGAATACAGGCTGGCGTTGCGGATGTAACGGCCGGCGACCGAGCCGGTGAGCAGCAGGTGCCCGGCGGTCTCCCTGAGCGCGGGGAGGGCGGCACGGGCGGTGTAGGCGGCGCCGAGGACGTTGGTGCGGACCATGGGTTCCCACGCCCGCGGGTCGGGGTCGTCGTCATCGCCGAAGAACGTCGTCCCCACCCCGATACCGGCGTTGGCGAAGGCGGCGTCGAGCCGTCCGAACCGCTGCACGGTCTCGTCGACGGCGGCGGCGATGCCCGGCCAGTCCCCGACGTCGGCCCCGAGGGCCAGCGCCCGTTCCGCGCCGAGTTCGGCGGCGAGCGGGGCGACGGATTCGGCCCGGCGCGCGACGAGGGCGACCCGGAAGCCGGAGGCCGCGGCGAGGCGGGCGGTCGCGGCGCCGATCCCGCGGGAGGCACCGGTGATGAGGAGAACACGATCAGCCATGCCTCCAGGCTAGGGAATCAGCACGAGCCGGCCACGCAGCCCGCCCGCGGCCAGCCGTTCGTGCGCGGCCGCCGCCTCGGCCAGCGGCCGGGTCCCGGCGACCCGCAGGGGGAGGACGCCGTCCACCGCCAGCCTGGCCAGCTCGGCCAGCCGTTCGCCGTCGGCGCGGATCCAGACGTGGCGGACGCGGATCCCGCGCAGCGGCAGCGGCGCCGCGCCGGCGGCGAACGCCACGAACTCGCCGCCGCCGCGGACCGCGTCGAGGGCGTCCAAGCCCAGGAGCGCCGCGTCGAGGACCGCGTCCACCCCGCCCGGCACCAGCGCGCGGACCCGGTCGCCCAACGCGGGCCCGCGTGGGACGAACTCGTCCGCGCCGAACGCCCGGACCTCGGCTTCGTCGGTCTCGGCAGCCACGGCGACCACCCGGAGCTTGCGCGCGTGGGCGAGCGCGACGGCGTACCCGCCGACGGCCCCGGCCGCCCCCGTCACCAGCACCGTGCCGGTGGTCTCCACCAGGTCCAGGGCCTGGGCGGCGGTCAGTGCGTTCAGCGGCAGGGTCGCCGCGGCGGCCGGGGGCACCCCCGGCGGCGCCGGGGCGACCGCCGACACGTCCAGGACGATCTGCTCGGCGTAGGCCCCCAGTGGGGTCCCGATCCGGTCGCGCAGGCCGATCACCGCGTCGCCCGCGGCGAACCCGCCGCCCGCCGTCTCGACCGTGCCCGCCACGTCCCAGCCGAGCCCGAGCACCTCCCGCGGCGGCACCACGCCCGCCGCGCTCAGCGCGCCGCTGCGGGTCGCCAGGTCCACCGGGTTCACCGCGGCCGCCGCCACCCGGATCCGCACCTGGCCGGGGCCGGGCTCCGGCACCGGCACCTCGACCTGCTCCAGCACCTCCGGGCCGCCGAACCGCCGGACCACCACCGCTCGCATCTTCGTCTCCTCCAGGGAAAGGCCGTCTTCCCGACGAACGTAGGGGGAGCTACTCTCCATCGGGAAGTACGCACCTGCAGGTGCCCACCGCACGGTGAGGTTCGCGAGACGGAGGTTCGCCCGGTGCCCACGCGCACGGCGGAACAGCGGCGGCAGGCCGAAAAGGCCGCCTACGACGCCTACCTGGCGGCGTGCCCCACCCGGAAGCTGCTGGACGAGATCGCCGGCAAGTGGGTCAGCCTCATCCTGGTCGCGCTCGGTGACGGCCCGCAGCGCTACAGCGACCTTTCGCGGCGCATCGCCGGGGTCAGCCAGAAGATGCTCACCCAGACCCTGCGGGTGCTCGAGCGGGACGGTCTCGTCCGCCGCGAGGTCACCCCGGCGGTCCCCGTCCGCGTCGACTATTCCCTTACGCCGCTGGGGGAATCGCTGCGCGCGCTGATGGCCGGGTTCAAGGCGTGGGCCGAGGAGAACTTCGAGGCCGTCGACGCCGCCCGCACCGATTACGACGCGCGCACCCCGGACCTCACGATCGGGCCGGACGGCGCGGGCTAGGCTCTACCGGGTGTCCACCGCACGCGCCGAACGGCTGGTCAATCTGGTGCTGGCCCTGTTGTCCACCCGGCAGTACCTCACGGCCGAAAAGATCCGCGGCATCGTGCCCGGGTACGGCGACGCGGCCAGCGACGACGCCTACTTCCGGATGTTCGAGCGGGACAAGACCGAGCTGCGCGAGCTCGGCATCCCCCTGGAAACCGGCCGCAACTCCGCGTTCGACGCGATCGAGGGCTACCGGATCGCCCGCCGCGACTACGAACTCGGCGAGATCGACCTCGCCCCCGACGAAGCCGCCGCCGTCGCGCTGGCGTCCCGGCTGTGGGACTCCCCGGAGCTGACCGGCCAGGCGCAGGGCGCGCTCGTGAAGCTGCGCGCCGCCGGGCTGGAGGTCGACGACCAGGCGCCCACCGTGGTCGAGCCGCGCGTGCGCGCCGAGCCGGCGTTCGGGCCGCTGCTGGCGGCGGTCCAGAACGGCCAGGCGGTCCGGTTCGAGTACCGCCGCAGCGGCTCCCCGGAGCGGATCATGCGCACCCTCGAACCGTGGGGTGTGGTGTCGTGGCGGGCCCGCTGGTACGTCGTCGGGCACGACCGCGATCGCGGCGCCACCCGCTGCTTCCGGCTCTCCCGCGTCACCGGCCAGGTCCGCCCGGCCGGCAGGCCCGGCGAGGTCCGGCGCCCCGAGGGCGTCAACCTCCTCAAGCTCGTCACGGCCACCGGCGAGAGCGAACCGGCGCCGGTGACCACCGCCCGGCTCTGGGTCGCCGACGGCCGCGCGGCCGGGGTCCGCCGCCGCGGCACCGTGGTCGGCCGCACCACCGTCGACGGCGAAGAGGGCGATCTCGTCGAGATCGGCCTGCTCTACCCGGAGTCGGCCGCGGACTGGATCACCGCCCAGGGGCCGGACGTCGTCGTGCTCGAACCCGACGTGCTGGCCAAGAGCGTCCAGGACCGGCTGGAAGCCGTCGTCGCCCGGCAGGTGAGCGCGCGGTGAGCGGGTCCACCGACCGGATGTCGAGACTGCTCGCGCTCGTCCCGTACCTGCTGGCGCGCCCGGGCGTCCGCATCGACGACGCGGCGCAGGACTTCGACGTCACGCCGAAGCAGCTGCGCAAGGACCTCGAGCTGCTGTGGATGTGCGGGCTGCCCGGCTACGGCCCCGGCGACCTCATCGACCTGTCCTTCGAGGGCGACACGATCGTCGTCACCCACGACGCCGGGATGAGCCGCCCGCTGCGGCTCACCGGCGGCGAAGCGACCGCGCTGCTGGTGGCGCTGCGCGCGCTGGCCGAGACGCCGGGCGTGGTCGACGGCGACGCCGTCCGCCGGTCCATCGCCAAGATCGAAGCCGCGGCCGGACAGGCCCAGCCGGCCGGCGTGGTCGTCGGCGGGGGAGTGCGCGAGGGCAAGAAGACGGCGCGGACCCGCGAGGAGGTCGCCCGCGCGCTGCAGGACGGGCGGGCGCTGCGGATCCGCTACTACACCGCGTCCAAGGACCAGATCACCGAGCGCACGGTCGACCCGATGCGGCTGCTGATCGTCCAGGCCGTCGGCTACCTGGAGGCCTGGTGCCGCCGGGCCGAGGCCGTCCGGCTGTTCCGGCTGGACCGGATCGACGAGCTGACGATCCTCGGGGAGCCGTCGCGGCCGCCCGCGCACGCCCACCCCACCGACCTTTCGGAGGGTGTCTTCCGCGAGCGGCCCGACCAGCGGGAGGCGGTCCTGGTCCTCGATCCGGACGCACGCTGGGTAGCCGAGTACTACCCGTGCGAGGAGCTCGACGAGCTCGACGGCGGCCGGCTGCGGATCCGGATGCGCTACGCCGACCAGTCGTGGATGGTCCGCCTGGTGCTGGGACTGGCCGGGGAAGCGCTGGTGGAGAGCCCGGCCGACCTGGCGTCCGACGTCGGCCGCCGGGCCGCCGACGCCGTGGCCCGAGCCCGTCACCTTCCGTCAACCTGCGACCACTAGGCTGGCGGCGTGCCGTACCTGCCCACCGTTGCACTCGTCGTGATCGGCCTGGCCCTCCTCGTGGTCCTGCTGGTGCGGACCGCCAAGGTCTTGCGTGCCTTCCGGCGGACCGCAAGCATGGTGGCTGCGCACACCCAGGACCGGGCGGGGCTCGTCCGCGCGCGGTCGGCGGCGTTGCGCGTCGCGTTCGCGCAGCGCCACCGCAAGCCCGAAAACCAGTAACATCCCTACCAGACGCAGATAGGAGGCCACCATGCTGAACGGATTGCAGCCGTGGCATTTGCTCATCCTGGTGCTCGTCGTCGTGCTGCTGTTCGGGGCCAAGAGGCTTCCCGACGCGGCCCGGTCCATCGGCAAGTCGATGAAGATCTTCAAGGCCGAGACCAAGGACCTCACCGGCGACAAGCCCGCGGCGCACGAAGACGTCGAGCCCGTCGAGACCCGGCAGATCCCGGCCACCCCCGCCGCGACGTCGACCGACCAGCAGGTGGCCGACCTGCAGCGCCAGCTCGACGAGCTGAAGAAGAAGCAGGCCGCCGACCAGACCCAGAAGAACGCCAGCTGAGCGGTTCCAGCCCCACCTGGTCCCCGGTCCGCGGAGCGCGCCGTCCCGGCGCGCTCTGCGCGGACTCCGATGAGAACGGAACAACCCGTGGCGGAACCCGCCTCCGGAAACGGTGACAGCCGCCGGTCGAAGCGGCGCAAGCGCAGCCGTCGGGCCAATCCCGACGGGACGATGACGCTCATCGAGCACATCTACGAGTTCCGCCGCCGCCTCGGCTTCGCGCTGCTCGCGGTGGTGATCGGCGGAATTCTCGGGTTCATCTGGTTCGGCACCAACATCGGGCCGATCCCGTCGCTCGGCGACCTCGTCAAGGACCCGTACTGCGCCATTCCGCCGAGCCGGCGGCTCGACAGCGCCGCAGGGTGCCGGCTGCTGCAGACCGTGCCGTTCGAAGCCTTCATGACGCAGCTGAAGGTCGGCATCGCGGCCGGGGCCGTGCTCCTGTCGCCGGCCTGGCTGTACCAGCTCTGGGCGTTCATCGCGCCCGGCCTGTACACCAAGGAACGCAAGTACGCGCTGACGTTCGTCGGGTTCGCGTCGGTGCTGTTCGCCGCGGGCGCCGTGCTCGCCTACATCCTCTTCCCGCACGCCCTGCAGCTGCTCATGGGCTTCGGGCAGGACGCGTTCGTCACCGCGCTGACCGCGGACAAGTACATCTCGTTCCTGCTGTCGCTGCTGATCATCTTCGGGATCAGCTTCGAGCTCCCGCTGCTGGTGGTGATGCTCAACCGCGTCGGCGTCGTGAAGTACGTGCAGCTGAAGAAGTGGCGGCGCGGCATCGTGTTCGTGCTGTTCGTCTTCGCGGCCTTCGCCACCCCGGGCTCGGACCCGTTCTCCATGCTCGGCCTGGCCGGCGCGCTCACGGTGCTGTTCGAGATCGCCGTGCAGATGGCGCGCTTCCACGACCGCAAGCTCGACAAGGTCCGCGTCGACGAGGGCTGGGACAAGCTGGCCGACGACGAGGCCGCGCCGTTCGACTACACCCCGAGCACGATCGACGACGAGCCGTCCACCCCGTCCGCGTCCGGCGGCCGGTCGAGCACCGACGACGTCACGTAGTGGGGATCCACGCCGCGCTCGCCGTACACCCGGCGTCGGGGCACGGCGCGGCCGCCCGCATCGCCGGCACCGTCGCCGAGCGGCTGCGCACGGCGGTCGACCGGCTCGACGTGCTCGTCGCCCACTCGGTCGAGGAGTCCCGCGCGCTGATGCGCTCGTCCCACGCCGAGGGGCTGGACGTGCTCATCGTGCTCGGCGGCGACGGCGCCGCCCACCAGGGCGTCCAGTTCTGCGCGAACAACGACGTCGCTCTGGGGCTGGTCCCGGCGGGCACCGGCAACGACTTCGCCCGCGCTCTGGGCATCCCCGGCGAGCCGCTCCCGGCGGTGGACGCGCTGGTCGCGGCCCTGCGCTCGGGCGCCCGCCGCCGGATCGACCTCGGCCGCGTGGGCCCCACCTGGTTCGCCACGGTGCTGTGCGCAGGGTTCGACGCGAGCGTGAACGAGCGCGCCAACCGGATGCGCTGGCCGTCCGGGCCGCGCCGCTACGACGTCGCCATCCTGGCCGAGCTGGCCGCGTTCCGCTCCCGCCCGGTCGTCGTCGACACGGGCACCGACCGCATCGAGCTCGCCGCGACCCTCGTGGCGATCGGCAACACCCGCTTCTACGGCGGCGGCGTCCCGATCTGCCCCACGGCCGACCCCGAAGACGGCGTCTTCGACGTGACGATCATCGGCCACGCCACCCGCCGCGGCCTGGTCCGCATGCTGCCGGGCCTGCGCACGGGCAAGCACCTGACCCACCCGGCGGTCCGCACGCTGCGGGCCCGCTCGGTCACCCTGGCGGGCAACACCTGGCCCGCCTACGCCGACGGGGAACCGCAGGGCGTGGTCCCGGTGACGGCGAGCTGCGTCCCGGGCGCGCTCACGGTGCTGGCCTAGCTGTGATGTTCAGGGACGTTGTACCGAGTTGAGGTGACCCGGTGACGGCCTGTCCCGCTGCCACGCCGCTGGACGTCTTCGCCAAGTACGCGCCCGGACCCATGCCTGCTGCGGCGGCTCGCCGTCCCCGGCGCCGACGAGCTCGAGTACGAAGACAACGCGGTCCGCCGACCGGACACGACCGACGGGGCAGCGGCCCCCGCCGCGCCACGCCGGGGCCGCCTACCGGTCGTAGCCGCCAGCTCGGGCCACCAGGTGGCGGAAGTGGGCCGGGGTCAGCAGGCGGCCCCCGTCGGCGAAGTACACGCCGCCGCAGCGGTGGCAGAACCAGCCCTGCTCCCACACCTGCTGCGCCGCCGGCACCCCGCGCTGCTGCCGGCGGTGGGCCCGCACGCGGCGCGCGTACAGCCAGGCCAGCACGCCCGCCGCGGCGTACACGCACGCCGACGGCAGGGCGAACAGCGCGATGCCCAGCGCCTCGGCCGCCGCGCCGCCCGGCGGCGGGTCGTCGGACGCCCAGAACGGCAGGGGGAGGAAACTGCTCCCGACCAGGGCCAGCAGGATCGCCGCCACCAGGAGGCCGCCGCCGCGGCGCGGGGGAGGGTACGGATCCAGCGCCCGGGCGACCGCCGTCACCGACACGCCGCTGACCTGGCTGTTCGTCACGACGACGCCGTCGCCCGCGGGCACCGCCACCGCGGGGCCCCGGCCGCGGAAGAACGAGCGGCCGCCGTGGTAGGCCGCGGGGACGTGCTGCACCCGGTCCAGCAGGCCGCAGCTCGGGCACGGTTCGGTCATGCCCGCTCCGACGCCGCCGACCGCGAACCGGTTCCGCGCCCCAAGGTGTATAACGGCCTGTACGGCGGGTCGACGCACGCAACGTGCGAACTGTCGGAGGTGTGTGAAACCCTGACGGCGTGGCCAGTAGCCCTTCTCCGTCCCCGGCCGAGGCCTATGCGGCCTCCGCGCGCCGCGGGAAGCACCCCCAGCTGACGCGCTTCGCCGCGGAGGTGTCCTTCGAGTTCGACCAGTTCCAGATCCGCGGGTGCGAAGCCCTGGAAGACGGCCACGGCGTGCTGGTCTGCGCGCCGACCGGGGCGGGCAAGACCATCGTCGGCGAGTTCGCCGTGCACCTGGCCCTCGCCGAGGGGCGCAAGTGCTTCTACACGACGCCGATCAAGGCGCTGTCGAACCAGAAGTACGCCGACCTCGTGGCCCGCTACGGCCCCGACGCCGTCGGCCTGCTGACCGGGGACACCTCGATCAACGGCAACGCGCAGGTGGTCGTGATGACCACCGAGGTGCTGCGCAACATGCTCTACGCCGGCTCCTCCACGATCACCGACCTCGGGTACGTCGTCATGGACGAGGTCCACTACCTGGCCGACCGGTTCCGGGGTGCGGTGTGGGAAGAAGTGATCCTGCACCTGCCCGAGCACGTCCGGGTGGTCGGGCTGTCGGCGACGGTCAGCAACGCCGAGGAGTTCGGCGAGTGGCTGGTGGAGGTCCGGGGCGACACGACCGTCGTGGTCGACGAGCACCGGCCGGTGCCGCTGTGGCAGCACATGCTGGTGGGCAACCGCCTGCTGGACCTCTTCGCCGGCGACGACGTGCACGCGCCGGGCGCGGAACTGAGGATCAACCCGACGCTGCTGCGGCGCACCGAGGAGATCGGCCGCCAGTACGCGCCGGCGGGGCTGCGCGGGCCGCGGGGCCGGCGGGGTGCGCCGCCGCGGATGCCGCGGTTCCGGCCGCCGTCGCGGGTCGACGTCGTCGAGCAGCTGGACCGGGCCGGGTTGCTGCCGGCCATCGTCTTCATCTTCTCCCGCGCGGGCTGCGACGCCGCGGTGGCGCAGTGCGTCCGGTCGGGGTTGCGGCTGAACGGGCCGGGTGAGGTCGAGGAGATCCGGCAGGTCATCGAGGAGCGCACGGCCGACCTGCCCGAGGGCGACCTGGGTGTGCTGGGGTACTGGGAGTGGCGGGAGGCGCTGGAGCGCGGGATCGCCGGGCACCACGCCGGGTTGCTGCCGGCGTTCAAGGAAACCGTCGAGGAGCTGTTCGTCCGCGGGCTGGTGAAGGTCGTGTTCGCGACCGAAACCCTGGCGCTGGGGATCAACATGCCGGCGCGGACGGTCGTGCTCGAGCGGCTGGTGAAGTACAACGGCGAGGCGCACGTCGACCTGACGCCGGGGGAGTACACGCAGCTCACCGGCCGGGCGGGGCGGCGCGGCATCGACGTGGAGGGGCACGCCGTCGTGGCCTGGCAGCCGGGCGTGGACCCCAAGCAGGTCGCGGGCCTGGCGTCGACGCGGACCTATCCGCTGCGGTCGTCGTTCCGGCCGGGCTACAACATGGCGGTCAACCTGGTGGCGCAGGTCGGGGCGGCCGAGGCCCGGGAGCTGCTGGAACAGTCGTTCGCGCAGTTCCAGGCCGACCGGTCGGTGGTCGGGACCGCGCGCCGGATCGAGCGGAACAAGGAAGCCCTGAAGGGCTACACGGCCGCGGTGACCGGTGATTTCGACGAAATGCTCGAGTACGTCGAGCTGCGCGCGAAGATTTCGGCGCGGGAAAAGGCGTTGTCGCGGCAGAACACGGCCGTGCGGCGGGCCGGGACCGCGGAGTCGCTGGAGAAGCTGCGCAAGGGCGACGTCATCGCGGTGCCGGCCGGACGGCGGGCGGGGCTGGCCGTGGTCGTCGATCCGGGGCTGGACCCGATCCGGGAGCCGCGTCCGGTGGTGGTGACCGAGGACCGGTGGTCGGGCCCGCTGTCGGTGGCCGACTTCCCGGCGCCGGTCGAGGCGCTGGGCCGGATCAAGCTGCCGAAGCACATCGAGCTGCGGTCGCCGCGGACGCGCCGGGACATCGCTTCGGCGTTGCGCAACGCGGGGATTTCGCTGCCGGGCCGGCAGAAGCGGCGGTCGGGAGCGAACGAGGACGGAGAGCTGGCCGCGCTGCGGCGGGCGCTGCGGGCGCACCCGTGCCACGGGCTGGCCGAGCGCGAGGCGAACCTGCGGTGGATCGAGCGGTACCAGCGGCTGGCGGCGGAGACGCAGCAGCTGGAGCGGAAGGTCGCGGCGACGACGCACTCGCTGGCGCGGGCGTTCGACCGGATCCTGGCTCTGCTGGGTGAGCGCGGCTACCTGGGGCCCGAGTCGGCCGGGGACGGCGAAGACCGCGTCACCGAGCACGGGCGGCGGCTGACGCGGCTCTACAGCGAGTCCGATCTGCTGGCCGCGGAGTGCATCCGGCACGGCGTGTGGCGCAAGCTCAACCCGGCCGAGCTGGCCGCGGTCGTCTCGACGCTGGTCTTCGAGGCCCGGCGGGACACCGCCGGCGAGCCCCGGCTGCCGGGTGGGGCGGTGCCGGAGGCGTGGCAGGAGACGGCCCGGCTGTGGGTGGAGCTGACCGAGGACGAGCGGCGGCACCGGCTGGACCGCACGCGGGAGCCCGACGCGGGCTTCGCGTGGCCGGTTTACCGCTGGGCGCGGGGTGAATCCCTGGAGAAGGTGCTGACCGCGGCCGAAGCGAACGGCCAGGAGCTGTCGGCGGGCGACTTCGTGCGCTGGTCGCGTCAGGTGATCGACCTGCTCGACCAGATCCGGGACGTGCTGGGCAAGGCCGATCCGGTCGGGGCGGCGGCGGCCGAGGCGGTCAAGGCGCTCCGGCGCGGGGTCGTGGCCGCCGGTGCCGCGTGAACTCGGTGTTAGCCCAGCTCGGCGGCGGGGTGGCGGTGAGCGTGGGCACGTGTGCTCGGGTCCGACCTGTGGTTGGATCGCCTGCGACACCGTGTGTGCGCGGCTTGCCGGTGTTTCGGGGTGGACAGCTAGATGAGTGAAGCAGGCGGAGGCAGACGATGAGCACGCCGTATGGCGGCAACGACCCACAGCAGCCCCACTACGGGCAGCAGCCGGGCGGCGCGTACCCGCCGAGCGGCTCGCAGGAGCAGCCGCAGTGGGGGCAGCCGCAGCAGCCTTCCTACGACCCGAACCAGCAGCAGCAATGGGGCCAGCCGCAGCAGCCCCAGCAACCGCAGCAGTGGGGGCAGCAGCCGGGCGGGTACGCCCCGCCGCAGCCGCAGTGGGGGCAGCAGCCACCGCCCTACGGCCAGCAGCCCGGCGGCGGGTACCCGCAGAGCGGCCCGCAGGCCCAGCCGCAGTACGGGCAGCAGCCGGGTGGGGCGTACCCGCAGAGCGGGCCCCAGGCGCAGCCGCAGTACGGGCAGCAGCCGGGCGGCCAGTACGACTACGGCCAGCAGCAGCAGTTCCCCGGCGCCCCGGAGGGGGAGAAGCCGGCGAAGTCGAAGAAGGGCCTGCTGATCGGCGCCGTCGCGGCGATCGTGGTGGTCGCCGTGGTCCTCGTCCTCGGGTTCGTCGCGCCCGGGTTCTTCAAGACGCAGGTCTTCAACAACACGCAGATGCAGGCCGACGTGCAGAAGCTGCTGACCGAGACCTACAAGATCGACGGCGTCACCGGCGTCACCTGCCCCGCCGAGCAGAAGGTGGAGGACGGGGCGAAGTTCGAGTGCACCGCCACGATCGCCGGCAAGCCGCAGCAGGTGCCGATCACGGTGAAGGGTGACGGCGGCAACTACGAAGTTTCCCCGCCGGTCGCCAAGTAGCGTGCCGCAGCCCGGCCCCCGGGGTTTTCCGGTGGCCGGGCTTCGGCGTTTCCGGGGATGATCCGCCGCATGACCGACTTCGAGATCCGGACGCTGGGCACCGAGGAACACCGGGCGGCGAGCGCCCTGTTCCGGGAGAGCGTGCACTACCCGCCTTCCGACGACGCCGAGTGGGTGTACGCGGCGCGGTACTACTCGCCAGGGGGCGCGATCGGGGCGTTCGACCCGGAGCTGATCGGGACCGCGCGGTCGTTCGACGCGCAGCTGTCGGTGCCGGGCGGGGCGCGGCTGCCGATGGCCGGGGTGACGTCCGTGGGGGTGCGCGCCGACCGCACCCGCCGCGGGGTGCTGCGGGCGATGATGACGACGCAGCTGGAAGACTTCGCCGGGCGCGGGGTCGTGTTCGCGAACCTGCTCGCGTCCGAGTCCGGGATCTACGGCCGGTTCGGTTACGGGCTGGCGACGCGGTGCCGCACCTACAGCCTGGACCGGCACCGGGCGCGGCTGCGCCCGGACGCCCCGGCGGGCGGGGAGCTGGAACTGCTGGACCTCGACCGCGCGCTGGAAGTGTGTCCCGGCGTGTACGACGGCCTGGAGTTCCGGCCGGGGATGATGACCCGGCCGGAAGTGCTGTGGCGGCTCTACGAGACGCAGCTGCGCCGGTACACCTCGCCGGTGAAGGCGGTCGTCCACCACGGCCCCGGCGGGCCGGACGGGTTCGCCGTCTACCGCGTCGACGCCCCGCTCACCCCGCCGTGGACCAAGACGATGGAGCTCTGGGACCTGTTCGCCGGCTCGGCGAGCGCGTACGCCGGGCTGTGGCGGTTCCTGCTCGGGGTCGACCTGGTGGACCGGATCGCCGCCGAGTCGCGGCCGCTGGACGACCCGATCGAGCTGCTGCTGGCCGACCACCGGACCGGCAACGTCGACCGGATCGACGACGAGCACTGGATCCGGCTCGTCGACGTTCCGGCGGCGCTGGCGGGCCGGGCGTACGGCCACGCGGATCCGGTGGTCGTGGAGGTGACCGACTCGCTGCTGCCGGGCAACAGCGGCCGGTACCGCATCACCCCGGACGGGGCCGGCCGCACGGACCGGCCGGCGGGGCTGCGGCTGGACGTGACGACGCTGGCGATGGTGTACCTCGGCACGTGGCGCCCGTCGGCGCTGGCGGCGGCGGGCCGGATCGAGGTCCACGACCCGGCGGCGCCGGCGGCCGCGGACGGGTTGTTCGGGACCGGCGTGGCGGCTTGGAGCGGCAGCCACTTCTGAGCGCGGCGGAAAACCGGGTGCCGGACCCCGCGGCGGGCGGCAGGATCGGCGGCATGCCCGGCTTCGACGTCCGACCGATCACCGAGGACGAGCGGCGAAGCACGTTCGACCTGCTGCGCCGCGCGTTGCACTCCCGGCGCGTCACCGACGAGCTGTGGGCCCGGGTCGGGGAGTCGTGGCCCGCCGCGGGCAAGATCGGCGCGTTCGACGAGCGGGGGACGCCGGTCGGGATCGTCAGCTCCTTCGGCACCGAGATCGCCGTCCCCGGCGGGCGGACCCTGCCCGCCGCCGCGGTCGACGGGGCCGGTGTCCGGGCCGACCGGACCCGCCGCGGGGTGCTCAGCGCGCTGATGGCCGCGCAGCTGGCGGACTTCGCCGCGCGTGGGCTGCCGCTGGCCGTCCTGCACGCGAGCGAACCCACCATCTACGGCCGGTTCGGCTACGGCTCGGCCGCGCTCGGCAAGACCCTGCGGGTGGTGCGGCCCGCGGCGCGGCTGCACGAGCGCGTGGCGGCGGGCGGCGACGTCCGGCTGCTGACGCCCGAGGAGGCGGTGCGGGAGCTCCCGGCGCTGTACCGGCGGATCGGGCTGCACCGCCCGGGCATGCTGGGGCGGCCGCCGCTGTGGTGGCCGATCGCCCACGACCGGCACGTCGACCCGGACGCACACCTGGTGGCCGTCCACAGTGGAACGGACGGGGACGACGGATTCGTCGTGTACGCCACGATCAGCCGTCGATCCGTCGATTCACCCGACCACGGCGCGGTGCTCGACGTCCACGACCTGCACGCCGCCGGGCCGGCCGCGCGGGCCGCGCTCTGGCGGTTCCTGCTGTCGGTGGACCTGGTTTCGGAGGTCCGCGCCCGGCACCGCCCGGTCGACGAGCCCCTCGCCCTGATGCTGACCGACCACCGCCACGCGGCCACGGTCTCCGTCGAGGACGACCTGTGGCTGCGGCCGGTCGACGTCGCCGCCGCGCTCGCCGCCCGCAGCTACCGCGCGGCGGACCCGGTGGTGGTCGCGGTGACCGACCGGCTGCTGCCGGCCAACACCGGGCACTACGAGATCGGTCCGGACGGCGGCGGGCGCACCGCGGCGGCCGCGGACCTGGTGCTCGACGTCGACACGCTCGGCATGCTCTACCTCGGGCAGTGGAGCGCGACGACGCTGGCGGAGGCCGGCCGGATCGACGTCCGCGACCCGGCGGCGCCCGGACGCGCCGACGAGCTGTTCACCACGACCGCCGCGCCGTGGTGCGGCACGTCCTTCTAGTTGTGCCGCCCGGTGAGTGGTCGAGCTGGGTCTCCGGTGGTCGGTCGCGGTGAGTCGACGGACAGGGCGTGGGCGGTGATCTAGGCGCCGGGCAGGGCCTTGAGCAGCCGGTCGACCGAGTTGCCGAGATTCCACCGCTCGGCCAGTTCGGCGACCCGCTCCGGGTCGGCCGGCGTCGCGGGCACGGTGTCGGGGCGCGACTGCTCGACCGGCGCGTCCACGGCCACGCGGACGACGGTCGGGGCGACGGCGAGGTAGTCCGCGGCTTCCTTGAGCCGCAGCCGGGTCTTGAGCGGGACCGCCGAGTCCCCGGCCGTGGCCGCCGCGATCAGGGCCTCGAGCGACCCGAACTGCGTGATCAGCTTCGCGGCGGTCTTCTCGCCGATGCCCGCGACGCCGGGCAGGCCGTCGGAGGGGTCGCCGCGCAGGGCGGCCATGTCCGCGTACGCCGGCCCGGCCGTTTCGCGGGGCAGGCTGTAGCGCTCGGCGATCTCGGCGGGACCCAGCACCTCGGCCTTGGCCCAGCCCTTGCCGACGTAGATGACCGAAGCGGGCGACGGCTTGCTGCGCACCAGCTGGAAGAGGTCCCGGTCGCCGGTGATGACCTCGACGGGGTCGGTCTTCTCGCGCGTGGCCAGCGCGCCGATGACGTCGTCGGCTTCGTACCCGGCGGCTTCGGCGGTGGCGAAGCCGAACGCTTCGAGCAGGTCGAGGATGATCGGCACCTGCGGGGTGAGCGTGTCGGGCACCTCTTCGACGTCCGGGCCGCCGGCGGTCTCCTCGGCCACCCGGTGCGCCTTGTAACTGGGCAGCAGATCGGTGCGGAACTTCGGCCGCCAGTCGGCGTCCAGGCAGCAGACCAGCCGCGCGGGGCGCCGGTCGGTGAGGATCCGCGCGATGGTGTCGGCGAACCCGCGCACGGCGTTGACCTGCGTCCCGTCCGCGGCGCGCATCGAGTCGGGCAGGGCGAAGAAGGAACGGAAGTACAGGCTCGCGGAGTCGAGCAGGGCAAGTGGTCCGGTCACCCGCACAGCCTGCCACGCCTTCGGCCCGGGCGAGGGGCGAGCCACGCGACTCGGCACGGGCGGAGGTGGGTGGGCGGCGGCGGTTCCGGTCCGCCCGGGAAGACCGCGGCGGAGCGGGCTCGGTGTTCCGCGGCGTGCCGCTCAACCGTTCACTCAGCAGCACGGCGGACAGCACCGCGGCCGTCAGCGGCTCGAGCACCGCCGACAGCGCCCCCAGCTGGAATTGTCGGTGGTGCCCGGGAGCGTGGAAAACGGGGGCGCCCCCGCGGGCCGGGGCGGGCCCGCGGGTCAGGTCGGCCCGGGTGGGGAAGCAGCGGGCACCGGGCAGCGGTGCCACCCGCACCCTGCTGCCGGTACGCGGCCGGTGAACGCAGCGCGGCCATGACTTCCCCGCAACCACGCCGGGGGAGCCGCGTCACCCGGCCCGGCATGTCGTGGGCCCGGGCGGGTCCGCCCGCGCCGCCGTCCCACTAGGCTCGGCCTCATGTCGCGCCGCTCCCTTCACACGCCCGCTCCCGATGCCGCTGCCCTCCGGGCGCGGCTGGACCGTGCCCGCGCTGCCGCGGCCGCCGCGAGCACCGATGCCCTGCTGATCGCGCCCGGCTCCGACCTGCGGTACCTGCTCGGGCAGGCCGGTGGCTCGTTCGAGCGGCTCACCACCCTCGTCGTGCCCGCCGAGGGCACTCCCGCGCTGGTCGTGCCGAAGCTGGAGGCGCCCGGGTACGCCGACGTCCCCGTCGATGACCTCGGCGTGGAGCTGCTGACCTGGGTCGACGGCGACGACCCGTACAAGCTCGTCGCGGACCGGCTCGGCCAGCCCGGGCGGGTCGCCGTCAGCGACTTCACCCCGGCCCTGCACGTCCTCGCGCTGCGGGCCGCGCTCGGCGACGCCGAGCAGACCCTGGCCGGGCCCGTCGTGCGGGAACTGCGGATGCGCAAGGACGCCGCGGAGATCGCGTCGCTGCGCGAGGCCGGTGCGGCGATCGACCGCGTGCACGGGCGGGTCCACGAATGGCTGCGGCCGGGCCGCACCGAAGCCGAGGTCGGTGCCGACATCGCCGCCGCCATCGTCGAGGAGGGCCACGTGCAGGCCGACTTCGTGATCGTCGGCTCCGGGCCGAACGGCGCCAGCCCGCACCACGACGTCTCCGAGCGCGTCATCGAGCGGGGTGACGTCGTGGTCGTCGACATCGGCGGCCCGCTGCCGGCCGGCTACAACTCCGACTCCACCCGCACCTACGCCGTGGGTGAGCCGCGCGACGCGGACGTGGCCGAAACCTACGCGGTGCTGCAGCGCGCCCAGGCCGCCGCGGTCGCCGCGGTCAAGCCGGGTGTGACCGCCGAGGCCGTCGACGCGGCCGCGCGGAACGTGATCGCCGAGGCCGGGTTCGGCGAGTACTTCATCCACCGCACCGGGCACGGCATCGGCCTGGACGTGCACGAGGAGCCGTACATCATCGCCGGCAACGCGCTGCCGCTGGAGCCGGGCATGGCCTTCAGCGTCGAGCCGGGCATCTACCAGCCGGGCCGGTGGGGCGCCCGGATCGAGGACATCGTCATCGTCACCGAAGACGGCGTCGAGTCCGTCAACAACCAGCCGCACGAGCTCGTCGTGCTGGACGCATGACCACCGGCGGCCTGGAGCCGCTGGACCAGTCGATCGTCCAGGAGCTCGCGGCCGACGGGCGGCGCAGCTTCACCGACCTCGCCGAACGCGTCGGGCTGTCGGTGTCGGCGGTGCACCAGCGGGTGCGCCGCCTCGAGCAGCGCGGGGTCATCCTCGGCTACACCGCCCGGCTCGACGGCGAGCAGATCGGCCTCCCGCTGACGGCGCTGATCTCGCTCACGCCCAACGACCCGGCGGCCCCGGACGACTACCCGCAGCGGATCCAGCACATCAAGGAGATCGAGTCGTGCTACTCGGTGGCCGGCGACGAGTCCTACATCCTGCTGGTGCGCGTCCAGTCACCGCTGGCGCTGGAAGACCTGCTGCGCCGGATCCGCGAGGCGGCGAAGGTGTCGACCCGCACGACGGTGGTGCTCTCTACGCCGTTCGAGGGACGTTCGCCCACGTTCTGACACCGGCGCCCCGTCCGGCGGCCGGGGCGCTGGTACGGTAAAAGGTATGGCAACACGTAAGGTCACTCTTTCGCTGGACAGCGGCGCCTTGGAATTCGCCGAGCGAGCCGCGAAAGCCCACGGAATCTCGGTCTCGTCCTGGCTGTCGAAGGCGGCCAGGCGCGAGGCGGTGCGCACGGGTTACACCCCGCAGAAGCCGGAACCGGCCGTCGCGGAATCGGACGAGGCCGAGCTCAGCGCGGCGGAAAAGGATCTGCGTGCGAAGGGGTGAAGTCTGGACGTACCACCCCCCGACCGATCCCGCCCGGCAGCGCACGGTGGTGCTGCTGTCCTCGGACGGGGTGAACGAGTCCGAGCGGCCGTGGCTGCTCGGCACCGAACTGCTCGACCGCGACCCGATGGACATCCTCGGGGTGGCGATCGACGCCCGCTACTGGGTGTCGACCCTCAACCTGACGCGGCTCTACCGCCCGTGGTTCGACGAGCGCGTCGCCGAGATCGACCAGGACGTCCAGGAGCGGATCGACATCGCCCTGCGGGCCGCGCTCGATCTGTGAGAGCGGTGACCAGGGCGCCGAGGGCGAACACCGCGCCGAACACGCTGGAGCCCGCCCACCCGGCGGTGGCGTACGCGGCCGTCGTCGCGGCGGCGCCGAAGGCCGAGCCGAGCGAGTAGAACAGCATGTAGCCGCCGATGGCGCCGCTGGTCCGGTCCGGGTGCGCGGTGGTCAGCAGGTGCTGGCTGCTCACGTGCGCGGCCTGCACGGCGAAGTCGAGCACCACGACGCCGGCGACGGCGAGCCCGAGCGACCACGACGCCTGCCCGATCGCCAGCCACGAGAGGGCGAGCAGCGCGAGGGCGCCGGCGGTGACCGGGCGCGCGAACCCCGCGTCGGCCCAGCGCCCGGCCCGGGCCGCGCCGAGCGCGCCGACCAGCCCCGCGAGCCCGAAGAGCCCGATCTGCGCGGCGCTCAGCCGCCACGGCGCGGCCGCGAGCGGCAGCGCCAGCCCGCTCCACAACGCGCCGAACGAGGCGAACAGGAAGAACGCGACCAACCCCCGCGTGACGAACAGCCGGTCGCGGAACAGCCCGCCCAGCGACGTCAGCGCGGCCCGGTACGAGGAACTACCGGGGCGCGGATCGGGCGGCAGGAGCTTCAGTGCCGAACCCGCGAGCGTCACCAGGAGCACGGCGAGCACGACGTAAACGCTGCGCCAGCCCCACGCCGTGGCCAGGGCTCCGGCGGCGATGCGGGCGCCGAGGATGCCGAGGACGACCCCGGAGGTCACCGCGCCGAGGGTGCGGCCGCGTTCGGCGGGCGCGGCGGTCGCCGCGGCGTAGGCGACGGTCGTCTGGACGACGACCGCGAACAGGCCGGCCAGACCCAGCCCGGCCAGCAGCACCCAGAGCCGGGTCGCGGAGGCGGCGGCCAGCGCGCCCGCCGCCGTCAGGACGAGGTGTCCGGCGATGAGCGTCCGCCGGTCCCGCAGGTCGCCCAGGGGGACGAGCAAGGCCAGCCCGGCCAGGTAGCCGAGCTGCCCGGCCGCGACGAGCCACCCCAGGCCCGAGGCCGGGACGCCCAGGTCCGCGCCGATCCCGGCGAGCGCGGGCTGGGCCGCGTAAATGCTCGCGACCGCGACCGCGCAGACCGCCGCGAGCAGAGTGTTCCGGCCCATCCAGCCCCCATTGGTAGCGAATTGCAACTGATTCGACCGTACGGCAGAATGGTTTCGAACAGCAACTCTTCCGGAGGTGTGGTGCCCGAGAGCTGGACCGACCCGAACTGTCCCGTGGCGCGGGCGCTCGACCTCGTCGGCGATCGCTGGAGCCTGCTGGTGGTACGGGACGCCATGGACGGCGCCCGGTCGTTCACCGACTTCCGGCAGCGCACGGGGATCGCCCGCAACATCCTCACCGACCGGCTTCGCCGCCTGGTCGACCACGGCGTCCTCGACCGGCGGACCGCGCCCTCGGGCCGGCGGCAGGTCTACGTCCTGACCCCGGCCGGGCGCGACCTGTTCACGGTCATCGTCGCCCTGCGGCAGTGGGGCGAACGGCACGCCTTCGCCGCCGGCGAACCGCACTCGGTGCTGCTGGACGAACACGGCGTCCCGCTGCCCCCGCTGACCCCGCTCGACTCGGCCGGCACCCCCGCGGACGCGGACACGACCACGGTTCGCAAGGCCGGCTGACGGACCCGGAGGCCCGCGGGGTCAGCGGGCGACGACCTCCGGGACCGCGTGGAGCTTGCCGTCCGCGCCGGCCAGGCAGGACGCGTTGCCGTCCTTGGCCGCGATGAACTCCGTGAGGCAGTCGGCGATCGCCGCGTGGCCGGCCGCGTTGGGGTGGAACGACTCCTGGAGCGCGTGGCCGGCGCGTTCGGCCTGGCCGAGGTCCGCCAGCTGCAGCGTCAGGCGGGTGAACCACTCCGTCGCCGGGTTCGCGCCGCCGCTGCACGCCTCGTGCTTGACGCCCGCCTTGGCCAGGTCCAGGAAGCGCGCCCCGCTCTGCTGTGCGGCGGCCTTGAGACCGGTGGACAGCACACCGATGCCGGTCTGGGCGATCCAGCGCAGGTCCTCGGTCCGGAACGGGCAGCCGTTGAGGCTGCGCAGCTCCTCCGGCAGGTCCGGGCCGATCGGGGCCGCGTAGGACTGCAGGACCAGCTGGTAGTCCGCCGGGACGTAGCCGGCGGAGGCCAGCACCGCCTTCACGTCCGAGACCGCCTTAGCCACCTTCGGCACCATGGCGTCCACTTTGGACTGCCAGGTCCGCTTCAGCGCTTCGGTGCACCCGGGGCCGCCGGGGTTGAACCAGGCCTTGAAGCAGTCGTTGACCTGGTTGGAGAACTTCGGCTCGTCGTTCGCGCCGACCGCGATCACCACCGCGGCCACCCGGTGGTCCTTCACCAAGGCGGCCAGCTGCTGCGCCTGCGAGCCTTCGGTCCACTGCTTGACGTCGCCGAGCCCGACCTGCTCGGCGGGCGCGCCGGAGCAGCCGAGGTTGACGTGCGCGGTGACGCCCGGGACGGTGATCCGCTCCACGAACGCGTTGGGGGAGCGGTGGCACCAGTTGCCGCCCTGGCCGTTGGTGGTGGCGGTGTACTGGCCGGCGCCCTCGCCCGACACCGTGCTGTCGCCCATGGCGACGACGGTGAGCGGTCCGGTGCCCGGCGGACCCTGGCGCGGCTGCGGCCGCCCGGGCCGGCTCTCCGAGCCGAAGAAGACGAAGAAACCGGCCAGCAGGGCCACGCACGCGAGGACGAGGGCTCCCCAGTACCACCGAAGACGACGCATCGCCGCCGATTCTACGGACCGGCCCCGCGGCGGACACGGTGCGTCACCGAAGCCAGGTCCGCGCCAGCCGGACGAGCGACTCCGCCAGTGTCGCCGCGGCGATCTCGCGGTCCCGCCGCCAGTGCCGGACCTGCTCGGCCGCCAAGGCCGCGAGCAGGACGTCCGCGGCGACTTCGGCGTCCGTCGCGCCGCCGGCCGCGAGCAGGTGCCGGCAGTGCTGCCGCCACAGGGTGTGCGCACCGGTCCGGAACCGGGCGCCGGTCGTGGCGGTTTCCGACAGCAGGACGAGGTCCAGCTGCCGGTCCAGGAAGCCCAGGTAGGCCTCGACGAACGCGCCGAGCCGGTCCGCGGGCTCCGCGCCGGGGCCCAGCGGCGGCGGGCCGGTGAGGATCCGCTGCTGCAGTTCGCGTTCGCGCTCGTCGAGCAGGGCCATGGCGAGGCCGGCCTTGTCGCCGAACCGGCGGTAGAGCGTGCCCTTGCCGACGCCGGCGGCGCCCGCGACGTCGTCCATGGTCACCGCGTCGACCCCGCGGTCGGCGAAGAGCCGTTCGGCCGCCTCCAGGACGCGGATGCGGTTGCGGGCCGCGTCCGCCCGCTCCCGGACGGGCGCGCCGAGAACCGGCAGTTCGGCGGACGTTGACGAAGCGGACTGCGGTCCGCTACGGTTCGAGGACATAAGCGGACTCTAGTCCGATTCTTCGTCCGGCGGAAGCCGCCACTCCTCCGAGGAGCTTCGAGATGCCTGATCTGCTGCACGTTTCCGCGTCCCCGCGTGGGGAGGACTCGCAGTCGCTGCGCCTGGCCGCGGCGTTCCTGGACACCTACCGCCGTCTCCACCCGGACGCCGACATCGACGAATGGGACCTCTGGGACGGCACCCTGCCCGCCTTCGGCCCGGCCGCGGCCCGCGCCAAGATGACCGTCTTCGGCGGCGGCACCCCGCAGGGCGAGGAGGCCGAAGCGTGGGCGGCGGCGCAGGCCGCGTTCGCCCGCTTCGACGCCGCCGACCGGATCCTGTTCAGCGTCCCGATGTGGAACTCCGGCGTGCCGTACGTGCTCAAGCAGTTCGTCGACGTCGTGTCCCAGCCCGGCTGGGTCTTCGGCGTCGACCCGGTCACCGGCTACCGGCGCCTGCTCGACGGCCGCGGCAAGCGGGCCGCGGTCATCTACACCAGCGCCGTCTGGGCACCCGGGCTCGGTCCCGAGTTCGGCGCGGACTTCCAGGCGCCGTTCTTCACCGGCTGGCTGAACTGGACCGGCATCGACGACGTCACCGAGATCCGGTTCCACCCCACCCTCACCGGCGACGCCGGGGAAGCCGGCCGCATCGCCGCCGAAGCCGCCCGCGACACCGCGAAGACCTTCTGAAGGTCAGCCCGCCTGGGTCAGGTCGGTGGCCGCCGCCAGCCCGGCCGCGACGTCGGCGATCGCCCGCACCGCCGGGTTGTCCCCGCCCGGCATCCACACCAGTTCCGTGCGGGCGACGTCGCCCGCCAGCGGCACGAACACCACCCCGGTGCGGCGGAGGCTGTGCGAGGACCGGGCCAGCCGGGTGACCCCGACGCCGGCCGCGACCAGCCCGAGCAGGCCCTGCACGGTGGCGGCCCGCTGCACCACCCGCGGGGTGAACCCGGCCGCGGCGAAGTCGTCGTCGTAGCCGCGGTGCCACGGCTCCCAGCTGCTGCGCGGGGTCAGCACCCACGGTTCGTCCTTCAGGTCGGCCAGCGCCAGCGACGAACGGCCGGCCAGCGGGTGCCCGGCGGGCAGCACCGCGCACACCTCTTCGGTCAGCAACGTCCGGGACACCAGGTCGCCGACCAGCGGCGGCCGGGTGAAGGCCAGGTCGAACCGGCCCTCGCGCAGGCCCTCGACGAGCTCGGCGATCGACGCCTCGGCCGTCGTCACCGCCAGGCCGGGCAGCTGCTCGCGCACCGCGCGGACCACCGGCGGCAGCAGGTAGTTCGCCGTCGTGGCGAGGAAGACCAGCCGGACGTCGCCGATCTCGCCGCGCACCGCCCGGCCGAGCGTCGCGACGGCTTCTTCGGCGCGGGCCAGCACCGCGCGGGCCTCCGGCAGGAACAGCCGCCCCACGGCGGTCAGCCGCGTGCCGCGTGCGTCGCGGTCGAACAACCGCGCGCCCAGACCGCGTTCCAGCACCGTGATCTGCTGGGACAGCGACTGCTGGGCGATGTGCAGCCCGGCGGCGGCGCGGGTGAAGCTGCTCGCGTCGGCGACGGCGACGAAGTAGCGCAGCTGCCGCAACTCGGGGGTCACAGGCTCCGACTGTAGCCGCGGCAGGACATCGGTGTTGGCGACCCCGCCGTCCTCGTCTCCAGGATGGGAAGGAGGAACAGCACTGGGAGGAAACGAGCATGACGAACACCGACGGCCGCGTCTGGCTGATCACCGGCTGCTCCGCCGGCTTCGGCCGGGAGATCGCGCTGGCCGCGCTGGCCGCGGGCGACCGCGTGCTGGCCACCGCGCGCCGGCCGGAAACCCTGGCCGACCTGCGGGAGCGCGGCGGCGACCGGATCCGGACCGCGGCACTGGACGTCACCGACGCCGGGCAGGTCGACGCCGCGGTGCAGACCGCGCTGGAGGCGTTCGGCCGGATCGACGTCGTGGTCAACAACGCCGGCAACGGCTCGGTCGGCGCGGTCGAGGAACTGACCATGGACGAGCTGCGCGCGCTGATGGAGGTCATGTTCTTCGGCGCGGTCGCGGTGACCAAAGCCGTGCTGCCGCACCTGCGCGCGCAGGGCAGCGGCACGGTCGTGCAGCTCAGCTCGATGGGCGGCCAGGTGTCCCCGCCCGGGTTCGGCGCCTACTGCGCGGCGAAGTTCGCCCTGGAAGGGATTTCCGAAGCACTGGCCGCGGAGGTGGCCCCCTTCGGGGTGAAGGTGCTGATCGTCGAGCCGGGCGCCTTCCGCACCGAGTTCGGCGGCGGCCGCATGCACCGCTCCCGCACGATCGACGCCTACGCGGTGTCGACCGGCGGAACGCGGGAAGCGGTCGAGAACATGGACGGCACCCAGCCCGGCGACCCGGCCAAGGCGGCCGCGGCGATCGTCCGCGCGGTGGGCGCCGACGACGCTCCGCTGCGCCTCGCGCTGGGCGCGGACGCCGTCGAGGCGATCCGCGCCCACCACGAGGCCGTCGCGGCGGACCTGGCGGCCTGGGAGAAGGTCAGCCGGGCCACCGCGCTCGACTAGGACTGTGCCGTCAGGATCGGGCCGTCCGGATCGGGCCGTCCGGATCGGGCCGTCCGGATCGGGCCGTCAGGATCGGGCCGTCCGGATCGGGCCATCAGGATCGAGCCGGGTCCTGCAGCACGCCGAGGACGTTGCCGTCGGCGTCGGTGAAGGTCGCCACCAGGCGGCCGTTGCCGACGTCCTTCGGCTCGTCCTTGACCTTCGCGCCCGCCGCCGTCACCTCGGCGAGCTTCGCCTCGATGTCGTCGACGTGCCAGTAGGTCACCGGCCCGGTCATGCCCTGCTGCCCGCCGTTCGGCACCAGCCCGATGTGCTGGCCCTCGACGTCGTAGCCGACGTAGTAGGGCGCGTCGGCCTGCGGCTCGAGGCCCAGCAGGGCGGTGTAGACGGCCTTGGCGGCGGCCAGGTCGGTGACGGGGTGCAGGACGGTCTTGATCCCCTGGGTGCTCATCGGCGGTGCTCCTGAAGTCGTGGTCTGCGGTACCTCGCTTGCGGTACTTCCCTGACGCTATGCCCGGCCCGCTGACCAGCGCTTCTCGATTCCTGATCGGTTGCGCCGCCCCGGTGCGTGCGCAGCGCCGTACACTCCGGACCGGCATCGGACCGGACGTTGGGGGGACCGCGATGAGCGGGAACAGGGTGTTGGTGGCCGGAGCGAGCATCGCGGGACCCGCGCTGGCCCACTGGCTGCAGCGGCGGGGCGCCGAGGTGACCGTGGTCGAGCGGGCTCCCGGGCTGCGGCCCGGCGGGCAGGCGGTCGACGCGCGCGGGGTGGCCAAGGAGGTCATCCGGCGCATGGGGCTGGAAGCGGCGGTGCGCGCGGCCCGCACCGAGACCGCCGGCGCGCACACCGTCGACGCCGACGGGACCGTGCTGGAGACCTTCCGCGCCGAAGACGACGGCGGTGACGGCTACATCGCCGACATCGAGATCCTGCGCGGGGACCTGTCCCAGGTGCTCCACGACGACACCCGCGCCCGGGTCGAGTACCGCTTCGGCGACCGGATCGCCGAGCTCGCCCAGGACGCCGACGGGGTCGACGTCACCTTCGCCGGCGGCGACCGGCGGCGCTTCGACCTGGTGATCGGGGCCGACGGGCTGCACTCGGCGCTGCGGGCGACGGTTTTCGGGCCGCGCGAGCGGTTCGTCCGCCACCTCGGGCTCGTGCTGGCCTTCTACAGCGTGCCCAACGAGTTCGGGATCGACCGCTGGATGCTCGATCACCAGCACGAGGGCCGCTCGGCCGGCCTGCGGCCGCTCAAGGACGCCACCCGGGCGATGGCCATGCTCTCCTTTCCGTCGGCGGATTTCGACGTCGACCACCGCGACGTCGAGGCGCAGAAGAGCCTGCTGCGCGAGCGGATGGCCGGCCTGGGCTGGCTGACCCCGCGCATCCTCGCGCACCTGGACGACACCCCGGACTTCTACCTCGACCAGGTCGCCCAGGTGGTCATGGACCGCTGGTCGGACGGCCGGGTCGGGCTGATCGGCGACGCGGCGTTCTGCTCGTCGCCGATGTCCGGCGGCGGCACCGGGCTGGCCCTGGTCGGCGCCTACCTGCTCGCCGGGGAACTGGCCGCCGCCGGATGGGACCCGGAGACCGCCTTCGCCCGGTACGAGACGCAGATGCGCCCGTTCGTCGAGGCCAACCAGGAAATCGGACGGCTGCACGTGCAGAGCCTCACCGGCGCCGAGCTGGACATGGCGGCGCTCATGCCGCTGGCCGAGCGCGCGATTAACGGCGTCGAGCTGCCGGACTACGCCGGTGTGCCGGACTCGAGGGCTTCGGTCAGTCCAGCAGCGCGGTGAGCACCCCGTCGAGGAGGCGGACGCGGCGGTCGGCGATGCGGTGGACCTCGTCGTCGTGGGTCGCCACGATCACCGCGGCGCCTTCCTCGGCGCAGCGGCGCAGCAGCCGCAGCACCCGCGGCGTCGAGCCCGCGTCCAGGTGCGCGGTCGGCTCGTCGGTGAGCAGCACCCGTGGCCGGCCCGCGACCGCGCGGGCCAGCGCCACCCGCTGCTGCTGCCCGAACGACACCTCGAGGGGGTAGCGGTCGCCGAGCTCGCCGATGCCCAGCTCGTCCAGCAGCTCGGTGACCCGCGCGGCGATCGCCTTCGGGGCGGGGCGCGGGACGTCCGAACGCAGCCGCAGCGGCAGCGCGACGTTTTCGGCGATCGTCAGCTCGTTGGCCAGCCCGAGCGCCTGCGGCAGCACCGCGCAGGTGTGCCACGACGGCGCGCCGCTGATCGGCACGCCGTCCAGCAGGACGCAGCCGGAGTCGGGGGAGTCGAACCCGCACAGCAGCGCCAGCAGCGCGCTCTTGCCCGAGCCCGACCGGCCCGACACCGTCACCAGCTCGCCGGCCGCGACCCGCAGCTCCAGCCCGCGCAGCACCTCGATGTCCCCGCTGGGGTGGGCGAAACTGCGGCGCAGCCCGACCGCTTCCACGACTGTCATGCCGGCAGCTCCCGTTCTTCGATGCCCTCGAGCGCGCCCTTGTGCAGCCGGGCCACCCGCGCGCCCAGGTCGATGAGGCGTTCGTCGTGCGAGGCGACCAGGACGGCGAAGTCCTGGTCCACCAGGTATTGCAGGGTTTCCAGCACCAGGTCGGCCGACGCCTCGTCCAGCTGCGACGTCGGCTCGTCGGCGAGGATCACCGTCGAGCGCGCGGCCAGCACGCACCCGAACGCCAGCCGCTGCTGCTGCCCGCCGGACAGCGCCGAGATCTTCCAGCTGCCGGTGCCGTGCAGGCCCAGCTGCCCGAGGATGTCCTCCGCGGTGCACTCGGTCCCGGCCGCTTCGGCCGCGGCGTGCAGGTTCTCGGCCACGGTCAGGTAGGCCAGCAGGTTGTCGCCCGGGTTCTGGAACACCAGCCCGAGGTGGTGGCGCCGGAGGGCCCGCCGCTCGCGATGCTTGAGCTTGCGGACGTCGGCGCCCTGGAACGTCAGCGTGCCCCGCGCGGGCTGCTCGAACAGGCCCAGCACCCGCAGCAGCGTCGACTTCCCCGACCCCGACGGCCCGGCGAGCACGGTCATCCCGCGTGCGGGCACGTCGAGGCTGACGTCGTCGACGCCGGTGACCATCCCGGCGGGTGTCGGGTAGTCGACGCCGATGCCCCGCAGCGAAAAAATGGGTTTCTCAGGCACGGATCAGCTCCGCGGTCCGGGCGGTGCGCACCGAGCGCACTGCGATCCAGCCGGCCAGCGCGACCACCGCCACGCCGATCACGACGACGGTCAGCACGAACGGCAGCGGGTCCGGCAGCTCCGAGCGCGGCGCGAGGAACGTCGCCGGGTCGAACCGCGGCACCGACAGGCCCGCCACCGAAACCCCGCACACGACCCCGACGACGATCGCCAGCCCGCTCAGCGCGCCGAGTTCCATGAGGTGACTGGCCAGCAGCGTCCGCGGCCGCATGCCCATCCGCAGCACCAGCGCCCCGGCCAGGGCGTTCTGCCGCCGCCGGACCTCGACCGCCACCAGCAGCGCCAGGATGGCCACCACCCCGAGCACCGCGCCCAGCAGCGCCACGAACGAGAACGTCCACGACACCACGAAGAACGGCAGACCGTCCAATGCGGACTCGCGGCTGATCCGGTTGGGGATGAACACCCCCGCCGCCCGCAGCGCGGCCGTCGCCTCCGCCATCGGTGCCGTCGTCAGCACGCTCCACTTCGGAATGCCGTCCAGCTGCGCGTGGCTGAGCACCGTGCGCGAGACGACGTACCCGGGGGAGGTGCCGATCATCGGGAACACCGGCAGGTCACCGGCGACGACCGCGTCCGGCAGGTCGTCCGGCAGCTCGGCGTTCTGCTTCGTCGTGTGCCCGACCCGGATCACCGGCGTGCCGCGGGGGTCGGGCCGCGAGATCTTCTGCAGCAGCGCGGTCAGGTCGTCGCCGGGCACGCGGTCCACCGCGGCGCCGCGGGTGAACGTCGCCGGGTCGACCACGAGCACCACGCTGCCGGTCCCGGTCAGCTCGCCGACCACCGTGCTGGTCCCGGCCAGCGGGGCGGGCATCGCGACCGCGCCCATCCCGATCGGGCTGTCGGTGTCGAGGCGGGCGTTGCTGCCGACGAAGATGGCCGACTTCGTGTCCAGGGCCTCCTCCTGGCCGTGGGCGATGCCGATGCCGGTGGCCAGCGTGCCGATGGCGAGGGTGCCGATGACCAGCACCCCGGTCACCGGGGCGCGGGCGCCGGCCAGCCGCCGGATCGCCAGCTGCAGCGCCGGGCGCGACCAGAACCGGGCCCGGTGCGAGGCGTGCAGCGCCAGCCACGCCAGCCGCGCGGTCAGCAGCCCCACCGTCAGCACCACGAACACCGGGTAGGTCAGGGCGAGCGGGTCCACCTGCGGCAGCGGGTTGCCCAGCCGTGACGTCGTGCCGTAGCGCGCCAGCCGCGTCCAGCCCAGCCAAGCCATCCCGGCCGTGGCCAGCTCCCACGGGAAGTAGGCCAGCCACCGCACTCTCCGGCCGCCGCGGCGCACCCGGCCCAGCTCGAACTCCCGGTGCACCCGCACCGCCACGACCAGCGCCAGCAGCACCAGCGACACGGCCAGCGTCCCGGCCGCGACCCCGGTGGCCGTCAGCACGGCCGCGGGGTCCGGGGCGCCGGGTGGCCCGTACACGCGGAGCAGCAGCCGTGCGGCGACCGCGCCGGCCACGCCGCCGAGCAGGACCGGCAGGCCCAGCTCCGCGACGGCGAGCCCGCCGAGCGCCGCGGGGCCGCTGCCGCGCGCGGACAGCAGCCGCAGCTGCGCGTGCCGCCGCTGGTACCACTGCAGCGCCACCGTGCCGAGCCCCGCGCAGCCGACCAGGACGCTGATCAGCGCGAGCGGCAGGATCGAGACGAACACGTTGTCCTGCGCCTGGCGCGAGATCTGCACCGAGCGCTCGAACGTCGGGACGTCGGCGGCGATCAGCGAACCCAGGCCCTGCGCGGTCAGGTCGGCGCGGACGTCGGCGACGAGGTCCTTCGAGCGCTGCAGCAGGTCCTCCGCCGCGCTCAGCGTCGTCGGCGCCGGTTCGTAGAACGAGACGTGGAAGTACTGCATCGTCGGCAGGCCGATCGCCTTGATCGCGTCGTCGAAGGTCTTGCGGTCGGTGGCGAAGACGATCGAGTCGATCGGGTCGTCCACCAGCCGGTCGATCACCGCCCCGGACTGCTGCGAGCACCACCACCGCGGCGGCGGGTCCAGCAGGTCGCGGTAGATGCCGGTGACCGGCGGCAGCGGCACACCCTGCAGGCTCGGCTTCGTGCCGAGGCCGATGTGCTCGGCGTCGGCCACCACGTTGCCCAGCCACAGCCCCGGCGCGCGGGTGCCCTGCTGCAGCGTCAGGTTGTCCAGGCCGGCCTGGTCGCGGTAGCCGAGGCGGATCTTGTAGTGCGGGTCGCCGTTGAACTCGGTGCCCCGCAGCACGGTGGTGAACTGGCCGACGACGGGCGCGCCGAACCCGTGCGCGGCGGCGTGCCGCTGGATCGCGCCGGTCACCGCGGGAATGTCCTGCACCGGCATGTTGCCCTTGCCGAACATCGGGCCGTAGCTGTCCGGGCAGGTGATGCCCGTCTGGTACCGGACCGCCGCGCCGCCGGCCGCGGACGCCTGGAGCACCGCGGCCGTGCCCAGGAAGCACGCCAGCAGGGAAGTCACGGCCGCCACGATCAGCGTCAGCGGGCTGGAGAGGGCGGCCTTCGGCGCCGCCCGCCACGGCTTGGTCACTCTGAGTCGTCCATTCGTCCCCCGCATCACCCGCATGGCCCACGACGCTACCGGGCGATCCGCAGCGTTGGAACGTTTTCGCCGCGATCGTTGCTCACCCGGTGTGTTCGCGCCCGGTGGCGCCCGGCGAGCAATCGCTACCGCCATCCGGCCGGTTTAGTGGTCTGGACCTTGACGCCAGGATTGGTCTGGTCCAATCCTGGGATGTCCCGCCGTGCACCGCCGCCGCACGGCTTTCCGCCGGTTCCTGGAGTGCAGATGCGTCGACGCAGACCTTTCTCCCGATTGTCCGTTTCCCTGGCCCTGGCGGCGTTTTCGGCCGGTTCGCTGGTCGCCGCGGCCGGGACCGCCCAGGCCGCCACGCCGCTGCCGGCGCACGTGTTCGCGCCGTACTTCGAAGCCTGGACCGGCGAGAGCCCCGCCGCGCTGGCCCAGCAGTCCGGCGCCAAGCACCTCACCATGGCGTTCATCCAGGCCGCCACCAAGGGCTCCTGCACGGTGTACTGGAACGGCGACACCGGCATGCCGATCGCCACCGGCACCTTCGGCGCCGACATCGCCACCATCCGCTCCCGCGGCGGCGACGTCATCCCGTCCTTCGGCGGCTACACCGCCGACAACACCGGCACCGAAATCGCCGACAGCTGCACCAATGTGGACTCCATCGCCGCGGCCTACGAGTCGGTGATCACCACCTACGACGTGCCCCGCCTCGACATGGACATCGAGGACAACTCGCTGACCAACTCCGCCGGGATCGACCGCCGCAACAAGGCCATCAAGAAGGTCCAGGACTGGGCCGCCGCTTCCGGCCGCTCCCTGCAGATCTCCTACACCCTGCCCACGACCACCCACGGCCTCGCCGACAGCGGGCTGGCCGTGCTGCGCAACGCCGTCACCAACGGCACCCGCGTCGACGTCGTCAACCTGATGACCTTCGACTACTACGACAACGCCACCCACCAGATGGCCACCGACACCCAGACCGCCGCGAGCGGCCTGGTCTCGCAGCTCGCGTCCCTCTACCCGGGCAAGACGCAGGCGCAGCTGTGGGCGATGGTCGGCATCACCGAGATGATCGGCGTCGACGACTTCGGCCCGGCCGAGACCTTCACCACCGCCGACGCCGCCACCGTCTACAACTGGGCCGTCTCCAAGGGCATCAACACCCTGTCGTTCTGGGCGCTGCAGCGCGACAACGGCAGCTGCCCCGGTGGCGCCGCGGCGGACAACTGTTCCGGCATCGCCCAGGACACCTGGTTCTTCAGCCACGCCTTCGAACCTTTCACCGGCGGCACTTCCGTGCCCGGCAACGACTTCTCCCTCGCCGCGAACCCGGCGTCGGCGGCGGTGGACCCGGGTGGCTCGGCGTCGGCGACCGTGACCACCGCCGTGACGTCCGGCTCCGCCCAGCAGGTGGCGCTGTCGGTCACCGGCGCCCCCGCCGGCGTCACCGCGTCCGTCAGCCCCGGCTCGGTCACCGCGGGCGGCAGCGCGACGCTGTCGGTGAGCACCACCGCCGCCGCCGTCCCCGGCGTCTACCCGCTCACCGTGACCGGCGCGGCTGCTTCCGGCAGCCACAGCACCACTTTCACCCTCACCGTCAAGGGCACCGCGCCCGCGGGCGGCGTGGTCAACGGCGGCTTCGAAACCGGCTCGCTGAGCCCGTGGACCGCACCCGGTGACGCGGTCGTCGCTTCCCCGGCGCACTCGGGTACCCACGCGCTGCAGGTCGTGCCGTCGGCGTCGGCGACCGGTGAAGCGGCGCAGAACGTGACGCTGGCCCCGAACCACGCCTACACGCTCACGGCCTGGGTGCAGGGCAGCTACGCCTACGTCGGTGTCCGGGGCGGCGCCACCGCCAGCGCGTGGACCTCCGGCAGCGGCTGGACGAAGCTGTCGGTGCCCTTCACGACCGGGGCGTCCGGCGCGGTGACGGTGTACGTCCACGGCTGGTACGGCCAAAGTGCCGTCTACGCGGACGACTTCGCCATCAGCTGAGAAACGTGCGGCTTTTCGGCGGCGGCCCGGTTGGGCAAGACGGAGGTTGGCCGGGCCGCCGCCGGCCGGAAGACTGCGCGGGAACGATCTTCCGCCCCCGCGAGGAGGAACCGATGCCGCACATCCCGCTCGACCCGCAGCTGCCCGGGATCCGGTCCCTGATGGCCTTCCGGCCGGAAACGGCCGTCCCGCTCAACCACCTCGCGCAAACCCTCCTGCGCGGCCCGAGCAGCCTCACGGTCGGCGAGCGCGAGCTGATCGCGGCGGTGGTGTCGAACGGCAACGAGTGCCGCTTCTGCCACGGCAGCCACGCCGCCGCCGCGGCCGAAACCCTCGACGGCGGCCGCGCGGTCGTCGACGCGGCCTGCGCCGGGATCGACGACGCACCGGTGGGGGCGAAGCTCAAGGCCCTGCTGCGGATCGCGCTGGCGACGCGGGAAACCGGCCGCGCGGTGACCCCCGAGCTGATCGCGGCCGCCCGCGCGGAAGGCGCAACCGACGTCGAGCTGCACGACACGGTCCTCATCGCGGCGGCGTTCTGCATGTTCAACCGCTACGTCGACGGTCTCGCCACCGTGGCCCCGGACGACCAGGCGGTCTACGACCAGATCGGGAAGGTGCTCGCCGCCGAGGGCTACGGCCGGTAGGGCGGTTCGCGACGTCGGATAGGCTCCCGCCGGAACATTGAGGGGGGACTTCGATGTCGAGATTCGTGCGGCCCGCACTGTGGACGATCGGGGCGCTCGCGGCCGGCGGGTTCGCGTTCTGGCTGCTGCTGGCGCTGAACATCCCGTACCGGAGCACCGCGGCGCCGGAAACCACGCCGCCCGCCACGTCGGCGACCGCTCCGGCCACATCGGCACCGCCGCCCGTGCCCGCGGAGCGGACGGCGTGGGTCACCGGCGTCCGGCCGGGCCCGGACGACCACAGCGCGGTGCTGCACGTTGACCTGCCCACCTGCGCGGTCGCGCCGCACGCCGAGGTGACCGAGGACGGCACCGCGATCCGCGCCGGCGTCCTGTTCCGCGCCGAGGCGACGGCGGACTGTCCGCAACGCCCGGCCGACTTCCCGATCAGGACGGCCGCACCGATCGGGAAGCGGCCGGTGATCGTCAACGTCACGGAAACCTGGGGGCAGGCGGCCGGGAACTGGCGGAAGTGCGACGAGCACCTCGGCTGCGAGCCGCCCGCCGACCACTGCAGCCCGGCGTGGGTGGCGCAGCTGGAGTTCAGCGCGGAGGCCGAGTTCCCCGGCACCACCCGGGCCTGCGACCAGAACTGGCTGATCCACGACCTCCAGCGGCACCGCGGCCAGGCCCCGAGTCGGGTCGCCTACCGCTGGGCAGGCAACGGCTGGGCGAGCTTCGCCTCGTCGCAGGGCGGCGGCTGCGCCGAGATCCTGGCCGCCGAGCCGAAGTTCCCCACCGCGCTGTGCCAGAACCTCACCCCGCCGGGGTGAGGGGCTCCCGGAGGGCTCACGCGGCCACGACCGGGCCGGTCCGGGCCCGGCTCGCCCGCCGCGCCGGGTGCCGAACACGGCCATGCCGAGGACTCCGAGACCGAGGACTCCGGCAGAAGGGGCCTGCCAGGGATCTCCGGCCGGCCGAACGAGCCGTCCGCCGCGGATTTGCCGGTTCGGAAGCGGTTTGGAAGCCGGATCCAGCACAATGCGGGGGAACGCGAAGGAGCTCAACCATGAACCGTGCTGTAGCTGCCGCTCTTCTCACCGCGGCCGCGCTCGCCGTGCTCGCCCCGGCTGCGTCCGCGGTGAGCGGACCCCCGAGCGACCCGTCGCCGGTCGGCGGGGTGGGAAGCGGTCCCTACATCGGCGACGTGCCGAAACCCGGCCCTGGGGGCCAGTGACCACCGACGTACCCGACCCGGGCCGCGGGGGCCGGTGACCCCCGTGGCTCAAGGCACCAGCACGACGCGGCCCGGGCTGCTCCACGCCCGGGCCGCGTCGCGCAGCGGGACGCGCTCGTACCCGACGGTCAGCGCGCCCGCCGTCGCGTGGGCCACCACCGTCAGCAGCGCTTCGCGGCGCTCGGCGGCGGTCAGTTCGTTGTTCGTGTACCCGTGGATGTGCAGCGACCGGCTGCGCAGCAGCGCCGAGGGGACCGGGCACACCTCGCCGGCCGCGCTGCCGAGGTTGACCAGCCGCCCGCCCGGACGCAGGGTGCGCAGCGCCGCCGCGGCCGGGAGCCCGCACACCGGGTCCAGCACCAGGTCGACCGGCCCGGCCGCCGCGGAAAGCCGCTGCGCCAGCCCCTCGACGTCGTCGCCCTCCTCGAGCCGGACCGTGGCGTCCGCGCCGAAGCCGCGGGCCCGCTCCAGCGCGGCCGCCGACCGCGCGCACGCCACCACCCGCCCGGCCCCGGCCACCCGCGCCAGCTGGACGGCCGACTGCCCGACCACCCCGCCCGCGCCCAGCACCAGCACCGTCTCACCCGCGGCCAGCCCGCCCGTGCGCGTCAGGCACAGCCACGCCGCCACGGCCGACAGCCCGAGCGCCGCGACGAGCGCGTGATCGGTCCCGTCCGGCAGCTCGACCACGTCGCCGGACGTGACTACGGCGTACTCGGCCATGCTCCCGTCCCCGGGCCGCATGCCTGCCGCCGTGGCGAACCAGACCGGCCGGCCCGCCACCTCGCCCACTCCCTGCACCCCCGGCACGTACGGCGTCGCGGGCACGCCGAAGTAGGACGTGCCGGACGCGCAGAGCAGGTCGAGCGGGGTGATCGGCGCCGCCGTCACGCGGACGGCGACCTCACCGGGCCCGGGTGACGGTTCCGCCCGGTCGGCCACCACCGGGGGCCGGCCGGGCGTGCGGATCTCGGCCGCGCGCACCGGCGGTCACACCGGCTGCAGGACGAAGTCGTACCGCGCCTCGAGCCACGGCTGGGCCGATTCGCCGCCGTCCGGTGTCGGCCCGGGCTCGCGCGGCTCGAACGCGACCACCAGCTCCTGCTTCGTGCCGAACACGACGTCGCTGTCCAGGTACTGCGCGCCTTCCTGGAACAGGTGGGTGATCAGCGGCTCGTACCCGGCGGCGTTGATCAGGAAGTGCACGTGGGCGGGCCGGAAGTGGCTGATGTCGGTGCCGCGGATCAGCTCGCCGACCGGGCCGTCCATCGGGATGGAGTACCCCTTCGGCGCGATCGTTCGCACGCAGTAGGTCCCGTCGGCGCGGCTGGTGTACTTCGCCCGCAGCCGGGCCTCGTCGACGTCCGGGAGCTGCGACTCGTACGCGCCTTCCTCGTCGGCCTGCCAGACGTCGAGGACCGCTCCGATCACGGGGAAGCCGTCCAGGCCGCGCACCGAACCGGTGATGTAGAGCGGCGTGCCGGGCAGGCCGTCGGACATGTCCCCGCCGAACTCCTTCTCCGGCGAACCGTCGATGTGGAAGGGGCCGAGCACGGTGGCCGGGGTCGCCTTCGCGTCGAAGGCGTGGTTCATCTGCACCACCAGCATGCTCAGGCCCAGCACGTCGGAGGCGAGGATGAACTCCTCCCGCTTCTCGGTGCTGATCTGCCCGGTTTCGGTGAGCCACCGCATCGCGGCCATCCACTCGGGTTCGGTCAGCCGCACTTCGCGGGCGAACGCGTGCAGGTGGCGCACGAGCGCGGCCATCACCTCCGCCGTCCGCGGGTCGTGCGCGCTCGCCCAGCGCTGCGCGGCGAGCTCGGTGATGTTGTCCTCGGTGACCAGCTGCATCGGCGTTCCTCTCACGCGTGCGGATCCGGTGGGACCGACCGGTTGTTCAGGTCGACCGACAAGAAGATGTCGTTGGCGACGGGCCGGCGCAGCTCCTCGGCCAGCTGGCCGATCAGCCCGGCGGTCCTGGCCAGCAGCGCGAACCCGCGCAGCAGCTCCAGCGGCAGCCCGAGGTCGGCGAGCGCCGCGCCGCAGACGCCGGCGCCGTTGAGCGGCAGCGTCTTGCCCAGCACCCGCGGGTGCACCCGGCCGATCGCGGCGAACAGCTCCAGGTGCGGGCCGCGCAGGCCTTCCTCGCCGGCGATTTCGAACAGCCGCCGGGTGCGCGGGTCGCCGTCCTTGTGCACGTGGTGCCCGAGCCCGGGGACGAACTTCCGCTCGGCACGGCGCTTTTCGACCGTCGCGAGCGCGAGCGCGTCCCACCCGTCCTCGTCGGACGGGAGTTCGTCCACTTCGGACAGGACGTCGTGCAGGAACCGGCCGCTGTCCTCGGTGACGCCGAGGAACCGCGACCCGCCGCCCAGCAGGCCGGCCGCCAGCGCGCCCTGGACGGAGTCCGGCGCGGACAGGTAGGTCAGCCGCGTGACGATCGCGGTCGGGGTGAAGCCGTGGTCGGCCAAGGCGGCCAGCACCGCTTCGAAGACCCGGGTTTCCCCGCTGGACGGACGTCGCTGCGTCGCCAGCCAGAAGGCGAGCTCGCCGAACCCGACCGTGCCCATCACGTCTTCGGCGAGGTCGTGGCCGAGGAGGGTGATCTTGTCCTGGGTGGACGCGCCCAGGGCCGTTTCGTAGACCGGGTCAGCCATCGGCGGCCTCCGTCAGCCAGGCCCGGAGTTCGGCGCCGTGTTCGTCGAGTTCCGGCGGCGGCAGCCGGTACCCGGCCGGGGTCGCGGAAAACCGGATGGGGTGGCGGGTCGTCGGGACCGCGCGGTCGCCGGCGCCGACCTCGACGATCGGGTCGAGCCCGAAGCGCTCGGCCATCGCGAACCCGCCGTCGATCGTGTTGATCGGTCCACAGGGGACACCGACCTTCGTCAGCGCGTCGAACCACTCCACCGCACCGCGCTTCGCGAGCCGTTCGACGAGGATCGGCCGGAGCTCTTCGCGGTTCTTCGTGCGATCGGCGTTGCGGGCGAACCGCGGGTCGTCCGGGATCCCGGGCAGGTCGAGCACTTCGCACAGCCGGCGGAACTGGCCGTCGTTGGCCGCGGCGACGATCAGGTCGGCGTCGGCCGTCGGCAGCGGCTCGTAGGGGAACACGCTGGGGTGGGCGTTGCCCATCCGGTACGGCACCACGCCACCGGCGGCGAAGGCCGAGCTGTGGTTCACCAGGCCGGTCAGCGCCGAGGACAGCAGGTTGACCTCGACGTGCTGGCCTTCGCCGGTCGCGTCGCGGTGGCGCAGCGCGGCCAGGATGCCGATCACCGCGTGGTTGCCCGCCATGACGTCGAACACCGAGATGCCGGCCCGGTACGGCGGCCCGTCCGGATCACCGGTGAGGCTCATCAGGCCCGAGATCGCCTGCACCATCAGGTCGTAGCCGGGCACGTGCGCGCCTTCGCCCGCCCCGAACCCGCTGATCGAGGCGTAGACGCTGCCGGGGTTGGCCCGGTGGACCGTCTCGTAGTCCAGGCCGTACTTGGCCAGCCCGCCGGGCTTGAAGTTCTCGATCAGCACGTCCGCCCGGGCCGCGAGCTCGCGGGCGACGACGGCGTCGGCCTCCTCGCGCAGGTCGAGCGCGATGGACCGCTTCCCGCGGTTGACGCCGAGGTAGTAGGTCGAGACGTCGCCGCGCACCGGCGGCATCCACGTGCGCGTCTCGTCGCCCTGCGGGCCCTCGACCTTGACGACGTCGGCGCCCATGTCCGCGAGCAGCATCGTGGCGTACGGGCCGGCCAGCACCCGGGAGAAGTCCGCGACCAGCAGCCCGGACAGCGGGCCGGTGGGGGAGTCCAAACCGCTTCCTCGCCTTCTGTCCGTCAGACGGACTGTTGTCCGTCAGTCTGCGGCAGCGGCCGGGTCGCGGTCAAGGCGTCAGGAGACGGCGGGGACGGTCACGTGCGGGACGGCGTCCAGGCGGGCGAAGTCGGCGCTGATCTCCCCGGCCGTCTGCAGCAGCAGCGGCAGGTGGTGCTCCAGCAGCCGCTCGACCGGGGTCTCCGCCGCGTGGCAGTTGACGTTGACCCCGGCGATCACCCGGCCCGATCCGTCGCGCAGCGGCGCGGCCACCGACCGGATGCCCAGCGCGAGCTGCTCGTCGGTCAGGGCCCAGCCGCGGGCCCGCACCTCGCGCAGCTCGGCGTCGCGTTCGGCGCGGTCCGGCTGCCAGCGGGCGACCAGTCCCGAGCGGGTCGGCTCGGCCAGCACCGCCTCCAGCTCGTCCGGCGGCAGCGCGGCCAGCTGCACCTTGCCCAGCGAGGTCGGCAGGGCCGGGAACCGGGTGCCGATCTGCACGCTCAGTCCCACGATCTTCGGCACCGCCACCCGGGCCACGTAGACGATGTCCGAGCCGTCGAGCTGGGCGATCGAGCACGACTCGTTCGTCCGCGCGACCAGCCGCTCCAGGTGCGGGCGGGCGACGTCCCACAGCCCGGTGGAGTGCACGTAGGCGACGCCGAGGTCGAGCACCCGCGGGGTCAGGGAGTAGTCGCGGCCGTCGGTGCGGACGTAGCCGAGCTCCTCGAGGGTCAGCAGGATCCGGCGCGCGGTCGGGCGGGCCAGGCCGGCCGCGGTGGCGACCTCGGCCAGCGTCATCGCCCGCCGGCCGGGCCGGAACGCCGTGATCACCTCGAGCCCGCGCGCCAGCGCCTCGATGAAGTCGGGACCGGTTCCCTCGCGTGGCATGCGCGACCTCCCTCTGCAGTGGTCCTCCCGGGCAGCGTAGCGGCGGGGATTGACACCGGCGCGGTGCTGGACGAAAGTGGCGGCACCCGTCGGGTGTCCGTTCAGCGGACAAGTGTACGCAACGGAGGAACCATGTCCGGATCGATCGTCCTGCGGGGTGGCACGGTGCTGACCCTCGACGACGCGCGCCGCGTCCTGCCCGGCGAAGACGTCCTGGTCGAGGGCGACCGGATCGCCGCGATCGGACCGGCGCTGGCCGTCCCGGCGGGCACGACCGAGATCGACGCCTCCGGCGGCATCGTCATGCCGGGGATGATCGACACCCACCGCCACCTCTGGCAGACGGCCATGCGCGGCTACGGCGCCGACTGGACGCTGACCCAGTACTTCGTCTGGTACTACCTCGAGTGGGGCAAGGTGTTCCGCCCCGAGGACATCTACGCCGGCAACCTGCTCGGCGCGTGGGAAGCGCTGGAGGCCGGCGTCACGACCACCGTCGACTGGTCCCACGGCCTGCAGACCACCGGGCACGCCGACGCGGCGGCCGACGCGCTCGAAGCCGTCCCCGGCCGGTTCGTGCTGGCCTACGGCAACATCCAGGACGCCCCGGCGAACTGGACGGGCACGCCGGAGTTCCGCGACTTCGTCGCGCGGCGCACGGGGGGCGGCGGTGGCCTCGAGGGGTTCCAGCTCGCCTTCGACGTCACCGGCGACCCGGCGTTCCCCGAGAAGCCGGCGTTCGAGGTGGCCCGTGAGCTCGGCGTGCCGGTGACCACGCACGCCGGCGTGTGGGGCGCGACCGGTGACGACGGCATCCGCCTGATGTACGACCACGGGTTCATGACGCCGGAGACGATCTACGTCCACGGCGCGTCCCTGTCGGCGGACTCCTACCACCGCATCGCCGCCACCGGTGGCTCGGTGTCGGTCTCGACCGAGAGCGAGCAGAGCGCCGGCCAGGGGTACCCGCCGACCTGGGCGCTGCGCAAGTACGGCATCCCGGTGTCGCTGTCGATGGACACGTCGGTGTGGTGGAGCGGCGACCTGTTCTCGGCCATGCGCGCCACCCTGGGCGCCGACCGGTCGCGGGAGCACCTGGAGGCCCACGCCGAGGGCGAGACGGTGACGCACGCGGCGCTGCGCGCGGAGCAGGTCGTGGAGTGGGCCACCCGCGGCGGGGCCGCCGCGCTGGGCCGCGCGGACCTCGGCAGCCTCGAGGCCGGCAAGACCGCCGACGTCGTGCTGCTGAAGAACGACGACTCGCCGGTGTCCTTCCCGCTGCTGAACCCCTACGGCCACGTGGCGTTCCAGGCGCAGCGCGCGGACGTCCACACCGTCCTGGTCGGCGGCCGGGTGGTCAAGCGCGACGGCCGCCTGGTCGGCGCCGACCTGCCCGCCGTCCGGCGGCACGTCGAGGGCACGGTCGAGTACCTGCGCGGGCAGCTGGGGGAGGAGGCCTGGCGGCAGGGCATGAACCCGGACGTCCCGGAGACCAAGGTCCTCGACAACCCGTACACCTACACCGACTACCAGAGCGACCGCACCCACGGCGGCTGAGCTACGGTTCTCGCCGTGGTCCAGGTCTTCGTCCAACCCGCGTACGGCACCGCGGACGCCCGCCGGTACGGCGCGGAGTCCCTGGAGCGGGCCGTGGCCTTCCGCGAGTTCGCCGAGCTGCTCGACGCCGCCGACCTCGCCCGCCTGAACGCCCTGCACCCCGGCGGGCGGGCGCGGTTCTGGGGCGCCAAGGACAAGTACGACCGCCGGATGGACACCGTCACCACCGGCGACGTCGTCCTCTTCACCGGCCGCAAGCACGTCCAGGCCACCGCCGAGGTGGGGCACGGGTTCCGCAATCCGGCCTTCGCGCGCCGCCTGTGGAACCCGGACCCCGGCAAGTGCCTGTTCAGCAACGTCTACAGCCTCCGCCGCTACCGGCGCGTCGAGCTGCCCTACGAGGCGATCTGGGCGCTGCCCGGCTTCAACCCCGGCGACCACTTCATGGGCCTGCGGTTCCTCGACGAGTCCAAGTCGGCCGCCGTGCTGGGGCTGCTCGCCGCGCGCTGAGCCGCGGCCGCCCTCAGCAGTGCGGCATCACGTCGTCGAAGGACGCGCAGTTGTCCTGGTCCCACGGGGTCGTCTGCCACTGCTCGGCCGTCAGGATCCGGGACGTGTCGCCCGCGACGAACTGCCAGGGCCCGTAGTAGGCGTTGCTGAACCAGTAGTTGCCCTGGTCGTGCGTGATGGCGTCCTGGACGATCTTGCCCTGGTAGGGCGACCAGGACGGGTAGGTCCCCCAGTTGGACAGCAGCGCCATCTTGCCGCAGGAGGAGTTCGTGCAGCCGACACGGGCCGGGTCGAAGCGGAACGTGTTGTCGTGCACCTCGACCAGCTGGGTCTTCCAGCGGCAGTCGTCGAACAGCGGCGGTTCGGCGATGCCCGGCGCCGAGCACTGCGTCCGGTCGGCGACGAGCTTCGTGCAGGTGTTGATCGAGGTGTTGGCCGGGCTGTTACAGAACCGGTCGGCGTTCTCCCAGGCCGTGATGCCGGACCAGTTGTCCTCGAAGGTGTTGTCGTAGATGTCGATCAGGTGAGTGCGGGCCGGCACCCGGGGCTCGCCGCCCGACTCGGACAGGTAGACGCTCGCCACCGGGAAGTTGTCACCGCGGTCGGCCCGGCGCTTGCCCGCGACCAGGCTGTTGCGCCGCAGGACGTTGTCGCGGAACACCAGGTTGTAGCTGATCTCGTAGAAGAGCGCCTCGGCGTCGTTGTCCTCGATGAGGTTGTTCTCGATGAGGAAGTCGTTGTTGTCGGTGTCGGCCCAGAGCCCGGCGCCGTGGTTGTGGTGGATCCAGTTCCCGCGCACGTCGGCCTTGTCGACCACCCAGAACTTGACCCCGCCGCTGCACCCGCACCCGGGACTGCGCGTTTCCCAGTCGTCGGTGTTGTTGCCCGCAATTTCGTTGCCCTCGATGACCAGCGCGGTGATCGTGCTGTCCGACCGGTAGGCGTTCATGCCGTACTGCCCGTTGTTGCGCAGACAGCTGTGCCGGACCTCCTGGCGGGCGCCCGCCATGATTCCCGCGCCTTTGTTGTTCTGCACGGTCGTGTTTTCGATGATCCAATGCTCGCCGGAATCGTGGTTCACCACGCCCTGGTCCTGCGGGGCGACGAAGTTCTGGATCGTGAGGCCGCGGATGACGACGTCCTTGGCCTGCTGGGTGAACGCCGCCCGGTTGATGCCCTGCCCGTCCAGCACCGCGCCGGGAGCGCCGAGGTAGACGTCGCCGTCCTTGGGGATGATCTGCCCGAACGGGTCCGCGGCCAGCGTGTGCGTGCCGGGGGGCAGCCAGAACGTCGTCCCCGGCGGCGACTCCTGCGACTTGCGGTAGAGGTCGCCGGGCACCGCGGCGTCGACGGTGACCGCCCCGGCCGGCGCGGTCGCGTTGGCCAGTGGCTGGTGATCGCACACGGGGCCGGGCGTCACCGCGGCCGCGGACACGGCCGGGGCGAGCGGTACGGCGAACGTGGCCAGCAGAACGACGGCCAGAATGGGTCTGAGGGGTGACATGTCGTGAACCTACGCAATTGATGGCGCAACGGCTTGGTCCGTTCGAGTCGATTGCCGCGCTTTTCGGGTGTACCAGGTAACGGAAAATGCCGTGATTACTCCACGACTGTGCATAACGTGGGAACAATCGGTGGACGGTTCTGTTATCGTGGTCCGGCCGGTGTCACCGGCCGGAATTCTTCGCCGGAGCGGGGTGCCGGCGGTCCTGCCGGGGCCACGCCGGTGGGCCACCTGCCGCGGGCGGGTCGGCCGAGCGGCCGAGCGCGGCGGCGGGCGGCCGGGGGACCGCGTCCGGGGCCCCCGGCCGCCACGCCGGAGGTTTCCGGTTAAACGGAAAACTACCTGAGCGAGTGATTTCGGGCCATTCATTCCGGTCGGCCCCGCCTCGGCGAACTAGGCTTGTCCGACTCCATTCCGGATCTGTCCTCCACTCGGCGGTTCCCGCGCACCGATCGGGTATTTGCCCAGGTCAACGCGCCATGCCGAGGGCCGCTGGCCGGTAACGTGACCTATCGGACAGAACTTCTGCCCCGGCGTACGGGCCCCGAATGAAACCCGGCCGCCGCACTCAGGAAGGGAACCCCGAGAAATCATGTCCACATTGCGACGACTGGCTGTCGCCGGCGCTTTCGCGCTGCCGCTTTCCCTCGTCATCGCCGGTCCGGCGACGGCGCACCCGCTCGGCGTGCCGAATGACACCTGGTCCGCCCACAGCTCCGCCACCTGGGCCGGCATCGGCGGTGCGGGCACGACCGACACCGACGAAGGCGGGACCTGGTGGGGAAACCACCACTGGTCGGAGTCCGAGTCGGCCGTGGCCGGCATCGGCGGCGCCTACGTCACGCACAACGGCGAGTCCGGCGACGACGGCTGGAACCCGGCGTGGCACCACACGGTGCACGGCACCTGGCACGGCCAGGACGACGGTGACTGCGACGACTACGACGGCCACGGCTACGACGGCCACGGCTACGTCATGGGCGACTACGACGACGACAGCCCGGCCGTGCACCACGTCGTGAGCCACCCCGACCCGGTGAACCAGGAGCCGGTCGGCTACGTCGTGCACCCGGTGTACAACACCGAGCACCACGACGCCGACGACGTGAGCTACTACGCCGAGATGCACTCGGCCGGCGCGGACGGCGCGTCCACGGGGCACGTGGCGAGCCACGCGGGTGAGCACCACGCCGTGTACGACGCGGAGAAGCTGTCGGCCGGCCCGTACGGCGCATCGTCGGAGGGTGCGCACGCGCTGGCCGTGCCGGACCACGCGGCTTACCACGCCTGGTACACCGCGGCCGGGGTGAGCGGTGCGGCGGCGCACTCGGTCACCGCGGTGGCCGACACCACGGACGACGACAACGTCTGGGCCGAGCACCACGCCGGCGACGACTTCGCCTACGACCGGGGCTGATTCCGCGATCGAAGCCGAGGCTGAGCGAGCCGGGTCCGCACTGCGCGGACCCGGCTCGCTCAGCAAGGTGCGTCCGGATCCGCGGCGGGGGTGAACTCGAGCCGCAGGGCATCGGTGCGCGGCAGCACGACGGCGGTCCCGTCGGCCTTGTGCCACTGCACGGGCAGGAGGAAGTACTGGCCGCCGGACTGCAGGATCAGCTTCAGCCCGGTGTACCGGTAGTGGTAGGCGCTGTCGGGGTGGCGGCAGGGGGTTTCGCGGACGCCGGGTGCGGTGAGGTTGAGGCTCTTGGCGCTGTAGACGACGGTCTCCGGCGGACCGGCCAGCGTGCCTTCGATCTCGAGGGCCCGGCCGACGCCGACCGAGGCGGAGTAGTCGGCCACGGCCCAGAAGAGACCCACGCTGACCAGCACGAACGCCGCCAGCCACTCGGCGGTGGCGAGGGCGGCCGGCCAGGGCCGCCCGGCCCGCGACGCGAGCATCCGCGAGGCGGCCACGAGGAACAGGACACCCAGGGACAGCCCGGCGCCGGGCACGGCGTACGACGTTGCGAAGGCTTCGGGGTGCACCACGCCGACCGCCGCCACCGCGACGCCGGCGACCCCGCCCACGACCGCGACCGGGGTGGCGACGCGCAGCAGCCGCTGCCAGGCCGTTTCGGCGAGGCGGGCGCGCAGGAAGCGGTACAGCCACAGCAGCACCAGTACCCCGGCGACCACGACGGCGATCGGCGCGAACAGGCCGTCCGCGCTGCGGACCAGGTAGTCCTCGGCGGTCAGGCCCATGGTCGAGAGCGGGACGCCGAAGTAGTCCAGGAGCCAGTTGGCGTGCTGCCTGCCGAAGAAGAACAGCAGCCCGGTGAGCACGGTCGTCGGCGCGACCACCGAGCCGAGCAGGCGCATCGCCTTCGACGGGCTTTCGGGCACCGCTTCCGCCCGCGGGGGCCGGAGCGACCGGAGCCGGTTCGCCATGGCCGCCGCTAGCCGGTCGGCGACGGTTCGGTGAAGCCACCGCACGGATCGGTGAGCACCACGGTGATCGTGTCGCCGCGGTAGATCGGCACCGACTGCACGATCCGCTTGACCGTGCAGTCCTGGTTCGGGTCCGGCGGTCCCTCGACGGTTTCCCGGATGGTGACGCAGAGGGTGCCGCCGCATTCGTCCGCCAGCTGCGCCCGGGTCAGCGGTCCGGTCTCGGCGTAGGAGCTGCCGACGATGTCGATGGGCGCGGTCCGCACGGGTGAGCCCTTGGCGGGCGGTTTCGCGGTCGTGGGCGCGACCTTCGGCGGCTTCCGGGACGTCTTCGCGGTGGTGGGGGCCGCGGTGGGCCGCGAAGCCGAAGCCGTGGGGCCGGCGGCCGAGGTCGGCGGGGTTGAGGTCGGCGGGGTTGAGGTGGCGGCCGGTTCGCCGGCGGAGGCGGTGGTCGCGATGCCGGTACCGGCTTCGGTCGGGACGGAGACCGGCGTCCCCGGCGCAGGGCCGGGTCCGCCGCAGCCGGCCACCAGCAGGCCGAGGGCCAGTGCGGTCGGGCGGGGGATCCGTCGCATGCCGTCACCTTCGTTCGCCTGCCCCGGTAGTCGTTTCGGCCGGGGAGCCGTTACAAGATCGCGGCCGGCGTTGTCCCTTGCGGGCGGCCCGGGGTACCCGAAGGTTCGCCGCTGCGCGGTGACCGGGGCGGGCGCTCGCGATCATCGTGGGGGACCACCGGTGATCCACTAGGTCGACGCGGCGCTGCGGCGGCTGGTGAAGGACGAGGCGCTGCACGGCAGCGAGTTCGACGTCGCCTTCGACCCGCCCAGCGCCGTTCGCGCGGGCTGCTGAAGCCGTCGCCGGGCCTCGTCTGTCCGCCCCGATCCACAGTGGACGCGGCTACCCGCCCGCCGAGGAAGACTCGGACAGCCGGTTCTGTTTCCCGGGCGGGACAACCGCCTTTCCGGGCGCCTCGGGCAGGTGCCGGCCGGTGGTGCTCACGGGACCACGACCGGCGTGCCGGGCAGGACCAGCCGGACGGGGACCTCCGGGGCGAGCCGCGCCACCGCGTCGGCGTAGTGCCGCGGGTCCCGGTCGCCCTTGGTGATCATCCGGTCGCCCAGCCGGCCACTGTGGAAGGCGTAGTGGTGCGGTACCGCCAAGGCCGGTTTCAGCACCGCCGTCAGCCCGGCCGCCTCCTCCGCGTCCATCACCACCTGCCGGAGGTGCAGCGGCCGGATGCACAGGCCGTTGACCGGCAGGATGGCCAGGTCGAGCGGCCCGAACCGGTCCGGGATCGTGTCGAGTTCCGGGACCCGCAGCGAATCGCCGCCGAAGAAGACCGCGCGGCCGCCGGCCTGGATGACGAACGTAACCTCGTGGACGCCGTGCTTGCCCGGTGCCGCCGTCACGGTGAGGTCGCCGACCGTCGCGGCTTCCCACGCCTCGACGACCCGGACGTCGCGGAAACCCTTGTCCCGCGCGATCGCCGCGACCGTCCCGGGTCCGATGAGCGGGGTGCCGAGGTCGAAGCCGCCGGCGACGAGGGCGTCGAGGTCGCAGTGGTCGTAGTGCTCGTGGCTGACGACGACGGCGTCGACCCGGCCCAGTGCGGCGACGGTCGAGGCGACCGGCTCACCCGGGTAGTAGGTCGCGGCCTGGGTGAACCACGGGTCGGTCAGGACGCGGATCCCGCCGATGTCGATCAGCTGGCAGGCGTGCCCGACGCGGGTCACGCTCAGTGTGGTGCGCATGGAGGTGTTCCTTCCGTCAGCGGCCGAGGTCGAGCAGGGCACCCAGCAGTTCCTCGGGCGTTTCCACCTGCGGCAGGTGGCCGGTGCGGGGGAGCAGGGTGAACGTCGACGTCGGGATCGCGGCGGCGTAGGCCTTTCCGTAGGCCGGGCCGGCGATGCCGTCGCTTTCGCCCCAGATCACGTGCACGGGGACGTCGAGCTCGCCGAGCCGCCCGGCCAGCGTCGGGTCCGCCATGGTGGGCCCGGTGTAGCCGATCAGGGCACGCACGTCCGGGCTCGGTCCGGTGCCCCCGGCCGCCGGCACCGGCGCCTTGGCCGGGTCGTGGAAGGACAGTGGCCGGATTTCGGACGGCGTCATGCCGCTGATGTCGGTCAGCGGGTGGCCGTCGACCTCGATGCCGATCCCGTCGACGATGACCGCGCCGCTGACCCGCGGGCTCTTCAGCAGGGCGATCTCGGCGGCCAGCCAGCCCCCGAAGGAGTTGCCGAGCACGGTGACGTCGGTGAGGCCGAGCTCGTCCAGCAGCCCGACGTACAGCCGGGCCAGGTCGGGCACGCCGGTGAGGTGGCCGGCCTTCGGGGTGCCGGCGAAACCCGGGTGGGTGGGCAGCAGCACCCGGGAGTGGGTGCGTTCGGCGAGCAGGTCGGCGAACCCGGTCATGGTCGCGACCCCGCCGCCGCCGTGCAGCAGCAGGAACGGGCGGGTGCGGTCGCGGTCCTCGTAGGTCACTTCGGCCGGGCCGAGGGTGCGGGTTTCGGTGCGGGTGGGCCGGAGGGAGCCGGCCGCGGGGAGTGTCGTCATGGGTCCTTCTCGGTCGCGTGGGCTTACCTAAGGAACCTTATATAAGGTTCTTTAGATAAGCAAGCTGGTCTCGGTCGGCTAGGCTGGCCCGCATGAAACACCGTCCCGGCGACGTCGCCCTGGCCGTCAAGCGGCTGCAGTACCGCCACCACCGGGCCCTGAGCCGGGCGCTGGCACCGCTGGGGCTTTCGCTCGTGCAGTGGGACACCCTGCGCCACCTGCACCGCCGCCCGGAGGCTTCGCTGCACGAGCTGGCGGTGCTGACGTTCCAGACCGACCAGTCCTTCGGCTCGCTGGCGACCCGGATGGCCCAGCGGGGGCTCATCGAACGCGTCCCCGGCCCGGGCCGAGCCGTCCGGCACCGGCTGACCGAAGAAGGCGCGCGGCTGCGCGCCGAGGGGCAGGACCTCGTGGACGGCATCGTCGAGTCGTCGTTCCGGGACCTGTCGGAGGCGCAGCTCGACCAGCTGGGCGAGCTGCTGGCCCGCGCACTGGGGCCGGACCCGACGGCGTAGCGGGCGGCCCGGCGGCAGTGTCAGGGGCGGGTCGCGTTCGTCGTCACCCGGACCGTGGCCGTGGCCGTGCCGAGGGTCGGGTGGCGGGCGGTCAGCGTCAGCGTTCCCGGTGGCCCGGTGAACGGCCGCAGCCACACCGCGGCCGCGCCGCCCGTGGCCCCGAAGTCCAGGGCCGGATCGCCGACCAGCTCGCCGGGGCCGGTCAGCGCCAGGCGCACCACGCCCGTCGTGCCCGCGCGCAGGGTGCCGAAGCGGTCCGTCGCCGCCACCACCACCCGGGTCGCGTCGGTGCCGTCGCCGCGCAGTTCGGGGTCGTCGGGCACGCAGCCGAGCACGTCCGAGCCGCGGTCGCCGCTGAAGCGGCGGCTCAGCACCAGCCGTCCGCCGGCGTAGCCGTCGATGCGCAGCTGCGGCCGCCTGCCCTTCGGCACCACCAGATCCGCCGCGAACGGCGGGTACCGCAGGTGCGGGAAGTCGCCGCGCCGGCTGCGGGCCTCGCCGGCGGGCCGGTCGTCGAGGAACAGCAGCAGGCGGTCGCAGTTCGACCAGATCGTCGCGCCCGCACCGGGGCCGGCCGGCTGGGCGGTGAAGTCCCAGGCGAAGCCGGGTTCGATGACCGGGCGCACCCGCGGATCCACCTGCGAGGCGTAGAACGCCGCGGCGGGCTTGGGGAGGCGGAAGATGTCCGACACCCCGGCGTACTTCGAGCCGCCGATCGCCCGCTGCCAGCCCGAGGGGTAGTCGAACGCGCACCAGGCGAGCAGCCCGCAGTAGCGGTCGTCGGCCGCGGCCAGGTCGTGCGCCTTCGCGTGCAGTTCCGCCTGCTGCTGCCGGACGGCCGGGGGGTCGGTGCGGCGGTACGCGCGGGCCCCGGCGAGCGTGCCGATCGTCTCGGTGACCAGGTACGGCACCCCCGGCCGCGGCGGGCGCAGCCGGAACGGCGCCCCGCGCCGCGCGGTGTAGTCGTTGTAGGCGAGGACTTCGACGTCGCTGCCGGCGAACCGGGCGAGGGTGGAGCTGGCCAGCGCCCCGCTGGTGGGCCGGGACGGGTCCAGCTCGCGGGCCCGCTGCCCGGTTCGCCCGTACATCGCCGTCGTGCCGGTGGCCTCGTTCACCCGCGTGCCCCAGACGACGATGCTCGGGTGGTTGCGGTCGCGCACGACCATGCCTTCGACGTCGGCCAGGTTCCGCCGCTGCCAGGCGTCGTCCCCGACGTGCCCCCAGCCCGGGATCTCCTCCCACACCAGCAGGCCCAGCTCGTCGCAGGCGTCGAGGAACGCGCTCGACTGCGGGTAGTGCGAGCAGCGGACCATGGTGCAGTTCAGCTCCCGGCGCAGGATTTCCGCGTCGCGCCGCTGCACGCGGTCGGGCAGCGCCCCGCCGGCGAACGGGTACCACTGGTGGCGGTTGAGGCCGAACAGCTCGAGCCGCCGTCCGTTGAGGAAGAAGCCGCCGGGGGTGAACCGCGCGTCACGGAACCCGGTCCGCACCACCCGCTGGTCCAGGGGGCGCTTTCCGGACTGGACGGTGACGACGACCTCGCACAGCGCCGGGTCTTCGACGTCCCACAGCCGGACGGCGCCGAGCCCGCCGATGTCGAATGCGGCGGTGGTGCCGCGCACCGCCGTGGCCCCGCGGGCGAGTTCGCGCCCGTCCTGGCGCACCACCGCGGTCACCTCGCCCACGACGGGCGCGTCGAGCGTGCAGCTCAGGTGCAGCGACCGGGTGGGGGAGAGGACGTCGACCGGCCGCGCGAAGACGTCGGCCAGCCGGACCCGCGGCACCGCGCCGACCGTGGCGGACCGGTAGATCCCGGCCGGCTGGTAGAAGTCGATGACCGACGGGCCGCCGGTGCGCGGCAGGTTGGGCGGGACGTCGAGCGCCCACCGCCCGTCGACGACCACGGCGAGCACGTTGTCGCCCGCCACGACGTCCCGCAGCTCCACCTCGAAGGGCAGGTAGCCGCCTTCGTGGGTGGCGACGAGCGTGCCGTTGAGGTGCACCTGCGCGTTGGTCATGACCCCGTCGAACCGGGCGGTGTGGCGATCGGCGGTGGCCGCGGTGAAGTGCTTGCGGTAGATCCAGCGGTCCTGCCAGGACGCCGGGTCCCACCCGGTCCACGAAAGCGGCGTCACGCAGTGGGGCAGCTGTACCGGCGAGAGGTCGATCTCGTCGAAGCCGAGCTCGGTGCAGCCGTCGTCGTACCGCCCGAACAGCCAGAAATCGCCCAGCCGCAGGGCATCCGGTGCCGGCGCGGCGTGCCCGGCCGACCCGGCGACGACGCCGAGCAGCGCCGCCCCGCCCGCGGCCAGGAACCGCCGCCGGGACAGCCGCGGCTGCGTGTCGGCCATCGGCGACCTCCGTGCTCGGGCTCCCTGGGGTTATCGCCTGTCACCGGCAAGACGTCACAAACGATCAGGGGGTTGCCTCAGCGCAGGGTGGACGCCCGGACCACCAGTTCCGGCGTGAACACGACCTTCCGGTGTTCGTGGCCGGTTTCGGACACCTCCGCGAGCAGGAGTTCCACCGCCGTGCGGCCCAGGCGCCGCCGGGGCTGGCGGACCGATGTCAGCGGCACCGCGGCCGCCGCGGCGAACTCGATGTCGTCGTAGCCCACGATCGCCAGGTCGTCCGGGACGCGCATCCGGAGGTTCGCGCACGTCTGGAGCAGGCCGAGGGCGACCAGGTCGTTGGCGCAGAACGCCGCCGTCGGGCGGACCGGGGCCGGCAGGCCCGCCCAGCGCTCGCCCGCGCCGCGGCCGTCGGCCACGGTCAGGGCCGTCGTCGTCAGGTCGACCAGGTGGTCCGGGCCGAGGCCCGCGGCTTGAAGGGCCCGCAGCGCGCCGAGCCGGCGGTCGCGGACCTGGCCGACCGTCGTGTGGTTGCCGATGAAGGCGATCCGCTCGTGGCCCTGTTCGACCAGGTGCCGCACGGCGATCTCGCCGCCGTGGACGTCGTCGACCGCCACCGAGCAGTGCGTGGTGCCTTCGGGTGTGCGGTCGACGACCACCACCGGCGTGCCGCGGCGCGCCAGCTCGCCCAGCGCCGGGGCGTCCGGGTCGACCGGGGTGATGAGGATGCCCTGGACGCGCTGCTGTTCGAGGCGCCCGAGGTACGCGGCTTCGCGCGACGGCTGGTGCGCGCTGTTGCAGAGGAACAGCGAGAGGTCGCCCTCCCCGGCGGCGTCGGCGGCGTCCTCCATGCCGGCCGCGACGTCGGTGAAGAACGGGTTGCTGCCGTCGAGCATGACGTAGGCCAGCACCCGGCTGCGCCCGGCCCGCAGCTGCCGCGCGGATTCATTGCGCACGAAGCGGAGTTCGGCCATCGCGGCCTCGACCCTGGCGCGGGTCGCCGGGCTGACCCGGTCGGGCCGGTTGAGCACATTGGAGACCGTGCCGAGGGAGACACCGGCGGCCGCGGCGACCTCCTTCATGCCCGCCGCGCGTGGCTCGGCGCCGGGCTCCCTGACCACCATCTGCCCCCCTGGTTGAAACGTAACATCACCGGGAATGACCTGGTGACGATGCCATTTGGCCACGCCTTCGCGGATTCGTTGACTTCTCGTTCCGGTGCATAGTAGCTTCACCGCACCAGGTTTGTGAAACCTTTCAATCCGGAGGTCGCGATGACGCGCCCACGCCCGGGCCGGGCCCCTCTGCTGGAGGTGCGCGGCGTGACGAAATCGTTCGGCGCAGTCGCGGCCGTGGCCGGGGTGAGCTTCGGGCTGCACGCCGGGGAAGCCCACGCGCTGGTCGGGGAGAACGGCGCCGGCAAGTCCACGATCGTGAAGATGCTGGCCGGGGTGCACCGGCCCGACGACGGCACGCTGCTGCTGGAGGGCCGGCCGGTCGCGTTCGGCTCGCCCGCCGACGCGAAGGCGGCCGGTATCGCGGTCATCTACCAGGAACCCACGCTGTTCCCGGACCTCAGCGTCGCGGAGAACATCGTGATGGGCCGCCACCCGCGCAAGAGCCTCGGCCGGATCGACCGGGCGGCGATCCGCGCCGAGGCCGAGCGGCTGTTCACCCGCCTCGGCGTCCGGATCGACCCCGCCCGCCCGGCCCGCGGCCTGTCCATCGCCGACCAGCAGATCGTCGAGATCGCCAAGGCACTCGGTGCCGACGCCCGGGTGCTGGTGATGGACGAACCGACCGCCGCGCTGACGCAGGTCGAGGTCGAGCGGCTCTTCGGCGTCGCCCGGACGCTGCGTGCGGAAGGCGCGGCGATCATGTTCATCTCCCACCGCTTCGAGGAGATCACCGAGCTCTGCCAGCGCGTGACGATCATGCGCGACGGCAAGCACGTTTCCACCGACGCCCTCGAGGACGTCACCGTCGAAGAGATGGTGAAGCGGATGGTCGGCCGCGACCTCGACGCGCTGTTCCCCAAGCAGGACGTCGAACCCGGCGCGGTCGTGCTCGAAGTCGCGGGCCTCGCCCGCGAAGGCGTGTTCCGCGACGTCTCCTTCTCCGTGCGCGCCGGGGAAATCGTCGCGTTCGCCGGGCTGGTCGGCTCCGGCCGCTCGGAGGTCGTCCAGGCCGTCTTCGGCGTCGACGAGCGGGACGCGGGCGTGGTGAAGGTGAACGGCAAGAAGCTCAAGCCGCACTCGTCGCGGGCCGCGATGGCCGCCGGAATGGCGCTGGTCCCCGAAGACCGGCGCCAGCAGGGCCTGATCATGGACCTCTCGATCGAGCGGAACGTGACGCTGCCGCGCTCGCGCGCGCTCTCGAAACTCGGCCTCCTGACCGGCGCGAGCGAACGCCGGGAGGCGCGGCGCTGGACCGAACGGCTGCGTACCAAGTACGGCCGCCTCGGCGACCCCGTCGGCACGCTCTCGGGCGGGAACCAGCAGAAGGTCGTGCTGGCCAAGTGGCTGGCGATGGCGCCGAAGGTGCTGATTGTCGACGAGCCGACGCGCGGCATCGACGTCGGCACGAAGGCCGAAGTCCACCGCCTGATGTCGGCGCTGGCCGCCGAGGGCGTCGCGATCGTGATGGTGTCCTCGGAACTGCCGGAGGTGCTGGGCATGGCCGACCGCGTGCTGGTGATGCGCGAGGGCCGGATCGTGGCCGAACTCCCGCGCGCCGAGGCGACCGAGGACTCGGTGATGTTCGCCGCGATGGGACAGGGGGCCGCCGCATGACCGTCACCGAGGAGGCCCGCGTGACCGGCGGATCGACTGTCCACTCGCGACGGTCGTGGACCGCGAACGTGCTGAAGGCCCGCGAATCCGGCATCGTCCTCGCGCTGATTGTGCTCGTCGCGTTCACCGCGAGCCAGAACTCCCGGTTCCTGTCCGGGCAGAGCATCCGCGACATCCTGCTGGGGACCGCGATCCTGGCCGTGCTCGCCACCGGGCAGGCCATCGTGATGATCACCCGCAACATCGACCTCTCGGTCGGCTCGGTGCTCGGCCTGTCCGCGTTCGCCGCGGGCACGCTGATGAAGGACCACCCGGGCCTGCCGGTGCTTGTCGCGCTCCTGGCCGGGCTCGCCGTCGGCGCGGTGTGCGGGCTGGTCAACGGCGCCCTGGTGCGCTTCGGCCAGGTGCCCGCGCTGGTCGTCACGCTCGGCACGCTCTACGCCTACCGCGGTGTCAGCTACTTCTGGGCCGGCGGCCGGCAGATCAACGCCGACAAGCTGCCGGCGTCCTTCCTGGACTTCGGCACCGCGTCGGTGCTCGGCGTGCCGTGGCTCGTCCTCATCGCGGTGCTCGTCCTGGTCGTCGCCGGGATCGTGCTGCGCAGCTACCGCGCCGGGCGCGAGCTGTACGCGATGGGGTCGAGCCCGCAGGCCGCGCAGCTGGCCGGCATCCGGGTCGGCCGCAACACCAGCGCGGCGTTCCTGGTCAGCGGCGCGCTCGCCGGTCTGGCCGGAGTGCTGTTCGCGGCCCGGTTCGGCACCGTGGACGCCGCCGCCGGCACCGGCTACGAGCTCAACGTCGTCGCCGCGGCCGTCGTCGGCGGGGTCGCGGTGTTCGGCGGCAGCGGCTCGGTCTGGGGTGCGGGCCTCGGCGCGCTCCTGCTGACCGTGATCGGCAGCGCCCTCGCCGTGCTCGACATCAACCAGTTCTGGCAGCAGGCCATCGTCGGCGCGCTGATCCTGCTGGCCATCGGCGCCGATCGGCTGGTCGCCGTGCGGATCGAGAAAACACTGCGAAGGCGCTCGAGAACGCAGGAGAGGGATTCCCATGTCTGACTCCGGGAACTGGCTCGGCAGGCTGCTCAGCTGGGACGCCGCCGTCGTGCTCGTGACGGTGCTCGTCCTGGTCGTCGCCTCCGGCGCCGTCGAGAACTTCGGCACCAGCCGCAACTTCACCTTCCTGCTGCTCGACCTGCTGCCGATCGCGCTGGTCGCGCTGCCGATGACGTTCATCATCGTCACCGGCGAGATCGACCTCTCGGTGGCGAGCACGCTCGGCCTGACGTCGGCGGTGATGGGGTCGCTGTGGAACGCCGGGCTGTCGATCGAGACGATCATCCCCCTCTGCATCGTCCTCGGTGCGGTCCTCGGCGCGCTGAACGGCTTCTTCGTCACCGTGCTCAAGCTGCCGTCGCTGGCCGTCACGATCGGCACCCTGGCGCTGTACCGCGGCCTCGCGTTCGTGGTGCTGGGCGACAGCGCGGTCGCCGACTTCCCGCGGGCCTACACGAGCTGGGTCACCGGCACGATCGGCGACGGCCCGATCCCGAACGTGCTGATCCCGCTGATCGTCGTCGCATTGGTCTTCGGCGTCGTGCTGCACGCCACCCCGGTCGGCCGCGGGGTCTTCGCCGCCGGCGCGGGGGAGCAGGTGGCGCGGTTCGCCGGCATCCGCACCGGGCGGCTGAAGTTCTGGCTGTACGTCGTGAGCGGCGCGGTCGCCGGTCTCGCGGGTGTGCTGTGGACCCTGCGGTACTCCAGCGCCCGCGCCGACAACGGGTTCGGCATCGAACTGGCCGTCGTGGCCGCCGTGCTGCTCGGCGGTGTGTCCATCTTCGGCGGCAAGGGCACGCTGCCCGGCGTGCTCGCCGGGGTGGTCCTGCTCGCGTCCCTGCAGAACGCCCTGCGCCTGCAGGACGTCTCGAACGAAGCGCTCAACATCGTGACCGGCGTGCTCCTCATCGTGTCGGTCCTGCTCCCCAACATCGTGACTTCGGCTCGCACGGCTGTGCGTCGCCGTCGGCATGCGGCAACTCCGGAAAGGTGACGAAGATGTCCCGACGGTTCCTCACCGGCGCAGTGTCGGCCGGGCTGGTGCTCGTCCTGGCCGCCTGCAGCGGCACGACGAAGAACGACAACGCCGGCTCCGGCGGGAACGAGTCCACCGCCGCGGCGAACCCGAACGCCGCGGCGAAGGAGGGCGTCAAGATGGCGTTCCTGCCGAAGCAGCTCAACAACCCCTACAGCGACATCGAGGTCAGCGGCGGCAAGGCGGCCCTAACCGAGCTGAAGGGCGAGTACAAGCTGGTCGGGCCGAACGACGCCAGCGCGTCGTCGCAGGTCAGCTACATCAACACGCTGATCCAGCAGCAGCAGGACGTCATCGGCATCGCCGCCAACGACCCGAACGCCGTGTGCCCGTCGCTCAACCAGGCCCGCAGCGCCGGGATCAAGGTCGTCGCCTTCGACTCCGACGCGGCCAAGGACTGCCGCGACGTCTTCATCAACCAGGCCACCACCCAGGGCATCGGCGAAGCGCTGGCCAAGCAGGCCAAGGACCTCTCCGGCGGCTCCGGCGAGATCGCCGTCCTGTCCGCGACACCGAACGCCACCAACCAGAACGCCTGGATCGACGTCCTCAAGAAGGAACTGGCCAAGCCGGAGTACGCGGGCCTGAAGCTGGACAAGATCGCCTACGGCAACGACGACGACCAGAAGTCGTTCCAGGAGGCACAGGGCCTGCTGCAGTCGTTCCCGAACCTCAAGGTGATCGTCTCGCCGACCACGGTCGGCATCGCGGCGGCCGCGCGGTACGTCAGCTCGTCCAGCTACAAGGGCAAGGTCGCGGTGACCGGGCTCGGCACGCCGAACCAGATGCGCGCCTTCGTCAAGGACGGCACCGTCAAGCAGTTCGCCCTGTGGAACCCGGCCGACATCGGCTACCTCGCCGCGTACGCCGGTGTGGCGCTGAAGTCCGGCCAGATCACCGGCAAGCAGGGCGAGAAGTTCAAGGCGGGCAAGCTCGGCGACTACACGATCGGCGAGAACGGCGAGATCGTGCTCGGCCCGCCGACGACGTTCGACGCGAACAACATCGACAAGTTCAACTTCTGATGCCACGGTACTGCTTCTGCCTCCAGGTCAAGCCGGACCGGAAAGCCGCGTACGCCGAGCGGCACCGAGCGGTGTGGCCCGAGATGCGGCAGGCCCTGCACGACACCGGCTGGCGCAACTATTCGCTGTTCCTCCGCGACGACGGCCTGCTGATCGGGTACGTCGAGGCGGACGACCTCGAAGCCGCCCGGGCCGCCATGGCGGAGACCGACGTCAACACCCGCTGGCAGGCGGAAATGGCGGAGTTCTTCACCGGCCTGGACGGCGGTCCGCCGGACGAAGGGTTCCAGCTGCTCGACGAGGTCTTCCACCTCGACGTCCCGGAAGGACAGTGATCGCCATGGGTGATTCGACCGCGGTCAAAGCGGCTTTGCGGGCCCAGCGCATCGAAACGCCGTCGTGGGCGTACGCGAACTCGGGCACCCGGTTCAAGGTGTTCCCGCAACCGGGTGTCCCGCGCACGCCCGAGGAGAAGATCGCCGACGCCGCGGTGGTGCACCGGCTCACCGGGGTCGCGCCCAGCGTGGCGCTGCACATCCCGTGGGACAAGGTCGACGACTACGCCGCCCTCACCGCGTACGCGCGGGACCTCGGGGTCGAGATCGGCGCGATCAACACGAACGTCTTCCAGGACGAGGACTACAAGCTCGGTTCGGTGACCAACCCGGACGCCGGGATCCGCCGCAAGGCCACCGACCACCTGCTCGAAGCCATCGACATCATGGACGCGACGGGTTCGCGGGACTTGAAGCTGTGGTTCTCCGACGGCATCAACTACCCGGGCCAGGACGACCTCCGCGACCGCCAGGACCGGCTCGCGGCGGCGCTTCGCGAGACGTACGACCGGCTCGGGGACCACCAGCGGATGCTGCTGGAATACAAGCTGTTCGAGCCCGCGTTCTACGCCACCGACGTCCCGGACTGGGGCACCTCCTACGCCCACTGCGTCGAGCTGGGGGAGCGGGCGACCGTCTGCATCGACACCGGTCACCACGCTCCGGGGACGAACATCGAGTTCATCGTGGCGTTCCTGCTGCGGGCCGGGAAGCTCGGCGCGTTCGACTTCAACTCCCGCTTCTACGCCGACGACGACCTCATGGTCGGGGCGGCGGACCCGTTCCAGCTGTTCCGGATCATGTACGAGATCGTCCGCGCCGACGCCCTCGACCCGGCGTACGGGATCGCGTTCATGCTCGACCAGTGCCACAACATCGAGGCGAAGATCCCGGCGATCATCCGGTCGGTGATGAACGTCCAGGAAGCCACCGCGAAGGCGCTGCTGGTCGATCGCCCCGCGTTGCGGGCGGCCCAGCAGGCGGGTGACGTGCTCGGCGCGAACGCCGTGCTGATGGACGCCTACAACACCGACGTCCGGCCGCTGCTCGCCGAACTGCGTGCGGACGGCGGGCTCGACCCGGACCCGATCGCCGCCTACCACCGCAGCCGGTACCAGGAGAAGATCGTGGCCGAGCGCGCCGGCGGCACGCAGGCCGGATGGGGAGCATGACGATGACCGTGCCAGCGCAGCTCATCGCGCGCAGCAACGCGCTGGGGGCCGACCCGCGCAACACCAACTACGCCGGCGGCAACACCTCCGCCAAGGGTGCGGTGACCGACCCGGTGACCGGCGCGCCCACCGACGTGCTGTGGGTCAAGGGTTCCGGCGGCGACCTCGGCACGCTGACCGAGGCCGGGCTGGCGGTGCTGCGGCTGGACCGGCTGCGCGCCCTGGTGGACGTGTACCCGGGGGTCGAGCGCGAGGACGAGATGGTCGCCGCGTTCGACTACTGCCTGCACGGCCGCGGCGGGGCGGCGCCGTCGATCGACACCGCCATGCACGGTCTCGTGGAGGCGCCGCACGTCGACCACCTGCACCCGGATTCGGGCATCGCGCTGGCCACCGCGGCCGACGGCCCGGCGCTGACCAAGGAATGCTTCGGCGACCGCGTCGCGTGGGTGGACTGGCGGCGGCCCGGGTTCCAGCTCGGCCTGGACATCGCCGCGGTGAAGGCCGCGAACCCGCAGGCCATCGGCGTCATCCTCGGCGGGCACGGCATCACCGCCTGGGGCGCCACCTCCGAGGAGTGTGAGCGGAACTCCCTGGAGATCATCCGCACGGCGGAGGAATTCCTCGCCGCCCGCGGTGCTCCGGAGCCGTTCGGCCCGGTCGTTCCCGGTTTCGAGGCCCTTCCGGAAGCCGAGCGGCACGCGCGGGCGGCCGCGCTGGCGCCGGTCATCCGCGGGCTCGCCTCGACCGACCAGCGCGTCATCGGCCACTACACCGACAGCGACGTCGTCCTCGAATTCCTCTCCCGGGAAAAGCTCGCGCCGCTGGCCGCGCTGGGCACGTCGTGTCCGGACCACTTCCTGCGCACCAAGGTCCGCCCCCTGGTGGTGGACCTGACCGCGACCACGCCGCTGGAAGAGGTCGTCGCGCGGCTGAAGGAGCTGCACGCGGAGTACCGCGACGCCTACCGCGCCTACTACAAGCGGCACGCCGACGCCGATTCGCCCGCGATGCGAGGCGCCGACCCGGCCATCGTGCTGGTTCCCGGTGTCGGCATGTTCTCGTTCGGCAAGGACGAGCAGACCGCGCGGGTGGCGGGGGAGTTCTACGTCAACGCCATCAACGTCATGCGCGGCGCCGAGGCGGTGTCGACCTACTCGCCGATTCCGGAGAGCGAGAAGTTCCGGATCGAGTACTGGGTGCTCGAAGAGGCGAAGCTGCAGCGGATGCCGAAGCCCAAGCCCCTCGCCGGGCGGATCGCCCTCGTCACCGGGGCGGGTTCGGGCATCGGCAAGGCCATCGCCCGGCGGCTCGCGGCCGAGGGCGCGTGCGTGACGATCGCCGATCTGAACGGCGACGCGGCCGCGGAGGTCGCGGCGGAGATCGGCGGCACGGCCGTCACCGCCGATGTCACCGACGCCGACGCCGTCCAGGCGGCGGTCGACGCCACCGTGCTCGCCTACGGCGGCATCGACCTGGTCGTCAACAACGCCGGTCTGTCGATCTCGAAGCCGTTGCTGGAGACCACCGAACGCGACTGGGACCTTCAGCACGACGTGATGGCGAAGGGCTCGTTCCTGGTGTCCCGGGCGGCGGCGAAGGCCATGGTGGCGCAGGGAGTCGGCGGCGACATCGTCTACATCTCGTCGAAGAACTCGGTGTTCGCGGGCCCGAACAACGTCGCCTACGGCGCCGCGAAGGCCGACCAGGCCCACCAGGTCCGGCTGCTGGCGGCCGAACTCGGCGGGCACGGCATCCGCGTCAACGGCGTCAACCCCGACGGCGTCGTCCAGGGCTCCGGCATCTTCGCCGGCGGCTGGGGTGCCCAGCGGGCCGCGGTGTACGGCGTCGAGGAGTCGAAACTCGGCGAGTTCTACGCCCAGCGGACCATCCTCAAGCGCGAAGTGCTGCCCGAGCACGTGGCCGCCGCGGTGTTCGCCCTCACCGGCGGCGAGCTCACCCACACCACCGGCCTGCACGTGCCGGTGGACGCCGGGGTGGCCGCCGCGTTCCTGCGTTAGGAGAAGCCATGACGCTCGACCGGATCACCCCGCGCCGCACCCGCGTCGGCCTCGTCTCCGGCGGGCTCGGCGCGTACTGGCCGCAGTTCCCGGCGTTGCTGCCCCAGCTGGCGGCCTCCGCGCGGCGCGTCGCCTCGCGACTGTCCGAACTGGACTGCGAGGTGATCGACGCCGGGTTCGTCTCGGACGCCCACGAGGGCGCGGCCGCGGCGGAGAAGCTGCGCGTGGCCGGGTGCGACCTGATCGTCGGCTTCCTCACGACGTACCTGACGTCGAGCATGCTGGCCCCGGTCGCGCAGCGCTCGGGCGCGCCGGTGCTGCTGCTCAACCTGCAGCCCACCGAGGCGATGGACCACGAATCCTTCGACACCGGCGCCTGGCTGGCCTACTGCGGCGCCTGCCCGCTGCCGGAGATGGCCCACAGTTTCCGCCGCCTCGGCGTCGAGTTCCGCTCGGTGTCCGGGTACCTCGAGGACCCGCGGGCGTGGGCGCGGATCGAGCGGTGGATCAAGGCGGCCGGGGTGCGGGCGGCGCTGCGGCACGGCCGGCACGGTCTCCTCGGGCACCTCTACCCGGGCATGATGGACGTCTCCACCGACCCGACACTGGTCTCGGCCCAGCTGGGCGGGCACGTCGAGATCCTGGAGGTCGACGACCTGCGGGTCCGGGTGGAGAAGGTGACCGACGACGAAACCGCCGCCCGGGTCGCGCTGGCCCGCGATGTGTTCACTGTGGACGAGTCCGTGGTGGACGAAGACTTCGCTTGGGGCGCGCGGGTTTCGGTGGCCCTCGACCGGCTGGTCGACGACTTCGCGCTCGACTCGCTGGCCTACTACCACCGCGGCCTCGACGGCGAGACGCACGAACGCGTCGGCGCCGGGTTCATCCTCGGCGCGTCCCTGCTCACCGCCCGCGGCATCCCCGCGGTCGGCGAGTACGAGCTGCGGACGTCGCTGGCCATGCTGGTCATGGACCGCCTCGGCGCGGGTGGCTCGTTCACCGAGCTGCAGGCGCTGAACTTCCGCGACCGGGTGGTCGAGATGGGCCACGACGGCCCGGCGCACCTCGGCATCAGCGCCCGCAAGCCGTTGCTGCGCGGCCTCGGCGTCTACCACGGCAAGCGCGGTTGGGGCGTGTCGGTCGAGTTCGACGTCAAGCACGGCCCGGTGACGCTGTGCGGGCTCGGCCAGCGCCGCGACGGGACGTTCACGCTCATCGCGGCAGAAGGCACGGTCGTGCCCGGGCCGCTGCTGCGGATCGGCAACACGACCTCCCGCGTCGACTTCGGCTGCGACCCGGGCGAGTGGACCGACGCCTGGTCGGCCAGCGGCATCGCCCACCACTGGGCCCTGGGCACCGGCCACCGCGTCGCCGAGCTGACGGCGGTGGCGGACCTGCTCGGCCTGGAGCTGACGGCGGTGCGCCCGTGAAACGAGTCGCGGCCGTCGACCTCGGCGCGTCCAGCGGCCGGGTGATGGCCGGGACCGTCGGCTCGTCGGTGCTGGCGGTTGCGGAGGTACGGCGGTTCGCCAACGGCGGGGTGCAGGCGGGGCCGGTGCTGTGCTGGGACATCCTGGGCCTCTACCGCGAAACCCTGGCCGGGATCCGCGAAGCCGGCCGGCTCGACGGCGTCGGCATCGACTCCTGGGCCGTCGACTACGGGCTCCTGGACGACCGCGGCGCGCTGCTCGGCAACCCGGTCCACTACCGCGACCCGCGCACGGACGGGGTACCTGCGTCGGTGACCGCGGTCGTCTCCGCGCGGGAACTCTACGACGTGACCGGCTTGCAGCAGCTGCCGTTCAACACGCTCTACCAGCTGCTCTCGGAAGGCGACCGCCTCCGGTCGGCGTCGACGATGCTGCTCATCCCGGACCTGCTGAACTACTGGCTGACGGGCGCGATCGGCGCCGAGCGGACGAACGCGTCGACCACCCAGCTGTACGACGTCCGGGCCCGGACGTGGGCGGCCGCGCTGGCGTCGAAGGTCGGTATCCCGCCCCGGCTGCTGCCGCCGCTGCGCGACCCCGGGACGGTGGTGGGCACCGCCGGCGAGCTCGGCGGCGTCCCGGTGGTGGCGGTGGGCTCGCACGACACGGCGTCGGCGGTGGTCGCGGTCCCGGCGTCGCCCGGCACGAACTTCGCCTACATCTCGTCGGGCACGTGGTCACTGGCCGGTCTGGAGCTGCCCGCGCCGGAACTGAGCGACGCGGCGCTGGCGGCGAACTTCACGAACGAGGGCGGCGTCGACGGGACCATCCGGTTCCTGCGCAACGTGATGGGCCTGTGGGTGCTGTCGGAGACGCTGCGGACGTGGTCGTGCCCGGAGGAACTCCCGGCGCTGCTGAAGGCGGCGGCCGCGGAACCGGCGCTGGCGGCGGTGGTGGACATCGACGCCCCGGCGTTCCTGCCCCCGGGGGACATGCCGTCCCGCATCGAGGCGGCCTGCCGGGCGGGCGGGCGGCGTCCCCCGTCCGGCCGGGCGGCGGTGGTCCGCTGCATCGTGGACAGCCTGGCGCTGGCCCACCGCCGCACGATCCACGAGGCCGCCCGCCTGACCGGCCGCCCGGTCGACGTGATCCACCTGGTGGGCGGCGGCGCCCGCAACGAACTGCTCTGCCAGTCGACGGCGGACGCGTGCGGGGTCCCGGTCCTGGCGGGCCCGGTCGAAGCGGCGGCGCTGGGCAACGTGCTGGTCCAGGCCCGCGCCTTGGGCGAGGACCTGCCGGACCTGGCCGCGATGCGGGCGCTGGTGCGCGAGACGCAGGGGATCCGCCGTTACGAGCCGTCGGGCCGCGCGGACTGGGCCACCGCGGAGGCTGAGCTGCGCGGCTGAAGTGGGAGAGCGCTCTCACAGCGTGCTAGAAAGGACTGGTGACGACGCAGCCGCCCACCCTGGAGGACGTCGCGCGGGTCGCCGGCGTCTCGCGCGCCACGGTGTCCCGCGTGGTGAACAGCGTGCGCAACGTCGACCCGAAGCTGCGTGAGACGGTCGAACGCGCGATCGCCGACACGGGGTACGTCCCGAACCGGGCGGCCCGCTCGCTCGTCACCCGGCGGACCGGCGGGATCGCGCTGGTCGTGTCCGAACCCCAGCGGCACGTCGAGGCGTTCACCGGTGGCGTGTTCGGCGACCCGTTCTTCGGCCGGGTCGTCGAAGGGGTGGTCGCGCACCTGCGGCCGCAGGGGCTGCACCCGCTGCTGATGCTCGTCGACAGCGACGAAGAGCGCGAAAAGCTGGTGCCGAAGCTGCGCCAGGAGCAGGTGAGCGGGGTGCTGCTGATCTCGCTGCACCCGGCGGAGGACCCGCTGCCGCGGATGTTGACGGGCGCGGGCGTCCCCACCGCGCTGTTCGCGCGGCCGGGCCGCCCGGCGCCGGTGTGCTACGTCGACGTCGCCCACCAGGACGGCGCCCGGCTGGCGGCGGAACGGCTCGTCGCGCGCGGGTGCCACCGGGTGGCCACCATCGCGGGCCCGGCGGGCACCCCGGCGGGGCAGGACAGGCTGGCCGGTTTTCGCGACGCGATGGCCCGCCACGGCCACGCGTACGTCGCGGTCGCCGAGGGCGACTTCACCGAACACGGCGGGGAGCGGGCCATGGCGCTCCTGCTCGCCGAGGAACCGGAGCTGGACGGGCTCTTCGTGGCCAACGACCTGATGGCGTACGGCGCGCTGACCGTGTTGCGCGAAGCGGGCCGCCGCGTCCCGGACGACGTGGCGGTGATCGGCTTCGACGACAGCCGGGTCGCGCTCAGCTGCCGGCCCCGCCTGACGACGGTCCGCCAGCCGGTCGAGGAGATGGGCGCGGCGATGGCCCGCATGGTGCTCGCCCGCATGGCCGACCCGGGCCTGCGCGCGGAGTCGGTCATCTTCGACCCGGAACTCGTGGTCCGCGACTCGGCCTGAGCCGGACCGGCCGCTGATCTGTCCGGGACAAGTTCCGCGCAGTGGTCTGGACATCGGCCGAGGCGTTGTGCTCAGATTTCCAACGTTGTAACGCCGCCGAGTCCCCTTCACCGGAACGGAGTTCCGCCGTGCGGAGCAGAACAGCGAGAACCATCCGGCGGGTCTGCGCGCTCGCCGCCGCCGGGAGCGCCGTCGCGGCGGTGACCGTCGCGACGCCCGCCGTGGCCACGCCGGTCCGCCAGACCGTCACCGCCGGCAACGCCCGCTTCCAGGTGCTGTCGCCGACCCTGATCCGGACCGAGTACGCCGGCGACGGCCGGTTCACCGACGCCGCCACCTTCAACGCCGTGGGCCGGGGCGCCTTCACGCCGACCGCCTACACCAGCACGGTCTCCGGCGGCGTCCTCACGATCAAGACGAGCGCGACCACCCTGACCTACCGGCTGAACTCCGGCCCCTTCGACGGCGGCAACCTCGAGATCCGCACGAACGCCGGAGCGACCCCGGTGCTCGCGGCCCCCTGGCACCACCTCACCTGCGCCGTCGCCGCGCGGTGCGAGGCCGAAGACCTCACCAGCGACGGGCTTGGCGTCGCGACCGACCACTCCGGCTACACCGGCGAAGGCTTCCTGGCCGGGTTCGAGAGCACCGGCAACTCGGTGACGCTGGACGTCCTCGCGCCGGCCGCGGGGACGTACTCGCTGACCGCCCGCTACGCCAACGGCCAAGGCGGCGACGGCCAGCACGTCACCCGCACCCTCAGCGTCTCCGTCGACGGCGGCGCGGCGCAGAAGCTCACCCTGCCCGCGACGGCCGACTGGAACGACTGGGCGCTGGCCTCGGTCCCGGTCACCCTCGGCGCCGGCCACCACAGCGTCCGCCTCGAACGGGCCGCCGGCGACTCCGGCAACGTCAACCTCGACGGCCTGGCCGTCCTGACCCCCGGCGCGGCCTTCCCGCCGGCGTCGGCCCGCGCGTTCAGCGGCTGCCCGGCCGGGGTGAGCTGCGAGGCCGAAGCCGGTCTGCGCTCGGGGTCCGCGGTCGTGGCGACCGACCACACCGGGTACGCCGGACGCGGGTTCGTCGCCGAGCTCAACCGCGGCTCGACGCTGACCCACCGCGTCTCGGACGTCCCGGCCGACGGCACCTACCTGCTGCACGTCCGCTACGCCAACGGCACCGGCGGCGACGGGAGGCACGAGACGCGGACCGCGTCCGTCGCCGCGAACGGCGTCACCCGCACCCTGAGCCTGCCGGCCACCGACGGCTGGGACGCGTGGCAGAGCGCGTCCGTGCCGGTGGACCTGAAGGCGGGCACGAACGACGTCGTCCTCGGCTGCCCCGAGGACACCAGCTGCCACGTCAACATCGACACCGTCGCGGTCACGCCGTCCGGCGGCACGGCCCCGCCGCCGCACCTCGCGCTCGGCGGCTACCGGCGCGGCCTCGACGGCGTCAACGGCGACAACGGCGCGCCGTCGACCACCGAAGGGCTGCTGCACTCCGACGGCTGGTACCTGCTCGACGACACCCCCTCCGCGCTGTACGACACGCAGGCCCGCGCGGTGACGCAGCGGCCGTCCCACGGCGGGAGCCCCTACCAGGACGGCTACCTCTTCGCGTTCGGCCACGACTACAAGGGCGGGCTGCGCGACCTGGCCACCCTGACCGGGCCGCCGCAGCTGCTGCCGCGCTGGGCCTACGGCGTCTGGTACTCCGAGTACATCGACCGCACCGCGGCCGACTACCGCGACAAGATCCTGCCGCGGTTCCGCAGCGAAGGCGTCCCGCTGGACGTCCTGGTGACCGACACCGACTTCAAGGCGCCGGACACGTGGAACGGCTGGCAGTTCGACACCACGAAGTTCCCCGACCCGGCCGGCTTCTTCGCCTGGTCGAAGGCCCAGGGGCTGCACAACAACCTGAACATCCACCCCAGCATCATGGGCTCGGACCCGCAGTTCGCCCGCGCGCAGGCGACGGCGAAGGGCAAGCTGGTCAAGTCCGGCTGCGGGACCGACTGCTACGTCTTCGACTGGGGTGACCCGGACCAGCTGAAGGCCTACCTCGACCTGCACGCCGGGATGATGCAGCAGGGCAACGACTTCTGGTGGCTCGACTGGTGCTGCGACGCCTCGCGCTCGAGCCTGCCCGGCGTCACGCCGGACGCCTGGATCAACCAGCAGTACGCCGACCTCGCGGCCCCCGCGACCGGCCGCGGGTTCGTCATCTCGCGGGCGTACGGCTCGCTGCAGGCGGGCGGCTACGGCGGCCCGACCGGGCTGGCGACCGGGCCGTGGGCGGACAAGCGCAGCACGTTGCACTTCACCGGCGACACGTCCTCGACGTGGGGCACGCTGCGGATGGAGGTCGGCATCACCCCGGCGGAGTCGGCGGCAACGGGCATGTCGGCGATCAGCCACGACATCGGCGGCCACAACGACACGACGGGCCTGCGGGGGAGCGAGACCTACACCTCCGGCGGCCAGCAGCGGCAGACGGCCAAGCTGCCGGACGACCTGTACGCGCGGTGGGTGCAGCTGGGCACGTTCCAGCCGATCGACCGCCTGCACAGCAACCACAGCGACCGGCTGCCCTGGCAGTACGGCGACGCGGCGAAGGCGTCGGCGACGAAGTTCCTGAACCTGCGGGAAAACCTCGTTCCCTACACCTACACGCTGGCGCAGGAAGCGGCGACGACGGGGGTGCCGGTGGTGCGCCCGACGTACCTGGAGTACCCCGAGGAGCCGGGCGCGTACGCGGCGGCCCAGAGCGAGTACTTCTACGGGCCGGACATGCTGGTGGCGCCGGTGACATCCGCGGGCACGTCGGCGACGACGTCGGTCTGGTTCCCGCCGGGGCAGTGGACGGACTACTTCTCCGGCAAGACCTACGCGGGCGGCACGACGCAGCAGGTGACGTCCGACCTCGGGACGATGCCGGTCTTCCTGCGGGCGGGCGGCATCACGGCCACCCGGACGGCGGACGTGCCCAACGACGTCCAGAACCCGCTGGACCGGGTGACGCTGACGGTGGCGCCGGGTGGCTCGGGGACGTTCTCGCTGTATGAGGACAACGGTGTTTCGTCGGCGCGGTCGACGTCGACGAAGATCACCTACCGCGAGCAGTTCGGGGCGCACACGGTGACCGTGGCGCCGTCGCCGTTCCGGGCGGCCCCCCGGGAGTGGACGGTGAAGTTCCTCGGCGTGCCGGCGGCCCCGAGCCGGGTCAAGGTGGGCAGCGGCTGGGCGCCGTCGACGGCGTGGAAGTGGGACGCGGCGACGAACACGCTGACGGTGACGGCACCGGCCCACCCGGGGCGGGGGCCGGTGACGGTCTCGTACTGAAACCTCCGGCGGGCGGAGCCGGAAATGCCGTGAAGGCCGCCCCGGGGAAGCCACTTTCCCCGGGACGGCCTTCACGCCGTCTGCGCGAGTGCCTCGGCTTCCTGCGTCGCTTCGGTTCCGATCTCCCGCGACAGCGCGCGGGTCTCCGCATCCGCGCCGGAAGCCTGTTCGCCCCGGGCCAGCACGACCAGTTGCCCGGCGTGCGCCCGCAGCAGCGCCACGAGCCGCCGGTCGAATTCGGCACCGTGGTCGGTGCGCAACGCGACCAGGTCGGCCGGGGTGACCATGCCCGGCATACGGTGTCCACTGTGGACGTCGCTCGCCGGCAGCCCGGCCCGGTCGCGGGCGGCCCGCAGCCGGGTCAGCACCTTTTCGTTCGAGCTCGCGAAGGCGGCGGCGGCCGAGCGGACCCGGGCGCTCGCCGAGTGGTCCGGGGCCAGCCGGGCCGCCGCCAGCGCGTTCTCCGTCATCGGCACCACCAGTTGCAGCCACGCCACGTCCGTCGGGTTGAAGGCCGTCGTGGCGGCGGGGCCGGTGGGGCCGGGGGCGGCAGAGCCGGTGGTGGCAGGGCCGGTGGTGGCAGGGCCGGTGGTGGCGGGGCCGGTGGCGGCGCATCCGCCCATGACCAGCGCCACCACCGCCGCCCCCAGCACCTGCCGTCTCACGGACGGCCGGGCAGCCGGTAGTTCGGGCCGAGCACGCTGCCGCGGTCCGGCTTGTACAGGTCGAACCCGCGCGGGTCGCACTGCAGGCCGCCGTTGATGCAGTGCTTCACCAGCGCCGCCAGGGTTTCCGGGTCCCACGCGTTGAAGAAGTCGTAGTGCCAGGAATACCCGCGCCCGCTGGCCAGGTGCACGCCGGACATGTCGCCGCTCACCGGGAACGCCATCTTGAACTCGAGCATCGGCACGGCGACCGGGTGGTCGGCCGGGCACGTCAGCGTCGCCCGGTCGGGATACGCCATGTGACTCTTGTGGTCGGCCGAATCCAGGTGGACGCCGTCCCAGCAGCTCGGCGCCTGGTAGCGGATGTTGAGCTGGCTGCCGGCCACGCAGTTCACCGGGATGTCCCAGTTGTGGAAACTGTCCCCGCACTCCCAGCCCTCGATCGCGCCGGGCGCGTGCTGGAACTCGTCCTGCGTCGCCGTGACACTCCCGGCGACGTACCGCAGGCCGGGCGGGAACGGGACGACCTTCGGGTAGTCGAGGATGCCGGACTTGTAGTAGACGACCTGCGCGAAGTTCGGCAGCACCACCTGGTTTCCGTTGTACACGGTCGGGAACCAGTACGCGGACAGGTCGTCCGGGGCCAGGCAGGTCGTGTTGCCGACCCCGGCGCCCTGCAGGGACTGCAGGGTCGTGGCCGCGTTCGTCGTCTTGTTGCCGAGGAACGTGTGGTCGTGGGACGCGCCGGGCAGCCCGGGGAAAACGATCGGGTCGTCCGGCTGGTGGTGGCTCGGGGAGCAGTTGACCTGGAACTCGTGGTGGGTCACCAGGTCGTCGGCTCCGGCGGGCGACCAGGTGGCCGCGGTCAGGAAGGCGCCTGCCAGCACGGTGGCGGCGGTGCAGGCGAGGAGCGCGGCTTTCGTTGCCAAGGGTCCTCCACGGTGAGGGTGCCAATGGGAGAGCGCTCTCCCACAGCATGCGCAGCTTGCCGCCGCGCTGTCAAGGAGCACCGTCCGGGCACCGGACAGTCCTTGTCGGGTTCGTGGGCGATCCTTGACAACGAGGGCGCGGGTGCCGAACCATCGGTCGCGCTGGAGAGCGCTCTCCAATCGCCGTTCCCCTGTCGTACGGGAGTCATCGTGGACCGACCGTCGCTCCTCCGTGCCGTTCCGGCGCTGGTGGCCCTGCTCGTGCTGGGCCTGCTCGCCGGCCCGTCCCCGGCGCACGCCGCCACGCTGCTTTCCCAAGGCAGACCCGCGACCGCGTCGAGCAGCGAAGGCGCGGGCACGCCGGCGTCGGCGGCCGTCGACGGCGACTCCGGCACCCGCTGGGCGAGTGCCTGGAGTGATCCGCAGTGGCTTCAGGTCGACCTCGGTGCGTCCGCCGACATCACCCAGGTCACCTTGAACTGGGAAGCCGCCTACGCGACTGCATACGAAATCCAGGTCTCGGACAACGCCACCACTTGGCAGACTGTATACAGCACGTCGACGGCGGTCGGGGGGATCCAGAACCTCGCCGTGACCGCCCACGGCCGGTACGTCCGCCTCTACGGCACCCACCGCGTCGGCGGCTACGGCTATTCGCTGTGGGAGTTCCAGGTCAGCGGCACCCCCGGCACGCCGGCCCAGGACGGCCCGGGCGTCACCCGGGTGACCGGCACGCAGGGGAACTGGCAGCTCACCGTCGACGGGATACCGTGGACCGTCAAGGGCCTCACCTGGGGCCCGCCGGTCGGGGAAGCGGCCGCGCGGATGCCGGAACTGCACGCGATCGGCGTCAACACCGTCCGCACCTGGGGCACCGACGGCACCACCCAGCCGCTGCTCGACGCGGCCGCGGCCAACGGGATCAAGGTCATCAGCGGCTTCTGGCTGCAACCCGGCGGCGGCCCGGGCAGCGGCGGGTGCGTCGACTACACGACGGACGCGAACTACAAGAACACGATGCTCGCCGAGATCCAGAAGTGGGTGACGGCCTACAGAACGCACCGCGGGGTGCTCATGTGGAACGTCGGCAACGAGTCGATCCTCGGCATGCAGAACTGCTACTCCGGTACTCAGCTGGAGCAGGAGCGCATCGCCTACACCCGGTTCGTCGACCAGGCCGCGCAGGCGATCCACGCCATCGATCCCGGCCACCCGGTCACCTCGACCGACGCCTGGACCGGCGCCTGGCCGTACTACAAGGCTTACGCACCGAACCTCGACCTCTACTCGGTCAACTCCTACGCCCACGTCTGCCAGGTGAAGCAGGACTGGCTCGCGGGCGGCTACACGAAGCCGTACGTCATCACCGAAACCGGCCCGGCCGGCGAATGGGAGGTGCCGAACGACGTCAACGGCGTACCCGCCGAACCGACCGACCAGCAGAAGCGCGACGGGTACGTCAACGCCTGGAACTGCGTGCTGGCCCACCCCGGCGTGGCGCTCGGCGCCACGCTCTTCCACTACGGCACCGAAGGCGACTTCGGCGGCGTCTGGTTCAACATCACCACGGGCGGGGAGAAGCGGCTCTCGTGGTACGCGGTCCGCAAGCTCTACAGTGGACAGACGGGCGGGAACACGCCGCCGGTGATCGCGTCGATGGACCTCAGCCGCGTCACCGACGTCCCGGCGGGCGGCACCTTCACGGTGACGGCCGGAGTGTCCGATCCGGACGGTGACCCGATCACCTATACCATGGGCTACAACAGCAAGTACATCAACAATGCGGCCGGCCTGATCCCGGCTCAGTTCACCGGCAGCGGAACCTTCACCGTCACCGCGCCGCAGCAGCTGGGCGTCTGGAAGCTCTACCTCTACGCCCGCGACGGCCACGGGAACGTCGGGATCGAGACGCGCTCGCTGCGCGTGGTCGCCCCGCCGGTACCGGGCACGAACCTCGCACGCGGCGCCGCGACGACGGCGTCGACGTACCAGGCCGACGGTCCCGGCGCGCCCTACCCACCGCAGGCGGCCACCGACGGCAACGGCGCGACGCGGTGGGCGAGCGCGTGGGCGGACCCGCAGTGGCTGCAGGTGGACCTGGGCCGCAGCCAGGCGTTCGACCACGTCCAGCTGGTGTGGGAGTCCGCGTTCGGGAAGGCCTACGAAATACAGGTCAGCGACGACGCGGCGAACTGGCACACGGTATACACGACGACGTCGGGCGACGGCGGCGCCGACGACCTCGCGGTTTCGGCCACGGGGCGGTACGTGCGCGTGTACGGCACCCAGCGCGGCACGGGCTACGGCTATTCGCTGTACGAGTTCGGCGTGTACCGCTCATGAGTGTGGTGGCCCCGCCGGCGCGGAGGGGCCACCACGAGGTCAGCCCTCGGCGAGGCAGAAGAGGTGTCCTTCGGGGTCCTGCAGGACGACCCAGTCGCCTCCCCCGGGCTGGAAATCCGGCTTGGTGGCACCGAGCGTCACGAACTCCTCGACGGCGGCGGCGAGGTCGCCGACGCGGAAGTCGAGGTGGGCGTGCTTGGCGGCGTCCGGCCAGCCGGGGCCGCGGTAGCCCGCGACGCGCTGGAAGCCGAGGCCGACCGGGCCGCCCCCGAGCTGGACGGTGTCTTCGTCTTCGTAGGTGACTTCCCGGCCGAGTGCCTTCGCGTAGAAGGCGGCGAGCGCGGCCGGGTCGGCGGAGTCGAGGACGACGGTGGTGAGTTCTGCGGGCACGGATGGCTCCTTTCGTCGTGCGGCAGCCTGCCCGCCTTCGCCGGGTGCGGTCTTGAAGATCCTTGCGGGCCGGAAACTGTCGTACCCCCGGCGTAGCGTCGGATCTCGTGCGTGAAGCAGTGGAGGTCGTGGCTCGCCCGGAGTACGCGGTGAGCGTGGTCCGGTGCACCGACGACCACACCGGCTGGTCGCCGGCGGAGGTGCCGTCCGGCCACCGGATGGTGCTCGTGCGCCGGGGCCGGTTCCGCCGGCGCGTCCGGGGTGAGGTCGCCGACGCGAACCCGACGGCGGCGTACCTCGCCGAGCCGGGGGAGGAAGAGTGTTTCGCGCATCCGGCGGGCGGAGACGTCTGCACGTCGGTGGAGTTCGGCGCGCCGTTGTGGCGCCGGCTCACGGCCGACCGGCCGACGCGGACGACGGTGTACGTAGACGGCGCACTCGAGCTGGCGCACCGGCGCGTGGTCGCGTCGGCGCCGGATCCGGACTACGCGCTGGCGGAGCAGTTGCTGGTGCTGGTGTCGGCCGCGGTCACCCGGCCGGTGCGGATGCGGGCGCGCGACGACCGCGCGCTGGTGGCCCGGGCCCGCGAGGCGGTGGTGGCGGACGACCCGGCGGCGGCGGGGCTGTTCGGCCTGGCGGAATCGCTGGGGGTGTCGCCGTACCGGTTGAGCCGCGCGTTCCCGAGGGAGGTCGGTGTGTCGCTGACGCGCTACCGCAACCGGGTCCGCGTCAGCCGAGCCCTCGAGCGCCTGGAGGCGGGCGAGCGAGACCTGGCCCGCTTGGCGGCGGACCTCGGCTTCGCCGACCAGGCTCACCTGACGCGCGTGGTGCGCGAGCACGCCGGGGTGCCGCCGGGGGTGGTGCGCAGGTTCTTCATCCGGTGAGCGGGCCGGGAGGGGAGTGGGCGGTGCGTGAGCCAGCCGGCTGATCGCCCGGAGCGGCCGCGGGCAGCAGGCGGGCCGCCGGGCGAGGCGAAGGGCGTCGGGCGAGGCGAAGGGCGTCGGGCGAGGCGAGGGGCGGCGGGCGAGGTGAAGGGCGTCGGGCGAGGTGAAGGCCGCGCGGCGAGGGCCGCCGGACGACGCGAGGGGCGGCGGGCGACGCGAGGGCGGCGGGCGAGGTGAGGGCGGCGGGCGAGGCGATGGCCGCCGGGTGAGGCGAGGGGCGGCGCATGCGAGAGCGGCGGGGAGCGGCGTCGGTACGGATCGGCGGATGATTCCGGTCGCGGGTCGACCGTCGGCGCCGAGGCCTGCGGGCGCTGCTGGCCCGGCGGATGCCGGGCGTTCGCCGTGCGTGCGTCGCGCGCGGAAACCGTTGCTGTCGCGGAAAAGCCGGGCGGGGCGGCGCGGCGGGAGGGTGGGGCGCGTGGCCACCCCCAGCGGCCACGTGAGTTCACCCGCGGCCGCTGCGCCACCCCGGGCCGGTGTCACGTTTCCGAAACACCGGACAGGCGTATCGTAGTCTTTCCGGCACAGGGTGTGTCAAGTTTTCGGAACAGCTACCCTGACCGCTGTCACGTTTCATGGCTGGAGGTGTGTGTGGTGAGCGAAGAGCGCAGTTTCGCCGAACGGCTGGCGCACCTGATCGCGACCGTGCACCCGCCGGACCGCAAGCCGTACTCCTACCGCGAGATCGCGCACGGCGTGGCCGAACACACCGGGGTGACGATGTCGGCCACCCACGTGCAGCAGCTCGCCGTCGGCGCGCGCAAGGACCCGAAGCGGTCGCACATCCAGGCGCTCGCCCAGTTCTTCGGCGTTCCGGTCACCTACTTCTTCGACGACGAGGTCGCCGGCCAGGTCGATCGGCAGGTCGAAGACGTGGTCGCGTGGCGGGACAGTGAGGCGCGCAGCCTGGCGCAGCGGGCGATGCGGCTCTCGCCGCGCGACCGCGAAACCGTCACGGCGCTGCTGGACCAGCTCAGCAGTTACGACGACGCCCGCCACCGGGCGGGCCGGCGGCGGAAACCGGAGTGACCGCCGGCGGCTCGGCTACGATGACCTGGTCCGTGATCGCGCCCCGGTGCACCCGGCTGGCGCCCGGTGAGCGGGGAGGACCCATCGACGAGCGCGGCCTGCCGGCCCTCCGCGACTCCGCGCGCGAGCGCGTGCGCACGGTGCTCGCCGCCGTCCCGCTGCCGCGGCCGTGGTCGATGAACGCCTGGGTGGACGGCGCCTCGAAGCCTGGCGCGGGCGCGAGATCGACCTCGTGCCGATCGCGTACCGGCCCGGTCAGCCGTCCGGCGCGTGGCAGGCCCGCCCGGACTACGACCTGATCGCCTACACCGAGCACACGTCGGCGCTGCACCAGGACCACATCATCGCGCACGAGCTGGCCCACATGCTGTGCGCGCACACCGGCACCTGCCTGATGTCCGACGCCGAGGCCGCCGAGCTCGCCCCGGACCTGGCGCCGCGGACGTTGTCGCACCTGCTGACCCGGGTCACGACGGACACCGACGAGTACGAGGCGGAACTGATCGCCGTCCTGCTGATGAGCGCGGCGACGAGCGAGCCGCCCGCCGTTCAGCCGGGCGCGTCCGGCCGTGCGGCGGATCAGGCTAGGCGGCTGGCGGCACTCCTGGGATAGTCGCGTTCCGTGATCGACATACTTTTCGTCGGGGTCGGCCTCTTCGCCCTGTTCGCCGGGGTCTGGCGGGCGGTCCGCGCGCGCCGCACCGGCGCGGGCGCGGGCCTGGCGGTCTCCCTCATCGCGCTCGGCGCGGCGTTCTGCTTCCTGGCCAACCGGGCGCAGCAGTTCGAGAGCGAGCTCTACCCGAGTCTCGGCCGGTTGCTGTCGAACCTGGCGACGATGGTCGCGGCGTACGGCATCGGCCTGACGGTCGCGGAGATCAGCGGCACCCGCGACCGCGGCCGCCGCACCCGGCTGGTCGCGCTCGCCGTGGCGCTGGCGATCCTGGTGGTGACGTTCTTCAGCACCTCGGGGCTGCCCCGCGGGGTCGGCGTGTTCGACGAGCTGTATCGCACCCACCCGACGCTCGTGATCTATGTGTTCACGTATACGGTCTACCTCGGTTTCGCGGTCCTGGACATCGGGATCGTGGCGGCGGTGACGATCCGCGCGAGCGGCGGCGCGTTGCGCGCGGGACTGGCGCTGTTGCTGCTGGCGTCGGCGTTCGCCCTCGCCTATCTGGCGGGGAAGGTCGTCGGCACGCTCCACGCGCTGCAGGCCGACCACCCGGTGAAGACGTTGTGCCGCGGGCCGTTCTCGACGGTGCCGTGCGCCCTCGACGTCGGTTTCCCCGCGGTGTCGGTGCTGCTGATCGTGGTGGGCCTGACGATCCCGGCGGTCCCGGGCTTGGTGGCGTCCCGCCGCGACGCCCGGACGCTCCGCTTGCTACGGCCCCTGCGCGCCGACCTGACGCGGCGATTCCCGGAGATCGCCCGCATCGACGCGGCGGGTTCGTCCCCCCGCGAGCGCCTCCTGACGGCCATGAGCGAGACCAACGACGGGCTGATCCTCGCGGGCGTGACGCCGGACCTGGCGCCCCCGGCGGCGGCGAGAGTGGTCCGCGACCTCCCGGACGAGCCGGCCGAGACGGAAGGACCTACCGCGGAACCGCCTACCGCGGAACCGCCTACCGCGGAACCGCCTACCGCGGAACCGCCTGTCGCGGCGCAATCGCCTGCCGCGGAACGACCTGCCGCGGGACCGTCCGCCGCGGCGGCGGAACCGTTCGCCGCCGATGTGGCCCGGCTGCGCGCGATCGCCCGCGCCTACCAGAACCTGAAGGGCGCCACGGCGGCCCAGGCCACCGGCCCCTGAGCAACGGTTGAGTCCCTCCATACCTGCAGTCGCACCAAAGGTGTAGTCACTACAGAAGTTGAGTGAGGTCAGAGCTTAACTCGCGCCAGCCCGGTAGCCACTCCGAAGGCGTATCGGCACCTAAGGCGTATCGACTCCGAAGGTTCAGCGACTACACAACTGCATCCGCTCCACCGACCGCTCACCCGCCGAACGGTGCCTCCGACCGCAGTTCCCAGCCGTGGTCGGTGAGCGCCACCAACTGCAGCCCCGTCGCGCGGTCGGTCAGCGGCACCAGCGGCCGCACCTCCCGGGCCACGCGCTCGAGCGTGTCTTCCGTCCCGCCCATCGCGACCGTCAGGTGCGCGACCGGCCGCGGCCCGAACCGCCCCCCGTATGGCAGAACATCCGGCCACCGCGCACAGACCGCGTCGGCCACCGGCTGCAGGGCCGGAGCCGCGAGCGCCACGAAACCGGGCGTCACCACCAGCTCCGCCAGCCGAACCTCCGGGGCCGGAAAACCGGCCGCCAAAACCCGGACCTCCGCCAGGACCTCGTCGGTCAGCGAGCCGTCCGGCAGGAAGGGGTACAACGCCGTCACGTGAGCGGGCAAGCCGGGACGGACGAGAGCGGGATCGACCCGCCGCGCCGCGGCCAGCACCGGCTCGGCGGCGGGCAACAGGATCACCAGCGCGGTGGTTCCGGGTGAGGGCACCCCCGCATCATGGCAGTCAGGCGGCGGCGGCGGTCTCCGGGAACCGCCCCGAGCGGGCCAGTGCCAGGCTCCGCCGGCACAGCTCCACCAGCTCGAGGTTGGCCCGGCTCCGGGGGATCGCCCCGCACAGGCCGCACCGGATGGTCACCTCGCCGGCCAGCTCGTCCACCGCCACCAGCGCCTGGTGGTCGCAGCGGCGGCACCACCGGTACCCGATCGCCGGGTTCGTGTGCACCGGCGAGGCGACGCAGTCGTGCAGCCAGCGGCGGTGCGTCCGGCAGGTGACGCGGTCGGTCGCGTCCAGGTCGCCAGCGTCCTCGACGCGGTCTTCGCGCGCCAAGGTCGCCGCCAGCAACGGCTGCCGTGGTGCCGCGGGTCGGTCGTGCGGGCTCGGCGCGGCCCACGCGTGGTGGTCGCCGCATCGGCACTTCTCGGTCATGTCGCCCCCGGTGGTCGGGCTGTTCGTTGCCCCGAGTGTGAGCGGGGCGACAGAGCGGCGACAACCGGAAAAACGCGCACTTTCGACCGGCGGCGGGTCACCCGCGGCGGGCGGGCGGGCGGACTTCGGCGCCCCGGTATGCGAACATATGTTCTATGACCGATGAGGGGCCAATCCTGCACGCCGACCTCGATTCGTTCTACGCCTCGGTCGAGCAGCGCGACGATCCGGCGCTCAAGGGGCGGCCGGTGATCGTTGGCGGCGGGGTCGTGCTCGCGGCGAGTTACGAGGCCAAGGCCCACGGCGTGCGCACGGCGATGGGCGGCGCGCAGGCCCGGCGCCTGTGCCCGGACGCGGTCGTCGTGCGGCCGCGGATGTCGGCGTACCTGGCCGCCAGCCGGGCGGTCTTCGAGGTCTTCCACGACACGACACCGTGGGTGGAAGGCATCTCGATCGACGAAGCGTTCTTGGACGTCGGCGGGCTGGCCAGGATCGGCGGGCGGCCGAGCCGGATCGCCGAACGGCTGCGCGCGGCGGTCGCCGAGCGCGCCGGGCTGCCGATCACCGTCGGGGTGGCGCGCACGAAGTTCCTCGCGAAGGTCGCCAGCCGCGTCGCCAAGCCCGACGGCCTGCTCGTCGTCCCGCACGACGGCGAGCTCGAGTTCCTGCACCCGCTGCCGGTTTCGGCGCTCTGGGGCGTCGGCAAGGTCACCGCCGAAAAGCTGCGGGCGCGCGGGATCACCACCGTGGGCCAGCTGGCCGCGTCCGAGCACGTCGACCTCGTCGGCCTGCTCGGCCGCGGCGCCGGGACGCACCTGCACGACCTGGCGCACAACGAGGACCCCCGCCGCGTCGAGGTCGGGCGGCGGCGGCGCTCGATCGGGGCCCAGCGGGCCCTCGGGCGCGGCAGGCGGACGCCGGCCGAACTCGACGTCGTGCTGGTGGCGCTGATCGACCGGATCGCCCGCCGGTTGCGGGCCGCCCGCCGCGTTTGCCGGACCGTGACGATCCGCCTCCGCTTCGCCGATTTCTCGCGGGCCACCCGCTCGCACACGCTGACCGATCCGACCGCCGGCACCGGCGTGCTGCTCGCCGCGGCGCGGGAACTGCTCGTCGCCGCGCTGCCGCTGATCGCCGACCGCGGCATCACCCTGCTGGGCGCGGCGCTGTCCAACCTGGCGGACGACAACCCCTTCCAGCCGGCCCTGCCGTTCGAGCCCCAGCGGGCGTCCGAGCTCGACACCGCGCTGGACGCCGTGCGGGACCGGTTCGGGAAGGCCGCGGTCACCCGGGCGGTGCTGCTCGGCCGTCCGGACGACCTCGAAATGCCGATGCTGCCCGACTGACGATCAGCCGGGCCGGTGCGCAAGGCGTGCGTGCGCCAGCGCCGAAAGCGCGGCGGGCCACAGTGCGTCGGTGCGTTGTCGGCGTTCCGCGGCGATGCGTGTCGCTGCCCGGCCTGTTCGACGACCTCGAAACCCGCGTCGCGCAGGAGCGCGGAAAGCGCGGCGGGGGAGAGGAACGTGTGCCACGGCTCACCCTTCCCGGCGACGGCCGGCCCGACGGCTTCGGCGTAGGCGGTGCCGGCCGCGTCCCGCAGTTTCCGGGGCAGCAGGTGACCGGCGACGATTTCCGATGCCGACGCGAATCCGCCCAGATCCCGCAATGTCACGGCAATCGCCACCCGGGTCAGGCGCATCGTGACACCGAGCCAGCTCACGAACACGGGGCGAACCGGGTCCAGTCCACTTTGGACGGCCGGTCGGCTTCGAAGCCGACCGGCACGAAGGTGACCGAAGCCGGTTCGGCGACGCCCGCGGCGGCCGGCAGTTCCCGTTTGACCCCTGGGTCGCCGGGTGGTCGACCTCGAACACGCGGAATCGTCCGGGCGGGGTCCGATACGCGAACGAATCCAGGTCGGCACCCGGAATCGGATACTGGTCTATACCGGAATTGCGGCGAAGCAGGCGAGCTTCGGTGAACCGGCTCCGGTACACCGCTTCGGCCCGGGCACCGGCCAGCACGGGGTGCCCGCCGTGGAGCCGGTGGTACGCCACCAGTTCCACGGCGCGATCGCCGAGCAAGCACGCGGCAGGGTGCCGGAGAAGATGGCCGGCTCCGCGTCGACCAGCAAATCTGCCGCTCGTGCGGCGGCAGCCGTGAAGGCCGTGTGGCTGACGCCGGGAGCTTTAGCGGAAAAACCGGTGCGGTTCATGGCGCCACGGTACCGATTCGATTTCGAGCATATCACAAAATTGAATCCGCGCCGAGGCGACGAGCATTTCGGCTCGGTTGCGGTCACCCTGGAGTCGGGCGAGCCGCTCGCCCGAGCGGCCATTGTGGACGCTTCCGGGTGTCGCGCGTGCCGGGCATGATTCGACAGGTTAGGGTCTGTCCGACCGTGTTCTGGAGAAGATGAGGAACGACGAATCATGGCGCAACGGGTACAGGTCCAGATGGTGGACGACCTCGACGGCAGCGAGGCTTCGCAGACCGTCCCCTTCAGCCTCGACGGGGTGACGTACGAGATCGACCTGTCCGAGGAGAACGCCTCCGCGCTGCGGGACGAACTGGCGCGCTACGTCGCCGCCGCGCGGCGCATCGGCGGCCGCAAGGTCCGCCTCGCGACCGGCCAGTCGCTGTCCGGCCCGTCCGGCTCCGGCACCGACCGCGAGCGCAACCGGCAGATCCGCGAATGGGCGCAGGCGCACGGCTACGAGGTCGCCGAGCGTGGTCGTCTGTCCAGTGAGATCATCGCCGGCTTCGAAGCCGACCAGGCCGCGGCGGCCGAACCGGCCGACGCCAAGCCGGCGCGCAAGCGAGCGACCCGCAAGAAGTCTTGAAAGCTGTGCCGCTGCCGGCGGAGCCACGGCTTCGCCGGCCGGCCGCTTGAACGTGCCCAGGTGGCTTTCGGTGTTCCTCCGGTGTCCCACCGTCACGCCTGGCGGTTCGAAGTGGACAGCCGTGGCGGTCTCGGTGCCGCCGAACGCGCAGCGGCCATCGCGTGGGCGGCAAAAGCTTGTCCGGGGACGGCTGCGATGGCCAGACTGTCAGTGCTTCGCGCGGCCGGTACCGCGGCGGAGCACCGGTCCGGTGGCCGCCTCCTCCCTCGATGGCCACCGGGCCGCCTCCTCCCGCCCTGAGAAGTCGCTCGATCGGCCATCCGGGGTTCGGTCCGACCATCCTGTAGACAATCGACACGCTAGGGCGCACACTCGGCCTACTCCATACTGCATACAATCTTCAGTTTGCCGGAGGCGGTCGCGATGGCGGAGGTGCGCGAGCTCCAGGACGTGTACGGACGGCGGTACCGCGTCGGGGAGTCCGATCGGGAGCTGCTCGGCCGGTCGCGGACGTGGATCACCGGGCTCGCCGCGGCGGCGATGCTCGCGGCCGGAGTGCAGCAGTACGGCTTCGGCGCCATCGCGGCGTCGCTGAGCCGCACGCCCGGCTGGACGTTCGGCGGGATCGTCCTCTCCCTGGCCGTGTGGGCGATCTGCCAGGCCGGGGCGGCGTTCCCGGTGGCGTGGCTGCGTGACCGCGGCCTGCTCCCCGCCCCGGTGGCCATGGCCGCCGGCGCCGTCCTGTGCGCCGCCGGGCTCGTGACGCTCGGCCACGCGACCAGCCTCCTGACGGTGTTCTTCGGGTACTCCGTCCTCGGCGGCCTGGGCACCGGCCTGGTGTACGCCACCTGCATCGGCGCGGTGCTCGCCTGGTTCCCGGACCGCACCGGGTCCCGCGCCGGCATCGTGAGCGGCGCGTTCGCCGCCGGGAGCGTTCCGTTCGTCGTGCTCGCCACCGTCGTGCCGGCCGCGCGGCCGGTGCTCCTCGACGTGACCGCCGCGGTGGTGCTCGCCGTCATCGCCGGGTGCGCGGCGCTGCTGCGCTACCCGCCGCGGAACTGGTGGCCCGCCACGCCCGAACCCCGAGCCTGGGCGCTCGACCGCGCGCACAACCGGCGTCCGGCGGTCCGCCACTACCGCCCGGCGGAACTGTTCCGCTGCGGCACCACGCTTTCGTTGTACCTCGTGGTCGTGCCAGCTGCCGCCGTGCTGCTGTTCGACCTGGCCTACCTGGCGACGTTCACCGCCGCGCGCAGCGGTCCCGGGCTCGCCGCGGCCGCGCTGGCGTCGCTCGCGGCCGCGACCGGCAGCGGCCGCGTCCTCATCGGACGGTTCGCCGGCCGTCTCGGCCGGCCTCGGATCCTGCGCTGCGCCCTGCTCGCGGGCGGTGTCGCGCAGTTCGTGCTCTTCTTCTCCGGGGAACACCGGCACGCCGTCGGCCTGCTGCTGGGCGTTGCGCTGGCCGGGCTCGGCAACGGGTGCTGCTACACGCTGCTCGTCGGCTTGGTGCGCGAGTATTTCGGCGAGGAGTCGCCGGCGCAGAACTTCGGGATCCTCTACAGCGCCAAAGCCGTCGGCGCGGTGGTCGGAACCGGGCTTGCCGCGCTCGCCATGACGGGGCCGGGGTTCGTCGCGGCGGGGTTGCTGAGCTTGGCGGCGGCCGCGCTGTCCGGGCGGCTGGCCCAGCCCGGCCGGCCCGGATCACTGCTGCCGGTGGCGTGACGTGGGGCGGGTGCTGCGCGTGCACGACGGCGGCCGCACCGCGCGGCCGGACAGGCTGACCGTCGAGGAACCCCTGGAGATCCGGGTCGCGGGGAAGCCGCTGACGATCACGATGCGGACGCCCGGCGACGACTTCGACCTCGTGGCCGGGTTCCTGGTCCGCGAAGGCGTGGTGCGCGCGGCCGCCGGCATCCGGTCGATCCGCTACTGCACCGGGGCGACGGCCGTGCGCACGACGGTCACGTGGCCCGTCGACGGCGGTGCGTTCGCCATCGCACCGGCGGCGCTGGCCACGCTGCCGGACGAACTCCGCGCGGCCCAGCGGGTCTTCGACCGCACCGGCGCGCTGCACGCGGCGGGGCTGTTCGACGCCGACGGGAAGCTGCGGGTGCCTGCGCGAGGACGTCGGACGGCACAACGCGGTCGACAAGGTCGTCGGCTGGGCGGCCCGTGACGGCGGGCTGCCGTTGGCCGGGACGGCGCTGATGGTCAGCGGGCGGACGTCGTTCGAGCTGGTGCAGAAGGCGGCGCTGGCGGGGATCCCGCTGCCGGCCGCGGTTTCCGCGCCGTCGTCGCTGGCGGTGGACCTGACCCTGGTGGGGTTCCTGTGCGGGACGTCGATGAACGTCTACACGCGACCGGACTGTCTGGGTTTTCCGCCGAGCTGAGCCAGCACGGCGCCCACGGCGGCGCCGGCCCCGGCCCGGTGCACGGCGGCGAGCTGCCACGGCACCGGCGGGTCGAACCGCCGCACGGCGAGCTCGGCCAGCCGCGTCGCGGCCGAGGCGGGAAGAACACAGGCGGCGAGCCCGGCCCGCACGAGCCCGGCGGCCACACCGGGATCATCGACTTCGAGCGCCACCCGGCGCTGCGGAAAGGCGCGATCGACGGCCTCGCGGATCGCCCAGCCGGCCGGAAAGTCCACCAGGGAGAGTCCGCGGAGATCGGCGACGGTGGAACGCGACCCGCCGGGCGCGGTGGCGAGGACGAGCTCTTCGGCGGGAAGAAGGGTGACCACGGCATCGGCACAGCTCGGCGCCGGTTCACCGGATGTCGCGAGTCCGCCAGAACTTGCGGTCCCGTCCACCGGGATGAGCGCCAGATCCACTGTGGACTCCAGCACCCGGCACCGCCCTTCCTCCGGCCGCAGCTGCCGCACCTCCACCGTCACCGCCGGGTGGGCCTGACGCAGCCGGGTCAGCACCGCGTGCAGGTCCGCCAGCAAGCCCGGGCCCACCCCGAGCCGGACCCGGCCGCGCACCGGTGACACCGCCGCCCGGGCTCGCTCGGCCGCCTGCAACGCCGCCCGGGCCGCGGGGACGAACGCCTCGCCCGCCGGCGTGAGGACCACCCGGTGCGTCGTGCGGTGGAACAACGGGGTGCCCAGGTCGCGCTCCAGCGCCCGGACCACTGTGGATACTGTCGACTGGACCGTCCGCAGGCGCTGGGCGGCCGCCGTGAAACCGCCCTCCTCGGCGACCGCCACCACCACCGCCAGCTGACGCAGCTCCATCAGCCCAGGAGCTCGCGGGCCAGCGCCGCGGTCTCGCTCGGCGTGCGCCCGACCCGGATCCCCGCGGCCTCCAGCGCCGCCTTCTTCGCCGCGGCCGTGCCCGCCGATCCGGACACGATCGCGCCCGCGTGCCCCATCGTCCTGCCTTCCGGGGCCGTGAAGCCGGCCACGTACCCGACGACCGGCTTCGACACGTTCGCGCGCACGAACTCCGCCGCTCGCTCCTCGGCGTCGCCGCCGATCTCGCCGATCAGCACGATCAGATCGGTCTCGGGGTCCTTTTCGAACGCCTCGGCCGCGTCGATGTGCGTCGTGCCGACGATCGGGTCGCCGCCGATGCCCACGCAGGTCGAGAACCCGATGTCCCGCAGCTCGTGCATGAGCTGGTAGGTCAGCGTCCCCGATTTCGAGACCAGCCCGATCCGCCCCGGCCCGGTGATGTCGGCCGGGATGATCCCGGCGTTCGACCGGCCGGGGGAGATGATGCCCGGGCAGTTGGGCCCGATGATCCGCGTCCGCCCGCCCGCGGCGACGGCGTGCGCCCACAACCGCGCGGTGTCGTGCACCGGGACGCCCTCGGTGATCACCACCGCGAGCCCGATCCCCGCGTCGACCGCCTCGGCCACGGCGCCGGCCACGAACGGCGGCGGCACGAACAACACGCAGACGTCGGCGCCGGTCGAGGCCATCGACTCCGCGACGCTGCCGAACACCGGCAGCGACCGGCCCGACAGCTCCAGCTGCTGCCCCGCCTTGCGCGGGTTCACCCCGCCGACGACGTTCGTCCCGGCGGCCAGCATCCGCTGCGTGTGCTTCGCGCCTTCGGAACCGGTGATGCCGGAGACGACGACCCGGCTGCTCTCGTCCAGGAAGATGGCCACGGTTCAGACCTCCGCGATCGCGAGCTTCGCCGCCTCGCGGGCGGCTTCGTCCATGGTGGGCACGACGGTGACCAGGGGGTGGGCGGCTTCGGCCAGGATCCGCCTGCCTTCGGTCACGTTGTTCCCGTCGAGCCGCACGACCAGCGGCTTGGCCGCGCGTGAACCGAGGACCGCCAGCGACCGGACGATCCCGGTTGCCACGGCGTCGCAGGCGGTGATGCTACCGAAGACGTTGACCAGCACGCTGCGCACCTGCGGGTCGCCGAGTACGACGGTCAGCCCGTCGACCATCACCTGCGCCGACGCCCCGCCGCCGATGTCGAGGAAGTTCGCCGGCCCGCGCGCGCCCGCCTCGGCCGCGGCCGCCGCCACGACGTCCAAAGTGGACATCACCAGGCCGGCGCCGTTGCCGAGCACACCGATGTCGCCGTCCAGCTTGACGTAGTTGAGGCCGTTCGCGCGCGCCTCGCGCTCCAGCGGATGACCGTCGGCGGAGTCGTCGTAGGCGGTGGAACGGCGGAACGCCGCGTTGTCGTCCAGCGTGATCTTGCCGTCCAGGGCGAGGATCCCGGTGGCCGTGCGAGCCAGGGGATTGACCTCGACGAGCGTGCAGTCCTCGGCGACGAACACTGCCCACAACTTCTCGACCACCCCGGCCACTTCGGCGCGCACGTCGGCGGGGAACGCGGCGGCCACCGCGGCCGAGTCGACGCCGGCGAGCGGGTCGACCGGCACCCGGAGGAGTGCTTCCGGGCGGGTCGCGGCGACTTCTTCGATCTCCATCCCGCCTTCGGCGCACGCCATCGCGAGGAACGTCCGGCCGGCGCGGTCCAGCAGGAAGGACAAGTAGTACTCGTCGGCGATTTCGCCGGCTTCGGTGACCAGGACGCGGTGCACGGTGTGGCCCTTGATGTCCATGCCGAGGATGTCGTCGGCGGCCTGCTCGGCGTCGTCGGCTGTGTGCACCACGCGGACGCCGCCCGCCTTGCCGCGGCCGCCGGTCTTCACCTGGGCCTTGACCACCACCGGACCGCCGAGGTCGACCGCGGCGGACCGGGCCGCGGCCGGATCGGCGGCGACCCGGCCGCGGGGGACCGGTACGCCGTGCTTCTTGAAGAGATCTCGGGCTTCGTGTTCGAAGAGATCCATGCGGGGACGTCCTTTCCGCGGCGGGGCAGGGCGAGGAAGTCCGCCGTGTCCGGGCGCGGGGTACCGGTCCGCGGGGCCCGGATTCGAGTCCGGAAAAACCCTGCGGATGGCCCTGGACACAGTCGGCTGGAAGAGTGACTATATGCCTACCCCATACGGTATGCAATCTACAGTCTGCCGCGAAGGGGTCGCTGACCTCGGAGAAAAGGCGACACGCACCGCCGGACCGGAGAGCTCCGGCGGCCGGGAAAGAGGAGTTGAGCCATGGCGCTGACCACGACCGGCACCACCGCGGGGGAGAGTGCCGCAGCGACGAACGGCGCCGAGCCCGCGCCCGCCGAGATATCCGGCGGGCACCTGGTGGCCAAGGCGCTCAAGGCCGAGGGGGTCGACACGATCTTCACCCTGTGCGGCGGCCACATCATCGACATCTACGACGGCTGCGTCGACGAAGGCATCGAGGTCATCGACGTCCGCCACGAACAGGTCGCGGCCCACGCGGCCGACGGCCACGCGCGGATCACCGGCAGGCCCGGCTGCGCGGTGGTCACCGCCGGACCGGGCACCACCGACGCCGTCACCGGCGTCGCCAACGCCTTGCGCGCCGAGAGCCCGATGCTGCTGATCGGCGGGCAGGGCGCGCTGACCCAGCACAAGATGGGGTCCCTGCAGGACCTCCCGCACGTGGACATGATGACGCCGATCACCAAGTTCGCCGCCACCGTCCCGCACACCGCCCGCGTGGCCGACCTCGTGAGCATGGCGTTCCGCGAGGCCTACGCCGGGGCACCGGGGCCGTCCTTCCTGGAGATCCCGCGGGACGTGCTGGACGCGCGCGTACCGGTCCGGAACGCACGGATCCCCGAAGCGGGCCGCTACCGGGCGTCGACGAAGAACGCCGGCGACCCGGCGGACGTCGAAAAGCTGGCCGACCTGCTGGTGCACGCGAAGAAACCGGCCATCCTGCTCGGCAGCCAGGTCTGGACCACCCGGGCGACCGTCCCGGCGACCGAGCTCGTCCGGACGTTGCACATCCCGGCCTACATGAACGGCGCCGGCCGCGGCACGCTGCCGCCGGGAGACCCGCACCACTTCCAGCTCTCCCGCCGCTACGCCTTCGACAACGCCGACGTCATCGTCATCGTCGGCACCCCGTTCGACTTCCGGATGGGCTACGGCAAACGGCTGTCGAAGGACGCGACCGTCGTCCAGATCGACCTCGACTACCGCACGGTCGGCAAGAACCGCGACATCGACCTGGGCATCGTCGGCGACGCCGGGCAAGTCCTCGCCGCCGTGGCCGAGGCCGCGTCCGGCCGCACCGACAACGGCGCCACCGGCCGCAAGGCGTGGCTCGAAGAACTCCAGGCCGTCGAGGAAAAGGCGAAGCGGAAGCGGCTGCCGCTGCAGCATTCCGACGCGTGTCCGATCCATCCGTACCGGCTGGTGCACGAGATCAACGAGTTCCTCACCGAGGACTCGATCTACGTCGGCGACGGCGGTGACATCGTCACCTTCTCCGGCCAGGTCGTCCAGCCCAAGTCGCCCGGCCACTGGATGGATCCGGGTCCACTCGGGACACTCGGCGTCGGCATCCCGTTCGTCCTGGCCGCGAAGCACGCGCGCCCGGACAAGGAAGTCGTCGCGCTCTTCGGTGACGGCGCCTTCAGCCTCACCGGCTGGGACTTCGAGACGCTCGTGCGCTTCGACCTGCCGTTCGTCGGGATCGTCGGCAACAACTCGTCGATGAACCAGATCCGCTACGGCCAAGCCGCGAAGTACGGCCTGCCGCGCGAGCGCGTCGGCAACACCCTCGGCGACGTCCGGTACGACGAGTTCGCGCGGATGCTCGGCGGCCACGGCGAAGAGGTCCGCGACCCGGCCGACATCGGGCCGGCACTGCTGCGGGCGCGGGAATCCGGGAAGCCGTCGCTGATCAACGTCTGGGTCGATCCCGACGTGTACGCCCCCGGAACCATGAACCAGACCATGTACAAGTGAGCGGAGGCCAAGGCATGGGCAAGGCACTGGAGGGCGTCCGCGTCCTCGACATGACGCACGTGCAGTCCGGTCCGTCGTCGACGCAGCTGCTCGCCTGGCTCGGCGCGGACGTGATCAAGCTCGAAACCCCCGGCCGCGGCGACATCACCCGCGGGCAGCTGCGCGACCTGCCCGGTGTGGACAGTCTCTACTTCACGATGCTCAACGCCAACAAGCGCAGCATCACGCTCAACATGAAGAGCGACGAAGGCAAGGGCGTCTTCGAAAAACTCGTGTCCGGAGTGGACGTCCTGGTGGAGAACTTCGGGCCCGGCGTGGTCGACCGGTTCGGCTATCCGTGGGAGAAGCTGGCCGCGCTCAACCCCCGGCTGGTCTACGCCTCCATCAAGGGCTTCGGCCCCGGCCGCTACGCGAACTTCAAGGCCTACGAGGTGATCGCGCAGGCGATGGGGGGTGCGATGAGCACCACCGGGTTCGAAGCCGGGCCGCCGACCGCCACCGGCGCGCAGATCGGCGATTCCGGCACCGGCATCCACCTGGTGGCCGCCATCCTCGCCGCGCTGTACCAGCGGACCTCCACCGGCCGCGGCCAGCGCGTCCAGGTCGCCATGCAGGACGCCGTGCTGAACCTGTGCCGCGTCAAGCTGCGCGACCAGCAGCGGCTGGCGCACGGTCCGCTGGGGGAGTACCCGAACGACCAGTTCGGCGAAGAGGTCCCGCGCTCGGGCAACGCCTCGGGCGGCGGCCAGCCCGGCTGGGCGGTCAAGTGCGCGCCCGGCGGGCCGAACGACTACATCTACGTGATCGTGCAGCCACCCGGGTGGGCTCCCCTCGCCCGGCTGATCGGCAAGCCCGAGCTGGCCGACGACCCGGCGTGGGCCACGCCCGAGGTCCGCCTGTCCAAACTGGACAAAATGTTCGCGCTCGTGGAGGAGTGGACCGAAAAGCACACCAAGTGGGAAGTGATGGAGCAGCTCAACGCCTGCAACATCCCCTGCGGCCCGATCCTGTCCACGAAGGAACTGATCGAGGACGAAACCCTCGCCGAGCTCGGCTCGGTCGTCGAGGTGCCGCACCCCGAGCGCGGCACCTTCAAGACTGTCGGCTGCCCGCTCAAGCTCTCGGACTCGCCGGTCGAGATCGAGCGGTCGCCGCTGCTGGGCGAGCACAACGACGAGGTCTTGGCCGAGCTCGGGTACAGCGAGGCGGAGCTCGAGAAGTTCCGCGCGGCGGGGGTGATCTGACGTGGCGGATCGCGCGGTGGTCGAGCAGATCCTCGGCCAGGCGGCGGCCGAAGGGCGGTCCTCGCTGACCGCGCCCGAGGGGCGTGCGGTCTGCGAGGCATACGGTATCCCGACCCCGGCCGAGCGGCTGGCGACCACGGCGGGCGAAGCCGTGGCCCACGCCGAAGACCTCGGACTGCCGGTGGTGCTGAAGATCGTCTCGCCCGACATCCTGCACAAGACCGAAGCGGGCGGCGTGCTCGTCGGGCTGAAGGACGCCGAAGCAGTCGAAGCGGGATTCCAGCAGATCGTCGACAACGCGAGAGCGTACGACGCGAACGCGCGGATCCTCGGTGTCCAGGTGCAACAGATGCTGACCGAGGGCCAGGAGGTCATCATCGGCTCGGTCACCGACCCGACGTTCGGCAAGATCGTCGCGTTCGGCCTCGGCGGCGTGCTCGTCGAGGTGCTCAAGGACGTCACGTTCCGGCTGGCGCCACCGAGCACCGAAGAGGCGCTGTCGATGGTCGACGGTATCCAGGCGGCCGAAATCCTGCGGGGTGTGCGCGGATCGGATCCTGTCGACCGCGCGGCCCTCGCGGCCGTGCTCACCGGTCTCGGGCAACTGGTCACCGACTTCCCGCAGCTGGCGGAGGTCGACCTGAACCCGGTGCTCGCGACCGCACGGGGGGCCACCGCGGTCGACGTCCGGATCCTGGTCGACCCGGCCGCGGCGAAGGAGCCGCAGCGGTTCACCCAGGAGGAGATCCTCGCCTCGATGAACCGGATCATGAAACCGGCGGCGATCGCGGTGATCGGGGCGTCGGCCGAGGCAGGCAAGATCGGGAACTCGGTGCTGAAGAACCTGGTCGACGGCGGGTACGCGGGGGAGATCCACCCGATCAACCCCAGGGCCGCCGAGATCCTCGACCGCAAGGCCTACCCGAGCATCGCCGACGTGCCGGGCGACGTCGACGTCGCCGTGTTCGCCATCCCGGCGAAGTTCGTGCCCGCGGCGCTCGAGGAAGCCGGCCGGAAGGGCGTCGCGGGCGCCATCCTCATCCCGTCCGGCTTCGGCGAGACCGGAAACGTCGAACTGCAGGACGAGGTCGTCGCGATCGCGCGCCGGCACGGCGTCCGCATCCTCGGCCCGAACATCTACGGCTACTACTACACCCCGGAAAACCTGTCGGCGACATTCTGCACACCGTATGACGTCAAGGGCGGGGTGGCCCTGTCGTCACAGAGCGGCGGCATCGGGATGGCGATCCTCGGGTTCAGCCGCTCGGCGAAGATGGGCGTCTCCGCGATCGTGGGTGTCGGCAACAAGGCCGACCTCGACGAGGACGACCTGCTCACCTTCTTCGAACACGACGACAACACCGAGCTCATCGCCATGCACCTGGAGGACCTCAAGGACGGGCGCGCGTTCGCGGAGACGGCGAAGCGGGTCTCGCGGCGCAAGCCCGTCGTGGTGCTCAAGGCCGGCCGGACGGCCCAGGGCGCCAAGGCGGCCGGCTCGCACACCGGCGCGCTGGCCGGCGACGACAAGGTGTACGACGACATCCTCCGGCAGAGCGGCGTGATCCGGGCGCCCGGGCTGAACGACATGCTCGAGTACGCCCGCGGGATCCCGCTGCTCCCGGTGCCGAAGGGCGAGAACGTCGTCATCATCACCGGTGCCGGCGGCTCGGGGGTGCTGCTCTCGGACGCCTGCGTGGACAACGGCCTGAACCTGATGGCGATCCCGCCGGACCTCGACACGGCGTTCCGGAGGTTCATCCCGCCCTTCGGCGCGGCCGGCAACCCGGTCGACATCACCGGTGGGGAGCCGCCCTCGACCTACCGCAACACCATCGCGCTGGGGCTCGAGGACGACCGCATCCACGCCCTGATCCTGGGCTACTGGCACACCATCGTCACCCCGCCGATGGTGTTCGCGGAACTGGTGTCCGAAGTGGTCGAGGAGTACCGCGGGAAAGGGATCCACAAGCCGGTTGTCGCGTCGCTGTCCGGCGACGTCGAAGTCGAGGAGGCGAGCGACCACTTGTACGACCGCGGCGTCGTCGCGTACCCGTACACCACCGAGAAGCCCGTGGCGGTGCTCGGCGCGAAATACCGCTGGGCCCGGGCCGCGGGTCTGCTGCCGGACCTGAGTCAACGGTGACGAAGGAGAACTTCCATGACCGCTGCCACGTACCAGGAGATAGTGGACGACAACGGAAGAGTTTACCGGGTGGGCGAATCCCCGCACGACATCATGGGACGTTCGCGGAGCTGGATGGTCTGGCTGCCGTGGATCGCCATGATGGCGGTGAGCGTGTTCGAGTACGGCTGGGGCGCCGTCGAAGGCACGCTCGAGGAAAAGTACGGCTGGACGCTGCCGGACGCGTTCTGGCTGGCGAGCATCTGGGCCGTGTTCCAGGCCGGCGTGGCCTTCCCCGCCGGCCGCCTGCGGGAACGCAACGTCGTCTCGGCCAAGACGGCGATGCTGCTCGGTGCCGTGTTCAGCGGCATCGGCTACTTCACCATCGCGCACAGCGGGAACCTGACGCTGGCGTTCGTCGGGTACTCGGTCCTGGGCGGCACCGGCGCCGGGCTCGTGTACGCGACCTGCATCAACATGGTCGGCAAGTGGTACCCGGAGAAGCGCGGTGCGCGCACCGGCTTCGTGAACGGCGGCTTCGCCTACGGCTCGGTGCCGTTCATCTACCTGTTCAGCGCGTTCCTCGGGCACGAGAACGTCACCGGGGTGCTCGACGGCATCGGCCTGTACATGCTGGTCGTGGTCGGCGGCTGCGGGTTCCTGTTCAAGGACCCGCCGAAGAGCTGGTGGCCGAAGGAGGTCGACCCGATCTCCTGGGCGAAAGGCAAGACGGGCGTCGAGAGCCTGGCCAAGAACCCGCCCGCGGTCCGGCAGTTCACGCCGGTGGAGGCGATCCGGACGGGCATGCTCCCGCTGATGTGGGTGTGCCTGGTGATCATCGGCGGCGTCTCGCTGTTCGGCATCAACTTCCAGGTGCCCTTCGCCAAGGAGAGCCACTTCGGCGCGTTCGTGGCGGCTTCGTCGGCCGGGGTGCTGGCAATCGTGAACGGCACCGGCCGCGCGGTCGTCGGCTGGGCGTCGGACAAGCTCGGACGGCGGCAGACGCTGACGATCGTGCTGCTGATCGCCGGCGGCGCGCAGTTCGGGGTGCTGTACGCGGGGAACACGCACAACCTGCTGCTGTTCATGGTGTTCGCGTTCCTGACCGGGTTCGGCGGAGGCGCCTTCTACCCGCTGTTCGCCGCGCTTGTTCCGGACTACTTCGGCGAGAACAACAACGCGTCGAACTACGGCCTGGTCTACAGCGCGAAGCTGGTCGGCGGCGTCGGTGGCGGCGGGCTCGCCGCGGGGGTCATCAGCGCCTGGGGCTACACCGGCGCGTACGTCCTGGCCGGGTGCATCGCGGTGCTTTCGGCGGTGCTGACGCTGTTCCTGCGCCAGCCGGGCCGGACGCGCCACCAGCTCGCCGGAACCGAGCTGGTGGCGCGTCCTTCCGCCGCGGCCGGCGGCTGACCCGCCGGGTTCAGCGGCGCTCGACCCCGTCGGGGGTCCGGGGGTTCGCCTTCGGCGGGGTCCGGGGCTCGGCCCCGGAAGACGCGGCCGGACGTTCGTGGTAGGCCTGGCGGGTCCGTTCGGTGTGCTTGGCCATGATCTGCTCCGCCGCCGCGGCGTCGCCGTCGGAGATCGCGTGGATCAGCTCGTCGTGCTCGTTCCACGCGTCCCGCCCGCGGGGCCGGGCGATCGGCGTGTAGTACCAGCGGACCCGGCGGTCGACCAGGCCGATCAGCTCCGCGAGCACGGCGTTCCCGGACAGTTCGGTGATGAACGCGTGGAGGGCGGCGTTGGCCGCGACCAGGCCCTCGGTGTCCTCCGCGTGCAGGGCCTGGACGCCGGCCTGCTGCAGGTCCCACAGGCGCCGGACGTCCGCCGGCTTCGCGTTGGCGGCGGCGAGCTTGGCGGAGTGCGTCTCCAGCACGCTGCGGACGCTCAGCAGCTGGTCGGCCTCCTCGTCGGTCGGCAGGTGCACGAACGCGCCCTGCGCGGGACGGAGGTCGACCCAGCCTTCGCTCTGCAGCCGTTGCAGGGCTTCGCGGACGGGCTGCCGGCTCACGCCGAGGTATTCGGCGAGATCCGCTTCGACCAGGTGCTGGCCGGGCTCGAGGGTGCGGTTGATGATCAGCTCGGCGAGGGCTTCGTAGACGACCTGGCGCAGGGGAGCGGGCCGTTCGACGCGCTTGGCGGCGGTCGCGCTGAGCGAGCCCTTGGCCGTGCGTCGGCCGGTCGGGCCGCGGCCGGGGAGCGGGGAAGCGGGCTGGCTCACGGAGCACCTCGGGGTCGGGTCGAAGGAACGGTCGACCTCCAGGATACAGGTTTTGGTATGCAAAATCCCAGCCGCTCACCCGGCAGGGAATTTCCCGTGCCCTACGACCTACGCACTCTGGCCGCCGTCTCGAATTCAGGATACTGTATGCAATTGAGCGACCAGGGAGGCTCATCATGAAGGTGGCTGTTCTCGGGGCCGGGGCGATCGGCGCCTACGTCGGGGCCGCGCTGCACCGCGGCGGTACCGAAGTGCACCTGATCGCCCGCCGGGCCCACCTCGCGGCGATGCGGGAACACGGCGTCCGGGTGCTCAGCCCGCGCGGGGACTTCACCGCCCGCCCCCACGTCACGGACGACCCCGCCGAAGTGGGCGAGGGCGACTACGTGTTCCTCGGACTCAAGGCCAACTCCTACGCCTCGTGCGGCGACCTCCTCGCCCCGCTGCTCGGCCCCGACACGGCGATCGTGGCCGCGCAGAACGGCATCCCGTGGTGGTACTTCCACGGCCTGACGGGACATCCGCTCGAAGGGCGGCGGATCGAGACGGTCGACCCCGGCGGTTCGGTGACCGCGGTGCTCGGGCTGCGACGGGCGATCGGCTGCGTCGTCTACTGCTCGACGGTCATCGAAGAGCCGGGCGTCATCCGGCACCTCGAGGGCACGCGGTTCTCCCTCGGCGAGCCGGACGGCGAGATTTCGGCGCGCTGCCGGGCGCTCAGCGCGGCGATGATCGCCGGCGGCCTCAAGGCACCGGTGGAACCGGACCTGCGCGCCGACATCTGGATCAAGCTGATGGGCAACGTCGCCTTCAACCCGCTTTCGGCGCTGACCCGGGCGACCATGGCCCAGATGTGCGAGCACGAGGAGACCCGCGAGCTCGTCGCCACGATGATGACCGAGACCCTCGAAATCGCCCGCGCGGCGGGCAGCGACCCGGGCGTCTCGGTCGAGAAGCGCATCGACGGCGCCCGGCGCGTCGGCCACCACAAGACGTCGATGCTGCAGGACCTCGAAGCGGGCAAGCCACTGGAGATCGACGCGATCATCGGCGCGGTCGTCGAACTGGCCGGCCTCACCGGCGTGCCTGCGCCGGCCCTGCGGTACGTCCACGCCGCCGTCTCCCTGCTCGACCACACCAGCAAAGTCCCCGCCGGGTCGCACTGACCGGCGGTCGTCGTGAAGCGCAGGAACACCGAGCCTTACGTCGGCTCACCCGGCCCTGGTGCGCGATTGCGGCGTGCTGCGGCCGCACCTGGGAAGAAGCTCGGCTGCACCCTGACGCTGGACGTCCAGGACAAGTGAGAAGCCCCCCGCCGACCGAGGTCGGCGGGGGGCTCGTTTTCACTCGAACCGCACGGTGAACCGTTCGTCCGGTGGATATTTCGCGTCTTCTTCCATGGCGTGGGTCATCAGCTCGGCGATCTTCCCGAACAGCTCGTCGCCGAGGTTCGCTTTGCTGGTTTCGGAGTTCTGCCACACCAGCTCGACCGGGCGCTCCACGTCCCGGTAGAGCCGGTCCCACAGGGCGCTCAGGTTGTTGCCGTAGTAGGGGCCGAAGTCGAGCGGGCCTTTGAGCTGGTCGTGGAGGTCCTGTTCGGACTTCACGGCGTTGCCGTCGATGATCACGCGCATAGCTCACCCCAGGTTCGGCTGCTGGTGGTCGAGCCGAGCGTAGACGGTCGGACATCGGACCCCGCGAGCCCGCGGCCGTTGACCTCACTGCAGGTCGGAGGCTATTCTCGATATGCGAAAGAAAAATTCCGGATAGCGAAATTCGAGGTCGCGATGCCTGAAGAGGGGCACTCCCTGCCGTACGTCGCCAACCTGTCGATCCTGTTCAAGGAGGTGCCGCTGCTCGAGCGGGCCGCCGCCGCGCGGGAAGCCGGGTTCACCGACGTCGAGTACTGGTGGCCGTTCGACACCGCGGTTCCTGCGCGTGCGGAAGTCGATGCCTTCGTCAAGAGCCTCGACGGGGTTCGGTTGCGGGGGTTGAACTTCTACGCCGGGGACATGGCCGCGGGGGAGCGGGGCCTGGTGAGCTGGCCCGGCCGCGAGACCGAGTTCGCCGACAGCCTCGTCGTCGCGCTCGGGATCGCCGAACGCACCGGCTGCCGCAGCTTCAACGCGCTGTACGGCAACCGGGTCGAGGGGGAGGACCCCGCCAAGCAGGACGATCTGGCCCGCGTCCACCTGGACAAGGCCGCCGACGCCGCCGCGCGGATCGGTGCGCAGCTGGTGCTCGAGCCGCTCTCCGGGGCCGGACGCTATCCGCTCAAGACCGCCGCGGACGCCGTGGCCGTGCTCGACGACCTCGGGCGCGGCAACGTGCGGCTGCTGGCCGACCTCTACCACCTGGCAGTCAACGGGGACGACCTGGACGCGCTCGCGACGACGCACCTCGCCCGGATCGGGCACGTGCAGATCGCCGACGCTCCCGGCCGCCACCAGCCCGGCACCGGCGAACTGGACATCGACGGGCACCTCGCCCGGCTCCAGCACGCGGGCTACGCCGGGTTCGTCGGGATCGAGTACGTCCCGGAACCCGACACCCTCACGTCGCTGGACTGGCTGCCGATCACCCGAAGGGGACGAGCATGAAACTGGGATTCATCGGACTGGGCGTGATGGGTGCCCCGATGGCCGCGCACCTGGTCGCGGCCGGGCACGACGTCGGCGGCTACGACGTCAGCAAAGCCGCGGGCCAGAAGCTCGAGGCCGCCGGCGGGCGGGCCGCGAGCGGGGTCGCCGACGCGGTCGCCGACGCGGACGTCGTGCTCACGATGCTGCCCGACCACCCGCAGGTCGAGGAGGTCGTGCTGGCCGCGGGCGGAGTCCTCGACCACGCCCGGCCCGGCGCGCTGCTGATCGACATGAGCACCATCCGGCCCGAGACGTCGATCGCCGTCGCGGAAGCCGCGCGGGACAGGAAGATCCGCGTCCTGGACGCGCCCGTCTCGGGTGGCCAGGCCGGGGCCGAGCAGGCGTCGCTGTCCATCATGGTCGGCGGCCCCGAAGAAGACTTCGAGGCCGCGAAGCCCGTGCTCGAGGCACTCGGCAAGACGATCGTGCACGTCGGCCCGCACGGCGCCGGCCAGGTCGTGAAGGCGGCGAACCAGCTCGTCGTGGGCGGCACCTACGGCCTGGTCGCCGAGGCGATCGTGCTGCTCGAAGCGTCCGGTGTGGACGCCGCCACCGGCCTCGACGTGCTCGCCGGCGGCCTGGCGGGCAGCCGGATCCTCGAGCTCAAGCGCAAGTCCATGGTGGACCGCCAGTTCGCTCCCGGTTTCCGGATCGACCTGCACCACAAGGACATGGGGATCGCGCTGGCCGCCGCCCGGCAGGCCGACGTCGCGCTCCCGCTCACCGGGCTGGTCGCCCAGCTCGTCGCCGCCGGCCGTGCCATGGGGTACGGCTCCCTGGACCACTCGGCCTTGCTGAAGGTCGTCGAACAGTTGTCGGGCCGCGTCCCGGCGGAGGTGTGACATGCCCCGGATCCCCGCGATGCAGGCGGTCGTCGACGTCCTGGAGAGCGAAGGCGTCGACACCGTCTTCGGCTGCCCCGGCGCCGCGATCCTCCCGCTGTATAACGCCCTACAAGGCCGGGCAATCGAGCACCTGATCGTCCGCCACGAAGAGGGCGCAACGCACATGGCCGACGGTTGGGCCAGGACGAACGGCAACGTCGGCGTGGCCATCGGCACGTCCGGCCCGGCCGGGACGAACATGATCACCGGGCTCTACACCGCGCACGCGGACTCGATCCCGATCATCTGCATCACCGGCCAGGCGGCGACGAACAAGCTGCACCAGGAGGCGTTCCAGGCGGTCGACATCGTCGAGATCGCCAAGCCGGTGACGAAGTGGGCGGTGCAGGTCAAGGAGGCCGCCCAGCTGCCGTGGATCTTCCGCGAGGCGTTCCGGATCGCCCGGTCCGGCCGGCCCGGTCCGGTGCTGATCGACCTGCCGATCGACGTCCAGAAGCAGGACATCGAGTGGGACTCGTCGATCGACTCGCCGCTGCCGGTCACGGCGGTGAAGCCCGCACCCGCACGGGTCGAGCGCGCCCTGGACCTGCTGTTGCAAGCCGACCGCCCGCTGATCCTCGCCGGCGGCGGGGTCGTGCTCGGCGAGGCGAGCGAGCAGCTGCGGGCCGCGGCCGAACGGCTCGACGTCCCGGTGCAGGTCACGCTGATGGGCAAGGGGAGCTTCCCCGAGGACCATGAGCTCTTCGCCGGGATGGCCGGCATCCAGACGTCCCAGCGCTGGGCCAACGCCGCCTTCCTGGAGGCCGACCTGGTGCTCGCGCTGGGCGCCCGGTTCGGTGACCGGCACACCGGCGAACTGTCGGTCTACCGCGGCGACCGCAAGTTCATCCACGTCGACATCGAGCCGACGCAGCTGGGCAAGGTGTTCGGCCCGGACCTCGGGATCGTCTCCGACACGCGCGAGTTCCTCGACGCGCTGCTGGCGGCGCTGGACCAGCGCGAGGCGAAGCCGCGGCGGGACTGGGTCGCCCGGATCGGGGAGCTGAAGTCGGCGCTGCCCCGGCGCGACGACTTCGACAGCCTGCCGATCAAGGCGCCGCGCGTGTTCAAGGAGATCAACGAAACCTTCGGCGAGGACACCTACTTCGTCACCGCGATCGGGCTGTACCAGATCTGGTCGGGCCAGTTCCAGCGGGCGCACCGGCCGCGGCACTACCAGGTGTGCGGCCAGGCCGGCCCGCTCGGCTGGGAGATCCCGGCCGCGATCGGCGTCAAGAAGGCCCGGCCGGCGGCCGAGGTGGTCGGTGTGGTCGGCGACTACTCGTTCCAGTTCCTGGTCGAGGAGCTGGCGGTGGCCGCCCAGTACGACGTCGGGTTCGTGCTGATCATGCTGAACAACGAATACCTCGGGCTCATCCGCCAGGCCGAGACCGGTTACGAGATGAACTTCGAGGTCGACATCCACTACGACGCGATCGGCACGGACAACGTGAAGATCATGGAGGCCTACGGCTGCTCGGGCACCCGCGTGCACGAGCCGGGCGAAATCCGCACGTCCCTGGAGTGGGCGCGCAAGGAGGCCGAGCGCACCAGCCGCCCGGTCCTGGTGGAGATCATGATCGAACGCGAAGGCAACGCCGCCATGGGCGCGGCCCTGGACGCCGTCAAGGAGTTCGAGCCCGCGTAACACCCGCGCGCGACCACGGCCGCCGCACGAGTCCGACCTCGTGCGGCGGCCTTGGCGTGCCCGCGGCACGGCCGTTGGAGAAAAGTACAAACGCGGGCCGGAAATTCACCCGGCTTTCGGGGGTTTTGCCGTGGTCCGGGCCACACGGCAGCGTGTGTACTTCTTGCCGAAGCAGCCCCGAAAGGACGTCCACAGTGGAATTCCTCCGACCCGCCTCGCTGGCCGAAGCGCTCGCCGCGAAGGCCGCGAACCCCGGTGCGGTCCCGATCGCCGGCGGCACGGACGTGATGGTCGAGCTCAACTTCGACCACCGCCGCCCGGAGTCGCTCCTCGACCTCGGGCGCGTGCCCGAGCTGCACGAGCACGGCACCGACGGCGGCCGGATCCGGCTGGGTGCGGCGGTGCCCTACGCCCGGGTCATCGCCGAGCTCGGCGCCCAGCTGCCCGGCCTGGCCATGGCCGCCCGCACGGTGGGGTCCCCGCAGATCCGCAACCGCGGTTCCGTGGGCGGCAACCTGGGCGCGGCTTCGCCCGCGGGTGACTCGCACCCGGCGTTGCTCGCAGCCGACGCCGAGGTCGAGATCGCCTCGGTCCGCGGCACCCGGGTCGTCGCCGCGAAGGACTTCTACACCGGCGTCAAGCGGAACGTCCTGGCGGCGGACGAGCTGATCACCGCGGTGCTGCTGAAGCCCGCAACCGGGCCGCAGCAGTTCAGCAAGATCGGCACGCGCAACGCCATGGTGATCGCCGTCGCCGCCTTCGGCCTGGCCCTGCATCCGGAGGAGCGCCAGGTCGGCACCGGCATCGGCTCGGCCGCGCCCACCCCGCGGCGAGCCGCCGACGCCGAGGAGTTCCTCGCCGCGGAGCTGGACTGGGACGCCCCGAAGGCGCTGACCGACTCGGTCAACCGCCGCTTCGGCGACCTGGTCGCCGCGGCCGCCGCGCCGATCGACGACGTCCGCGGCAGCGCGGCCTACCGGCGCCACGCACTCGGCGTGATGGCGAGAAGGACGCTGACCTGGGCCTGGACCGAATACTGCGGAGGAGGCGCGAAGTGCGCGTGAACGTCACCGTCAACGGCGAGCACCGCCGCGCGGACAACGTCTGGGAAGGCGAAAGCCTCCTGTACGTCCTGCGTGAGCGGCTCGGCCTGCCGGGTTCCAAGAACGCCTGCGAGCAGGGCGAGTGCGGCTCGTGCACGGTCTACCTCGACGGCGTGCCGGCGTGCGCGTGCCTGGTCGCGGCGGGCCAGGCCGAGGGCCGCGAGGTCGTCACGGTCGAGGGGCTGGCCGACGGGGCGGCCCTCGACCCGGTCCAGGAGGCGTTCGTCGAGCGCGGCGCCGTCCAGTGCGGGTTCTGCACGCCGGGCCTCCTGGTCGCCGCGCACGACCTGATCGAGCGCGTCCCGGACCCGAGCGACGTCGAGATCCGCGAGGCGCTGGCCGGGAACCTCTGCCGCTGCACGGGCTACGAGAAGATCCTCGACGCCGTGCGTGACGCGGCCGCGAGGAAGGCCGTCCGATGAGCGCGCCGGCCCGCTCCCCGCAGGAGCTGCACGACACGATCGCCGGCGGCATCGGCGAAAGCCCGCTGCGCCCGGACGGCACGCTGAAGGTCCGCGGCGAGTTCGCCTACTCCTCGGACCTGTGGCACGAGGACATGCTGTGGGGCGCCACGCTGCGCAGCCCGCACCCGCACGCGCGGATCGTCCGCCTCGACGTCTCCCGCGCGCTGGCCCAGCCGGGTGTGCACGCGGTGCTGACGCACGAGGACGTACCGGGGGAGAACGTCTACGGCCTGAAGTACCAGGACACGCCGGCGCTGGCCGCGGACCTGGTCCGCTACCAGGGCGAACCGGTCGCCATCCTGGCCGCCGACCACCCGGAGATCGCGCGGCAGGCGCTCAAGGAGATCGTCGTCGAGTACGACGTCCTGGAGCCGATCACCGACCCCGAGCGCGCCGCGCACGACGCCACGCTCCCGAAGCTGCACCCGGGCGGCAACCTGGTCCGCCACCAGCGGATCGTCAAGGGCGACCCGGCTGCCACGGCCGACGTGGTCGTGTCCGGGTTGTACGAGATCGGCATGCAGGACCAGGCGTTCCTCGGCCCCGAGTCGGGGCTCGCGGTCCCGGCGGAGGACGGCGGCGTCGACCTCTACCTGGCCACCCAGTGGCTGCACGTCGACCAGCGGCAGACGGCGAAGGCGCTGGGGTTGCCCCTGGAGAAGGTGCGGCTGACGTTGTCCGGGGTCGGCGGGGCGTTCGGCGGCCGCGAGGACCTGTCCATGCAGATCCACTCGTGCATGCTCGCGCTGCGCACCGGGCGGCCGGTGAAGATGAGCTACAACCGGCTGGAGTCGTTCTTCGGGCACGTGCACCGCCACCCGGCGAAGATGTACTACGAGCACGGGGCGACGAAGGACGGCAAGCTCGTCTACGTCCGCGCGAAGCTCTATTTCGACGGTGGAGCGTACGCGTCCAAGACCCCGGTCGTGGTCGGCAACGGCACCACGTTGAGCGTCGGTCCCTACGAGGTACCGAACGCCCACATCGAGGGCTGGGGTGTGTACACCAACAACCCGACCTGCGGCGCGATGCGCGGCCTGGGCGCGGTCCAGCCGACGTACGCCTACGAGTCCCAGATGGACAAACTCGCCGCCGCCCTGGCGATGGATCCGGCGGAACTGCGCATCCGCAACGCGTTGAGCGAAGGGTCCACTGTGGTCACCGGCCAGGTCGTCGACTTCCCGGCGCCGGTGGCGGAACTCGTCCAGCGGGTCCGCGACCTGCCGCTGCCGCCCGAACCCTCCGGCGAGCGCGACATCCGGGAGCTGCCCGGGGGTGCGTCCAACACGACCCACGGCGAAGGCGTCGTCCGCGGCATCGGGTACGGCGTGACGATCAAGAACATCTCCTACGCCGAAGGCCTCGACGACTACTCGACCGCCCGGGTCCGCCTGGAGGTGCTCGGCGGCGAGGCGGTGGCGATGGTGCACACCGCCGCGGCCGAGGTCGGGCAGGGCCTGGTGACGCTGCAGCAGCAGATCGCCCGCACCGAGCTGGGCGTGACGCGGGTGACCGTGCACCCCGCCGACACGAGCGTCGGCGACGCGGGGTCCAGCTCGGCGTCGCGCCAGACGTACGTCACCGGTGGCGCCGTCCGCAACGCCTGCCGTGCGGTCGTGGACACGGTGTGCAGCCGGCTCGGTGTTCCGTCCGCCGGTGTGAAGCTGGCCGGCGGCAAGGTCGTCACGGCCGACGGCGAAGTCGTCGCCGACCTGGTCGAGCTGCTGGGACAGACCGCGATCGAGGAGACCCGCGAGTTCCACCACCGCCCCACCCACCCGCTCGACCCGGAAACCGGCCAAGGGGACGCCCACGTCCAGTACGGCTTCTCCGCCCACCGCGCGGTGGTCGACGTCGACCTGGACCTCGGCCTGGTCAAGGTCGTCCAGCTCGACTGCGCCCAGGACGTCGGCAAGGCGATGAACCCCGACGCCGTCGTCGCCCAGATCCAGGGCGGTTCGGCGCAGGGCCTCGGCCTCGCCGTCATGGAGGAAATCCTGGTCGAGGACGGCAAGGTGCGGAACCCGTCGTTCACCGACTACCTCATCCCGACCATCCTGGACATGCCGCCGATGCGCGTCGACGTCCTGGAGCGGCCCGACCCGCACGCGCCCTACGGCGTCCGCGGCGTCGGCGAGCCCCCGACGATCTCGGCGACGCCGGCGATCGCCAACGCCATCCGCGCGGCCACCGGCCTGGAGCTGCCGCGCGTCCCCGTCCGCCCCGAGCACATCACCGGAGTCCGACCATGACCACGTCGCTTTCGCTCGAGCAGGACTGGCTCGACGAGGCCGTCCGCATCGCCGAGACCAACGTCGCGAACGGCGGCGGGCCGTTCGGCGCGCTGGTCGTGCGGGCCGGCGAGGTCGTCGCGACCGGCGTCAACCGCGTCACCGCGAACCTCGACCCGACCGCGCACGCCGAGGTGGTCGCGATCCGCGCGGCCTGCCGGGCACTGGGCACGTTCAAGCTGGACGGCTGCGTGCTCGTCTCCAGCTGCGAGCCGTGCCCGATGTGCCTGTCTTCGGCGCTGTGGGCGCGGGTGGACAAGGTCATCTACGCCGCCGACCGCGACGACGCGGCGAAGGCGGGCTTCGACGACCGCGCCTTCTACGAGCTTTTCGACCGTCCGCGCGAGACGTGGACGGTGCCCGTGACCCGGCTGTCCGCCAAGGACGGCTTCGCCCCCTTCGCGGCCTGGCTCGACAAGAGCGACCGCACCGACTACTGACCCACGAAGTCAGCAGCTGACCGGAGCAAACCCGAATCGAACGTCCCGCTCGGCCAGGCACGGCGTGGTGCCTGGCCCTGGCCGAGCACCCCCACCGGCAAGGGCAGGACGCATGACCCAGACCGAAGTCCCCACCCCCGTGGTCGACGACGTACCCGGACAACGCCGTTCGCTGCTCGACAAGCTGTTCGAGCTGCGGGCCCGGCAGAGCACGATCGGCCGCGAAGTCCGCGGCGGCGTCACGACGTTCGTCGCGATGGCCTACATCGTGCTGCTCAACCCGCTCATCCTCGGCGCTTCCGCCGACATCACCGGCGCCCGGCTCTCCGCGGCGCAGGTGACCACGGCGACCGCGCTAGCCGCCGCCGTGATGACCGTCCTCATGGGACTCGTCGGCAACGCGCCCCTCGCGCTGGCCGCCGGGCTCGGCATCAACGGCATCGTCGCCTTCCAGATGGCGCCGTCGATGACCTGGGCCCAGGCGTTCGGGCTGGTCGTGCTCGAGGGCGTGTGCATCGTGCTGATGGCGGTCAGCGGTGTCCGCGAGCGGATCATGAACGCCATCCCGCGGCCCCTCAAGACGGCGATCACCGTCGGGATCGGGCTCTACATCGCGCTCGTCGGCCTGGTCAGCGCCGGGTTCGTGACCCGGGTGCCGGACTCCGCGCAGACCACGGTCCCGGTGCGCCTCGGGGCGAGCGGGCACCTGCACGGGTGGCCGATCGTCGTGTTCTGCTTCGGTCTGCTGCTGATGGTCGTGCTGATGGCCCGCAAGGTCCCGGGCGCGGTGCTGATCAGCATCGGCGTGGCCACCGTGTTCGCCGTCGTGCTGCACCAGGTATTCGGCGTCGGCGGCTGGGGCCTCACGACCCCGGCTCTGCCGGACCACGTCGTCGCCGCTCCGGACTTCGGCCTCTTCGGGCACATCGACCTGTTCGGCGGCTTCGCCTCGGCGGGCGCGCTGGCCGCGACGGTGTTCCTCTTCACGCTCGTGCTGTCCGGCTTCTTCGACGCGATGGGCACGATCACCAGCGTCTCCGACGAAGCCGGGTTGTCGAAGAACGGGAAAGTGCCGCGGATGGGCCGGATCCTGCTGGTCGACGGCGCGGGCGCGATCGCCGGCGGCGTCGCCGGTTCGTCGCCGAACACGGTGTTCCTCGAGTCCGCGGCCGGCGTCGGCGAAGGCGCGCGGACCGGGCTGGCCAGCGTCGTCACCGGGCTGCTGTTCGCCGGGACGCTGCTGTTCACGCCACTGGCCGGGGTCGTCCCGGCGCAGGCCGCCGCGCCCGCGCTGGTCGTCATCGGCGGCCTGATGGTGGCGCAGTGCCGGACCATCCCGTGGCACGACCCGGACTACACGATCCCGGTGTTCCTGACCGCCGCGCTGATCCCGTTCACCTACTCGATCACCAACGGCGTCGGCGCCGGCCTGATCGCGTTCGTGCTCATCAAGACCGGCCGCGGCAAGTGGCGCGAGGCCGGCTGGCTGCTTTCGCTGCTGGCGCTGGTGTTCGCGGTGTACTTCGCCGTCGACGGCGTCGAAGCCCTCTTCCGGTAAGGAGATTCCCGTGGCCCTGATGTTCTTCAACGGCGGCGCCATGCGCGGCGAACCGCTGCACCACCTCCTGGACGGCTCGCCGTTCGTGTCGACGACCGAGACGGCCCCGAAATACCGGTTCTACGCCGTCGGCGACCAGTGTCCGGCGCTGTATCCGGTGTCGCACGGCGGCGCGGCGGTGACCGGCGAGGTCTACGACGTCTCCCTGGACGCCCTGCGCGACAAGGTGCTCCCGGCCGAGCCGCACGAGCTGGAGCTCGGCGTGGTGGAGCTGGCCGACGGCAGTTCGGCGTTCGCGATGCTGCTGCGCCGGCCCTACACCTCGCACGTCGCCCTGCGGGACATCACCGAGATCGGCGACTGGCGGGCCTTCAAGGCAAGCGCGTGAAGGTCCTGGTCGCGCCGGACAAGTTCAAGGGGTCGCTGACCGCGGGGGAGGTGGCGTCGGCGGTGGCTTCCGGCCTCGCCGACGTCCACCCCGGTCTCGTGGTGCGGGAACTCCCGGTGGCCGACGGCGGCGACGGCACGGTCGACGCCGCCGTCGCCGCCGGGTTCCGCCGCGTACGGGTCCCGGCCCGCGGCCCGACGGGTGGTCCGGTGACGGCGTCCTACGCGGTCCGAGGCGACACCGCGGTCGTCGAGCTGGCCGAGGCGTCGGGCCTGCACCGCCTGCCCGGGCCGCCGGAGCCGCTCACCGCGACCAGCGCGGGCACCGGCGACGTCATCGCGGCGGCCGTCCGCGCGGGCTGCCGGCGGATCGTGCTCGGCGTGGGCGGCAGCGCGTGCACGGACGGCGGGGCCGGCCTGCTGGCCGCGCTGGGCGCCCGGCTCCTGGACGACACCGGGCGCGAACTGCCCTTCGGCGGCGCGGCCCTCTCGCGGCTCGCCTCCCTGGACCTGGCCGGTCTATCCAAAGTAGACATCGAGCTGGCGAGCGATGTGGACAACCCGCTGTACGGGCCGGGCGGAGCTGCCGTCGTCTACGGACCGCAAAAGGGGGCGACGCCCGCCGACGTCGAGACGCTGGATGCCGCCCTGCGGCACTGGGCGTCGATCGCCGGGCCGGAGTTCGCTTCCCGGCCGGGCGCCGGGGCCGCCGGGGGAGTGGGCTTCGCGGCGATGGCCGTGCTGGGGGCCCGGATGCGCCCCGGCATCGAGCTGCTGCTGGAGTTGCTCGGGTTCGACACGGCCCTGACCGGGACGTCGCTGGTCATCACCGGCGAAGGGTCCCTCGACGAGCAGACGTTGTCCGGCAAGGCCCCCGCCGGAGTGGCCGCCGCCGCGGCGGCCCGGGGCATCCCGTGCCTCGCGGTGTCCGGGCGCTGCCTGCTCACCGCCGGGCAACTGGCCGGCGCGGGGATCTCGGCGGCGTACGCGTTGACGGACCTGGAGCCGGACCCGGCGCGGTGCATGGCGGAGGCGGCGCCGCTGCTGCGCCGCCTCGCCCGCCGCGTGGCGCTCGACTACTTCTCGCTGTCCAGGTGATCGAGCTGGGCGGCGGCGTACCGGCCGCCCGCCGCCGCGCCGGCCGGAACGGCCGCCTCGATCTCCGCGAGGTCGGCGTCGGTGAGCTCGACGTCCGCGGTCCCCGGTGACTCGGCCGGCCGGGCCCGGGTGCGGGCGCCGACGAGCGGAACGATGTCGTCACCCTGGGCGGCGACCCACGCGATCGCGAGCTGCGCGGTGGTGACACCCTTGGCCGCGGCGATCTGACCCAGCGCCTCGGTCAGCGCGAGGTTGCGGTCGAGGTTTTCGCCCTGGAACCGCGGGCTGTGGCCGCGGAAGTCACCCGCGGTCAGCTCACGCGACGGCGTCCAGTGGCCGCTGAGCAGACCGCGGGAACTGCGGCGGCCCGGCGCAGGGTCTCCGCCCCGACCTCGGACAGCCCGATGTGCCGGACGTAGCCCGCGCGCACGAGCTCGGCCAGCGCGCCGGCCGCGCAGGGCATCGCGCAACAGCAGTTCGTTGTGCCCCATGCCGGAGAAGTCCCCGGTGTCGAGCAGGGTGACACCCCGTCGAGGGCGGCGTGGACGGTGGCCACGGACGATATCGACGAGCTGAACACTCGCTACCCAAAACTTGTTACCATCGGAACCATGGCAACGAAGACGGCGGAGGACACCCGCGTGCGCATCCTCGAGGCGGCGGCCACACTGCTGGCGGCCGAGGGCCGCGACGGCCTCTCGACCCGCGCGGTGAGCGCGGCGGCGGGCGTCCAGCCCCCGGCGCTGTACCGCCTCTTCGGCGACAAGGACGGCCTCCTCGACGCGGTGGCGGCCTACGGCTTCGACGAGTACCTCAAGAGCAAGCGAGCCCTGGGGTCGACGGGCGACGCGGTGGAGGACCTCCGCCGAGGCTGGGACCTGCACATCGAGTTCGGCTTGTCCCGCCCGGAGTTCTACGTGCTCATGTACGGCGACGCCCGCCCCGGCCACACATCACCGGCGGCACGGGAAGCGGAGGCGATGTTGCGAAGCATCGTGGAGCGAGTGGCGGCGGCGGGCAGGCTACGGGTGAGCGTCGAGCGAGCAGCCCGCCTGGTGCACGCAACGGGCATGGGCGTGGTGCTGGCCCTGATAGCAACACCGGAGAAGGACCGGGACCAGGAGCTGTCGGCAACGGCCCGCGAGACGGTCCTGGCCAGAATCCTGACGGTGGGAGAGCAATCCGAGGCCTCGGACCTGCCGCAACGGGCAATCGCCCTACGAGCGGGCCTGCGGGAAGCCACGGCCCTCACGGAAGCGGAGCGAGTCCTGCTGGCCGAGTGGCTGGACCGAATCGCCAACGCGTAGGCGGTCAGGCGGCAAACTCGGAACCCCACCCCCTCGGTAGCCCTTCCCGGACCGGAAGCCAAACCCCCGGCAGCTCGCGAACCGGAAGCCAAACCCTCGGCAGCCTCCGAACCAGGCTGCAACCCAGGCCCCCGCAACCCCGATCCGAAGCCCCAACACGGCCGGCGGCACCGGGTCAAGGCACGCTTTCCCGCCTTGACGCGGTGCTGTCGGCCGTAGTCACAATCCGGCTTCGGGGTTGCGAAGAGCGAGAACATCGGCAGCTTTTCGATCCGCAACCGAATCGATCCAGCCCGATCGGACATTGCCTGTCACCCCAACACCCCCCCAATATGTTGCGACCCACAACATATTCACGACAACGCCGTCGGAGGGTCCGAATGATCAGGTGGAAAGCCTGCACAGGAGCAGCAATCCTCCTAGCCGCGCTCTTCCCGCAACCAGCCCAGGCAGCCGGAACAGCAACCGACTGCTGCGGCAGCGGAGCCTCATGGACCACAGGCAACAAGTCAGCCCTGGGCACCTCGACCACCACCAGCCCGGTCTGGTTCACCGTCGCCAACGGGGTCACCTCGGAGGTCTTCTACCCGAGGGCCGACGTCCCCAACATGCAGGACATGCAGTACGTCATCACGGACGGCTCGACCTTCGTGGACCTGGAACGCGACGCCACGACCCATGTCGTGACGATGCCGGACGAAAAGGCCCTCCAGTACACGATCACCAACACGGCGAAGAGCGGCAAGTACCGGATCACCACCGACTACGTCACCGACCCCGCCCGGGCGACCCTCGTCACGAACACCCGGTTCCAGTCCCTGGACGGCGGCGCCTACCGCCTGTACCTCCTGGCCAACCCCTCGATGGCCGGCGGCGGAGCGAACGACAACGCCTGGTGGGACGGCACCGGACTCCTGGCGAGCGGCACCGAAACGCTCTTCGGCGGCACAGCGACCACCGTCGTCTCCGCACTCCGCGCCTCCACGGGCTTCACCGCCCACGACAACGGCTACGCGGGCGCGGCCAGCGACTGCCTGGTCGACCTCCGCGCCGACAAGGCCCTGAACAACCAGTTCGACACGATTTCCGGCACGGGCAACGTGGTGCAGTGCGGCCAGATCCCGGTCGGCGCGGACACGACGTTCACCGTCGCGCTCGGCTACGGGACCACCGCGGCGGCGGCCACGGCGAACGCGAGTGGCTCGCTGAGCAGCGGCTTCCCGGCGATCGCCACGTCCTACCGCAGCGGCTGGAACTCCTACGTCGGAAGCCTGAAACCCGCTCCCGCCGGCGTTTCCGGCGACACGCAACGGCGGCGCGCCTACTACGTGGCGGCCATGGCGCTGAAGACCGCCGAAGACAAGCAGCACCCGGGCGCCAGCGTCGCCGGGCTCGCGACCCCCTGGGGCGACTACACCAACGGCGACCACCTCAACGACGGCTACCACCGCGTCTGGGGCCGCGATCTCTACCAGCAGGCGACCGGGCTCCTGGCCGCGGGCGACAGTGCCCAGGCCAAGCGGATGGCCCAGTTCCTCTGGAACTCCCAGTGGATCGGCAGTCCCACGGCCGGCGACGGCACGACGTACCCGGCGGGCTCGTTCCCGCGCTACAGCCCGGTTTCCGGCGTCGCGGGGGCGAGCGCCCAGCAGCTCGGCTGCTGCGAACAGCTCGACCAGAACGCCGACGCGATCCTGCTGGCCTGGCTGACCGGCGTCACCGACGCCTCGACCTACGCCAAGGTCAAGACGACGGCGAACCACATCGTCGCGACCGGCCCGGACACCACCGAGCGGTGGGAAGAGCAGTACGGCAAGTCGCCGTCCTCGGTGGCCGCGGAGATCGCCGGGCTGGTCGCGGCGGGGGCGATCGCGCGGGCCAACGGTGACACCGCGAGCGCGACGTCGTGGGAGTCCACCGCGGACTCCTGGCGGAACTCCCTGGCCGGCTGGACCGTGACGACGTCCGGCTACTGGGGCGGCAACACCTACTACGAGCGGCTCGACCGGTCCGGGAACCCGAACGACACCGCGACGATCTGCTTCGACGAAGGCTGCTTCTACGAGCACGACGTCACCGACTTCGGCTTCCTCGACCTGGTGCGGCTCGGCATCCGCCCGGCGGGTGACACGACGATCGCGAACTCGGTCGCGCCGACGGCCGCCGCGTCCGACGGCAACTCGGCGGTGCAGGTCACGCTGCCGAACGGCGACGTCTACTTCCACCGCTACCCGCACGACAACTACGGCGAAAGCACCGCGAACTGCAGCGGCTGGCCCGCCGGGGGCAGCCAGCGGTTCGGGCGGCTGTGGCCGGTGCTGTCCGGGGAACGCGGCGAGTACGAGCTGGCCAACGGCCGCTCCGCCGCGGTCCACCTGAAGTCCATGGCGGACTCGGCCAACGACGGGTACTTCGTACCCGAACAGGTCTGGGACCGCGCCGACGTCGGCTGCTTCGGGCTCGGCCGCCCGACCGGCAGCGCGGGCCCGCTGATGTGGGCCGAGGGCCAGTACCTGCGGCTCGCGCAGAGCATGGACGCCGGCCACAACCTCGACACGCCGTCGATCGTCAAGACCCGGTACGGCACCTGAGAAAACGCCGGCCCGGCACGCCCCCTCGGTGTGCCGGACCGGCGGTCAGCGCACCAGGCGGACGGTCTTCGCCGCGGGGGCGAAGGTCGCCGTCTGGCCGCGGGTGAGGGCGACCGTGTCGGCTTCGAGGCCGTCGCCGAACGCGACCAGGCGGTCGGATTCGACCTCGACGGTCAGCGGCGCCCGCGTCAATTCCCCTTCGGTGCACGTGGTTCCGGTCGTCGGCGACGGCCACGCTTCGCGCACGAACCACACGAGCCGGGCCTCGCCGGGCGCGGGCAGGCGCAGCGCGCTGCCGCGTTCGCGCCACACCGATCCGCACCAGCCGGTGGCGCCGGTGCCCGTCCCGACGAGGATCCCCGACGACGCCTGGCGTTCGGGCGGCCCGCCACCGACCCCCAGCCGGTAGCGGGCCGTCTGGTGCCCGGCGTGCCCCAGGTAGATCTCGTTGAGCGCGAGCAGCCGCTGGCCGTCGTCCGCGGTGAGCTCGGCCATCGTCCGGTGATCGACGTCGCCGGTGGACCGCACCAGATCCGCGGCCGCCGCCGGCGGGTGGCGCACGAGCACGCCGGGCGCGCCCGGGGCGATCCCGACCACCGGCTGGCCGTCGAGGTACTTGGCCACGTTGGCGACCAGGCCGTCCTGCCCGACCACCACGACGACGTCCTCCGGTGTGAAGAGGAACCGGTCGAGGTCCGCGCGTTCGACCTCGCCGCGGCGCCAGTCGAGCGGGATCGCCGCCGACACCGCGGCCAGCGCCGCACGCACGGCGGCGTCGGCCGCGGTCACCTCGGCCAGATCACGGCCGCGGGTGCGCAGGAAGAACTCCGCCTGGCCGCGCGTGCCGTGACGGGCGACGAGTTCGGCCAGCTCGGTGCGGCGGTGGACGAGCACGACGCGCGGCGCCAGGCTCACGAGCGGACCCCCAGCTTCGTCAGCAGCGGCGTCAGCAGATCCGGCGTCAGGACCAGGCTGTCGATCTGCGGCAGGTTCCCCGCCAGCTCCTTCAGCGCCAGCCCGGTCAGCACGCCCTCGGGCAGGTCGCGGTACGCCGCCAGCCGGGCCGCTTCGCCCGCCGCTTCCGCTTCGCCGAGCGCGCGTTTGCCCTCGGCCTTCACCTGCGTCAGCCGCTCCTCGCGCGAAGCCTGCGCCTCCGTCTCGATCCGGTTCGCCGCCGCGGCCTCTTCGGCCTGACGTCGGGCGTTCGCGCCGCGCTGGGCGAGCAGCTGCTCCTCGCGGCGGGCCAGCTCGATCTGGTTCTGCAGCTCGTTTTCGCCGATCGCGCGTTCCCGTTCGACGGCGAGGGCCCGGCGCTCGAAAGTCGCGCGGTCGGCCTCCTGCTGCACCTTCTCCCGCGCGGTGGTCTGCAGCGCCTTCTCGACCTCCGGCTCGGCCCGGATGGCGACGACGCGGACGTCGATCACCGCCGAACCGGTCTGCGCGAGCCGCGTGTCCTGTTCGGCCAGGCCCGCGCGGATCCGGTCGCGGACCGCCCGCACGCCGTCGACGAGGGCGGTGGCCAGGGGAGTGCGGGTCAGCACCTCGACCGCGTACTGCTGGACGTTTTCGGTGAGCAGCCCGCTGATCTGCGCCAGCGGGTCGCTTCGCCAGCGGCCGGTGTCCGGGTCGATGGAGAAGTCGATGCGCTGCGCGGCCAGCGCCGGGTCCTCGATCCGGAAGGTCAGCGCGAGCTGGACGGTGACGTCCTGGAAGTCGGCGGTGCGGGCGTGGAACAGCAGCGGCAGCTCGCGGTCGTCGACCGGCACTTCCGAGACCACCGCGGTCAGCGGTCGGTACCAGAACGACAGCCCGACGCCGTCGTGGGCGAGCTTGCCGCGGCGGTAGTGGCGGATGTGGACGGTCGGGGCCCCGCGCAGGTGCCGGAACCCGAAGCGGCGGTCGATGTCGGCCATGGAGTCCTCCTCTTATCGTCGAGGTGACGATATGGGGCGGACTCGCTAATCGTCAAGCTGACGATTAGGGTGGGTGGCATGGGTCACCCGCCGTTCGCCGTCACCGTGGACCTCGTCGTGCTCACCCTGACCGGGGACGAGCTGTGCGCGCTGGTGGTGCGCCGCGGCATCGAGCCGTACCGCGGGGAGTGGGCGCTGCCGGGCGGGTTCGTCCGCGAGGACGAGGACCTGGCGGACGCGGCGCGCCGCGAACTGGCGGAGGAGACGGGGCTGGCGCCGGGCACCGTCCACATCGAACAGCTGGCGGGCTACGGCACCCCGGACCGCGACCCGCGGATGCGGGTGGTGACGGTGGCGTACCTGGCGCTGGCCCCGGACCTGCCGGTGCCGCGCGCGGGCACGGACGCGGCCGAAGCCCGCTGGGCCCCGGTGCGGGCGCTGCGGACCGAGCGCCTGGCGTTCGACCACGACCGCATCCTCGCCGACGGCGTCGAGCGCGCCCGCGCGAAGTTGGAGTACTCCCCGCTGGCGACGGCGTTCTGCGCCGCGGAGTTCACGGTGGCGGAGCTGCGCCGGGTGTACGAACTGGTGTGGGACACCCGGCTGGACCCGCGCAACTTCCACCGCAAGGTGACGGGCGCGGAGGGCCTGCTGGAGCCGACGGGCCGGACGACCACCCGCGACGGTGGCCGCCCGGCCCGGCTGTACCGGCGGGGGAAGGCGGAGGTGCTGTACCCGCCGATGTTGCGCAGCTGACGCCTGTGGCTCGCGCGCCACTCCGGGCGGCGGCGGAACGGCCCTCGGCGCTCCGGCTGGTAATGGTGCTGCGCACCGGAGCGGCCGCCGGTCGGTTCCCACCGGCCCGGCTGGTGGCGGTGTGCAGCGCCACCCGAGCGGGCCGGTCGGGTCTCACTGGCCTTGGGTACCTACGGCGGCGCCGACAGGGAAGCCCGGCTTTCCGCCGAGGACTGACCAGATCCGGCCTGAGCTGCCGACTGCGAGTGACGCGGGTCTACGCCGCTCGGGCGGGGACCAGGCGGCGGGCCGCCGACACGAGCGGCAGCAGGCGCGTGCCGAAGTTGCGGGCCGCCAGGCCGCCGCGGGTGGCCGGGATCAGCAGCGCCGCCGCCGCCGGGACCGCTCGCTGCTTCGGCTCCACCAGCTTCCGGTGTGCCGTCTCATATCTGCGGAACGCCGCGGCCGGGTCGTCCGGGGTCCGGCCGAGCTCTTCCGCCAGCGTGTACGCGCCCGCCATGGCCAGCGACGAGCCGTCGCCGAAGAGCGACACGCACGAGGCCGCGTCGCCCGCCAGCGCGATCCGGCCCGTGCTCCAGCGGTCCATGCGGACGCGGCTCACCGAGTCGAAGTACAGGTCGTCCGTCGTACGAACCTGCTCCAGCAACTGCGGAACGAGCCAGCCCGCGCCCTCGTAGGTTTCCGTGAGCAGGCGCCGGTGCAGCGCCGTGTCGCGGTGGTCGAAGCCCGGTACCGCGTCGCCGCGGAACATGAACGCCGCGATGCCGTGACCGCGCGACGGGTGGACCGCGACCGCGCGGCCGGGTGAGTTGTACATCTCGATCGCCGCCGGGTCGGCCGGCGGTCCGGTCAGCGGCAGCGTCGCGATGTAGACGCCCATGTGCTCGACGAACGCCCGTTCCGGGCCGAACACGAGGCGCCGCACCGCCGAGTGCAGCCCGTCCGCGCCGAGCACCAGGTCGAACCGCCGCGGGCCACCCCGTTCGAAGGTGACGTCCACGCCGCCGGCGTCTTCGCGGAGCTCGGTGACGGAATCGCCGAAGACGAACTCGGTGTGCTCGCGCGCCGCGTCGTGGAGGATCGCGGCGAGGTCGGTGCGGGGGAGTTCGATGTCGCCGTCCGCGCCGAACAGCCGCGTCGGGATCCGGCCGGTGCGCCGGCCCGCGTCGTCGACGAAGTTCAGCGCCTCCGCGCTCGTGCTCGCTTCACGCAGCTTCGCGGTGACGCCCATCCGCTCCGCGACGCGCGACGCCGGCCCGCGCACGTCCACCGGGCTCCCGCTCGAACGCAGCCCGGCGGCGCGTTCCACCACGGTGGGCCGGAAGCCGGCGCGGGCCAGCCAGTACGCCAGGGTCCGTCCGGCGACGCCGGCGCCGGAGATGAGCACGGTTCGTTCAGTCATGATTGCCCCCAGATCGGTCCTGACCATCGGTCAGTGGCGACCCTACGCTCCTGTCCGCCGGTCAGGCAAGCGGCTAGGCTCGGGTGATGACGGACGACACCCGGGCGAAGATCCTGCGCGCCGCGCTGGCGGAGTTTTCGGCGCGCGGCTTCCACGAGACGTCGGTGCGGGAGCTGGCCGAATGCGTCGGCGTGACGAAGACGGCGGTGCTGTACCACTTCCCGGGCAAGGCGGACATCGTCGCGGCGCTGGCCGAGCCGATGCTGGCCGACTTCGAAGCGGCGCTGGCCGCGGCGGCGAAGGCGGCCGACGTCCGCCGGGCCGCGCTCGAAGGACTACTGGAAGTCTGGTTGACCCACCGCTACCTGCTCCGGATGAACCTGCGTGACCTCGGCCTGACCGCCTCGGCGGCGGCGTTCGAGCGCTTCCGCGACGGGATGTTGACGGCGAACGCCCTGGTTGCGGGCCCGGACGCGGACTTCGCGGCCCGGGTCCGCGCGGCACAGGCGATCGCGATGCTGAGCGACCCGGTGGTGTTGTTCGCCGAGGCGCCGGAGGCCGAGTTGCGAGCAGCGATCCTCGACGGCGTGCGACGGCTGTTCACGGCCCCGGACGGGAGCCCCACCGCGTCGAACAAAGGCCGCCGCGGGCGGCCGCCGGTCATGAGCGCCGAAACCGTCGCGGCGGCCCGGCGTCTCTACGAAGCCGGGCGGGCTCCCGCTGACATCGCGGCCGAACTCGGCGTCTCCCGGGCGACCGTCTACCGGCACCTCCCGATTAATGAGACGACTTCTGAGACTTTTTGAGACAACGGGTCAGCCCAACGCCCGGAACCACAGCGTGAACTCCGTCTTTTGCGGCACCAGGCGGTACCGCGGCAGCACGCCCGGCCCGCACGACGCCGTCCCCAGCCCGTGCTGCGCGACGTCCAGCGTCAGGTGCACCACGTCGTCCGGCACCAGATCATCCGGGTGGCGCGCCGCCTCCAGCGCGGCCGCGGTCCAGCGGCGCGCGGTGAAGTCGAAGACCGGCTCGCCGTCCACGCGGATGCCCGCGCCGTCCGGGGCCGTCAGCCGCGCCCAGCGGACCGCCGTGCGGTTGCCGTTCTCCTGCGGGAACACGTACGGCGTCTGCAGACCGTCGACGCTGCGGGAAAACCGGCCGATCCGCGCCGCCTGGCGGCTGTCCGGGTACGCCTCGCCGGGACCGCCGCCGAACCACTCGGCCGAGCCGAGCGAATCCGGGACCGCCATCGTCAGCCCGAGCCGGGGGAGCGTGCCCGGGAACTCGCCGTCCGGCGTCACCGAAACCCGCAGCCGCAGGCGGTCGGCGAACGCCGTCCACGTGTAGTCGGCGAACAGCCCGAACGGCTGCGCCGGCGGGGCGACGCGCGTGCGCACCGCCAGTTCCTCGCCGTCCGCGTCGACCGCGATCACCCGGTGCTGCATCCGGTGCAGGCCCGCCTCGCGCCACTGGTCGGCGGCCGGCCGTCCGGCGAACGTGCCCCGGTCGTTGTCGGTCGTCGCCCGCCAGACGTCGAGGCGCGGCCCGCGCACCGCGTGCCCGCCGAGGGCCGTCAGGACACCGGTCGCCGGGTCGAACTCGCCGGCGCCGAGCACCAGCCGCCCGCCGGTGCGGAACACCGGCCCGCGCGGGGGCAGCGGCGCCGCGGCGGGCGCGGGCGACACCGCCAGCTGCCCCCACCCGACGACGTGTCCCGCCGGCGCCCAGGCGGTCGCCGAGGTCAGCGCCGCCGACACGGTCAGCCACGACTCGCCGACCGTCGCGGGCAGGTCGGGGAGCGGGACCAACGCGTCCTGTCCTGATTGGACGGCTGGGACGTCGAGAACACCCTGGGCGACAGCGATTCCCTCGTCCTCCAGGGTCCAGGTGAATGTCAGGTGTGCCGTGCTGACGAAGTCGTGGTGGTTGCGCACCCGGATCCCGCCCGGATCGGCGGCGATCCGGACCGGCTCGACGACCTTCGCGAACTCCCGTAGCCCCGGCGACGGCGTCCGGTCGGGGAAGACCAGGCCGTCGATGACGAAGTTGCCGTCGTGGATCGGCTCGCCGAAGTCCCCGCCGTAGGCGAAGTGCCCACCGTCGGCGAGACCGTGGTCGATCCATTCCCAGACGAAGCCGCCCTGGCAGTTCGGGTAGCGCTCGAACAGTTCCCGGTACTCCAGCAGGCCGCCCGGGCCGTTGCCCATCGCGTGCCCGTACTCGCACTGCAGGAACGGCAGAGCACGACGCCGCGCGTTGTCGTCGTCCCGGCGGCCGATCCGCTCGACGTCCTCGTGCGTGGCGTACATCCGGCTGTGCACGTCCACGTAGGCGCACTCGTGGTCGCCTTCGTAGTGCACCGGCCGCGTCGGGTCGCGGTGGTGCACCCACTCGGCCATCCGCGCGAGGTTTTCGCCGGTGTGGCTCTCGTTGCCCAGCGACCAGAGGATGACGCTGGGCCGGTTCTTGTCCCGCTCCACCGTGCGCCGGATCCGGTCGAGGTAGGCCGCGGCCCACCTCGGGTCTGCGCTCGGGTTGCCGGCCCAGCCCAGCGGCTCGAACCCGTGGGTCTCCAGATCGCACTCGTCGATCACCCAGAGGCCGTACGTGTCGCACAGCTCGAGGAACGCCGGATCGGGCGGGTAGTGGCTGGTCCGGACGGCGTTGACGTTGTGTCGCTTCATCAGCAGCACGTCGGCCAGCGCCGTCTCCGGCGGCACCACGCGCCCGGTGCGGGGGTCGTGCTCGTGGCGGTTCACCCCGCGCAGCATCAGCGGGCGTCCGTTGACCTTGAGCTGCCCGCCTTCGATCGTCACCGTCCGGAAACCGATCCGCACCGGCACCCGCTCGGCCGCCGTGACCAGCGTGCCCTCGTACAGCCGGGGCGTCTCGGCGCTCCACGGCTCGACCGGCAGCTCCAGCGCCGCCCCGGCCGGGTGCCCAGCGACGCCGAGTTCGGGGATGTCCAGCACGACGTCCGGGCCGGTCTCGACGCGGACCGTGCCCAGACCGGTGGTGTGGTCGTAGTCCGCGCGGACCCAGTAGTCGCCGATGCCGCCGTCCGGGCGGGCGAGCAGGGTCACGGCGCGGAAGATCCCGGACAGCCACCACATGTCCTGGTCCTCGAGGTAGCTGCCCGCCGACCACTGGTGCACCCGCACGACGAGGACGTTGCCGCACGGCCGCAGCAGCGTTCCGACCTCGAACTCCGACGGCAGCCTGCTGCCCTGGGTGACACCGAGTTCGGTGCCGTTGAGCCAGATCCGGCCGCACGAGTCGATGCCGTCGAAGCGGAGCACCGCGGACCCGGCGGGCCACCCGGCGGGCAGGTCGAACCGCAGCCGGTGGTCCCCGGTCGGGTTGTCCGACGGCACGTGCGGCGGGTCGACCGGGAACGGGTACGGCACGTTGGTGTAGGCGGGCCGGCCGTGGCCGTGCAGCTGCCACAGCGACGGCACCGGCAGCTCGTCCCACGCCGAGTCGTCGAACCCCTCGGCCTCGATCCCCGCCGGGGCGGCCGCGAGGCTCGGCGACAGGCGGAACCGCCAGGTGCCGTTCAGCGACAGCGCGGGCGCGTCGGAGGTGAAGGCCGCGCGCGGCGGGAGCGAGCCCCGGCCGGGGCCGGGGTCTTCCAGGTACGACATGGGGTCCTTTCCGCGCTCGCCACGTCGTCCGAGAACGTTCCCGGGAACGTTCACGGACCGTCCGCAGTGTGCGGCGCGACGGGACGGGGTGTCAAGGGATCAGGCGGATTCACGCAGGTGGAGACGGGCGCGGACGATCAGCTCGGCGGGCTCGAGCGGCGCGTCGCCGGTGACCAGCCGGGCCGCCTGCTCGACGGCTAGCGCGCCGACCGCCCGCGTGTCGATCGCGACGCTCGAGAGCTCCGGCTCGACGAGGGTGCCGAGCGCCAGCCCGTCGAACCCGACCACGGCGAGGCCGGCGGGCACCCGCAGGCCGAACCGGCGGGCCTCGCGCAGGGCGCCGATCGCCATCACGTCGTTGACGGCGAAGAGGGCGGTGACGTCGGGGTGGGCGGTGAGCAGGGCGGCCAGCGCGGCGCCGCCGCCGCCGTCGACGCTCGGGGCGTCCGCGGTGATCCGGCCGGGGTGCACGGAGACCCCGCACTCCGCGGCGGCCCGCAGGAACCACCGGCGGCGGACGGTCGGAGCGGGGTTGCCGTCGAGCATGCCGATCCGCCGGTGCCCGCGCGAGACGAGGTGGGCGACGGCCTCGCGCACGCCGTCCTCGCCGTCGATCCCGATGCCGCTGAAGCCGCCTCCAGCGCGCCGGAGGCGACCTCGGTGAAGAAGGGGTTGAGCAGGTCCGGCACGACCAGGCCGATTGTGGTGGTGTCCGGCCGGACCAGACCGCGCGCGAAGCGGCTGGGCCCGTACCCGAGCTCGCGGGCGGCGTCGAGGACGCGCTGCTTGGTCGAGCCGTCGATCTCGCCCTTGTCGTTCAGCGCCCCCGACACCGTCTGCCGCGAGACCCGGCCGAGCGGGCGACGTCGTGGATCGTCACCCGCCGGGGTTCGGTGCCGCTCGGAGACACCCGTCGAGTATGCCCGCGCGCTCGCCCCGCTCCCCGGGGCGGGCTCGCCGACCGTGATGGAGAGGTCGACACGCGTGATGGGGAGGTCGACACGCGTGATGGGGAGGTCGACACGCGTGATGGAGAGGTCGACACGGGCTGGTTGCCGTGTCGTCGCCCGGATCACGCGTGTCGGCTCCGCAATCACGCGTGTCGACCCCTCCGTCACCGGCCCGCTACCCGAGCGGGGTGCGTTCGCGGCGCTTGACGAACCGCCAGCCCACCGCCAGAACCACCGCGAGCACCGGGATCGAGGAGAACGCGATCTTTTCGGCGCCGTCGGAGAAGCCCATCAGGACCACCACCAGGGCCAGGAACGCCAGCGTCGCCCAGCCGCTGTAGGGCGCCCACGGCATCCGGTACGACGGGCGTTCCAGCTCGCCGCGCAGGGCCGCCTGGCGCAGGCGCAGCTGGCAGAAGATCAGCGTCGCCCACGTGCTGATCACGCCGAGGGACGCGATCGCGATGGCGATGTCGAACGCCTCCTTCGGCACCAGGTAGTTGAGCACCACGCCCAGCACGTACGCCACCGACGTGAACAGGATGCCGCCGTAGGGGACCTGCCGGCGGCTCATCCGGCTGACGAACGACGGCGCCTCGCCCTGCTCGGCCAGCGAGCGCAGGATGCGGCCCGTCGAATAGAGCCCGGAGTTGACGCTGGACAGCGCGGCGGTCAGCACCACCGCGTTCATCACGTCGCCGATACCCGGGATGCCGAGCCGGCTGAACACCGTGACGAACGGGCTCTCGTCGCCGCTGTAGAACGGCCACGGCAGCAGCATCGCCAGCAGCAGCACCGAACCGACGTAGAACACGCCGATCCGCCAGACCACCCCGTTGATCGCCTTCGGCAGCACCGTGCGGGCGTCCTTCGTCTCGCCCGCCGCGATGCCGACGACCTCGATCGCCGAGTAGGCGAAGATGACCGCCTGCAACGTCATCAGGGCCACGCCGACGCCCGCCGGGAACAGTCCACTGTGGCCGGTCAGGTTGCGGGGGCCGGCGGGCGCGCCGCCGATGTCCGCGCTCGTCAGCACCAGGCCGGCGCCGACGACCAGGAAGACGACGATGGCCAGCACCTTGACCACCGAAAACCAGAACTCCAGCTCGCCGAACACTTTGACCGACAGCAGGTTCACCGCCAGCAGCACACCCAGGGCGACCAGCGCGGTGAGCCACTGGGGCACGTCCGGCAGCCACTTGTGGACGTAGATGGCGACCGCGGTGATCTCGGCGATCCCGGTCATCGCCCAGTTCAGCCAGTACATCCAGCCGGCGGCGAAGCCGGCCCACGGGCCGATGAACCTCCGCGCGTAGGTGACGAAACTGCCGGAGCTGGGCTCGTGCAGGACGAGCTCGCCGAGCGCGCGCATCACGAAGTAGGCGGCGATTCCGCAGGTCGCGTAGGAGAAGACCAGCGACGGGCCGACCTGGTGGAGCTTGCCGCCGGCGCCGAGGAACAGCCCGACGCCGATCGCGCCGCCGATGGCGATCATCTGCACCTGGCGGTTGCCCAGTGCTTTCGAATAGCTTTCACCGTTTTCGGTGACGAGCGAGGAATCCATGGTTACCGGACGCTAGAGCCGTGTGCGTGAGCTCACCAAGCAGGCTAAGGAAGACTTAAGGTGTGCCGGACGTCACGGCGCACCCGGGGTGCGCGCCGATCCGGACGGCCTTCTACGCTACGGCCGTGGATCTCGCGGCGCTGCTGGATCGGATAGCCGACGACGTCGCGCCGGAGGTCGGCCGCGGCGCCGTCGCGGACTACATCCCTGCGCTGGCCAGGGTCGAGCCGGGGCGGTTCGGCATGGCGGTGGCCGAAGTGGACGGTGCGGTGCACGGCGTCGGGGACTGGGAGCACCCGTTCTCCGTGCAGAGCATGTCCAAGGTGTTCACCCTGGCGCTGGCCCTTTCCCGCGGCGACGGCGTGTGGGCGCGCGTCGGCCGCGAACCCTCGGGCGACCCGTTCAATTCCCTGGTGCAGCTCGAACACGAGGACGGCATTCCGCGGAACCCGTTCATCAACGCGGGGGCGCTGGTGGTGACCGACGAACTCGCCCGGCACGGCGACGCGGCGGACGCGCTGCTCGCCTTCCTCCGTCAGGAAAGCGGCCGCCCGGAAATCGCCGTGGACGCCGAGGTGGCGGCCTCCGAAGCGGGCCACGCCGACCGCAACCGCGCGCTCGCGTACTTCATGGCGTCCTACGGCAACATGCGCCACCCGGTGCCGTCGGTGCTCGACCAGTACGTCCGCCAGTGTTCGATCGCGATGAGCTGCGCCGACGTCGCCCGGTCGGCGTTGTTCCTGGCCCGCCACGGCGTCCGCAACGACGGCTCGCGCCTGCTCGGGCTGAGCGCGGCGAAGCGGATCAACGCGGTGATGCTGACCTGCGGCACGTACGACGCGGCGGGCGAGTTCGCCTACCGGGTCGGCCTGCCGGGCAAGAGCGGCGTGGGCGGCGGCATCGTGGCGATCGTCCCGGGCCGGTGCGCGGTCTGCGTGTGGAGCCCGGGCCTGGACGCGCGCGGCAACTCCGTCGCCGGTGTCGCCGCGCTCGACCGGTTCACGACGCTGACGGGCTGGTCGATCTTCTGACTCAGCGCAGGTAGTTGTAGACGCTGGCCCGCGAGATCCCGAGCAGGTCGGTCAGCGCCGGCACCGCGTTCTTCAGCTCGAGGAACCCCCGCTCCTTCAACGACCGCACGAGGTCCTTCTTCGCGGCCGCCGGGAGGCTGCGGGGCGTGTGGCCGCGCTCGGTCGCGTAGTCCTCGACCAGAGCGCGCAGCTCCTCACCCGTGCGGGCCCGCAGGGACTCGGTGAGCGGGGCCGGTTCGTCGGTGCGGGCGAGGCGGGCCAGTGCGTGGGCCGCCGAGCCGAGCAACGAGACGTCGAGGTTCAGGCACAGTGCCGCGACGTACTCGCCGCGCGCGTTGCGGATGCCGATCGACGTGCTCTTCGCCGGGCGGCCGTCCGGGAAGCGGTTCGGGTAGTTCTGCAGGACGTCGGGGAACTGCGGGTCGGCGATGCGGGCCAGGCCGAGCTCGGTGGCCGGGTCGCCGACCGCACGGCCGGACAGGCCGCCTTCGACCGCGCGCACCGCGTGGGCCGGGTCGCGCAGGTCGTGCAGCACCACCTCGCACAGGCCGGGGAACATCCGGCCGACGGCGTGGGCGATCTTCTCCGCTTCGCGCAGCAGCAGCTCGTCCTCGGACGGCGAAGTCATCCGATCAGCTCCCGCAGCTTGTCCGCCGCCTTCAGGCCGGAGCCGGTGAGCACCACGACCGTGGTTTCGCCCGGCCGGATGGCGCCGCGGGCGTGGAAGACGTCGATGGCCGCCGCGGCGGTCGCGCTGGTCGGTTCCGCGTAGAGGCCGAGGGACGCCAGGCGGCGGGCGGCCGCGGCGATGGCGGCTTCCTCGATCGCCGCGGTGTCCCCGCCGGAGCGCCGGATCGCCGCGACGACCTCCGGCAGGCGCACCGGACGGCGGATCGCCGTGCCTTCGGCGACGGTCGGGGCGAACGGCGGTGGCTCCCGGTCGTGGACGGCGGCGTCGATCGGGGAGCAGTTCCGCGGCTGCGCGACGAGCAGGCGCGGGCGTTTCTCGATCGACCCGGCGGCCAGCAGCTCCCCGAACCCGAGGTCGCAGCCCAGCACGATGCTGCCCGCACCGGCCACGGTGACGACGGCGTCGGGCGCGCGGAAGCCGAGGTCCTCCCACAGCTCGTAGGCGAGGGTCTTGGTGCCCTGCAGGAAGAACGGGTGCCAGTTGTGGCTGGCGTAGGTCGTGCGGTCCGCGCGGCGGACGGCTTCGGCCGCGGTGTCGTCGCGGGCGCCCGGCACCAGCTCGACGGCCGCACCGTACGCGCGGGTCTGCAGCAGCTTCGCCGGCGAGGTCCCCTCGGGGACGAGGACGGTCGCCGCGATCCCGGCCGCGGCGCTGTAGGCGGCCACCGACGAGCCGCCGTTGCCGGAGCTGTCCTCCAGCAGCTCGCGCACCCCGGCGCCGGCCAGCGCGGAGACCATGACGCTGGAGCCGCGGTCCTTGAAGCTGCCCGTCGGGCCGAACCACTCCAGCTTGAACCGGACCTCGGTGCCGCCCCAGACCTGCGGGACGAGCGGGGTGCAGCCCTCGCCGAGCGACACCGGGCGGAAGCCGCCGGGCAGGGCAGCCCGGTACCGCCAGAGGGAGCGGACGCCGGTGTCGACGTCGTCCCGCCGCAGGCCGGGCAACGGGGTGACGGTCAGTGGCGCGCCGTCGTCGCCGCGCCACCGCAGCGGGTCAGCGGGGTACCGCGCGCCCGACCGTTCGTCGGTGTACCAGTACTGCACCGTCACCTCCACGTCTGGACGAACGGTCCAAGTGTAGACGTACTGTCTAGTACTACTCCGGAGTACGCGAAATGTCTTCAGCTTCTTCTCAGGAAAAGCTTGTAACGCCGCGGGGTGGAATTTCGATCAACCGCGTCGGACGGCGTACCGCTGGTGGTCGCTCGAATACCCGCCGTCGTACCCGGTGAGCCGTTGTCCGCCGCCGGTCTCCTCGTTCGTGGTCTCGTGAGCACCGAGAATCCCGGAGCGTGACCAATCCACTGTGGACTCCAGAGGCGGCGCCGAGATGTTCGACGCATTCTTTCGACAATTTGCCGTTTTGTCGAAAAATGGCCCGTGAACCTTCCTCGGAAACCGATGAAGAAGTGACGTGTCCAGGTTGGCGAAGCGAACGATTCCGGCCGCCTGCTTTACCGCGGGGATAAGCACGGGCGGCCGCCGGGAAACGCCGGACCCGACGGTCGGCGTGGGCCGGATCGGCCAGCGCTCCGGCGTCCACCATGCGGGATGGCTTGCGCCGTCCGGCGGTGCGCGCCGGTGGACGACGGCGGGGAACCGGCCGGCCGGCGCCCGCCGCGCGGCCAATGGTGTTCCTCGTCCAGCGGCGAACGTGACGGTGACGTTAAATTCTTGCACCGTCGGCGTGCTCGCTCCCGAATTTTCTGAACCCGGACGATGAAATCGCGGTGGGTTGTTGACGGCGCGGAAGGAACCCGCTTAAGTACACCCCGTTGCCTTCCCCCTTTCGTGTGCGGGAGTTCCGATGCGCCTCTCGAAAGACGACTCCGTGCCGGCCGGACCGGTCGTCGCCGTGTCGCCGCTGCGCTGGCCGTCCGCGCGCGGGGTCGCGGCCGCCGCGCGCGGGGGCGGGCTCGGCGTGCTCGACCTGACGGCCGGCGGTCCCGCGGCCGCGGAGGAGCTCGCGCTGCTGGGCGAATGGGGTGTCCCGGCGTTCGGGGTCCGGGTGGCGCAGCCGGCCGACCTGCCCGATGCCGTGACGACCGTGCTGCTGACCGAGGCCGCCGGGTGCACCCCGCGGGACTTCCCGGGCCGGCGGGTGCTGGCGGAGGTGACCTCCCGCGCCGCGGCCGGCCGGGCGGTCGCCGCGGGCGCCCACGGCCTGATCGCGCGCGGGCACGAGTGCGGCGGCCCGGTCGGCGAACTGAGCACGTTCGTGCTGCTCCAGGCCCTTCTCGCCGACGACAGCCTCGGCGTCCCGGTGTGGGCGGCGGGCGGCATCGGCCCGCACACCGCCGCGGCCGCGGTCGCGGGCGGCGCGGCCGGCGTCGTCGTCGACACCCAGCTCGCCCTGCTCCCGGAAGCCGAACTGCCCTCGGCGCTCACCACGGCGCTCACCGGGCTCGACGGCTCGGAAACGACCGTCGCCGACGGCGTCCGCGTCCTGGCCCGGCGCGGCACCGAGCCGATCGAAGCCGGTCAGGACGTCTTCCTCGCCACCCGCTTCCGCGACCGCTGGGGCACGGTGACCGCCGCGGTGCGCGGGCTGGCCGACGCCGTCGGGGCCGCCCTGCGCGTGCCGGACGCGGTGCTCGGCCCCGGCAGCGCGGGCAGCCGCGCCCTCGGCACGGCCTTGCCGATCGCCCAGGGGCCGATGACCCGGGTCAGCGACCAGCCCGCGTTCGCGGCCGCGGTCGCCGACGGCGGCGCGCTGCCGTTCATCGCGCTGGCCCTGTCCGGCCCCGGACAGACCCGTGACGTGCTGGAGCGGACCCGCGCGGCGGTCGGTGACGCGCCCTGGGGTGTCGGGGTCCTCGGGTTCGCCGCCGACGACGTCAAAGCCGCGCAGCTGGCGGTCATCCGGGAGCTGCGGCCCACGCACGCGATCATCGCGGGCGGCCGTCCCGCCCAGGCCGCGGCCCTGGAAGACGCCGGAATCGCCACCTTCCTCCACGTGCCCTCGCCCGGCCTGCTCAAGCAGTTCCTCGAGGCGGGGGCCCGCAAGTTCGTCTTCGAAGGCTCGGAGTGCGGCGGGCACGTCGGCCCGCGCACCAGCTTCCCGTTGTGGGAAGCCCAACTCGGCGTGCTCGCCGACTTCCTCGCGACCACCCCGGCCGCGGCCGCGGACCTGCAGCTGCTGTTCGCCGGCGGCATCCACGACGAACGCTCCGCGGCAATGGTGGCCGCCCTCGCCGCCCCGGTCGCCGCGCGGGGCGCCGCGATCGGCGTGCTGATGGGCACCGCCTACCTCTTCACCCGCGAGGCCGTCGACGCGGGCGCGGTGCTCCCGCTCTTCCAGCGGCGGCTCCTGGAAGCCGAGCACACCGATCTCCTGGAAACCGCGCCGGGCCACGCCACCCGCTGCGTGCGCAGCCCGTTCACCGAGGAGTACGCGGCGATCAAGGCGGACCTCGCCGGGCGCGGCGTGCCGAGCCGGGACGCCTGGGAACACCTGGAGACGCTCAACGTCGGGCGGCTGCGCCTGGCGAGCAAGGGCATCGAGCGCGTCGGCGCCGAACTGCGGGACGTCGGCGAAGACCGGCAGCTGGCCGAAGGCATGTTCATGGCGGGCGAGGTCGCCGTCCTGCGCTCGGCGGTCACCACGATCGCCGGCCTGCACCACTCGGTGGGGGCGGGCGCGAACGCGTTCCTGCGCGCGCGGGCCGCCGAATTCGGCGCCGCCGAGACCGAACCGCCCGCGCCCGCGCCGCTGGAGATCGCGATCGTCGGCATGGCGTGCATGTTCCCGCAGGCGCCCGACCTGGCCGCGTTCTGGGCGAACGTCCTGGCCGGCGCCGACGCGGTCACCGAGGTCCCGCCGCAGCGCTGGGACGCCTCGCTGTACTACGACCCCGAGGGGCAGGGGGAGCGGACGCCGTCGCGCTGGGGCGGGTTCCTCCCGGAGATCGGCTTCGACCCGCTGAAGTACGGCATCCCGCCGTCGTCGCTGGCCAGCATCGAGCCCGTGCAGCTGCTGGCCCTGGAAGCCGCCCACCGCGCGCTGGCCGACGCGGGGTACGCCGACCGCGCGTTCGACCGCGCCCGCACGTCGGTGGTGTTCGGCGCCGAGGCGGGCAGCGACCTGTCGAACGCGATGACCCTGCGGACCGTGCTGCCGTCCTACGTCGGCGAACTGCCGTCCGGACTGGACGAACGGCTGCCGCGGATCACCGAGGACTCGTTCCCCGGCGTCCTCGCGAACGTCATCGCCGGGCGGATCGCGAACCGGCTCGACCTGGGCGGCGCGAACTACACCGTCGACGCCGCCTGCGCGTCCTCGCTGACCGCCGTCGACGTCGCCTGCAAGGAGCTGACCGCCGGCACCAGCGACCTCGTCCTCTGCGGCGGCGCGGACCTGCACAACGGCATCAACGACTACCTCCTGTTCGCCTCGGCGCACGCCCTCTCGCCGACCGGGCGGTCGGCGACGTTCGACAGCGCGGCCGACGGCATCGCGCTCGGCGAAGGCGTCGCCTGCATCGCCCTGAAGCGCCTCGCCGACGCCGAGCGCGACGGCGACCGGGTCTACGCGGTGATCAAGGGCGTCGGCGCGGCTTCGGACGGCCGCGCGCTGGGGCTGACGGCACCGCGGCCCGAAGGGCAGCACACCGCACTGACCCGCGCCTACCGCAACGCCGGCGTCTCGCCCGCCCGGGTCGGACTGGTCGAAGCGCACGGCACCGGCACGGTCGTCGGCGACCGGACCGAGCTCGGCACGCTGACGAAGGTGTTCGCCGAGGCCGGGGCCACGCCGGGCGCGTGCACGATCGGCTCGGTCAAGTCGCAGATCGGGCACACCAAGTGCGCCGCGGGCCTGGCCGGACTGATCAAGGCCGCCCTCTCCGTGCACACCGGCGTCAAACCGCCGACGCTGCACCTCTCGGCGCCGAACCCGGCCTGGGACGCCGCGACGAGCCCGTTCGCCTTCCGGACGGCCGCGCAGCCGTGGACCGCGCCGCCGTCCGAACGGCTCGCCGGGGTCAGCGCGTTCGGCTTCGGCGGCACCAACTTCCACGTGGTGCTCGGCGCGCACGACGGCGTCCCGCCCGCGCAGACCGCGGACGAGTGGCCCGCGGAACTGTTCACGTTCACGACGGAATCGGCCGCGAAGGCACTGCTGGAGCTGGCCACCGACGTCCCGGCGGGCCGGGAACCGTGGCGGCTGCGGGACCTCGCCCTCGGCGCGTCCCGGCGGGCCGAAGCGGCGGGCGGGCGGATCCGCATCGCCGTTGTCGCGTCCACTGTGGACGAGCTGGTCCGGTTGCTGCGGCAGGCCCTGGACGGCCGGGAGGCACCCGGTGTGTTCCTGGCCGGTCCGGCCGGACCCGGTGAGGTCGCGGTCCTGTTCCCCGGCCAGGGCAGCCAGCGGCCCGGCATGTTCGCCGAGCTGTTCGTCACCTTCCCCGAGCTGCAGCGGTACCTGCGCCTGGACCCGGCGACGGCCGACGTCGTTTTCGCCCCGGCGGTCTTCGGGGAAGCGTCGCGGCAGGCGCTGGCCGAGCGCGTCACGGACACCCGCGTCGCCCAGCCCGCGCTCGGTGTCACCGGGCTGGCGGCGTTCCGGCTGCTGAGCCGCGCCGGCGTGCGGCCCGCCATGCTCGGGGGCCACAGCTACGGCGAACTGACGGCGCTGGCCGCGGCCGGTGCGCTCACGCCGGAAGGGCTGCTGCACGCCAGCCACGCGCGGGCCGAGGCGATCATGGGCGCGGTGCCCGCGGACGACCCGGGGGCGATGGCCGCCGTCTCGGCGGGAGCCGCCGAGACCGGGAAGGTCCTGGCCGACGCCGGGCTCGGGACCGTCGTGCTGGCGAACCACAATTCGCCGGAGCAGACGGTGATCTCCGGGCCCACCGCCGACGTCGAGGCCGCCGTCGGCCACCTGCGGGCCGCCGGGCTCGGCGCGAAGCGGCTCCAGGTCGCGTGCGCGTTCCACAGCTCGCTGGTGGCCCCCGCGGGGGAGGCGCTCGGCCGGGCCCTCGACGCGATCGGCGTCGTGCGGCCCGCGGTCCCGGTGTACGGCAACCGGACGGCCGGGCCCTACCCGGCCGACCCGGACGCGATCCGCGGCGAACTGGCCGCCCAGGTGGGCGCGCCGGTCCGGTTCGTGGAGCAGGTCGAAGCGATGTACGCGGCCGGGGCGCGGGTGTTCGTCGAAGCCGGCCCCGGAGCCGTCCTGGCCAAGCAGGTCGCCGCCATCCTCGGCGACCGGCCGCACCGGACGGTCGGGTTCGAACAGCCCGGCCGGCGCGGCCTGCTGGGCTTCCTCGGCGCGCTGGCGCAGCTGGCGGTGTCCGGCGTGGCGGTCGAGACGGGCTGGCTGTTCCGCGGCCGTGACGCGGTCGACGCGTTCGCGGCACCGCGGCCGAAGCGTCCCGGGTGGACGGTCGACGGGCACCTGATCCGCGCCGCGGACGGCACGATCCCGGCCGGCGCCCTCCGCCCGGCGGAACGCATCGCGCTCGCGCCGGCACCCGCGCCCGCCGCGACGTCGGAAGCGATGGTCGCCGACTTCCTGCGCACGAGCCGCGAGATGATCGCCGCCCAGCGGGACGTGCTCCTGGGTTTCCTCGGCACCGACGCTCCCTCGCCGATTGCACACCAGGCCCTCGAGCGCCCCAATGTGGCCTTCGGTGCGTCTGACGCACCGAAGGCCACATTGGTTGCGTCTGACGCACCGAAGGCCGCCTTGGGGCGCTCGGTGCTGGAGACCGTGGTCGAGGTGATCGGGGAGCGGACGGGTTATCCGGTGGAGATGATCGAGCCGGATCTCGATCTGGAAGCCGACTTGAGTGTGGATTCGATCAAGCGCGCGGAGATCGCCGGTGAGCTGGCGTCCCGGCTGGGCCTGGCCGGCGGTGACGTGGAGGAGTTCGCGAAGGCCCGCACGGCGGCGGCGATCGCCGCGCTGATCGGTGACGAACCCGCCGAGGTCACCTCGGTTCTCGAGACCGTGGTGGAGGTGATCGGGGAGCGGACGGGATATCCGGTGGAGATGATCGAGCCGGACCTCGATCTCGAAGCCGACTTGAGCGTGGATTCGATCAAGCGCGCGGAGATCGCCGGGGAACTGGCGACCCGCCTGAACCTCGACACCGGCGGTGACGTCGAGGAACTGGCCAAGGCCCGCACGGCGGCAGCGATCGCGGAACTGATCGACGGCGAGCGCCCCAAGGCGGCCTTGGTTGCGTTGAATGACAGAGCGGCGCGAAGCGCCTCCGTTGAGGGCGGCGGTGGGGGCATCGGAGGAGCACCGAAGGCCGCCTTGGGTGCGTCTGACGCACCGAAGGCCGCCTTGGGTGCGTCTGACGCACCGAAGGCCACATTGGGGCGCTCGGGACCGGCCGAACCCGCGCCGCTCGTCGTGGCGCCGAAACGGCTGGTCATGGCCGGAGTGGAGCTGCCGCCGAGCGGGGTTCCGGAGGTCGCCGGGCGGAGTTTTCTCCTGATCGGGCAAGGCCCGCTGGCCGAGGCCGTCCGGAGCCGCCTCACCGGGCTGGGCGCGACCGCCGAAATCGCCGGCGGCGTCCGCGGCGGGTTCGACGGCGTCCTGTTCCTTCCGGACGGCGGACCCGTCCTGCCCGCCGCCTTCCCCCAGTACCAAGCCGCTCTCGCGGCCGGACCCGCCTGGCTGCTCACCGCCGGACCGGGCGAGGGCCTGCGCGGCTTCCACCGCAGCCTCGCCCGCGAATACCCCGGCACGCTCACCCGCGTGGTCGAGCTGTACCCCGACGAATCGCCCGGCGAACAAGCCGCGGCCTTCGTCGCCGAATTGTCCACAGTGGACCGCGAACCTGTCGTCGTGCGACACGGTGCGCGCCGGACCGGGTTCCGGATGACCGAACAGGACCTCGGCCCGCTCGGCAGCAGCGGTGCGGGCCCGGCCGGCGACGGGGCGGCCGAAGCCGCCGCGATCGGCCTGGACCGCGACTCCGTCGTCCTGCTCGTCGGTGGCGCCAAGGGCATCACCGCCCGCTTCGCCGCCACCCTCGCCGCGGCCGCCCGCTGCCGGATCGAGCTGCTGGGCCGGACGCCGGTGCCCGCGAAGCAGGACGAACACCCGCAGGCCAAGACGGCCAAGGACCTACGCGCCGCCCTCATCGGCGCCGGACTGAAGAACCCGGCCGAGATCGAACGGGCCGTCCGCCGGATCCACGGCGAACGCGAGGTCCGGCAGACCCTGGCCAAGCTCGAGGCCCTCGGCAGCCCGGCGCGCTACCAGTCGGTCGACATGCTCGACGCCGAAGCCGTGCACCGCGCGGTCAAGGAGATCCACGCCGAGCACGGCCGCCTCGACGGCATCGTCTACGCGGCCGGCGTCATCGAGGACAAGCTCGTCGCCGAGAAGACGCCGGAGTCGTTCGAACGCGTGTACAGCACCAAGGCCGACGGCGCCCGCACGCTCCTCGAAGCCACCGCCGACCTGCCCGACGAACCGAAGTTCGTGGTCCTGTTCGGCAGCATCGCCGCGGCGCTGGGCAACCGCGGCCAAGCCGACTACGCCGCCGCCAACGACGCACTGGAAACATTGGGCCACCGATGGCCCGCCGGGCGCGCGGTGACCGTCCACTGGGGACCGTGGGCCCCGACCGGCGAGCACGACGGCATGGTGACCCCCGAGCTCATGCGGGACTACGCCCGCCGCGGCATCGCCCTCATCGACCCGGAGGAAGGCACCCTCGGCCTGCTGCGCGAGCTGGCCTGGGGGCGGCCGGGCACCGGGGCCGTCGTCCACACGGCCTCGGGCTGGTGACGGACATGCGGGTGGCCATCGTCGGGATGTCGGTGCTGCTGCCCGGCGCCCCCGACCTGGCGAGCTACTGGCGCAACCTGGCCGGCGGCGTCGACGCGATCACCGAGGTGCCGCCCGGCAAGTGGGACCAGGCGCACTACGCACCGGACGAGCAGCGCCGCGCCGACCGCGTCTACTGCCGCCGCGGCGGGTTCGTCGACGAACTGGCCGAAGTGGACGTCACCGGCTTCGGGATCATGCCGAATTCCGTGCCGGCCACCGAGCCCGACCAGCTGATCGCGCTGCGCGTCGCGGCGCAGGCCGTCGCGGACGCGGGCGGCCCGGACCGCCTGCCCGCCGACCGCGCGAAGGTCGGCGTCGTGCTCGGCCGCGGCGGTTACCTGACCCCCGGGCTGGTCCGCCTCGACCAGCGCGTCCGCACCGCGAGCCAGCTCGTCCGCACCCTCGGCGAGCTGCTGCCGGACCTGGCCGCCGACCGCCTCGACGCCGTCCGCCAGGCGTTCACCGACCAGCTCGGCCCGGAGGCACCGGAATCCGCGATCGGGCTGGTGCCCAACCTGGCCGCCTCGCGGCTGGCCAACCGCCTCGACCTGCGCGGCCCCGCGTACACGGTGGACGCCGCGTGCGCGTCCTCGCTGATCGCCGTCGACCACGCCGTGCGCGAGCTGGCCACCGGCCGGTGCGACGTCGTCCTCGCCGGCGGCGTCCACCACTGCCACGACATCACCTTCTGGAGTGTGTTCACCCAGCTCGGCGCGCTGTCGCCGTCCGAGCGGATCCGGCCGTTCCACCGCGGCGCCGACGGCGTGCTGATCGGCGAAGGCACCGGCGTCGTCGTCCTCAAGCGGCTCGAAGACGCCCAGCGCGACGGCGACCGCGTCTACGCCGTGATCACCGGCACCGGGGTCGCCTCCGACGGGCGGACGGCGAGCCTGGCCAGTCCCGACTCCGGCGGCCAGGTCCGGGCCGTCCGCCAGGCGTGGGCGGCGGCGGGCCTCGACCCGGCCGCGCCGGATTCGATCGGCCTGCTGGAGGCGCACGGCACCGCCACCCCGGCCGGCGACGCGGCGGAACTCGCGACCCTCGCCGAGGTCTTCGGCAGCGCGGGCTCCGCCGTCCTCGGCTCGGTCAAGTCGATGATCGGCCACACGATGCCCGCGGCCGGGATCGCCGGGCTCGTCAAGGCCGCCCTCGCCGTGCACCACGGCGTCCTGCTGCCCACGCTGCACTGCGACGACCCGCACCCCGCGCTGGCCGAGACGCGGTTCCGCCCGCTGGACGCCGCCGAGCCGTGGGACGCGCCGGTGCGCCGGGCCGGGGTGAACGCGTTCGGCTTCGGCGGGATCAACGCCCACGTCGTGCTGGAACAGGCGCCGGGCCGCGCGAGGCCGGTGGCGGTGCGCGAGCCGGAACGTGTGCTGCGGCTCGCCGCGCCGACCGTCGACGCGCTGCGCGCGGCGTTCGACCGGGGCGGTCACCAGGACACCGGCGACGGCCCGGTCCGGCTCGGCATCGTCGACCCGACGGAGAAGCGGCTCGCCCTGGCCCGGAAGGTGCTGGCCCGGGGCCGGGCCTGGCGGGGCCGCAACGACGTCTGGTTCGCCGACCGCCCGCTGCTCGGCCCGGGCGGCGGGAAGCTCGCCTTCCTCTTCCCCGGCCTGGAGTCCGAACTCGTCCTCGACTGCGGCGACGTCGCCCGCCACTTCGGCCTGCCCTGGCAGCACGCCGACGTCGAGGTCGGGGACGTCGGACGGCAGGGTGCGGCGGTGTTCGAGCTGGGCAGGCTGCTGCACGCCGCCCTCGGCCGGCTCGGCGCCACGCCGGACGCCGTGGCCGGGCACAGCCTGGGCGAATGGACGGCGATGGCCGTCGCCGGCGTCTACGCCGAAGCGGAGGTCGACGCCTTCCTCGCCGGGTTCGACCCGGACGCGCTCGTCGTCCCCGGGCTCGCGTTCGCCGCGATCGGCGCGCCCGCGCCGCGGGTGCTCGAGGAGCTGGCCGGCCGGGCGGACGTCGTCCTGTCCCACGACAACTCCCCGAACCAGGCCATGGTCTGCGGGCCGGAAGCCGCGGTCGGCGCGCTCGTGCAGCGGTTCCGGGACGCCGGGATCGTGGCGCAGGTGCTGCCCTTCCGGTCCGGCTTCCACACCCCGATGCTCCAGCCGTACCTGGACCCGATCCGCGCCGCGGCCGAACGCTTCACGCTGCACCCGCCGGTCCTGCCGCTCTGGTCGGCGACCACGGTGTCGCAGTACCCCGCGGGCGAAGCCGAAGTCCGCGACCTGTTCGTGCGCCACCTGCTGGAACCGGTCCGGTTCCGCCCGCTCGTGCGGGCGCTGCACGCGGCCGGGTTCCGCGCCTTCGTCCAGGTGGGCGCCGGGCAGCTCGGCTCGCTGGTCGGCGACACCCTGCACGGCGAGGAACACCTCGTCGTCGCCGCGCACTCGGGCCAGCGCCCGGGGCTCGCGCAGCTGCGCCGGGTGGCGACCGCGCTTTGGGCCGACGGCCTCGACGTCGACTTCACCCGCCTGCCCGGCGAACGCCCGGCCGCCCCCAAGGCGGTCAAGCTCGACCTCGGCGGCCGCCTGATCTCCCTGGACGAGCAGGTCCGCGCGCGGATCGCGCTGCCCGCCGCCCGCCGCTCCACTGTGGACGACCTGGCCGCCCGGGGCCCGCTCGCCGCGGAGTTCGCCGCGCTGCTGGCGGACACGGCTGATCTGGCGTCCACCGTGCTCACCGGCCGCCCCGACGCGTCGGTTCCCCGCGAAAGCGACGCCTCGGGTGGGCACGTTCACGGGAAAGTGCCCCTGCCGGTGGAGCTGGACACGACGCTCACGGTGTCGCTCGAAACGATGCCGTACCTGCTCGACCACTGCTTCTTCAAGCAGCCACCCCAGGCCGACCCGGGTGACCGCTGGCCGGTCGTCCCGGCCACCACGGTGATCGACCACCTGATGCGGTTCGCCGAGCGGGCCGCCCCGGGACGGCACGCGGTCGCCGTGCACGACGTCCGGCTCAGCCAGTGGATCACCGCCGTCCCGGCGGTCACCGTGCCGGTGCGGGTGCGGCCCCAGGGCCCCGACCGGGTGCACGCGGCCCTCGACGGCTACTCGCAGGCCGTCGTGGAACTCGCGCCGGAGCACCCGGGCGGCGCACCCGCGCCGTGGCGGTTCCCGGCGTCGGCCGAACACGTGCCCGAGACGACCGCGGCGCAGCTGTACGACGAACGCTGGATGTTCCACGGCCCGCGGTTCCAGGGCGTCACCGAGCTGACGGCCGTCGGCGAACGCCACGTGCGGGCGGTGCTGACGACGCCGCCCGCGCCGGGGGCCCTGCTCGACAACGTCGGCCAGGTGCTCGGCTACTGGATCATGTCGCGGCTGCCCGAGCGGACCACCGTCTTCCCGGTCGCCATGCGCGAAATCCGGTTCCACGGCCCGCACCCGGCGCCGGGGGAGCGGCTGGAGTGCCTGGTCCGCATCACCGGGCTGACGGAGGAGTTCCTCGACGCCGACATGCAGCTCGTCCGCGACGGCCGGGTGTGGGCGGAGTTCACCGGCTGGCGCGACCGCCGGTTCGACAGCACCGCGCACATCCGCCAGGCCGACCGCACGCCGGAGCGCTCGACGCTGTCGGTCGAGCAGCCGGGCGGCTGGGCGTTGGTGCACGAGCAGTGGCCGGACCTGGCCACCCGCGAACTGATCATGCGCAACTACCTCGCCGGGCCCGAGCGCGACGCCTACGAACGCCACCCGCCGCGCGGGCGGCGCCAGTGGCTGCTCGGCCGGATCGCGGCCAAGGACGCGGTCCGCCAGTTCCTCTGGGCTCGCGGCGAAGCCGAGATGTTCCCCGCCGAGCTGCGCATCGGCAACGACGAGGCCGGCCGGCCGTTCGCGACCGGCGCCTACGGCCGGGACCTGCCGCCGCTGACGGTCTCCGTGGCGCACCGCGCCGAAGCCGGGGTGGCGATCGCCCGAACCGGCCCGTGCGGCATCGACGTCGAAGCGGTCGAGCCGCGCTCGCGGTCCACTGTGGAGGCCGCGCTCGGGCCGGGTGAGCTGGCCCTGTTCGCGGACCTGTCCGGCGACCCGGAGCAGTGGTTCGCCCGCTTCTGGACGGCGAAGGAAGCCGTGGCGAAGCTGCGTGGCACCGGGCTGCGCGGCGAGCCCCGGGACTTCGCGGTCGTCGCGGCGACCCCGGAAGAACTGACCGTCCGCGTCGCCGACCGGGAGTACCGCGTGTGCTGCGCCGACGTCGAGAACCCGCCCGGTGCGCCGCCACGCCGTTACGTCGTCGCCTGGACCGAAGAGACGAAGGAGACTGCCGGATGAGCATCGAGACGACGGCCGCGAACGAGGCGACCGTGCTCGCCCAGCTCGGGGACATGCTGCGGGAGCTGCTCGAGGAGTACGGGCTGGACGACGCGGAAATCACGATGGACACGACGTTCCACGACGACCTGGAACTGGAGAGTGTCGACCTGGTGGCGTTGTCCGGGCAGCTGCGCGAGCACTACGGCGACCGCGTCAACTTCGCCACCTTCATCGCCGAACGCGACCTCGACGAGATCATCGCGCTGACCGTCGGCGAGCTCGTCCGGTACATCGTCGCCTCCCTGCGGGCGACGGCGTGAGCCGCATCCGCGCCGGCGAGCTGGACGTGCACGTCCAGCGGCTCACCCCGGACACCCCGCTCGACGGCGACGCCCCGATCGTGGTCTGCGTCCACGGCCTGCTCACCGACAGCCTGGCCAGCTACTACTTCACGCTCGGCCCGGCCTTCGCCGAGCGCGGGCTCGACGTGCTGATGTACGACCTGCGCGGGCACGGCCGGACGACGCGGCCGCCGTCCGGCTACCACCTCGAACGGTTCGTCGACGACCTCGTCGCGGTCCTCGACGCCTGCGACGTCACCCGGCCGGTGCACGTCGTCGGCAACTCCTTCGGCGCCTCGGTCGCCTTCGGGCTGGCCGCCGCCCGCCCCGACCGGGTGGCGAGCGTGGTCGTGATCGAGGGCGAACCGCCGACCGAGGAGTGGACGCGGCACATGGCCGACGGGCTGGCCGACGCCAAGACCCGGCTGGCGATCGACGAGGTCATCGGCTGGATCGCGGACCACCACGGTGCCCACACCGCCCGGCTGTCCAAGGCCGCGAACCGGATCCTGCAGACCACCACGATCGCCGACGACATCCCGCGCAGCGCGACGATCGCGGCGGACCTGTCGGCCGTGCGCTGCCCGGTGTTCGCCATTTTCGGCGGCGACTCCGGGCTGGCGGCTCAGGTGCCGCACTTCGAAGCGCACCTGACGGCGTGCCGCACCGTCGTGCTGCCCGACCAGGGGCACTCGGTGCTGGTCGAGCGGACCGCGGAGGTCATCGAGCTGATCTCCGGGTGGGTTCGCGACACCGCGCGCACGCGGGCGCGGGTGCGGTAGTGGCCCGGTTCCTCTTCGTCGTCCCGCCGCTGGTCGGGCACGTCAACCCGGCCGTCGGCGTGGCGGCCGAGCTCGCCGCGCGCGGCCACGAGGTCGCTTGGGCGGGCCACGACGAACTGCTGTGGCGGCTGGCCGGCCCGGACGCGCTCGTGTTCTCCTGCGCCGCGGGGGACCTGCCCGCGCGCCCGGCGGAGCTGACGGGCCCGGCGGCGCTGCGGTTCCTCTGGCAGGACTTCCTCGTCCCGCTGGCCGACGCGATGGCCCCCGGCGTGGCCGCGGCCCTGGACGCCTTCGCACCGCACGTCGTGGTGGCCGACCAGCAGGCACTGGCCGGTGGCCTGCTCGCCGAGGCCGCGGGCCTGCCGTGGGTCACCTCCGCGACGACGTCGGCCGAGCTCGTCGACCCCCTGGCCGGGATGCCGAAGGTCGGGGAGTGGGTCGCCGCGCTGCTCGACGGGCTGCGCGGGCGGCTCGCCGGCGGCCGCGGCGCGGCGGACCCGCGGTTTTCCCCGCACGGCGTCCTCGCGTTCACCACCCGCGAACTGCTGGGCCCGGCCGCCGTGGCGCCGTCGGTCCGGCTCGTCGGGCCGGCTCTCGGCGCGCGGCCGTCCGCCCCGGACTTCCCGTGGGAGTGGCTCGAGCCGCCGCGGCCGACGGTCCTGGTGTCCCTCGGCACGGCGAACACCGCGGCAGGCGCGCGTTTCCTCGCCGCGACCGCGGCGGCGTTCGCCGGGCGGCCCGCGCGGGCGGTGATCGCCGACCCGGGCGGCGTGCTCGGCGACGTCCCGCCGAACGTCCTGGTGCGGCCGCACCTCCCGCAGCTGCCACTGTTGCCCCGGGTCGACGCGGTGCTGTGCCACGCGGGCCACAACACCGTCTGCGAAGCGCTGTGGCACGGCCTCCCGCTGGTGGTGGCCCCGATCCGCGACGACCAGCCGATCGTGGCGGCTCAGGTGGTCGCGGCGGGGGCGGGCGTCCGCCTGCGGTTCGGCCGGGCGGACGCGCCCCGCATCGCGACCGCGGTCGACGAGGTACTGACCGAACCGGCGTACCGCCGCGCGGCCGAAGTGGTGGCGGCGTCCTTCCGCGAGGCGGGCGGCAGCGCGGCGGCGGCCGGGCACCTGGAACAGCTGGCACTGGAAAGCCTGGCGCACCTGCGGCGTTAGGTTCGCCTGCCGCCGCGGACCACCGGAACGGGTGGCTATCCACAGTGGACGTCCCGCACTAGCTTGGGAGACCGAGCGAGGAGGCGGACATGACGGCCACCGCGGAGGTCGGCCCGGGCGCCGCGGCGCCGCCCGCGCTGAGCCGCGGCCGGGTCAACGCCGTGTTCGGGGCCGTGCTGCTCGGGATGCTGCTGGCCGCGCTGGACCAGACCATCGTCGGGACCGCCCTGCCCACCATCGTCGGCGACCTCGGCGGCGCCGGGCACCTGTCCTGGGTGGTGACGTCCTACCTGCTCGCCGAGACGATCATGACCGTGGTCGTCGGCAAGCTCGGCGACCTGTTCGGCCGCAAGCTCATGTTCCAGCTGTCGGTCATCGTGTTCGGCATCGGCTCGTTCTGCGCCGGGTTCGCCGGCAGCATGGTCTGGCTGATCGTCTGGCGCGCGGTGCAGGGCCTCGGCGGCGGCGGGCTGATGGTCACCTCGACCGCGCTCATCGCCGACGTCGTCCCGCTGCGCGAACGCGGGAAGTACCAGGGCGTGCTCGGTTCGGTGTTCGGCGTGGTGACCGTGGCCGGCCCGATGCTCGGCGGCTTCTTCGTCGACCACCTGTCGTGGCGGTGGACGTTCTACGTCAACATCCCGCTCGTCGTCGTGGTGCTGGTGGTGGCGTCCGCGGCGATGCCGAACGCCCGCGCCGCGGTCAAGCCGGTGATCGACTACCTCGGCATCCTGCTCATCGGCCTCGCCGCGACCGGGCTGACCCTGGTCACGAGCTGGGGCGGCACGCAGTACGGCTGGGGTTCGCCGGTGATCACCGGGATGGCGGCGGGCTCGGTGGTGCTGCTGGCGGCGTTCGTCTTCGTCGAACTCCGGGCGAAGGAGCCGATGCTGCCGATGCGGCTGTTCCGCAACCCCGTGTTCACCGTCGGCGGGATCATGAGCTTCGTCGTCGGCTTCGCGATGCTCGGCGCGCTGTCCTACCTGCCGACGTACATGCAGTACGTCCAGGGCACGTCCGCGACGACGTCCGGGGTCCGGCTGCTGCCGATGGTGCTGGCGCTGCTCGTCGCGTCGATCGCCGCGGGCAACGCGGTGAGCCGCACCGGGCGGTACAAGATCTTCCCGCTGGCCGGGGCGGCGGGCATGACGATCGGCCTCTACCTGCTGTCGCGGCTGGGCCCCGGCACCGGGTTCTGGGAGGCGTCGGCGTACATGGCGGTGCTGGGGCTCGGCATCGGGCTCGGGATGCAGGTGCTGACCATCGCCGTCCAGAACACCGTCGACTACGCCGACCTCGGGGTCGCGACGTCCGGGGTGACGTTCCTGCGCTCGATCGGCAGCTCGTTCGGCGCGGCGATCTTCGGCACGGTGTACGCCAACCAGCTGACCCCGAAACTGGCCGCGTTGCCAGTGCCGCCGGGCGTCGATCCGCGGGCCCTGCAGGTCCCCACGGCGTTGCACGCCCTGCCGCCGTCGGTGTCGGCCCCGGTGATCAAGGCGTACAGCGACTCCCTGCACGTCGTGTTCCTCGCCGCGGCGCCGGTCGGCCTGGTGGCCCTGGTGCTGGCGTTCTTCCTCAAGGAGGTCCCGCTGCGCGACACGGCCCGCGCGGCGGCCCCGGACCTCGGCGACGGCTTCGCGATGCCGGAGGCCCGCACGGACGACCGCGAACTCGAGCGCGCGGTCGCGACGCTGTTCTTCCGCGAACGCCGCAAGGTGGCGCCCTCGATCGTCGAGCGCGCGGGCGGCGACCTCGACGAGGGCGGGATCTGGTGCCTGCTGCAGGTCCACCTGCGGCAACGCCGCGGTTCCCCGGCGACGCTGCGGGCGATCGGCGAGCACTTCGGCGTGCCGGCGCCGGTACTGGAGCCGGCGTTCAACCGCCTGGAGCTGACGGGCCACCTGCGGTACACCCGCGACGGCTGGCAGCTGACCCCGTCGGGTCGCGAGGAGTTCGGCAAGGCGGTCCAGGCCTGGCACGGCTGGCTGGCCGAGCGCCTCGGCGACTGGGGCACGGGCAACCGCGCCGAGCTGGACGCGGCGATCGGGCGCGTCGCCGCCCGGCTGATGGACCAGAGCGCGGAGTCCCGAGGCCACGGCCGCCACGCCCTCGCCTGACCCCCGGCCCGCTTGCGGGGTCAGCGGCGCCAGAAGTCGTGCGGGGTCCTGCCCGGGCGGAACCCGCAGGCTTCCACCAGGGCCGTCGCCTGCTCGAAGCCGTGGCCGACCAGGCCGGGCTCGTGGGCGTCGCTGCCGAACGCCACCGCCTCGCCGCCCACCTCGAACCACCAGCGCACCACCTCGCCCGGCAGCGGGACCTTCGTGTTGACCTCCAGGGCGCGGCCGCTCGCCGTCAGCGCCCGCAGCACCGTCCGGAACTCCTCCTCGAAATCCGCCGCCACGAACGGAGGGCCCTCGGCCGGCCACGAGCGCAGCGCGTAGTCGATGTGGGCGAGCACGGCGAAGTCCGCCGTCGACTCCACCAGCCCGAGCACCTCGCCGAGGTACGCCCGCAGCAGCTCGCCCGGCGGCCGGTCCGTGACCACCGTCAGTTCGTGGTGGTGCTCGCCGTCCGGGAGCGAGTGCACCGAACCGAGCACCCGGTCGAAGTCGTGGGCCGCCAGCAGCGCGTCGGCGCGCGGCCGGTGCCAGTGCGGCTCGCTCAGCTCGACGCCCGAAAGGATCCGCAGGCCGGGGAACCGCGCGCGGCACTCCTCCACGCACGCCAGGTACCCGGCGACGTCCAGCTCCGGCGGCTCCAGGACGCCGTCCGGGCGCAGCCGCACCCGGAAGTGGTCCGGCAGCAGCGGCCGGACCGGCTCCGGCATCAGCCACGGCGTCAGGTCCGCGTGCTCGGTGAAGGCCACCGACGGCAGGCCCAGCTCGATCGCCCGCGCGCAGGAGCCGGCCATCGACCCGGTGACCGTGTCCCAGGACCATTCGGTGTGGACGTGACCGTCCGTCGGCAGGCGCACCAACCCACGGTAGCGGCGATTTTGGACTAGCGTCTGTCCCATGGCGGACAAGGCGGTGGAGCTCGAAGTCGGCCCGCACACCGTGCGGATCTCCAATCCGGACCGGGTCTACTTCCCGGCCCGCGGCGAGACGAAGCTCGATTTGGTCAACTACTACCTCTCGGTGGGCGACGGCATCGTCAACGCCCTGCGCGAACGCCCCTGCATGCTGCACCGCTTCCCGTCCGGTGTGGCGGGGGAGAAGGTGCACCAGAAGCGCGTGCCGAACGGCGCACCGCCGTGGCTGGAAACCGTCCGGGTGACGTTCCCGCGCTACAACCGGCACGCCGACGAGCTGTGCGTCACCGAGCTCGCGCACGTCGCCTGGGCCGTGCAGATGTCCACAGTGGAGTTCCACCCGTGGAACTCCCGCCGCGCCGACACCGAAAAGCCCGACGAGTGGCGCATCGACCTCGACCCGATGCCCGACTGCGGCTACGACCGGGTCCGGCGGGTGGCGCACGTCGCCCACGAAATCCTCGACGAACTCGGTGCGGTCGGGTGGCCGAAGACCTCCGGGGGCCGCGGCCTGCACATCTACGTCCGGATCGAACCGCGGTGGGGCTTCTCCGACGTGCGCCGGGCCGCGTTGGCCTTTGCGCACGAGGTCGAACGGCGGGCTCCGGATGACGTCACCACCACCTGGTGGCGGAAGGACCGTGACCCGCGGCTGCTCTTCGTCGATTACAACCAGAACGCGCGCGATCACACGATCGCCAGTGCCTACTCGGTGCGGGGGAATCCGGAGGGGACGGTGTCGGCGCCGGTTCGGTGGGAGGAGATCGATGACGCCGAGCCGGGGGATTTCACGATCGCCACCGTTCCGGCGCGGTTCGCCGAGGTGGGGGATCTGCATGCCGGGATCGATGATGCGGTTTTTTCGATTGAGCCGTTGTTGGAGTGGGCGGATCGGGATGGGGTCGAGGAACCGCCTGAGCCCGAGTGATGTGGTTGTCTGCCACCCTGAAGTGATTGCCACCCGGAGTGGTTGTCTGACACCGGGGATGGTGGGCCGCAACCCCGAAGCCTGATTGTGACTACGGCCGGCGACCCCTTGTCAAGGCGGGAAAGCGTGCCTTGACAAGGGGTCGCCGGCCGTGTTCTGGCTTCGGATCGGGGTTGCGGGGGGCCTGGGTTCCCCGTGGGGTCAAGCCGTGCGCCGCCTTGGTCGTTGGTTGGTGGGCTGTGGTCTTGCGCCGCGTTGGCCGCTTACCGCGCCTTATGTTGGCCGTGGCCGGTTGCGGCCGTGTTGTCAGTCCAGGCGCTCGATGATCGTCGCGTTTGCCAGGCCGCCTGCCTCGCACATTGTCTGCAGGCCGTAGCGGCCGCCCGTTTGCTCCAATACCGACAGCAGGGTTGTTGCCAGGCGGGCGCCGCTGCCGCCCAGGGGGTGGCCCAGTGCTATTGCGCCTCCGTTGATGTTGACCTTGGCCGGGTCTGCGCCGAGCTCCTGCTGCCAGGCCAGTACCACGCTGGCGAATGCCTCGTTGACCTCGAACGCATCGATGTCCGACACCTCCAGGCCCGCTCGGGCCAGGACCTTGCGGGTCGCCGGGATGATGCCCGTCAGCATCAGCAGGGGGTCGTCGCCGGCTACGGCGAAGCTGTGGATGCGGGCTCGCGGCTTCAGGCCCAGGGTCGCCGCCGTCTCGCTGCTGGTGATCAGGAGCGCGGCCGCGCCGTCGTTGATCGGGGACGAGTTGCCCGCCGTGATGTGCCAGGCCAGGTGCGGGAACCGCTGTTGCCAGACCTCCGCGCGGAACGCGGGCTTCAGCCCGGCGAGGATCTCCGGTGTGGTGCCGGGCCGGACGGTCTCGTCGGTCGTCACCTCGCGCAGGGTGCCGTCCGGTCCCGGCGCCTTCAGCGGCGCCACTTCGGCGGCGAACTTCCCGTCCGCCCACGCCTTCGCCGCCCGCTGGTGGCTCTGCGCGGAGAACTCGTCCAGCTGCGCCCGGCTGAAGCCCCACTTCGCCGCGATCAGCTCCGCGCTGATGCCCTGCGGTACCAGGCCGTCGGGGTAGCGCGCGGCGATCTGCGGGCCGAACGGGTCGCGCCCGGCCACCTGGCTGCCCATCGGTACCCGGCTCATCGACTCGACGCCGGACGCGAGCACGACGTCGTACGCACCGGCGATGACGCCCTGCGCCGCGAAGTGGATCGCCTGCTGGCTGCTCCCGCACTGGCGGTCGACGGTCACCGCGGGCACCGACTCCGGCAGCCCGGCCGCGAGCGCGGCCCAGCGCGCGGTGTTCATGCTCTGCTCGCCGATCTGGCCGACCGCGCCGCTGATGACGTCGTCGATCCGGGCCGGGTCCAGGCCCGTGCGCTCGATGAGCGACCGCAGGGCGTGGGCGTGCAGGTCGACCGGGTGCACCCCGGCCAGTGAACCGTTCGGCTTGCCCTTGCCGATCGGGGTCCGTACCGCGTCGACGATCACCGCGTCCGTCATGGCGTCTGCCTCCTCGCAGATCGGGGATCCTCTCGGTATACGCCGGGTGAGTTGGAATCCACAACTCGGCTGTTCGGCATGTCACAGCACCTTGACGTGCTAGGTTGGAAATTCAATCCCGTGGAGGTGGCATGGTCCGGCGTGGTCGCGAGTGCTCGGTCGCCGAAGCACTGGAGGTCGTCGGCGAGCGGTGGAGCCTGCTCGCGCTGCGCGAGATCATGCTGGGGGAGCGGCGGTTCAACCAGATCGCCGAGAACACCGGGGCGAGCCGGGACATCCTGGCCGCGCGGCTGCGCAAGCTCGTCGACGCGGGCGTCCTCGAGAAGGTGCAGTACGAGGCCCACCCGCCGCGCCACGAGTACCACCCGACCGAAGCCGGCCGCGCCCTGCAGCCGGTCCTGCTCGCCCTGATGGCGTGGGGTGACAAGTACGTCCACCAGGGCGAACCGCCGACCCTGTGGCGCCACGCCTGCGGCGAAGTGCTGGAGCCGGCCACCGTCTGCGCGCACTGCGGCAAGCCGGTGAACGCCCCCGGCACCCACGCGATCCGGCTCGGCGCCGTGCACGCCTGACCGCCGTCACCCCGGCCTCCTCGCCTTCCCGGCGAGGAGGCCTTTTTGCTGCGCGGACGTTGACTTGAGACGCGCGTCACTGTAAGCCTTGAACGAATCAACGCAAGAAGCTGACAGCGAGGCGAGAAATCGAAGCAGCTGTCAGGAAGATCCCGGTTTCGCTCCGAGTCGTCTCCCTCCCCCCCCGGACCAGAGGAACCGCATGAGAACGAAGCGTGTGTTGTCACCCGCGGCTGCCTTCGCCGCCTTGTCCTTGCTCCTGGCCACTCCCGCCGCACCGGCGAGCGCCGCCCCGGCCACCGCGCCGGCCGTCCGCGCCGCCGCGCAGGCGGCCTCCGCGACCTACACCGCCGGCAGCCAGCTCGCCGGCTATCCCGTCTCGAACGTCGGCGACGGCAACCAGGACACCTACTGGGAAAGCGCGAGCAACCAGTTCCCGCAGTGGGTCCAGGCCGACCTCGGCGCGCCGACCGACGTCGCCCAGCTCGTCCTCAAGCTCCCGGCCGCGAACTGGGGCACCCGCACCGAGACCCTCGGCGTCCAGGGCAGCACCGACGGAACCACCTTCACCGACCTGAAGCCCTCGGCCGGGTACGTGTTCGACCCGGCCAAAGCCAACACGGTGACCGTGGACGTCTCCGGCAAGCCCCGGTACGTCCGGCTGAACGTCACCGCGAACACCGGCTGGCCCGCCGCGCAGCTGTCGGAGTTCGAGGTGCACGGGCCGGCCGGCGGGGACACCCAGCCGCCGTCCGCGCCCGGCAACCTCGCCTACACCCAGCCCGCCGCCGGCCAGATCCGGCTCACCTGGTCGGCGTCCACCGACAACACCGGCGTCACCGGCTACGACGTCTACGCGAACAACCAGCTGCGGGGCAGCGTCGCCGGGAACGTCCTGACCTACACCGACTCCCAGCCCGACACCGCCACGGTTTCCTACTACGTCCGGGCCAAGGACGCCGCGGGCAACCAGTCGGCGAACAGCGGCACCGTGACCCGGACCGGTACCCAGGCCGGCGCCAACCTGGCGCTGGGCAAGGCGATCACCGCCTCCTCGACGGAGTGGACGTACGCGGCGGCCAACGCCAACGACGACTCCCTGGCCACGTACTGGGAAGGCGGCGGCGGAACGTACCCGAACCTGCTGACCGTCGCCCTCGGCGCGAACGCCGACCTCGACCGGGTCGTCGTCAAGCTCAACCCCGACCCGGCGTGGGGCCCGCGGACCCAGACGATCGCCGTCGAAGGCCGGGAGCAGAGCTCGGCCGCCTTCACCACCCTGGCCGCCGCGCAGACCTACAGCTTCAGCCCCGCGACCGGCAACACCGTGACCATCCCGCTCGGCGGCCGCGCCGCCGACGTCCGCCTGCGGATCACCGCGAACTCGGGGGCCGGCGGCGGGCAGGCCGCGGAGTTCCAGGTCTTCGGCGTGCCCGCCCCCAACCCGGACCTGACCATCTCGGGCGTGTCGTGGTCGCCGCAGAGCCCGGTGGAAACCGACGCGATCACGACGTCGGCGACCGTCCGCAACGCCGGAACGGCGGCCTCGGGCGCCACGAACGTGAACTTCTACCTGGGCACGACCAAGGTCGGCACCGCGAACGTCGGCGCACTCGCGGCGGGCGCGTCGGCGACGGTGTCGGCGAACATCGGCACCCGCGACGCGGGCAGCTACCAGCTGACCGCGAAGGTCGACGAGGCGAACGCCGTCCTCGAGCAGAACGAGGCCAACAACTCCTTCACCGGCTCGACGGCCCTGGTCGTCAGCCCGGTGCAAAGCTCCGACCTCGTCGCGGCCACAGCGTGGTCGCCGGGCAACCCGGCCGCGGGCAACCCGGTCACCTTCACCACGACCCTGCGCAACCAGGGCACCGTCGCCAGTGCGGGCGGCACTCACGGCGTCACGGTGACCATCACCGACCAGAACGGGACGGTCGTCAAGACGCTGACCGGCAGCTACACCGGCGCCATCGCGGCCGGTGCGACCGCCCCGCCGGTGACCGTCGGCACCTGGACCGCGGCCAACGGCCGGTACACGGTCAAGACGGTCGTCGCGAACGACGCCAACGAGCTGCCGGTCAAGCAGGGCAACAACACGAGCACGCAGGCGTTGTTCGTCGGCCGGGGCGCCAACATGCCCTACGACATGTACGAGGCCGAAGACGGCGTCCTCGCGGGCGGCGCGGCCGTGGTCGGCCCGAACCGCACGATCGGCGACCTCGCGGGCGAGGCGTCGGGCCGCAAGGCCGTGACGCTGAACTCGACCGGCTCGTCGGTGGAGTTCACCACCCGCGCGTCGACCAACACGCTCGTCACCCGGTTCTCCATCCCGGACTCCGCCGGCGGTGGCGGGATCGACGCGACGCTGAACGTCTACGTCGACGGCAGCTTCCTGAAGGCCATCGACCTGACGTCGCACTACGCTTGGCTCTACGGCGCCGAAACCGGCCCGGGCAACTCGCCGGGCGCGGGCCCGCGGCACATCTACGACGAAGCGAGCACGCTGCTCGGCACCACCGTGCCCGCCGGGCACAGGATCAGGCTGCAGAAGGACGCGGCGAACAGCACGAACTACGCGGTCGACTTCGTCAGCTTCGAGCAGGCCACCGCCGTCGCCAACCCCGACCCGGCGCACTTCGCGGTACCCGCCGGCTTCACCCAGCAGGACGTGCAGAACGCGCTCGACAAGGTCCGGCAGGACACCACCCTCACCGGGGTCTACCTGCCGGCCGGGACCTACTCGCTGTCGAGCAAGCTGAACGTCTACGGCAAGGCCGTCACGGTCACCGGCGCCGGGCCGTGGTTCACGAAGTTCACCGCGCCTTCGGGCCAGGAGAACACCGACATCGGCATCGACGTCCAATCGAGCGCCAACGGCTCGACGTTCAGCGGGTTCGCCGTGTTCGGCAACTACACCTCCCGCATCGACGGCCCGGGCAAGGTGTTCAACCTGACCAACGTGGCCAACCTGACGATCGACAACATCTGGGTCGAGCACCAGGTCGTCATGGTGTGGGGCACGAACGTGGACAACACCACGATCAAGAACTCCCGGATCCGCGACACCTTCGCCGACGGCGTCAACCTGACGAACGGGAGCACCGGCAACCACGTCACGAACAACGAGGCCCGGTCCACCGGTGACGACAGCTTCGCGCTGTTCGCCGCCACGGACATCAACCAGGGCAACCAGTACGACAACGTGTTCGAGAACCTCACCGCGCTCACCCCGTGGCGCGCGGCCGGGCTCGCGGTCTACGGCGGGTACAACAACACCTTCCGCAACCTCTACATCGCGGACACGCTGACCTACGCGGCGATCACCATCAGCTCGCTCGACTTCGGCTATCCGTTCCTCGGGTTCGGGCCGCAGCCGACGACGGTCCAGAACGCCTCCCTGGTCCGGGACGGCGGCCACTTCTGGGGTCAGCAGACCTTCCCGGCGATCTGGCTGTTCTCCGCCTCGAAGGAGTTCCGCGGCATCCGGGTGTCCGATGTGGACATCCAGAGCCCGACCTACAGCGGCATCATGTTCCAGACCAAGTACGACGGCACCACGCCGGAGCACCCGGTCGAGGACACCGTGCTGACGAACGTGTCGATCACCGGCGCCCACCGCAGCGGGGACGCCTTCGACGCCAAGTCCGGGATCGGGATCTGGGCCAACGAACTGCCGGAACCGAACCAGGGCCCGGCCGTCGGCTCGGCGACCTTCACCGGCCTCACCCTGGCCGACAACGCCGAGGACATCCGCAACCGCACCACCACGTTCACCATCAACCGCAACTGAGAAAGGCCGCGCGGGCCCGCCGGGAAACCGTTCCCGGCGGGCCCGCGCCGTGCCAGGATGGCGCCGGAGGTGGTCGACGTGCGAATCCTGGTCACCGGCGGCACCGGGCAGCTCGGCAGTGCGGTGGTGACGCGGCTGCGGGCGGCGGGGGAGGAGGTCCGCGTGCTCAGCCGCCGGGCCGCCCCGGACGTCGTCCGCGGCGACCTGCGGACCGGTCGCGGCATCGACAGCGCGGTGGCCGGGGTCGACGTGGTCGTCCACTGCGCCACCGACTACTTCGGCCGGGAGACGCAGCTGGCCCGCACGCTGATCGAGGCGGCGCGGTGGGCGGGCGGCCCGCACCTGGTCTACGTCTCGATTGTCGGCGTCGACCGTGTCCCGCTCGGCTACTACCGGGCCAAATACGAAACCGAGCGGCTGGTCGCCGCGTCGGGCCTGCCGGTCACGATCCAGCGGGCCACCCAGTTCCACGGTCTGGTCCGCACCCTGCTCGCCGGGGCGTCCCGGCTGCCGGTGGTGCCGGTGCCGCGGATCTCCTTCCAGCCGGTCGACGTGCGGGACGTGGCCAGGCGGCTCGCGGACCTCGCCATGGCCGACCCGGCCGGCCGGGCACCCGACTTCGGCGGCCCGGAGGTGCTTTCCGCGGCCGAGCTGGCGCAGGCGGTCGGTGCGGCGAGCGGGCGGCCTCGGCCGATCGTGCCGATGAAGGTGCCGGGGGAGACGTTCCGGGCCTACGCCGCCGGCGAGCACCTGGCTCCCGGGCACCGCGAGGGAGTGATCACCTTCGGTGAGTACCTGGCCGAGGGAGCCGATCACCGGTAGCCGGTCCACGGCCCGTCGATGGAGCTGCCCGGGAGTTTCACTGCCCTGGCCGGTCACTGCCTCGCGCAGCTTCCCGGGGCACGGCCGATCGCGGGCCACTACGCCGTCCGCCGGGTCGAGCCCGGACGACTCGCCGGGCGGCCCGAGGTTCGCGAAGATCGACGCAGACCTGACCGACCGGGAGGAGACCGCACCATGATCCGCTGGGCGACGTTCGACTGCTTCGGCACGCTGGTGGACTGGCGCCACGGCATCGCCACCGGGCTCGAACTGCTGTTTCCGGGCCGCGGCACCGAGCTGCTGGCGGTCTACAACCGGTTCGAGCCGCAGGTGCAGGCCGAGGCGCCGGTGCGGCGGTACCGGGAGGTGCTCGCCGAGTCCGTGCGCCGGACCGCCGCCGAAGCGGGGCTGGAGCTGGTGGCCGACGACGCGTCCGTGCTCGGGACCGGGCTGCCGTACTGGCCCGTCTTCCCCGACACCCGGGCGGCCCTGGCCGGGCTGCGGGAAGCGGGCTGGCGGCTGGCGCTGCTGACCAACTGCGACCGCGATCTCATCGGCGAGACGCAGCGGCGGCTCGCGGTGCCGATCGACGCCGTCGTGACCGCGGAGGACGTCGGCGAGTACAAGCCGGGGCACGGCCACTTCCGCCGGTTCGCCGCGTCCTTCGACGCCACGGCCGGGAACTGGGTGCACGTGGCCCAGAGCCACTTCCACGACATGGTGCCGGCCCGGGCGCTGGGCATCCCGCGCGTGTGGATCAACCGGCACGCCGAAGAGCACGACCCCGCGGTGGCGGACGCGGTCCTGCCCGGCCTCGCCGGGCTGGCCGAGACGGTCGAGCGGGTGCACGCCGCGGCCCGCTGACCGCGGTCACGGGTGCCGCACCTCGACCCGCCGGGACGGGACCAGGGCCGTCCACAACCTCTGCCACGCCTTCGACGGCGGCCGCTCCCCCGGCAGCCGCACCGCCGGGCGCGTGCCCGCCCGGTACTCCATCTCCACCCGCACCCAGTCGTGGATCCAGTCGCCTCGCATGGCGGCTCCTTTCTTCTGGGAGCCACGCTCGTCCTGAGGGGTCGGCGGCCGCATCGGGTGAACACGCAGTCCGGTGGCGGTGGACCCCTTACCCGCGGTCGTGGGCGCGACGGCGTTCCTGTTTGGGTCGAGACGTCGGCGAACCGGTCGCGGGTCGTGAGCGGGGGTGCGCCAGCACGTCCGGCCGGTCGGGGCGGCGGCTGCGGCGGGCCGCAGGTTCCGGCGCGCGGCCGGGCCGGAACCTGCGCTTGTCCATTGTGGCCCCAGTGGTGGGTCACCCCGCCGTAGCGCTGCGTGCCGCGGCCTGGGCGGGCTGTTCGGTGACCGGAAAAACGCGCCGTTTCCTGCCACCGGGGTTAGGCCGATCGGGCCATCCGCGGCGGCCCGATTTCCCTTTGTATCTGTGGTAAAGCTCGACGCCCCTTTAGCAACGAGCTCAGGCAGAGGGAGATGGCATGGGTCGGCCCGAACGCCCGCTGGACCTCACCGCCGGACCGATCGCCGCCTTCGCCCACGAGCTGCGGCTGCTGCGGAGCCGGGCGGGGAACGCGAGCTACCGGGAACTCGCCAGGGCCGCGCACTTCGCGCCGTCGGTGTTGTCCAGCGCCGCCAGCGGACGGCGGCTGCCGACCCTCGCCGTGACACTGGCGTTCGTGACCGCCTGCGGCGGCGACCGCGACGCGTGGGAACGGCGCTGGCGGAGCATCGCCGGCAAGGGAGGTGACGACGAAGCGCCGAAGTCGCGCACCACAGCCGTCCGGCCGGCGCAGCTGCCCCGCGGCCCGAGGACCTTCGTCGGCCGTGGCACGGAGCTGGCCGACGCCGCCGGGGCGTGCGGGCCGGGGAAAGTGCCGGTGCTCGTCACCGGGCCGATCGGCACCGGCAAGACGGCCTTCGCCCTGCGGCTGGCCGAAGACGTCACCGCGGACTTCCCGGACGGGCAGCTCTACGCGGACCTGAGCGACGGCGGGACCGGCACCCGCGCCACCGACGGCGTCGTGCGGGGGTTTCTGCGCGCGCTGGGCGTGCCGGCCCACCTGGCGCCCGACCACCCGGCGCACCGGATCGACCTCTACCGGTCGCTGCTCGCCGGACAGCGGCTGTTCGTCCTGCTGACCGGCGTCCGCACCGAGGCGCAGGTGCGCCCGCTGCTCGGCCGGACGGCGCGCAGCCAGGTCGTGGTGACCAGCCGTGCCCGGCTGCCCGCCCTGGAGGACGCGCACCGGGCCGAGCTGACTACCTTCACCCGTGCGGAGTCGCTGGCGTTGCTCGGGCAGCTCGCCGGCGAACACCGGATCCGCGTGGAGCACGCCGCCGCGGACGCGATCGCCGGGGTGTGCGGCGATCTGCCGCTCGCCGTGAGCATCATCGGCCGCAAGGTGGCGGCGCGGCCCGACCGGCCTCTCGCCGCCACCGCCGCCCGGCTCGCCGACCACCGGCGGGTGCTGGACACCCTCAGCGTCGGGGACGTCAACGTCCGCGACCGGTTCACCGCCGCGTACGAGGGTCTTCCGGCCGCGGGGCGGGCGGCCCTCCGGCACTTCGTCGCGGACCGGACGACGTCGGCCGGGCTCGCCGCGGCGATGGGCGTCGCCGCCGAGACCGCCGACGAACTCTTGGAGTCCATTGTGGACGCCGGGCTCCTCTCGCGCGCCGGCGGCGACGGCTGCTACGCGATCCCCGAGCTGGTCAGGGTCTTCGCCGCCGGGCGGTAGCGATCGGCCCGGGAGATTCCCGGGTGGGCGGGAACAGTTCCCCTACCCGCCGGGAACCGGCCGAACCTAGCCTTGGCGCATCGGGCCTGCGGCGGCCACCGTCCGTTGTGGACTCCGCCGGCCGCCGCGAGTTCGTGACCTCGGAGGTGACTGTGCGTCTGACCAGGGAAGTGGCGGGGTGACCGGCGGTACGAGGACCGGGGTCTTCGCGGTGCTGCGGGCGACCCCCGCGCCGGTCCGGTACCTGCTGGCCGGCATGCTGGTCAACCAGCTGGGCGCGTTCGTCCAGACGTTCCTGGTGCTGTACCTGACGTTCCGCGGCCACTCGGCCGGTTTCGCCGGGGTCTGCCTCGCCGCGTACAGCGTGGGAGCGATCTTCGGAGCGATGCTGGGTGGCGAGCTGACCCACCGGTTCGGCGGCCGGACGACGATCGTGGTGGCGATGACGTGCGCGGCGCCGCTGGTCGCGTCGATCCCGCTGGTCCGGGGCGTGCCCGGGGCGCTGCTGGCGGTGGTCGCCCTGTCCGGGCTGGCCATCCAGGCCTACCGGCCGGCGGCGGCGGTGCTGCTCGCCGAGTCCATGCCGGAAGCGCACAAGGTCATGGGCTTCTCGATGATGCGCATCGCGCTGAACATCGGTGCCGCCGTGGCGCCGCTGCTCGCGGCCCTGCTCATCCAGGTGAACTGGGACCTGCTGTTCTGGCTGGACGGCTCGACCGCGGCGCTGTGGGCGTTGCTCGCGTTCGCCCTGCTGCCGAGGCGGACCGGGGCCCGGGACCGGACCGAAGCCGACGGGAGCCCGGTGCCGGTCATGAGCGCGCGAGCGGTGTACGGGACGCTGGTCCGCGACACCCGGTTCCTCTGCTACCTGCTGGCCGGGGTGTTCGGCATGATGGTCTACGCCGGATCCGTCGCGGTGCTCCCGCTGGACATCGTCGCCGCCGGGTACCCGGTCGGGCTGTACAGCACGGTGCTGGTGATCTCCTCGGTCGTGCTGATCACCTGCGAACTGAAGATCACCACCTACATCGTCCGCATCCCGAAGTTCGTCGCCGGGCTGGCGGGCAACCTGGTCAGCGGGCTCGGGTTCACCCTCTACGGGCTGATCGCGCAGCACCCGTTCTTCGTGCTCGCCGGCGCGCTCCTGGCGGTGTCCGGCCTGATGATCCACGGCCCGAGCACCTCCGCGCACCCGGCCACCTTCCCGGTCGCGCTGAGAAGCCGCTACATCGCGACGAAGGAAACGCTCGCCGGCCTGGCCGCGACGCTCGGCCCGGCACTGGGGGTGTTCGTCTGGACCCGGTCCGGCGGACCGGTGTTCTGGGGCTGCTGCGCGTTGTTGTCCCTGGCCGCCGGCTGCCTCCACATCTACGGGCTCCGGACGCCCCGCGCGCCGGAACCCGTGCCCCGACCGGAACCCGTGGAACCCGTGGGAGAGCGATCATGACCGAACCCGAGGGTGTGCTGCTGGTCATCGGCAGCGGGCTGCGGACGTACCGCGAGTACCTGGTCGCGTCGATCCACCGGTGCGCCCGCCGGGCCGGGCTCGGGCTGGTGCTGCTGAACAACCTCAAGCCCACCTGGCAGCGCGGCTACTTCGACGAGATCGTCCACGTCGACGTCTTCGACGCGGACGCGATGCTCGCCGCCGCCCGCGAGGTCGCCCGGCGGCGCCGGGTCGTCGGCCTGATGTGCTGGGACGAGCCCGTCGTGCTCGCCGCGGGGGAACTCGCCGCCGAGCTCGGCGTGCCCGGCCTCGGCGTGGCCGGCGTCCGCGGCTGCCGGGACAAGAACCGCACCCGGACCGTGCTGACCGCCGAAGGCCTGCTGCAGCCGGGCTACGCCATGACGACCGGCCTCGGCGAGGCGCGGGCCGCCGCGGCCCGGATCGGCTACCCGGTCGTGCTCAAACCGCGGGCGATGGGCGCGAGCATCGGCGTGGTGTTCGCCGCGGACGAGTCCGAACTGGAGGCCGCGTTCGCGGTCGCGATGGGCGCGGCCACGGTCGACCAGAGCCGCTACGGCGGGGCCGCGATCGTGGAGGGCTTCGTCCGGGGGCCGGAGATCAGCATCGACGCCGCCGTGCACAAGGGCGAATACCTGCCGATGTTCGTCGCCCGCAAGCAGACCGGCGACCAGCCGTACTTCGAAGAGGTCGGGCACGTCGTCGACGCCGGCGATCCGCTCCGGCACGATCCCGAGCTGCTGGACGTGCTGGTGCGGGCGCACCGCGCCCTCGGCGTCGAAGACGGCATCACCCACACCGAGGTCCGGCTGACCGACCGCGGGCCGCTGATCATCGAGGTCAACGGGCGCCTCGGCGGCGACCTGATCCCGTTCCTCGGCAAGACGGCCACCGGTATCGACCCGGGGGAGGTCCTGTTCGCCGTCGCCACCGGCAACCGGCCGGTCATCACCGCGTCCCGGCACGCGGTCGCCGGCATCCGCTTCGGCTACCCCGAGCACGACTGCGTGGTCCACGAGGTCACGGTGCCGACGGACCGCGCGCAGGTGCCCGGGCTGGTCCTCGCGGCGCCGATGACCGCGCCGGGCACCACCCTGCGGCTGCCGCCCGGCGGCTACCTCGCCCGGCACTCGTTCGTGGTGTGCGAGGCCGACGACCCGGAAACCTGCGCCCAGCGATTGGACACGGCCGCCGCCACGGTGCGGGTCGACGCCGCTCCGGTCGCCCCACCCGAACCCGGTGCCGCGTTCGAAATGCCCGCCGGCCTGCTCGACGTCGACGAACACGAGGGAGTCTCCGCATGACCATGACCGAGCCCGCCCGCACCGATGTGCCGCTGACCGGTGCGCAGATCCTCGAGAACGCGAAGGCGCTCGCGCCGGTCCTGCGCGAGCGGGCCGCGGAGATCGAGGCGAACCGGAGCCTGCCCGCGGACGTCGTGCAGCTGCTGCGCGACGCCGGCGTCTTCCGGATCGGGTTCAGCCGCGACTGGGGCGGCCCGGAGATGACGTCGATGGAGCAGACCGAGGTGATCGAAGCGCTGTCCTACGGCGACGCGTCCGTCGGCTGGTGCGCCAAGCTCGGCTCCGACATCGGCCTGCACGCGAACTTCCTCGACCAGGACGAAGCCCGCCGGATGTTCACCAGTATCGACATGCACTCCGCGGGCGTGCTCCCGGTGACCGGGCACGCGGAACGGGTGCCCGGCGGCTACCGGCTCACCGGCCGGTGGGGGTTCGGCAGCGGCTCGACCCACGCCGACTGGGTGGCCTCCGGCGCCATGGTCTTCGAAAACGGCGAGCCCTACGCCAGCCCGGACGGCAGCAACCCGCACGAGTCGCGCCTGTTCATGGTGCCGCAGGAACAGATCCGCTCCCTCGACAACTGGTACACCCTCGGCCTGTGCGGCTCCGGCAGCGCCGACTACACGATCACGGACGTGTTCGTCCCGGAGAACCACACCCTGACGTTCGACAACCCCAAGGTGCCGAACGGGCCGCTGGTGCAGCCGGACGTGATCCAGCGCAGCATGTGCGGCGTCCCGCTCGGGACCGCGCGGGCCGCACTGGACTACGTCCGCGGTCTCACCATTGAGCGGGTCGACATGCTCAAGGGCTCGCCCTGGCGGATGAGCGGCGTCGCCTGGAAGGACAACGAACACATCCAGATCACGCTGGCCGAATGCGAGGCCGACTACAGCACCACCCGGGCCGGCGTCTATCGGGCCCTGGAACGGCAGTGGGAGGTCACCGCCGACGGCACCGGCACCCTGGACGACCTCACGCCCGACGAGCGGGTCGCCCCGGCACTGACCGGCTGGCAGGCGTTCCAGATGGCCAAGCGGGTCGTGCTGCGGCTGTGCGACCTGCTCGGCACCGCGGCGATCCGCAGCGGCGACCCGATGAACCGGTGGCTCCGGGACTCGGTGACCATGGCCATGCACCCCACCGCACGGGACCGGGTCACCCAGACCGTCGGGGCGCACCTGGTCGGCGCGAAACCCTCGATGCGGTTCATGCTCGGCATCGTGGACAAGCCCCAGACCCCCAAGCCCAAGAGCGAGGCCGACGCCGATGCGTGAGCGGCCCGTCCTGGTCGTCGGGTTCGTGACGCCGGTCCTGCAGGCCCTGACCGGCGTCGAGCCCGACGGCTCGGTCGTCCTGGTCGAAGAACCGGACGTCATCCGCAAGCGCGACCTGCGCGCGAGACTGGCCGGGTCCGCCCTGGTCCGGGCACTGGTCGAGTGGGAGCACACCCGGCCCGGCTCGGCCGACGAGTTCCACGCCGCCCACCCGGACCTGGACCCGGTCGCGGTGATCCCGCTGATCGAGTACGCCACGCCGTTCGCCGCCCGGCTCGCCGAACGCTACGGCGTGCCGGGCGCGAGCCTCGGCGCCGCGCTGATCCTGCGGGACAAGGTCCTGCTGCGCCGGGTCAGCGCGGCCGCCGGGGTCGCCAACCCGGAAAGCGCCACCGTGACCGGCCCGGCGGACGTGCGGGCCTTCATGCGGGCCCACCCGGGCCCGGTGGTGCTCAAGCCGGCGAACCGGCAGGCCGCCGTCGGCACCCAGGTCATCCGCGACCCCGGCGAGGTCGAGGAGGCGTGGGCGAACTGCCTCGAGCAGGACGAGGGCATCTTCGTCCCGGACCGGCCGATGGACCTGCGGATGCTGGCCGAAAGGTACGTGCCCGGCGCCGAGTTCAGCGTCGAAATGCTCGTGCGCGGCGGACGGCAGCTGTTCGCCAACGTCACGGCCAAGCAGCTCTACCCGGGCCCGCGGCCGGTGGAGCTGGCGCACATCGTGCCCGCCGACATCCCCGCCGAGCTCACCGAGACGCTGGCGGGCGCGACCCGCCGGGTCGTCGCGGCCACCGGGTTCGCCGACGGGATCGTGCACTGCGAGTGGATCGTCGACGGCGGCGTGCCCTGCCTCGTCGAGTGCGCGGGCCGGATCGCCGGCGACGGCATCATGGAGATCATCGACCACGCCTACTCGGTCGAGCTGCTGCGCGCGTACTTCGCCGTGATGCGCGGCGAGACTCCGCCGGCACTGCCGCGGCGCGCGACCGGCGGGGCGGCCGTCCGCTTCGTCCCGATGGAGCCCGGCGTGATCGACGCCGTGCTGGGGTTGGACGAGGCCCGCCGCGTCGAGGGCGTGTTCCTCGTCGACATCCAGGTCGGGCCCGGACACCGGTTCGCCGGCCTGCGCAGCTCATGGGACCGCGCGGGCCTGGTCATGGCGGAGGCGGACAGCCCGGCCGAGGCCCTGCAGCGCGCGGAGAAGGCTGCGGGCCTGGTGCGGATCGAGGTCCGGCCGGAGTAGGTGTTCGTCCACAGTGGAAAGAGGCCTTCACCGGAAATCCGGTGAAGGCCTCTTTCGTGTGGCCCGCAGGGTCAGCGCCGGAGCCGGCGGCCCGCGGCGACGGCGACGGCCGAGAGGGCGGCCGCGCCGAGCGCGGTCAGGATCCGGTGCTGGCGGGCGGCCCGGTGCTGGGCCTGGAGGTAGGGGATGGTGGTGTTGGTGACCATGGCGTGCAGCGGCATCCAGCGGTGGCGGAGCAGCTTCTCCAGCAGGGTGTCGCAGGCCCGCTCCAAGCGGACCGCCGGGGACCGGACGGTGTCGCGGAGCTCGGCGAAGTTGCGGTGGGACATCGTGGCGAGGGCGTCGGTGTTGGGTTTGCGGCGGGCGTAGTAACGGGCCAGCGCCGCCTTCGGGTCCCCGGGGTGGCGGGTGAGGCTGTCGGTCAGCTCGAGCGCGTCCTCGAACGCGGAGTTCATGCCCTGGGCCAGGAACGGGTACACGGCGTGGCAGGCGTCCCCGATCAGCACGACCTTGCCTTCGTAGGTCCACGGCGCGGTGCTGACGGTGACGAGGTTGAAGGTCGGCCGGCTCAGGAAGGCTTCGCCGACGTCGGGGACCAGCTCGAGGACATCGGGGAATTCCCGGTGGAACAGCGACTCGACGTCGGACGGCGTCCGCAGCGAATCGAAGCCGGCGGGGCCGTGGAACGGCAGTACGCAGGAACAGGTGAAGGAGCCGTCGCGGTTGGGGTGGGCGAACATCATGGTGTCGCCACGCGGCCACAGGTGGAAGACGTCCTCGGCCATGCGGTGGGTGCCGTCGGCGGCCGCCGGGATGTGCAGTTCGCGCCAGCCCCATTCGAGGTAGTTCTGGGAGAACTCCGCGCGCAGCTCGTGCTGCAGGAACCGGCGGACGGCCGAAAACGCGCCGTCCGCGCCCACCACGACGTCCGAACGCACGGTGAACGACCGCCCGTCCGGCGCCTCGAAGGTCGCCGACGGCAGCTCCCGGTCCACGGCCGTGCAGCGGGTGTCGAAGACGAACCGGACGCCGGGCTCCTTGACGGCCGCGTCCACGAGCAGCGCGCTGAGGTCCTGGCGCTGGATGGCGAGGATGCCGCCGTCGCCGTAGGCCGAGAAGCGCAGCCCGCCGTCGAGGTTGTGCAGCAGCCGCCCGCGCATCGGGACGACGAACCGCTTAACCTCGCCCGACAGCCCCAGCCGGTCCAGGGCCGCCAGGCCCCGCCGGGACAGTCCCAGGTTCATGGACGTCACCGCGACGGTCTCGCCGCGGGGGTCCGGACGGCGGTCGTACACCGTCACGACGTGTCCCTGCCTGCCCAGCGAGAGCGCGAGGAACGCGCCGGCCATGCCGGCCCCCACGATCGTGAACTCCACTACGCACACTCCTTGTCGTTCGCTTTGCTGACGGCCGCGTTGCCGATGGTGCCGAGGATTTCCCGGGCGACGAGCGGGGCGGCCCCGAACCCGGAGCCGCCGCAGGCGGAGCGGGCCCACACCGACGGGCGGATCCGCGCGAGGACGGGGCCGCCGGTACCGGCGTCGGCCGCGTAGTGGCAGTCCCGCACGGCGACCACGGTGTACGCCTCGGCGCCGGCGAGGATCGGCTCGGCGAGCAGCCGGTCCGCCCACGGTTCGCCGTCGGGCTCCGCGGTCGTGGCGACCTCGCGGCACACCGCGTCCGAACTGATCTTGAGCAGGGCGCCGCCGCCGGGCGGCAGCAGCCAGGCGCGGCGATCGGGCCCGATCCGGCCCACGCCGGGAGCCGATGCCCACCAGGCGGCCAGGTGCCGCGGCGGGCGCAGGTAGGCCATCGTCTGCCGGTGCAGCACGACGGGCGGCCCGGCCAGCGCGGCGGTCCACGGCCCGGCCGCCACCAGCACGAGGTCGGCGTCGACGACGGAGCCGTCGGTCAGGCGCACCCGGTGGTCGCCGATCCCGGCGACCGGGCACCCCGGGCGCAGGGTCACCGCGGGGTGCGCGGCGAGCCACGCGGCGGCGGCGTGGAGGAACCGATCGGCCAGCAGCACCGCACCGCCGGGGTCGAACACCCCGCCGGTCCCGGCCGGGAACAGCACCGGCGGCAAAGTGTCCGGCGCGACGGCGGTCGCGGGAACACCCGCCCGGCCCGCGGTGCCGAAGGCCCGCTCGAGCTCCTCCGCGGTGCCGGCGGTGACGACGCCGACGGGCCGCACGACGGACGTCCGCAGCAGCGCTTCCAGTTCCGACCACCGGCGGCGCGCCTCGGCCATCCGCACGGTGCCGTCGACGTCGTCCGGCCGCAGGACCCGCAGGACCCGGTGCTGGTCGGCGGAGGTCGACGCGGGGTTCGGAACCGGACCGCGGTCGAGCACGCAGACGCGGTGCCCGGCCCGCGCGCACTCGATCGCGGTCACCAGCCCGGTCACCCCAGCCCCGACGACGGCGACCGTGGCCATCAGTGCGCCGTGGGCCCGGCCGGCCCGGCCGCGGTGCGCGCCCTGGCGACTCCGGCGGGTCCCGTCGCGCTCACCGGGCCCGGTACGTGGTGCGGGGCGCCGGTCGCTCCGGCTGCGTTGTGCGCGTCTGCCGCCGCGACCGCATCGCGTGCGCCGGTCAGGTCGGTGACACCGGCCGCGTCGGCCGCGCTGACCGTCAGCGCCAGCCTCGGCAGCCTCTTGGGGGTCACCGTTGCGGCCTCCAGGTGTCCCGGCAGCATCGTGTCCGGCAGGGCCGCCGCCGCGAGGTCGATCAGAATCGGTGCGGCGCACCGCAGGAACACCTCCACCTGGTGGCAGAGGTCGCCCGCGGTCGCGGCCGTCGCCGTCGCCGCCAGCCGGTCCAGGCGCGCGAGCTGCTCGGCGAGCGTCGAGGCCGCCGCCGTCAGGCTGAACCTCGGGAGCTCGTAGGAGTCCGCGAACCGCTCGGACATCCGCCGTGCCGTGCGCCGGGCGTCCGCCGACACCGGCAGGGGACCGCGGTCCACCCACCGGTCGATCGCCGCCGCGACCCGGTTCCACGGTCCGGTCAGCCGCGTTTCGCCGATCCGCGACAGGGCCTCGCGGGTGAAGTCGGTGCGCTGGTACTCGGGGCTGGTGGCGCACAGGTGGAACCGGATGAGGTCGCGCGGGACCTCGGCGGCCAGCTCGCGGCCGGACACGACGTGCCCCCGGCTGGTGGAGAACTTCTCGTTGGCCAGCTCGTAGAACTCGTTGGTGAAGTACTGCGCCGGCAGCACGTGGCCGCCGAGCGCGGTGAGCAGTGCCGTGCCGACGATCGCGAACGGGTAGGTCGCGTCCAGGCCGAGGAAGTACACCACCGTTGTGCCGGCGCCGGTGCGCCAGAGCTCGTCGTCGGCGGTCAGCACCGCACCGCGCCGCTCGGCGGCCAGCGCGGTGGTGAACATGCTCCACGGCATGCCTTCCATGTGCGCGTAGAACACCTGGCCCGCCACTTCGGGGAATGGTGCCGGGATACCCCACGACGCCGGCTGCGTGATCGGGAAGTCCGGCAGCGGCCGCGCCAGCGCGGACTCGATCAGCCGGGCCATGCCGGGCCGCATGGGCGTGCGGGCGAAGTAGGCCTCCAGCTCCGCGCGGTACCGCTCGACCGGGAAGACGAGGATGTCCACCTCGCGGTACTCCAGCGGCTCGTCCGGTCGTGTGGTCGAGCGCGGGCCGATCAGCTCGCCGGGGGCGATCGGCAGCCCGCAGCTCTCGCAGATCCCGGCGCAGCCTTCGGCGAGGCAGAACGGGCAGCCGCCGGTGACGTAGGCGTCCATCAGGTACTCGCCGGTGCTGCGCAGGTACGGGAACGACACCGTCCGCAGCTCCAGCAGCCCCCGCCCGTGCAGGCGCTCGTAGAAGCCGGTGACCAGCGCGGTGAACCGGTCGCCGAGGCAGCCGAACCCGTCGACCTCCACGCCCATCGCGGCGAAGGTGCGCAGGACCTGCTCGGCCGAGCGCTCCCGCAGGTCTTCCGGGGCGACGCCGAGGCGCTCGGCCGCCGCGACGACGTAGTTCTGCGTGAAGTGCATACCGGTGCCGTACAGAGCATCCCGGCCGGTCGCGCGGGCGTACCGGGTGCAGACGTCCGCGGCCAGGAACGGGCCCGCGAGGTGGCCGAGGTGCAGATCGCCGTTCGCCGTCGGTGCGGGCGAGATGACCACGAGCCGGTCCATCAGACGGCCTCGCGCTCGGCGCCGCGGCGGGCGAGCAGGTCGGTGACGATGTCGTGGGAGCGGTGGGCCAGCACGCTGATCAGCGAGTCGGCGATCCCGTGGGTGGCCTCGTTGACCCCCTGCAGGTACACCGCGCCCCAGGCCGGCGCGCCGAGGTCCACCCGGTAGCACCGGCTGACCGAGATCTCCGAGAGGCCGACGTGGTCGGCCAGGTCGCGGACCAGCGCGGGCATCCGGTTGTCGAAGCCGGTGCCCAGCAGCACCAGGTCGCAGTGCAGCGGTTCGACCTTGCCGCTCGTGCGGTCGCGCAGGTCGAGCACGACCTCGTCGCCGTCGACCCGGGCGCCGACCACCTCGGTCAGCGTCCGCACCTCCGACCGGTGCTGCCCGATGCCGCGCTGCTGGTAGAGCGTGGTGTACAGCTGGTCGAGGAACGGCGGGGCCGCTCCGGCGTAGTTGGTCAGGCGCATCTCGTCGAGCACCTGCTGGCGGACCTCGGGCGGGCTGTCGTAGAACCGGTCGACGAAGGAGGGGAAGAACAGCTCGTTGACGAACTTGCTCGTCTGGTAGTTCTGCGGACCCACCGACCGCACGATCATCGTGCGGGTGCTGTTGGGCAGGTTGTCGTGCAGGGCCATGAACATCTCCGCCGCGCTCTGCGCCCCGCCCACCACGACGGCGCGCAGGGGTGCGTCCGCGGGCAGCTGCGCGATCCGGCGGCGGTACTGGGTGCTGTGGATGAGCCGGTCGGGGGGCAGGCCGGCGAAGACGTCCGGCACGTGCGTGTCGCGGCCTCCGCCGACGACCAGGTCGCGGCAGCGGATGGTGTCCCCGCCGGCGAGGGTGGCCAGCCAGCCGGAGATGGACCCGTGGGCGTCACGGACCGGTTCGATGGTCCGGACCTTCGCGTCGTAGCGGATGCGCACCTGCTCCAGCGACTTCGCGACCCACTGCAGGTAGTCGGAGAACTCCCAGCGGAACGGGTGGAACGTGCCCAGGTTGACGAACTCGTCGAGCCGCTCCTGGTCGTGGAGGAAGCTGAGGAACGAGAACCTGCTGCGCGGGTTGCGCAGGGTCACCAGGTCCTTGAGGAAGGAGACCTGGCTGCGTGCCCACGGCATCAGCAGGTCGCGTTGCCACTTGATGTCCGGTCCCTGCTCCAGCAGCAGTGTCTGCCGGGCCAGTTCCGGGTGCCCGGACTCCTCGATGGCGACGGCGAGCGCCAGGTTCGCCGGTCCGGCTCCGATCGCGAGCAAACCCACCTGTACTTCGGTCACAGATACACTCCGATTTCTGGGAATAGGTCGGCGTGCCGCGTGCCGCCGGAAGCGATCGTAAGGAGCGCTGTTTCCCTGGTGGTAGGGAAGGCTTTCCCTGCCGTCGGGGAATCTCGTTAAGATCGTTTATCCCCGATTGCGCCGATCGGTGCAATCTCGACGAATTGATTGCGATCATGGAAATTGATTGCGATCAATTGTTCCGGACAGCAGACTTTGCTGTCCGATGGGGAAGACGTGCACGACGCTTTCGTGAGGAGCCGACCGGAACGGATCGGCACCGGTCGACGTAGGGGGAACGATGAGTCACGCCACCGGTTTCGGCAGCACCGCCCGGCTCTGGCCGGTCGAGGACCGGGCCGCCGCCCCGCTGACCACCGTGTTGCTCGCCGACCCCCAGCCGTCGGTCCGCCACTGGGTCCGGGCCGCGCTGGAAGACGCCGGCGGCGTGTACGTCGTCGGTGAGGCGGCCACGGTCAACGGCGTCATCGCGGAAACCGCCCGGCACCGGCCGGACGTGCTGGTCGTCGATCCGCAGATCGGCGCGCCCGGGCCGGTCGACGTGATCGGCCGGGTGTCGCTGGTGTCCCCGGTGACGAAGGTGCTCGTCCTGAGCTCGGCCGACGACGACACCGCCGTCCGGTCGGCGATCCACGCGGGCGCGCGCGGGTACCTGGTCAAGGGCGCCGACGCCGAGCAGCTCGTGCGCGGGGTGCGGGTGGTGGCGGCGGGCGAGGCGATCGTCGGCCGGGCGATCGCCGCCCGCTTCAGCGCACTGGTGCGGTCGGCCGGCCCCGAACCCTACCCCTTTCCGCAACTGACGGCCCGGGAACGGGAAGTGCTCGAGCGGATCGCCGCGGGCCGGTCGAACGCGGTGATCGCGCGCGATCTCGGCCTGGCGTCCAAGACGATCAGCAATCGCGTTTCCGCGGTCTTCGCCAAACTCGGCGTGGCCGATCGGGCCCAGGCGATAGTGCTGGCCCGGGACGCGGGACTGGGACGCGGGGAATTCACCGGCGATCGGGAACAGTTCCCCTATCGCCGGGAAACCGGCCGGACCTAGCCTCGATCGGCGCCGGGCACCCGACCGGAGAACACGCTGATCGGAGTGGGACGTGACTGACCGAGACCTTGCCCTCCTGGACATCCGCAGACTGGAGCACGAAAACCTGACGCGGGCCTACGGACTGGACATGAAACTGCTGTACCCGTGGAACGGGCTGACCGCGCCGTTCCGCGGAGCTTGGTGCGTGCTGCGCCCGGGCGACGCGTCGGTCGCCCACGCCCACCACGAGCACGAGATCTTCATCGGCATGGCCGGGCGGGCCGCGGTCGTCGCCGGCGACCGGCACCACGAGTTCGCGGCCGGGGACATCGTGTTCCTCCGCCCGGGGATCGAGCACCACCTCGTGAACGACGCCGCGCACGGCGAAGACTTCTCCTACTACGCCATCTGGTGGGACCGGGAGATGTCGGCCGAGTTCGTCGCGCACGACACCGGTGAGGCGGGGCCGGCGTGATCGACTACGACGGGCGGAAGTTCCGCAAGGCCGGTGCCGTCGACAACGCCGTGGCCGTCTACCGGCAGGAAGACGACGTCGTCTGGGCCGAGTTCGCCGGGGGAGACGTGCGGCGCGGCGCGATCGCCGGCACCCAGCGGGAGAACGGAGTGCTCCACCTGGGGTACACCGTCGTGCTCGCCACCGGCGAGGTGATCTGCGGGCACACGGTGAACACGCCGGAGGTAGCCGAAGACGGCCGGCTCCGCCTGCGCGAGGTGTGGGAGCGCTACGGCCCGCACGCCGCCCGCGGCGTCTCCTACCTCGACGAGGTGAGCTAGTGTCCCGGCGCCCTTCGGAGGCCGACTGGCGACGCCTCGGCCAAGCGGTGACCGGCCGGGTGCGGCGGCCCGGCGACGCCGGGTTCCGCGACGCCGGCACGCCGTTCAACAAGCGGTTCGCCGGGATCACCCCCGCGGGTGTCGTGTCCGTTGCGGACACCTTGGACGTGCAGCGCGTTGTCGAATGGGCGCGCGACACCGGTATCGACGTCGTCGCCCGCGGTGGCGGGCACAGTTTCGCCGGGCACTCGGTCGGTCCCGGCCTGGTCCTCGACCTCGGTGCGCTGAACACCGTGACCGCCGACGGCTCGACCGGCCTCGTCACCGCCGCCGGCGGCGCGCGGATGGCGGACGTGTACGCGGCCGTCCAGCCCCACGAGATGGCGTTCGCGCTGGGCAACAGCGACACGGTGGGCATCGGGGGCCTCACCCTCGGCGGCGGGTGCGGGGCGGTTTCCCGCGTGTTCGGGCTGACCGCGGACGCGCTCGTGGCGACCACGATCGTGACCGCGGACGGGCAGGTGCGGCACTGCGACGCCGGCACCGACACCGACCTGTTCTGGGCGTGCCGCGGCGGGGGCGGCGGGAACTTCGGCGTCAACGTGTCCTTCACCTTCCAGGCGCGGCCGGTGACGGACTGCGCGACCTACGTGCTGCTGTGGGACGGCGCGGACGCGGCGAAGGTCTTCTCCGTGCTGCAGGACACCGTCCGGCAGGCACCGGACGAGTTCGCGGCCCGGATCGGCGTCAGCAGGGCCGGCGGGGAAACCACCGTGTCGGCCGTCGGGCAGCACCTCGGGTCCGCGGCGCAGCTGCGCGAAATCCTCGACCCCGTGCTCTCCGTCGCCGCGCCGGTCCACACGGCCATCGCGGACCGGACCTTCTGGCAGGCCAAGGACGACCTGCGGCACGAGACCGCCGAGGGCGCGTTCGCGGTGCGCACCGGCATCCTCACCGGGCCGCTGCCCGACGAGGCGATCGCCACGATGCTTTCGTTCGTCGAACGCCGTCCGGACAGCGGCAACCCGGACGGGGGCGGGGCCGCCCTGTTCTCCTGGGGCGGGGCGATCAACCGGGTGCCCGCGACGGACACCGCGTTCGTCCACCGCGACGCGATGTTCCTGCTGTCCATGGACACCTCGTGGGCCGAGGACGACGAACCGGCCGTGGTCGACGCCAACCTCGGCTGGCTGGCGGGCCTGTCGGACGCGATGTCGCCGTACGTGTCCGGCGGCGCCTTCCAGAACTTCAGCGACCCCGACCTCGCGGACTGGCGCAGCGCCTACTACGGCGTCAACTACCCGCGCCTGCAGCGGATCAAGGAGCAGGTCGACCCGGACGGGTTCTTCACCTTCGCCCAAAGCATCGGCTCATGATCGGCGACGACAAGGTGCGCATCTGGACCGCGGCCGAGGTCGCCGACGGCGCCGCGCCGGCCGAGCACCTCCCGCCCCTGCGCGAGATCCTCGCCTGGGCGGGGCGGTACCTGGTCTCCGCGCACCCGGACCTCGGCCGGAACGGCCCGGTGTGCCCCTACACCCAACCATCACTCCACAAAGGACTGTTCCACCTGGCTGCACTCACCGCAGCGTCCGGCGCGGTCGACGTCCGTGACGCGGTCCAGAACCTGCGCGGGTGGTACGAGCGGCTTTCGGCGGCGGTCTCGCCGGAGAACCGGGAGCTGCTGACGATCCTCCTCGTGCTGCCGCAGCTGGACCACCACGACGCCAGCCCGCTGGACGACCTGCAGCGCGAGGCCAAGGACGGGTTCGTCGCCGACGGGCTGATGATCGGCCAGTTCCACCCGGTCTGCGACCAGCCGGGCCTGTGGAACGACGAGTTCAAGGCGCTGCGCGCGCCGGTGCCGCTGCTGGCCGTCCGCAAGCTGGTCGTGTTCGACCTGCCGTTCCTGATGGACAGCACGGCGCACGCCGAGAGCTACTTCCGGCGGTTCGCCCCGGACATCCCGCCCCGCATCCGCGGCCAGCTGGTCCAGCGGCTGGCGGGGGCCCGAAAGTCGTTGCAGACGGCCTGAGCACCCAGGAGCACACGTGCGGCACTACCTCATGGTCAGACCGCGGTACTTCGACGTCGAGTACTCGATCAACCCGTGGATGGATCCCGGCAAGCCGACCGACACCGAGCTGGCGATCGCGCAGTGGGAGTGGCTGCGCGACCTCCACCTGGACCTCGGGCACCGGGTGGACCTGCTCGACCCGGTGCCCGGACTGCCGGACATGGTGTACGCGGCCAACGGCGCCACCGTGGTGGCCGGCCGGGCGCTGATCGCGCGCTTCCGCCACCGCTTCCGCCGCGGGGAGTCCGCGGCGTACGCGAAGTGGTTCGCCGACCACGGATACGACGGTGTGCGGCAGGCGCGGTGGCCCAACGAAGGCGAGGGTGACTTCCTGCTCGCCGGCTCCCGGATCCTGGCCGGTACCGGCTTCCGGACCGACCGCCGGGCGCACGAAGAGGCCGCGGCGTTCTTCGGCCTGCCGGTGGTGGGGCTCACGCTGACCGACCCGCGCCACTACCACCTGGACACCGCACTGGCGGTGCTGGACGACGAGACGATCGCGTACTGGCCGGAGGCTTTCACCGAGGACAGCCGGCGGCGGCTCGAGCAGCTGTACCCGGACGCCGTCATCGCCTCCGCCGCCGATGCCGCGGCGTTCGGCCTGAACGCCGTTTCCGACGGGCGGCACGTCATCCTGCCCCAAGCCGCCACGCGGTTGAGCGCGCAGTTGCGGGAACGCGGCTTCGAGCCGATCGGCGCCGACCTGTCGGAACTGCTCAAAGGGGGCGGCAGCGTCAAGTGCTGCACGCTGGAACTGCGTCAGTCAGGAGAACCGCAGTGAGAAGACCGAAATCCGCCCTCGTCGCGCTCGCGGTGCCGCTGCTCGTGGCGACGGCCGTGCCCGCGGTGTCGGCGCAGCCGCGGCCCACCGCGGAGTTTGACGTCCTGGCCCGCGAGGGTACGACGTGGCTGCGGTCGGCGAGGCCGTCCGCGCGGCGGGCGGCAGCGTCGTGGCCATCAACCCCGCGGTCGGCCTGGTCACCGCGACCGGGCCCGCCGGCGGTTTCCTCGAGCGGGTTTCGGGCGCCCGCGCGGTCTTCGGGGCCGCCAGGGCGAAGGTCATCGGTACCGTGCCGAAGGACCGCCGGGCCGTGGCGAAACCGGACGCCGTCGAGGCCGAACCCGGCGGCACCACCGCCTCGCGGCCGAAGGCGGCTTCCGCCGGCCTCGATCCGCTGGACACCCGGTTGTGGGGCTTGAAGTCGGTGCGGTCGGACCTCGCGCGCACGGTGCAACCCGGCGACAGACGCGTCAAGGTCGGGGTCATCGACTCCGGGATCGACGGCAGCCACCCCGACCTCGCCCCGAACTTCGACGCGGCCGACTCGCGCAACTTCACCAAGGACATCCCCTACGACGTCAACGGCGCGCCCGTCGACGGGCCGTGCGAGTACCGCGGCTGTGTGGACCCCGTGGACGTCGACGACAACGGGCACGGCACGCACCTCGCCGGCACCATCGCCGCCGCGGCCAACGGGTTCGGTGTCTCCGGGGTCGCGCCGAACGTGACGCTGGTGAACCTCCGCGCCGCGCAGGACTCGGGCCTGTACTTCCTGCAGCCGACGGTCGACGCGCTGACCTACGCGGGTGACGCGGGCATCGACGTGGTGGACATGTCCTTCTACATCGACCCGTGGCTGTACAACTGCGCGGCGAACCCGGCGGACTCGCCCGCCGAACAGGCCGAGCAGCGGACGGTCATCGAGGCGACGAAGCGGGCGTTGGACTACGCGCACCGCAAGGGCGTCACGATGGTGGTGGCGCTGGGCAACCAGCACAGTGATCTGGCCGCCCCGCAACCGGACGCGACGAGCCCGGACTACCCGGCGAACAGCGCGCACCCGCGGACCATCGACAACGCGAGCTGCCTGACCCTGCCGCTGGAGGGCCCGCACACGATCGGTGTGGCCGGTTTCGGGCCGTCGCAGGCGAAGGCGGACTACTCGAACTACGGCCTCGAGCGGATCTCGGTGTCGGCGCCCGGTGGGTACAAACGCGACTACTTCGGCACGCCGTGGTACGACAGCCGCGAGAACGAGATCCTCTCGACCTACCCCCGCAACGTCGGCGTGGCCGCCGGCTACATCGACGCCGCCGGGAACCTCACCCCGGCCGGGGTCGCCATCGGCATCGAGAAGCAGACGGCCGCCGACGGCCGCACCGGCTACTACCGGTGGCTGCAGGGCACCTCGATGGCAACCCCGCACGCCGCGGGCGTCGCGGCCCTGATCGTGTCGCAGTACGGCCACCCGGCGCGCGGCGGGGGACTGGGGCTCGACCCGGACGTGGTGAAGCGGATCCTGGAGGAGACGGCGTCGAAGATCCCCTGCCCGGTCCCGCGCACGGTGGACTACCTCGACGAAGGCCGCGACGCTTCGTACACGGCCACGTGCGCGGGCGACGCATCCTTCAACGGCTTCTACGGCCACGGCGCCGTAGACGCCTGGTCGGCGGTCACCCACGGCAGACCGTGAGCGGCTGTACCGGCCGACGGTTTCCGAGCACTTCACCCGCGACCCCGCGGGGCACGACCTGCGGGGTGCCGGTCGCCTTCTGACCGACCCGGACGAGCCGAGCCACGCCCGGTCGCGCGGTCTGGGCCGCGAGCCGGTCGAGGTGGGGGAGGGGCGGCGGCGGAGTCCGCGGCACGGGCGACGCTGGCAGCTTTCGCCGTGGCCCGTGAGTGGTTGGGGAGTGCCCTTTCCTGCCGGACCCGAAGTAAGGGCAGCTACCGATCGCGGTGCAGGACCAGGTGCTCGTGGTAGAGGATGCCGTCGCGGATGTCGCCGGTGGCGGTGAAGCCGAGGTCGTCGGTGTAGTCGAGATGGGTACCGGTGACGGTGTAGCGGCCGGTGTAGGCGCGTTTGCGGCCGTCGCGTTCTTCCTCGTAGCGGCCGTCGGGGAGCAGCTCCTGGCGGATGCGGCCGTCGGCCGTGACCCACATGCCGACGTAAGGGTGTGCGCCGGTGCCGGGCGTGGCTTTGGCGAGCATGGTGGCCGACATCGCCAGGAGAACAGCTGGAGCTTGAACATGGTTTCCGGGCCTTTCCAGAGCGTTGGTGGCGGAGGGAAGTCAGTCGCGCGTCAGGGAGCGCCACTTGGTCATACGGTGGCGGAGGTCCACCGTGGAGGCGTTGGCGGAGCAGGTGCCGTCGCCGCGGTGGTGGAACTCGCCCGCTCCCCGTTTGCCGGCATCGAACCAGGCGCGGACGCCAGTGAGGATCCACAGGTTGTGCTCGTCCACGAGCCGGTCGTCGGCGACCGCGCACTCGATGTTGGCGAAGCACTCGGTGACCAAGGGCGCGCCTACCACGGCTCCGGGGGTGGGGGTGAAGCCGAATCGGCGCGTGCGCGCCGTGGGCGAGGGGCATGTTGAAGCCGTTGGTCATCAGGTTGGCGCGCCGGCCGTCGAAAGTGGACACCATGATGACCGGGCCGGGCTCGATCAGCCGGTGCACGTTGTCCAGGGGGTATTCGGTGAAGCCCGCGGGTTTGCTGTTGGTCATGGCCGGAAGCCTTTTTCGTGGAGTGGATGGGGGTCGGTGAAGGCGAACACCGGTTCGCCTTCACCGACGGGGCGCGGTCGCCGCATGCGCCTAGATGGCCTGGGCGGTGGGCAGGATGGTGATTTCGGTGAGGTTGACGTGCCGGGGAACGGCGGCCATGAACGCGACCGTTTCGGCGATGTCGGCGGACTGCAGCACGTCGATCTGCTCGATCAGGTCGGCCATCAGCTTGCTGGCGTCCGGGTCGGTGACGTGGTCGGGCAGCTCGGTGTCCACCATGCCGGGTTCGATGGTCGCCACGCGGACGTTCTTGCGGCCGAGCTCGACGCGCAGCAGCCGGGTGAGCTGGCTGATGTAGGCCTTCGTGCCCGAGTAGACCGAGAACTTCTCCAGGATCCGGGTGGCCGCGATCGAGGAGGTGGTGATCAGGTCGGCGGGCTTGCCCGCTTCGGCGGCGGCGATCAGATGCGGCACGAAGGCGCCGATGACGTTCATGACGCCGGTGACGTTGAGGTCGATCTGGCGCTGCCAGTCGTCCTGCCGCAGGTCGGTGATGGGGCTGACGAGCTGGACGCCGGCGTTGTTGAACACGAGGTCGACCGGGCCGAGCTGGTCGGTGACCTGTCGCGCGGCGGCCTGGACGGCTTCGCGGTCAGTGACGTCGACGGGCACGGCGATGGCGGTGCCGCCGCCGGTCCGGATGGTCTCGGCCAGCGCGTCGAGCTTGTCCTTGCGCCGGGCCAGCACGGCGACCTTGGCGCCGAGTTCGGCCAGGCGGGTGGCGGTGGCGGCGCCGATGCCGCTGGAGGCGCCGGAGACGACGGCCACGCGGCCGGCGAGCGGGGTGTCGGTGAGCAGGGCAGCAGACATGATCATTCCTTTTCCTGCAGGGGGGAGCCGAGCGGTCAGGCGGCGGCGTCTTCGTGGGCGGTCGCGGCGGACTTGTCCCGCCACGGCGCCAGGTCGCGGTCGATCTGAGTCAGCTTGACCTGCAACCGCTCGAGGGTGTCGGGGCCGAGGTACAGGTGGGTGGGCAGGGTCTCCCCGGCGGTGACCTCGTGGATCAGCGCGGCGCTCTTGACCGGGTCACCCAGCTGGGTGTGGTTGGCGGTACCGGCCCAGTCGAGCGTCACGTGCGCCGGGGTGCCGTCGTAGTCGGCGATGCGCTCGGCCGCGAGCGACAGCGAGCTGGTGTCGAGGAAGTCGGTGCGCAGCACGCCCGGCTCGACCACCATGGACTGGATGCCGAACGGCGCCAGCTCGGCCGAGAGAGCTTCGCTGATGCCGGCGACGGCGAACTTCGACGCGCTGTACATGCTCACGCCCGGTTCGCCTTCGAAGCCGGACCGCGATCCGATGTGGACGAGCTTGCCGGATCCCTGGCGCCGCATGACGGGCAGCACCGCGCGGGTCATGTTGACCAGGCCGAAGACGTTGAGGTCGAACAGGGACCGCGTCTCGGCGTCGGTGATCTCCTCCAGCGCGCCGAGCAGGCCGCGGCCGGCGTTGTTGACCAGCACGTCGATGCCGCCGAACCGCTCGGTGGCGGCCTCGACCGCGGCCGGGATGGCTTCGGCATCGGTGACGTCCAGCTCGACGACCAGCGCGTTCGCCGCCGACTTCAGGTCTTCCGGGACCCGGCTGGGGGTGCGGACCGCGACCACGACGTTGTCGCCGCCGCGCAGTGCGGTGCGGGCGATCTCCGCGCCGAGGCCGCGGGATGCTCCGGTGATGAACCAGGTGGCCATGACGATCTTGTCCTTCCGGCTGTGCTCCGTGTGCGGCGAGCGGTTCTCGCTGCTGACAAACCGAGTTTGTCCTGGTAACAGTGCCGGAAGAAGGCCGTGGGTTTCCTGGGAAGAACGCACCCAGGCTAGTCGGTCGAGGCCGCCGCGAGTGCGCGCAACTGTTCGAACGCGGCCGCGGTCGGGGACGCGGGCTCGGCTTGGTAGACGACGAGCTGCTGGCTCGCGGTGCCGCTGACGGTGAAGGTGGCGAACTCGATGTGCAGCTCACCCACCCGCGGGTGACGCAGGTGCTTGCTTTCCTGAGTCTTGGGTTTCACGTCGTGCCGGTCCCACAACCGCGCGAAGTCCGGACTGCGCGCCGACAGCTCGGCCACGACCTGGGCGATGCGCGCGTTGTCGGGGTCGTGGCCGTAGGCGGCGCGGAGTTCGGCCACGCAGGAGTGCGCCGCCCGCTCCCACTCCCGGTAGAACTCGCGCCCGGCGGGATCCACGAAGACCATGCGCGCCAGGTTGTCCGCCGGAGTGAAGGCTTCGTGCAACGCGGCGGCCATCGCGTTGGCGGCGAGGATGTCCAGCGCGGGCCCGACCACGAACGCGGGCGAGCCGGTCCAGCCGTCCATCAGCTGCCGCAGCTGGGCGCTGACCGGCAGGCCGTCGGAGTGGCGCCAGACTCGTGCCTCCGCGGGCCGGACCAGCAGCCACAGGTGCTCGGTCGCGGCGGCGTCGAGCTGCAGCGCTCGTGCCACCGCATCGACGACCGGGGCCGACGGGCTGGACTCGCGGCCCTGTTCCAAGCGCATGTAGTAGTCGCTGCTCATCCCGGCCAGCATCGCGACCTCTTCGCGGCGCAGGCCCTTGACGCGGCGGCGGCCGTGTTCGGGCAGCCCGACGTCCGAGGGCGTCAGCGCTTCGCGGCGGGCGCGCAGGAAGTCGCCCAGCGGGGTGCCGGTCATGATCGTTGCCTCCGCGGTCGTGAACGGTTTCCTCGCGGGATCTCAACCCGCGAGGCGGTCTCCCGTCAACCGCGGGGTGGCTGGGTGTGACGCACCCAGGCTGCGGGCCGTCCCGTTGCTTACTCTCGATCGCATGGAAGGTGAGCGCAACCCGGCGCTGGGGGAGTTCCTCCGCGCCCGTCGTGCTCTCCTGCGGCCCGAGCAGGTCGGGTTGACCGGCGGGGACCGCCGCCGTCGCGTCCCCGGGCTGAGCCGGGACGAGGTCGCGCGCCGGGCCGGGCTGAGCCCGGGGTACTACGCCCGGCTGGAACGGGGACACGGCCGCCCGACCCGCCGGACGGTGGCAAGCCTGAACCGGGCTCTGTGCTTGGACGAGACGGGCGCGCTCGAGCTGCACCGGCTCGCCCGCCCCACGGTGGACCGGCGGCCCCGCGGGCACGCCGAGCGCGTCAGCCCGTCCGTGCTGGCCCTGCTCGACGACTGGACCGCGGCCCCGGCCTACGTCCTGGGGTGGTCGAACGACGTCCTGGCGCGCAACGCCCTCGCCGTCGCGCTCCACAGTGGTTTCGTCCACGACGACAACCTCTTCCGCATGGTCTTCCTCGACCCGGCCGGCCGCCAGTTCTTCCGCGACTGGACGACCGCGGCCCGCGCCGCCGTCCACGACCTGCGCCGGGCGACCCGGTACGCACCCGACGACCGGCGGCTGCGGGAACTGATCGGCGAGCTGTCGATCACCAGCCCCGAGTTCCGCCGGCTGTGGGCCGAGGGCGAACGCCGCGGCACCATCCCCTCCGGCAGGCACTTCTTCCACCCCAGCGTCGGTGAGCTGGAGCTGCGCACGGAGGTCCTGGCGATCGCGAGCGCCCCGGGCCAGCGGCTGGTCGCCCAGCCGGCGGAACCGAGGTCACGGTCGGCCGACACCCTGACGTTGCTGAGCACCCTCGTCATCTGACCGCCGGAGTTCAGCGCAGCACGGATTGCAGCCAGCGCAGCGTCTCCGGTCCGGCCGGGTCGGAGATGTCGTTCTGGTCCGGGTGCTTGCGCAGGTAGGCGACGACGAGCGGGCACACGGGCACCACCCGGGTGCCGGAGCGGCGGATGTCGTCGAGGGCGCCGGCGACCAGGGTGCTGCTCAGGCCGCGGCCGGAGAAGGCGTCGGAGATCTCGGTGTGGTACATGATCCGCCGCCCGTCGTGGTCGGCGAAGGCGGCGAACCCGGCGAGGTCACCGTCCACAGTGATCTCGTATCGGCTCTCGGTGTCGTTGCGGCGCACGGTGGTTGTCATGGTCTCTCCGATCAGGATGGTGACGGTTTTCAGAAGGTGATGACGACCTTGCCGCGGACGCGCCGCGCGGCGAAGTCCAGCAGCGCCTGCCGCACTTCGGCGAAGGGGTATTCCGCTCCGATCCCGATGGACAGCGCGCCGGTTGCGGCCTGCTCGGCGAGCTCGGCCAGCCGGCCGGCCGGGGTGGTCGTCCCGGTGTATCGGGCGCGGACGTCCCGGTCGAACGCGGGCGGCCCGCCGAGCGGGGAGACGACCAGGCCGCCGGGCTTCGCGGCCGCCGCCGAACCGGCCAGGGCGGGGCCGGCCTGGGCCAGGTCGAGCACCACGTCGGCGCCCTCCGGTGCCCAGTCCCGCACGCGTTCGGCGACGTGCTCGGCGCGGTAGTCGATGAAGCCGTCCGCCCCCAGCGTGCGGAGGTGGTCCTGGTCGCCGTCGCGGCCGGTGGCGAGCACGGTCGCACCGGCGCGCTTGGCGAGCTGGACCGCGTAGCCGCCGAGGCCACCGGTGGCGCCGACGATCAGCACGGTGGCGCCCGGACCGAGCTCCGCCTCGTCCAGCAAAGCGGCCGCGGTGAGCGCCCCGGTCGGGAGCGCGGCGCCGTGTCGGGCGTCCAGTGCGGCCGGCCGCAACGCGGCGGAGTCGTCCGCGCGCACCAGGGCGTACTCGGCGAAGGCGCCGGAGGGGACGCCGTTCCACGCGAGCACCGTGTCCCCGGCCCGGAAGCGCTCGACGCCGGGGCCGACGGCCTCGACCACGCCGCTGACGTCGACGCCGGGCACGAACGGGTGCGCCACCGGGAGCGCGTCCCGCATCGCGCCGGTGATCAGGGCGACGTCGACGGGGTTGACGGCAGCGGCTTCGACCCGCACCAGAACCTGTCCCCTGCCGGGTTCGGGCCGTGGCACCTCGGCGATCTCCAGTTTCTCCAGCGGTCCGTAGGTACGGGCGAGCAGGGCCTTCATCGGTGGTCTCCTTCGAAGTCGGACAGGGGCTTCACGGCCAGGACGCGCTTGCCGCGGATGTGCCGGGTGGCCAGGTCCCGGTAGGCGTCGCGGACCTGGTCCAGCGGGTAGACCGCGGCGATGGGGACGGTGATCTCGCCCTTCGCCACGAGGTCCGCCAGCGCGGCCCAGATCGCCGGGTCGTCGGCCTGTTCCTGCGCGGCCGAGTGCACGCCGTGGCGCTGGACCGCGAGGCCGTCGGCGATGGTGTTGATCCGGTCCGGGCGGACGCCCAGGGAGAGGGCGACGGCCACGTTGCCCGCGCCGAAGGTGTCCACGTACCCGTCGATGCCGTCTGGTGCCGCGGCGCGCAGCCGGTCGGCCAGCCCGGGACCGTAGGCCACGGGCCGGACGCCGAGGTCGCGCAGGAAGCCGAAGTTGTCTTCGCTCGCGGTGCCGATCACCGTGGCCCCGCGCAGCCGGGCCAGCTGGGCGGCGAGCACGCCGACCCCGCCGGCCGCGGCCGAGACGACGACCGTCTCCCCGGGACGCGGGCCGACGGCCTCGATCCCGGCCCACGCGGTGGCGCCGGCCCCGGCGATGCTCGCCGCTTCGGCCCACCCCAGCCCGGCCGGTTTGGCGGTGAGCGCGCTGGGACGGACGACCACGAAGTCGGCCTGAGCCGCGCGGGGCGAAGCCGAGGACCTCGTCCCCGGTCGCGAACGCCGTCACGCCGTCGCCGGTCTCGGCGACCCGGCCGGCGAAGTCGTTGCCCTGGCCCTCGGGGAACCGCGCGGGCCAGATACCGGCCAACACGCCCTCCCGGATGCCGATCTCGCCCGGGTTGAGGGCCGCGGCGACGACGTCGACGACCACCTGGCCGTGGCCGGCGCGAGGTCGCTCGACCTCGGCGATCTCCAGGACCTCGGGACCGCCGTAGCGGGAGAACCGCACTGCTCTGGGCGTGGTGGTCACGTCAGCGCGCCGAGCTGCTGCAGGACCGAGTACAGGTTGGCGACGCCCCAGTGCTCGGTGATCTTCCCGTCGACCACGCGCATCGCGTCGACGGTCTCGAACTCGACGTGTTCGCCGGTCGCGGCCAGGCCGAGGAACTCGCCCCGGTGGGTGCCCGAATAGGTCTTGTACGTGGTCACTACGTCGCCGTCGACGGTCTGCCAGTGGATCTTCGCCGTGAAGTCGGGGAACGCCGAGCGCAGCGCGTGGTAGAGGACGCGGACGCCGTCCTTGTCCGGGGTGGTACCCGGCTGCGGCGTGTGGTCGACGAAGTCGTCCGCGAACAGCTCCTCGAAGAGGGCGAAGTCGCCGCCGGACTGCACGCATTCGGTGTTGCGGCGCACGACTTCCTTCGCGTCGGTGCGCAGGGAGGCCAGTGCCCGGCTCCACGCGACCACCTGGTCCAGCAGCGCGCTGACCGCAGCGGTGTGCCGCTCGGCGGGGGTGAAGGTGGTGAAGTCCGTGAAGTCGGTGAACAGCGAGAGGGCCACCTGATTGCGGACGTCGGCGACCTGCAGCTCACCCATGACCAGCCGGAGGTGTTCGACCGCGCGGGTGCCGCCCGCGCTGCCGTAGCTGACGAACCCGGCCGCCTTGTTGTTCCACTCGCCGTAGAGGAAGTCGATGGCGTTCTTCAGCGCGCCCGACGTCGAGTGGTTGTACTCCGGCGTGACGAAGACGTACCCGTCGAACGAGGCGATCTTCGCCGCCCACGCTTTCGTGTGCTCGTGCGCGTACTGCCCGAGCGACGGGGGAGCGGCCTCGTCCAGGTGCGGCAGCCGGTACTCGGCGACGTCGACCAGTTCGAACTCGGCGTCACCGCGAGCCGCGGCGATCTCGTGGACCCAGCGCGCCACCGCTTCTCCGTTCCGGCCCGGGCGCGTGCTGCCCAGGATGATCGCGATGCGTGTCATGCCCTCTCCCCATTTTGATGATGTGTCCACAAATTAGCCGCGCTTTGATGATGCGTCAACAAAGCGGTAGGCTGCCGGCATGGCTGACGTCCGATGGCTCGACGACCGTGAAGCCCGGCTCTGGCAGGCGTACCGGGGGCTGACCCGCGAGCTGCAGCGCGCCTTCGATCAGCAGCTGGAGCGCGACGCGGGCCTGTCGGGGGCGGAGTACGCCGTGCTGGCGCCGGTGTCGGAGGCCGACGACGGGGTGGTCCGGATGCGCGAACTCGGCCGCCAGGTCGGCTGGGACCGCAGCCGGTTGTCCCACCAGGTCAAGCGGATGGAGAAGCGGGGCCTGGTGGCTCGTGAGGACTGCGCCGAGGACGCGCGGGGCGCGATGGTCCGGATTACCGCCGCCGGCCGCGCGGCGATCGAAGCGGCCGCTCCGGAACACGTCGCCGCCGTCCGCCGCCACTTCTTCGACCGGCTCTCCGAGCGCGACCAGGCCACGCTGACCCGGCTGTTCGAGCGCCTGCTCGACGGGCACGGCTAGTCCCGCGCGGCGAGCAGCGTCACCGGCCTGGTCCGCGTCGCCGACCAGGCCGCCGGCAGGGTGCTCATCCCGGTGAGCACCCCGGCGCCGGCGACCACGCCGAGGACCAGCGTCCAGGGCACGACCGCCGTCGCGCTGCCGGTCACCGCCGCCGTGGCGGCCAGCGTCGCGAGCAGCGTTCCCGCCGCGGCCAGCAGGCCCAGCACCAGGCCCGCCGCGGTGACCGCGGCCGACTCCAGCAGTGCGGCCCGGAGCACCTGACGCCGCGTCAGCCCGGTCACGCGCGCCGCGGCAAACTCGCGCCGGCGCTCCCCGGTGGCGATCACCACCGAGTTGACGACGCCGATGGCGGCAAACAGCCCGCCCAGTCCCATGACCACCAGCAGCACCCCGTCCGTGGTGCTGTTCTGCACCGCCGCGTTCCGCGCCAGCCATTCGGCCACCGGCAGCACGGTGCCCAGCCGCGCGGCCACTTCCGTGCGATCGGCGGTGGGGGCGACGGTCACGAAAGTCCGTTCCGAAGCCCCGGCGAGGAGGTCGGCGGGCAGCAGCCCCCGCGGCAGCAGCAGGGCCGGACCGCCGCCGGCGCCGGCCGGGACCTCGGCCACGACCGGAAGCCGGCCCAGATCGACGTCGCCGAAGCGGATGCCGATCGCGTCCCCGGCCGCCACGTCGTCCCCGCCCGGCCCGGCCACGGCGACGCGTCCGCGCAAGGCCGCCAGCGAGCCGGAAGCGGGATGGACCCGCTCGTAGGCCACGGGATCCACGAGGAGCGCCGTCCGGGTCTCGGTGTAGGCGAGGTCCCCGGTGCCGACGGTGAGCACCACCGGTACCTCCGTCTCGGTGGAGGCCGCCGCCACGCCGGGCACGCCGGCCGCGACGGGCCCCGCCACCACGAAGTCGGCCACGGTGTCCCGCGCGGTCTGGCGCTGTCCCGCGTCGGCGAAGGACGCCATCGCCGTCGCCTGCCCGAGCACCAGGCCGGTCAGCACGATCACGGGCGCGGCGATCGAGGTGCTGCGCCGGACGCCGTCGCGCAGGTTCGCCGCCGCCAGCCGGGCAAGCACACCTCGCGCGGGCAGCGCTCTCGCGAGCGCGGGCAGCAGGACCGGGCAGGCCGCGGTGAACGCCAGCGACGCGCACACGCTCACCGAGATCGCCATGGCCTGCCCGCCTGCCGCGCCGCCCACCGGGGCCAGCACGACGAGCGCGACCGCGCCCGCGGCGGACACCGCGAACAGCCACCAGCGCCCGCGGGTCATCACCCGGGCCGCGGAACCGTTCTCGCGCAACGCTTCCAACGGCCGGACGGCCGCCGCGCGGCGCGCGGCCACGAGCACCCCGGCGACCGCGAGCGCGACACCGGAGCCGAGCGACGCCGCGAAAACCCACGGCAGTACCGGGGCCGCAAAGTCCGCCGGGACGAACCCGAGGTCCCGCAGCATCCGCGTCTGCGCGGCCAGGACGCCGAGCCCGGCCGGCATCCCGCCCACCGTGCCGAGCAGCACGGCCTCGCCGGTCAGCACCCGGCGCAGCTGCCGCCGCGAGCCGCCGACCAGGCGGAGCAGCGCGAGGTCACGCCGCCGCTGCGCGACCGTGAAGGCGAACGTCGAGGCGATGACGAACACCGCCAGGAACGCTCCGAACCCCAGCGTCACGCCCATCAGCGCCACTCCGGTCTCGCGGGCGGCCGCGACCGACATCGCTTCCAGCGCGGACGCACCCGGCGCGGGCCGCAACCCGGCGACGGCCAGCAACAACAGCAGGGACGACTGCACGAGCGCGACCCCCAGGCACGTCGTCACCAGGGCACCGAGGAACAACGGCCACCGCTCACGGAACCCGGCCCAGCTCAAGCGGAGCATCGCTCAGCCCTCCAGCGCCACGAGGTGCTCCGCGACCGCGCCGGCGCCGGCGCCCTCGAGCCGGCCGGCGAGGCGTCCGTCGCGCAGGAACACCACGGCGTCGGCCCGCGCGGCCGCGGCGGGATCGTGGGTCACCATCAGGATGCTCTGGCCGACGGCGGTCATCGCGCGCATCAGGTCGAGCACCCGGTCGCCGGCGCGGGTGTCGAGGGCGCCGGTCGGTTCGTCGGCGAACAGGATCTCGGGCCGGGTGATCATCGCGCGGGCGATCGCCACCCGCTGCTGCTGCCCACCGGACAGCTCGCGCGGCCGGTGCCGGGCGCGCTCGGCGAGCCCGACGGCGGCGAGGGTGTCCGTGACCTCGGTGCCGGACGGCTCGCGGCCCGCGAGCCGCAGGGGCAGGGCCACGTTCTCGGCCGCGGTGAGCGACCCGATGAGGTTGAACGACTGGAACACGAACCCGATTCGGGTGCGCCGCAACGCCGTCAGCTCGTCGTCACCGGCGGCCGTGATGTCGGTGTCACCCAGCCGGATCCGGCCGCTGTCGGCGCGCTCCAACCCGGCCGCGAGGTGCAGCAGGGTCGACTTGCCGGACCCCGAGGGGCCCATCACGGCCGTCCAGCTGCCACGCGGGAAGCCGATGGTCACGTCGTCGACCGCGCGGACCGCGGCCGGTCCGGTGCCGTAGGTGCGGCTGACACCTTCGAGTGCGACAGCCGCGGTGGTGGGCGTCGCCAGAGACGTCACGGTGCGGGTTCCTCTCGGTCAAGATGTTGACGTGTCCTCAAACTAACCGCGGATTGTGGATGCGTCAACAAAGCGGTCACAACGACGACGGCGTGAACGGCGCCCAGCGGTGCACCTCGAAGGCGTTCCCGGCGCGCCTGATCTCGGCCGCGCCCGCGCCGGGGAAGTGGGCCGGGATCACCAGCGCGTTCCGGTCGGCCGCCTCGGCGAGCACGCGCATCCGCGACCCGGCCGCCTCGGCCTGGTTCTCGCTGAGGCAGGTGTCGCAGCCGGGGTGCGCGAACTGCGCGGGCGTGTGCACGACGTCGCCGACGAAGAACGCCCGGTCGGTGCCCGACTCCAGGCGCACGATGGCCGACCCGGGGGTGTGGCCGGGCGCGAGTTCGAGGCTGAGGTTGCCGTCGACCCGGTGGGTCCGGCCCTCCCACAGCAGGGTCTGCCCGGCTTCGTGCACCGGGTCGATGCTGTCCTCGAACGTGTTCCCGTTCGCCAGCCGGGAGTTGATGCCGTTGACCGACCCGTGCTTGGGGATGTCGTGGCGCGGGTTCCAGTACTCGAAGTCGGGGCGGGCGATGAGGTAGGTGGCGTTCGGGAACGTCGGCACCCAGGCGCGGTCGACGAGGCGGGTGTTCCACCCGACGTGATCGGCGTGGATGTGCGTGTTGACCACGAGATCGACGTCCTGCGGGCGGACGCCGGCCGTGGCCAGGCGGCCGAGGAAGTCCTCGTCGCGGTGCCGCCACGGCGGCATGTACGGCCGTTCCTTGTGGTTGCCCACCCCCGTGTCGACGAGGATGACCTTCCCCTCGCTGCGCAGCACCCAGGTCTGCACGGCCGCCAGGTAGTCGTCGGTGGCGGGGTTCCAGAAGTGGGGCGTGAGCCGGTCGTCCGTGCGCCAGGGGTGCCGGTCGAGGTCCGGGAACAGCACGGGCATCGGGGCGATCGGGCCCTGCCACTCCACGACGCGGGTGATCTCGACGTCGCCGAGGTTGATGGTGTCCATACCTGCACGGTAGGGCGGTTCAGGAGCACGATCGATAATCAGGAGTGCTGTCTGCATACGCGATCGTCTTCGACGGCGTACATTGAGTGCCGTGGACGTACTCAGCGACGTGATCGGCGCCGTCCGGACGGGACGGCCCTTCGCGAACCGGGAGGACCGCCAGGGCACGTGGCGGACCGACTTCGCAGCCTTCGCCGGGATCGGGTTCCACCTCGTCCTCGAAGGAAGCTGCCGCATGGTGGCTCCCGGCACGGCACCGCTTGTCCTGCACGCCGGCGACGTGGTGCTCACCCCGCGCGGAACCGCCCACGCCCTCACCGACACCGGCCTCGACGAACCCACTCAACTGCTGTGCGGCGCCTACCAGCTCGATCGGACCCGGTCGCACCCGCTGCTCACCGACCTGCCCGAGGTCATCCACCTGCGGGCGCGGGCGGGTGGCCACCCCGCGGTGGCCGCGGTGGTCGGCCTGCTCGGCGGTGAGCTGACCTCGCCCGGTCTCGGCGCGGACGCCGCGATCCCGTCGTTGCTGGACCTTTTGCTGCTGTTCCTGCTGCGCGAGTGGCTGACCGAGGAGCCGGACCGCGATGCGTCCGGGTGGTGCGCGGCCCTGACCGATCCGGTGGCCGGCGCCGCTCTGCGCTGCATCCACGCCGACCCGGTGCGGCCGTGGACCGTGGAGGAGCTGGGCGCCAGGGCGGGGCTGTCCCGCGCGGCGTTCTCCCGCAGGTTCACCGCACTGGTCGGGCAGCCGCCGATGGCGTACCTGACGTACTGGCGCCTCACCGTCGCGGCGCGTCTGCTGCGCGAGACCGACCTTGCCCTGCCGTCGGTCGCCCAGCGCTGCGGGTACACATCGCCGTTCGCCTTCGCGACGGCCTTCAAGCGTGAACACGGTGTCTCGCCGGGCCGGTATCGTAGCCGCCACCAGGCCGACGACGACATCCAGGAGTGGTCCGGTTCTGCTCGCTGATTCGTGGCGGACTTTCCTCAGGGCGGGGCAAGACGACCACCGTGCGGATCCTGTCCACCCTCATCCACGCCGACGGCGGGCAGGTCCCTGCCGCGGGACCCGCGTGGCGGCCAAGTCGGACGGGGTCCGCGCGGCGATCGGGGGCACCGGGCAGTTCTCGGCGGTCGACAACCTGCTGCCCGGCGAGGAGAACGTGCTGCTGATGCGGGCAGCCGACGGCGGGCTACCGGCCGGCACCGGCTTTCGTCATCGACCTGGTTCGCCTACGCAGCCTGCGGATCAGGATCGCGGCTTACGGGGCGGCCTCGAGTCGCTGACCGTGCCGCGACGAGTGAAACACGAGTCGCGGGGCATGCCCGCGGCATGGCGACCCCGCCGTTCGGGCCGGGATCCAGAAACGGGATCGGGTCGCTCGGAGTTCCGACAACGTGTTGGTCGAGGTCAGCGACGGTGATTCGGTTGTGGGCGCGGTTCGAGTGGTCGCGTTCCGGTATGGGTTGCGGCTGGTGGGACAGCTGTCCTTGGACTGGGGTGTCCGCACCGATAGCCGTGGCAAGGTCGTGTGGGCGCTGGTGCCTGTGAAGGTGTCCCCCGTCGGGATGTAGGGCAGGGGTTCAGTTCACGTATTGACGTTCACGTCCTGGGGGATTGGTCTCTGCCAGGGGCTGTGACCGGCGCGGACCTTGAACCCACACGCCGCTCCACGCTGCCCGGCTGCTCAGATTCCTTGCGTTCGGCGGTAAACGGTCGGCGTCGCCACGAAGACCTGCAACGGCACCGCCAATGGCAAGGACGACACGCACTGACCGCCACTACGCCACCAAAGGGACCCACCCGCTGGCTCGCTGACGCAACCCACCCGGGTGTGCGGCCGCCGGATATCCGCGATCGACGACCCAACCCAAGGATGATCTCGGGCCTTGCCGCAGCTCGGCGGGCCATCGCGTTGAGCGTGCCGAGCACGGCTAACACGCTCAACGCGATGGCTGATGATTGGCGGCGAAGCTTGGCGAGGTGATGAATCTGTGAAAACCGGCCGGACGCCGGGTGAAAATAGAGATCCGGCGCGATCGGAGCGTGCAGCATCCCTGCGGCAACTCGCGGAGCCGCTCGAGCCCCGCACCGAAATCCTTGGGCCGCGGGCCTTCTCCTTGCCGGCCCCTTTCTGCAGCGGTTCTCCCGGCAGTTCGATCCACCGCGTGCGAGTCTGGCGCTCCCGCCGTCGGATTAGGCGCCCTCACCGCGGGGCCGGAAGTTCTCTTCAGCCATTGGCCCGACCCCCGCCCGCAGGGTGCGACGAGCGTGGGCCGCGTTCTCTGCAGCAGGCCATCCACACGATTCGTCGTCCTCGCAATCCTAAGTCGACAGATTCTCGCACGCTCGGCTTGGTGGTGGCGCACGAAGGATCGACGCGGCGCTGCACTAGGGCTGGAAGAGTACTTCCGGATTGTTCAGCGAGGGGCCGTCCAGCAGCGGACGGTGGATCCCCTTCAGCGTCTGGTCGAAGAAGGCTGTCACGTACTCGCGGGTGATCACCACCCCGCGTTCCGGGGAGAGAGGCGGCCCCGGGAACCCGGCCTCCTCCTGAAGCAGGTCCAGGTCGGCGAAGCTGAAGTGGTCGGCGCCGGCGACCGTCAGCCACTTCTTGTAGCCGCCGAGGGTGGCCCAGGTCTGCGCCCACGTCGTGTCGTAGCCGCCGGGGGAGTGGCTGTCGGTTACGCCCAGCATGAGGAGCGGCCGGTCGATCTGGCCGGGCGTCGGGGCCGGGTGGAACTTGCCGTCCATGTTCACTCCGGCCCGTACTCGCGGGTCGGCGATCATCGTGGCGGCGGCCGCCGCTCCGCCGAGGGAGTGTCCGGCCATGCCGATGTCGTGCTTGTCGATGAGGTGGGCCAGGCGCCACGCGGTATTGCCGTGCGTCAACTGGTCGATCACGAAGGACACGTCGAGCGCGCGGCTGGCGGCGACGGAGTCGAGGTCGAGCGTCGGGTCATCGCAGATCGCGCACGTCGGCGTCCGGCCGTTCGCCAGCGTCTCGCCGCTGTCCTCGTAGGTGTGGCCGACGAGCGCGACGACGTAGCCGTGACTGGCCAGGTCGGTCGCGAGCGAGGTGAGCGTCATGCGCGGGTCCTCGGCCGCGGGTGAGAGGACCACCAGCGGGTACTTGCCCCGCTGCGGCCGCGCGCCGTCGAAGGCGTGAGTGGTGACGCTGGAAAGGTTCTCTGCGGTGACGCCGGAGCTCGCCGGCAACTTCCGGCGCTGGATGATTCCGGCAGCCTCGGCGAGGGTCATGTAGGGGGCCGGAGTCCCGGTCCCGAGGACGGCCGGGTAGACCATCGTGACGGTCAGTTGGCGGGGGCCGGATGAGGGCACCCACGGGTCGGGACGGCTCGCGTCGGTGAGGTGGATGACGTCCTCGCCGGCGGCGTCGGGGCCGGTCGGCGCGGGGAGCGTGCCTTGAAAAGACCGCGTGGGCGCGGTGGTCGTGGCCGCTGCGGTGTCGATTGCGTGCGTGGCCGACGGTGTGGTCGTAGCGGCGAACCCGGCGCCGGTTCCGGCGATCAGGGCGGCGAGCGCCAGCACCGCGACAGCGCTGATACGGCGATTGCGTTTCATGGGGTCGACGCTAGGTTCCGCGTGAGGACGGTGCCATGAACCCTGTACCCGATCTCATGGTGAACCTAGTGCCCCAGCAGTGGCTCCGATCTTGGGCTGTGGGCGGGTAAGCCGGGCCGGGTGGAACAGGCAGTATGCCCCGGTGAGCATCGTCATCGAGTGCCCTGCAGCACCGGACGCCGAAGCTGCCACTGCTGTCGCGGAGGGTGTCCGACGGGGTCTTCGAGTGGCCGCACCCATCTCACGCCACCACTCCAGCAAGACCACGAACTGCGGCTGGAGCATTAGGACGTCCGCGCGGCGGCTGGGCGAGCACGACCAGGGCCGCCGCGCCGCCACCGGCGCGGCCAGTCCGGGCACCAGCAACCGCACCGCGTCGCCGCTCATCCGGCCACCTCGATCAGCCGCCGACCGGCGTTGCGGCTCGCCGCTGGCGAGGGTGCCGCGCGGTCTGTCACGCCGAGTCTCGTTGGAGACCTTGCGGGTCCTCGCACGGTGGAGCCGGCCACATCACCGTGGAGCTGCGTGACGAGGACGGCGCACTCGTCGCGACGGTCGCCGACGACGCGCACGGCACCAGGCGCCTCGGTATCCAGCGCAGGGTCGCCGCGTTCGACGGCACGACGAAGATCATCAGTTCACCAGGCGGGCCCACCGCGATCAGAGCGGACATTCCCGCTGGACTGCGAGACGGACTTACCTGACGGATGCGGTGGCGCCAGCCTTTCGACGGCTCTCACTGCCACGGCCGACGGGTAGCTCATCGCGTCGGAACCGCCCAGGGGGCACGCCGAACGCTCGGCGAAAGGCGTTGGCGAAGGCGAACTCGGATCGGTAGCCGACCTGACGCGCGATGAGGGCGAGGGGATCATCGGTTTCCCGCAGCAGTTGGGCGGCCCTGCCCAGCCTCCAGTTCGTCAGGTAGAGCAGCGGGGGCTGTCCGACCATGGAGGTGAACCTCCGGGTGAATGCGGTTCGGGAAAGGCCAACTGCCTCACCGAGCTCCTGCACTGTCCACTTGCGACTGCATTCCCGGTGCATGTGCTGAAGTGCCTCGGTGATCGCGGGATCAGCCAAGGCGGCCCACCAGCCGGTGCTGGCTGTGCGCTCGGATTCCTCCTGCAACCAGGCGCGGAGCGTGTAGATCATCACCAGGTCGATGAGCGCGGGCACCGCCGCGTCAGCGCCGGGGAGTGCGTCCACGACATCGGCGGCCAGGAGATCGACCGCCGCGCGTAACGCCGGGTGCCGGCCGGCGCGCGCCGGCACGTGGACGACGTCCGGCAGCGCCCGCAGGAACGGGTGCAGCGGTCGGAGCAGCAACTCGTAGGCGCCGCAGACCATGTCTGCGTGCGCCGCCGCGGAGTCGATCGGCCCTTCCGGTCGCAGGTCGGCTCCCGAGGGGAGCTTCGACTCCCTCGGCAGGTCGGCCAGCGGCCGATCCGGTCGCTCGCACAACCCGTGCCGAGTGCCGTGCGGTAGGAGCACCACGTCGCCTGGACTGAGCGCCAACGGCGTCCGACCGGGCAACATAAGCCAACACGCACCGCGCAGCAGCACGTGGAAGCCAGCGCCGGTGAAGTCGTCGAAGCTCCGTCCCCAAGCGCCGCTGCCGAAGGTGTGACAGAACGTCGGCCGCCCGGCCCGGATGCTGCCGATCACATCACTGAACACGTCCACACCGGCAGCGTAGACACAATCGCGCATGAATGCGGCACGCACACGCATGGCATGTGCTGCTCCAAGCCTCATACGGTGATGTTGCGATCCAATCAACGCAGACTCACCGAGGGACACACTGATCATGAAGGCTGTTGTCGTGAAGGCGTTCGGAGGTACGGAGAACCTTGTCCTCGCAGACCTCCCCGATCCCCGGCCGCGTCCGGGAGAGGTGCTGGTCGAAGTCAAGGCGGCCGGTGTGGGGCACGTCGACGTCATGTCCCGTCGAGGTGAGCTCGGTGGTTCCTTCTCTCCGGGCTTCGTGCCAGGCCTCGAGGTGGCCGGTGTCGTCGTCGAGACCGGTGAGGACGTCGACGACGCGTGGGTCGGCCGCCGCGTCTACGCGATGCTGGACCGGACCGGTGGTGGCTATGCCGGCCTGGTCACGGCAGACGTCGAGGCTGTCGTCGCCCTTCCCGACCAGGTCGGTGAAGCGGAAGCGGTTGCGCTCGGTTTCAACGCGGTGACGGCTCTGATGTCGTTCGAACGTGCCGAGGTGCGCAAAGCAGACAAGGCTTTGGTCCGTGGTGCCGGTGGTGGAGTCGGGCTCATGGCGACCCTGCTGGGTATCCACCTCGGGGCCGCCGTGACGGCAGTGACCAGCTCCGCTCTTCGTGGTGAACGGCTGGCAGCGCTGGGGGCGTCGACTGTCGTGAACCGTTTTGCAGTTGCCCAAGCGTACGAGGAGTACGACATCATCATCGACCCGGTCGGCGGCCCGGAGTTCGATCGCTTCCTGGAGAAGCTGGCTCCCAACGGCCGGTACGTGCTGTGCGGAGGAGTGGCGGGTTTCCCCACACCGGACTTCGGCTCGACCTTGCTCGGCCGGTTCACGGCATCCCCGACCCTGCTCATGCTCAGTCTCTCCTCGATCAGCCGTGCGGAGCTCCGCGCACGCATGGAGAGGCTTCTGGAACTCGTCGCCGGCAAAACCGTCGCCAGTCTGATCGATGAAGCGTTCCCTCTCGCAGCTGCGGCGCACGCGCATGACAAGCTCGAGTCCGGTGCCGCCTTCGGCAAGGTCGTGCTCGTTCCCTGAAACCGATGCCGCAGTTTGCCGCATTCGCCGGCTCACGCGAGAGCACCCCGGGGTGAACGGCACCGAAGGACGTGTCCGCACCGCGAGGACGCTCTTCGGTTGTCTTGCTGCATTGCGGCGACGGGCCTTTCTCGTGGCGCCCCCGACAGCGGTGGCGGATGGTGCCGAGGTCTCGGAGGGAACTCGTCCCGATGGTTCGACAACCCACGGTCGGCACTCGAACAACGGCACGGACCAGAATGACGATGAGGAGCTTCTGGGCACCACCGCGGTTGGATGTCGTCGTTGTGAGGCGTTGGGGGAGGAGGCAGGCGGTGCAGGGTCCGGACTTGGCGGCCGTCGAGGTGAGGACCGATCGGTTCGTGCTGCGACCGTGGCGGGAGAGCGACCTGGATGTGCTGGCGCAGGCGGCGACCGATCCCCACATCACATCGATCACGACGGTTCCGGCCACGTACACGACCGATGCGGGATACGCCTTCCTCCGCCGGATGACGGAACTGTCCGCCGGCGGTGTCACGGTGCCACGAGCGATCGCGGAGCAGGCTACCGGCTCAGTCGTCGGACATATCAGCCTCCGCCTGCGCGACCTCGACCTCGGCCGGGTCGGGCTCGGCTATTGGGTCCTGCCGTCGGCGCGCGGGCGAGGCGTGGCCGGCGAGTCCGTGGCCGGGCTCGCCGACTGGGCGTTGCACAGGCTCGGTTGCTGGCGCGTCGAGCTGTGTATCGCGCCGTGGAACGAACCGTCGAAGCGGGTGGCGCGCAGTGCGGGGTTCGTTCGGGAAGGGCTGCTGCGCAGCTGGCAAGTCATGGGCGGGCGACGCTCCGACGTGGAAATGTTCTCCCGCATCCGCCCGCCTGCACCCGAGCCGGACGACGACTGATCGGGATCGCGCGGACGCGGCATGTCGACCACCCGCTCCTGGAACTCCAGCCGACGCTCCGGCGCGCACCGCGGGAGCCGCTGGTCGGCCCCGTGGCATCGGCGCCGCGGCGCGAAAGGTACAGCCTGCGCTACCAGGATCCACCCGCAGCCTGGATCGCTCCGGGCCGCCGGCGAGATTACCGTTCCCCCTGGGAATCAACGAATAGGACCTAGGGTTTATTTCAATGTCAATCCATAATGTACAAGCTGATGGATTTTCTGGTGCCGGCGTTGTCACGCCTGTGTCGGCCGTGCGGGTTCAGGGCCTGAGGAAGGTCTACGGCACAGATCGGCAGGCGGTGACCGCCCTCGCCGGCGTCGACGCGGTGTTCGAGCGGGGAACGTTCACCGCGGTGATGGGGCCGTCCGGTTCGGGCAAGAGCACGTTGCTGCAGACCGCGGCGGGCTTGGACCGGCCGACCGGCGGCCAGGTGTGGGTTGGTGACACGGAATTGTCGCCGCTGTCGGAGACGGATCTGACGAAGCTGCGGCGGTCGAAGATCGGGTTCGTGTTCCAGGCGTTCAACCTCATCGGAGCGTTGACCGTGCAGGAGAACATCGGGTTGCCGTTGCAACTGTCGGGGAAACGCGCCGACGCCGCATGGGTGCGGCAGGTCGTTGATCGGGTCGGGTTGACCGAACGGCTGTCGCACCGGCCGTCGGAGCTGTCCGGCGGTCAGCAGCAGCGGGTCGCGATCGCCCGGGCGTTGGCGACGCGTCCGGACGTCATCTTCTGTGACGAACCGACCGGTGCGCTGGACACCCAGACCGCGGCCGAGGTGCTGGGCCTGCTGCGCTCGGTGGTGGACGAGGCGGGGCAGACGGTGATCATGGTGACGCACGACCCGGTGGCGGCCTCGTACGCGGATCGGGTGATGGTGCTGGCCGACGGCCGGATCGTGCACGACATGCCGCAGCCGGGTGCGGAGCGCATCGCCGAGCACCTGGCGTTGCTGGGCCGCCGTCAGCGCGCGACGCAGGAGCGCTGAGCGATGCTGAAGCTGGCCGCGAAGATGCTGCGCCACCGCAAGGGCAGCGCCGTTTCCACCTTTCTGGCCTTGACGGCCGGAGTGGTGATCTTGATGTCGGTGGGACTGCTCGTGGAGTCCGGCCTGCGGTTCGAGGCCGCGCCGCAGCGCTACGCCGCCGCGGACGTCGTCGTCGCCCATCGCGACATCACGGTCACGGCACCGGGCGGCGAGGAGAAGGTCGCCGTGCAACTGCCCGAGGGCGGGACCGTCCCGGCCTCGATGGTCGAACGGCTCCGACGGGTGCCGGGAGTGACCGTCGCCGTCGCCGACACGTCGGTGACGGCGATCCTGCCGAACGGCGCGGCCACCGGGCACGGGTGGAGCAGCACGGTTCTCACCCCCTACCGGCTGGCCAAGGGTGCCCAGCCGAAGAGCGACGAGGAGGTCGCGCTGGACGAACGCCTGGCCGGCTCGCTGGCGCCCGGCGACGAGGTCCCGATCCTGGTGGGTGGCACGGCACACGTGTACCGGGTCAGCGGGCTCGTGCGCAACGCCGGTCCCCGGCCGGGTACCGGCGCGTCGCCCGCGGTGTTCTTCACCGACGCGCACGCGGCGGCCGTGTACCCGCGGCAGGGCCAAGTCGACGCTGTCGGCGTCATCGCCGGGCCGGGTGTCTCCAGCGCCGCCCTGGCCGCCGACGTGCGCAGGGTGGCCACCGAGGCCGGCGCCAAGGCCTATGCCGGCGCCGAGCGCGGGCTGCTGGAACAGTCCGCGGACCAGGCGGCCGCCAGCCTGCTGATCCAGCTCGGCGCCGTCTTCGGCGGATACGTGGCACTGCTGGTGATGTCCGTCGTGGCCGGGACCATCGGCCTCGCGGTCCGGCACCGGCGGCGCGACCTCGCCCTGCTCCGCGCCGTCGCCGCCACCCCCGGCCAGATCGCCCGGTTGATCCTCGCCGAGGTGGGGCTGCTCAGTCTGCTGTCGGTCGTGATCGGTGTGCCCTCGGGCTGGTTCGCCACCCAATGGCTGCGCCGGGAACTGGTCGACCACGCGTTCATCCCGGACACGTTCCCGTTCAGCGGCGGTGCGCTGACCGCGGTGGCCGTGGTGGTGGCGACCGTGGCGGTGGCGGTGGGTGCGGCGCTGATCGCCGCCCGCCGGACGGTGCTGATCCGCCCGACGGAGGCGCTGGGCGAAATAGCCGTGGAATCCGGCCGGAACAGCAGGATTCGCCTGTTTTTCGGGTTCGTCGCCCTGGCCGGTGGCGTCCTCATGACCACGCTCACCACCACGCTGAAGGGCAACGCTGCCCTCGGCACCTCGATGGGCCTGCTGTTCTTGCTCGTCGCCGCGGTCGCCCTGCTCGCCCCGTGGATCAACCGGGCGGCCGCCCGGCTTCTCGGCCCGGTGCTGCGTGCGGCGTGGGGCGACAGCGGCTACCTCGCCGCGGCGAACCTGCGCGCCAACGCCCAGGGCATGGTCACCGTGCTGACCGCTCTGGTGCTGTCGGTCGGCTTCGGTGGCTCGATCTGGTTCCTCCAGGACAACGTGCAACGACAGACCGTCACCCAGAACCACGACGGGATGCTCGCCCAGCAGGCCGTGCTCTCCGCCACCGGTCTGCCTGACACCGCCCTCACCGAAATACGGAAGATCCCTGGCGTGGTGGCCGCCACCGGAGTGCGGAGCACCTCGATCATTCCCGTCGGGGGCGAGGACGCCGCGGGGGTGCAGGCGATCGATCCGGACGGCGCCGAGCGCACCATGGACCTCCAGGTGCGCAGCGGCAGCCTGGCCGACCTGCGCGGGCCCGCCATGGCGGTGTCGACCCTGCAAGCGGAGTCGAACAGCTGGAAGGTCGGCGATCAGGCCAAGGTGTGGCTCGGCGACGGCGCACCGGCCACCCTGCGCGTCGTCGCGATCTACGACCGGGGCATGGGCTTCGGCGACGTGACCGTCGCCAAGGACGTCGTCGTCGGGCACACGGCCGCCACCGGCTACGAGCGGATCCTGGTCCGCACCGCACCGGGCACCGACACCACCACCGCCCTGGCCGACGTCACCGGCCGGTACCCCGGCAGCACCGTGATGAGCACGGTCGACCTCACCGGCCGGGTCGCCGACGACGTGGCGCTGGGCGCCTGGCTGAACAAGCTGCTGATCGGCATCATGGTCGGCTACGCCGCCTTGGCCGCCGCCAACACCATGGTCATGGCCGCCCTCGCCCGGGGCCGGGAACTGGCTCTCCTGCGTTTGGTCGGCGTCACTCGCAAGCAGGTCAAACGCATGGTTCACGCGGAGCAGAGCGGGCTGCTCGGCGTTTCCCTGCTGATCGGCGGAGCCATCGCCGCGCTGACCCTGGTGTCGGTGGTGCGCGCCATGACCGGGCAGAGCATTCCGTACGTCCCCACGCTGGGCTGGGTGACCATCGTCGGCGGCACGACGCTGCTCGCGCTGTTCACCACGATCCTGCCCATCGCACGACTGCTCCGCGTCCCCCCGATCGCCGGCATCGGCGTCAAGGAGTAACCGGTCTCTCGGGACACGGCGTCCCGATCCGGCCCAAGGGCAACCGGAGGGCGTCCGCACGACGGGGACGCCCTCCGGTTGCCGTCGTCCAGCGTCCGGCAGGAGAGAACGCCAATGACAGTTCGGTCCGCTGCGAACACGACGTTCGACTTTCGGACGACCGTACCAGGCCGTGCAGTTACCGGCGATTTTGTCGCCCCCGAGCCGGCGCAGATGAGCTGGTCGCGGTGGTCGAGAATTGCATAGCCACGGTTATCACCCGCCGCTGCGTCACCGAGGCGCGCAGTTGAAGGCAATGCTCTCCTCTCACCGCTCGCGGAATCGACGCCTCGAGTTCCTCGCCGAAGGCCTGAATACAGGCTCAGAACCGACAGGTACCTCGTCCCGGCCTGATCCGGCGGATGGGCCCGGACGCGCCGCCCGAGCTGTCCTGAAAACGGCGATGCGGCCCCAGCCGCCGGGAAAAGGCGTGGGTCAGCGCTCAGCGGTGACTACTGCCGCGAGTCCAGAGTGGATGCTCTGACCAGCACAGCGACACGCAGGTGGGCTGAGCCAGCTGGAAGCTCGGTGAGTGAGGGAGGAGTTCCTCGAATCGCCGTCTTCTTGCCAGCGGCGAGGCCAACCGCCCGGCGGTCACCTATCGTCGCAGCGGGGAGGTGAACTATGCCGCGGAAGACCGGCGTTACGACCTGGCGTGGCTACTTCACGGAGCGGCTGCGCGCGGGCGTCACCGCGGTCGAACACATCGTCGGCGGCCTTGGCACCTCGCTGCTGGCTTTCGTGGCCCTGGTGTGGCTGGCCATGGTGGCCGCCGCCAGCCTGCTCGGCGTCGGCCTGCTGCTGGCGTCGACCGTGTTCCGGGTGAACCGCGCAGTGGCCAACCGGGAGCGGGCCCGGCTGACCCGCTGGGGGCCGGCCGTGATCGGGCCGCCGCCGCTGCCGGCGACCATCCGGGAAGCGCTCCGAGACCCCGAGGTCCGCCGTGAGCTGGCCTGGGTGAGCGTGCACGGCACGGTGGGCCTGTTGCTCAGTATCGCCGGGTTCCTCTTGCCGGTGTACGCGATCCAGAATGGCACATTCCCTCTCTGGTACTGGGCGATCGACCCGGACGCCGGCGGTCCGGGCTTCATCGGGTGGCGGATCGACGGGTTCGCCGACGCGCTGGGAGTATGGCTGGTCGGCGTGGGGTTCGCGGCCGTCCTCATCGGCCTGGGCCCCGGCATCGCCAAGCTCCAGGCGCTGCCCGGACGCAGGCTGCTCACCCCGGCAGGCGACGCCGACTTATCGCTGCGCGTGGCCGAGCTGACCGCCACGCGCGCCGCGGCCCTCGACGCGCACACCGCCGAGCTCCGCCGCATCGAGCGGTCACTGCATGACGGCACCCAAAATCGGCTGGTCGCGGTCAACGTGCTGATCGGGGCCGCGCGCCGGGCGGCGGACCGCAATCCGGCCGCGGTCGCGGACATCCTGGAACGCGCACAGGAGGCCACCGAGCAGGCCCTCGCCGAGTTGCGGGCGGTGGTCCGGGGCATCCTGCCGCCGGTGCTCGACGACCGGGGCCTCGGCGCGGCGCTCGCCGGGCTCGCGGGCACGTGCGCCGTGCCGTGCGAGCTGCAGGTGGATGTGCCCGGCCGGTGCGCGGTGTCCGTCGAGGCGACCGCGTACTTCCTGGTCGCCGAGGCACTGACCAACGTCGTCAAGCACAGTGGCGCGGCCTCAGCCGCGGTCACGGTGCGGCGTGAGCAGGACCGGCTGCACTTACGGATCACCGACGACGGGTGCGGCGGCGCGGATGAGAAGGGCGGTTCCGGGCTCCGCGGCATTCGCCGGCGTATCGAGGCTTACGATGGCCGCTTCGTGCTCACCAGTCCGCCGGGTGGGCCGACGACAATGGACGTGGAGCTGCCGTGCGGATCGTGATCGCCGAGGACGAGTCCCTGCTGCGCGAAGGGCTGGCGCTGCTGCTGCGCGCCGAAGGCCTCGATGTGGTCGCCACGACCAACGGCCCCGGCACATTTCTCGCCGCCGTCGACGAGCACCGGCCGGACGTCGCGATCGTCGACGTACGCATGCCGCCCACACACACCGACGAGGGGATCGTCGCCGCCGTCGAGGCCCGGCGCCGACAACCGGGCCTGGCCGTGCTCGTGCTCTCCGCGTACGTCGAACAGGCATTCGCCACTGAACTGCTGACACACGGTTCTGCGCGGCTCGGTTACATGCTCAAGGAACGCGTCGGCCGGGTGGAGGAGTTCCTCGCCGCGCTGCACCGAGTCGCCGATGGCGGCACGGCCGTCGACGCCGAGGTGATCGGCCAGCTGCTCGCCCGGTCCCGGCCGGACAGCACGCTGGCCCTGCTCAGCCCCCGCGAACTCGACGTGCTCGCCCTGATGGCCGAGGGCCTCGGCAACACGGCAATCGCCGAAAAGCTCTTCATCACCGAAGGTGCCGTCCACAAGCACATCCGCAGGATCTTCGCCAAGCTCGGGCTCACCCCGGAGGACCGGACCGACCGCCGGGTCGCCGCCGTGTTGCGTTACCTGGAAGCGTCGCGGTAATCCGGGCATTACTCCCGAGTGGGTAGCGCGCGTATTCACCGGTGCGCCGATCAGACCAGTTTTCCGGTGTGGACAGCCGGCGAATGGCAGGCCTGCGACGACGTGCCAGGCGACTGGCGGAGCTTGCTGACACCGGGGCTGCGGCTCCGGGAGCCACTCCTTGACCAGGCCCGGCTCGTCGGGTCCGGCCGCCGCACCGTCTGCCGGAGGCCTTTCGAACTCGCCCCGACAAGACGCCGACGACGCCACATCACCTCGTTTGTCCAGCAGGCTGGATGGATAACTCTGGTGGAGATGCGCAGACTCAAGCGGTCCGACGTCACAGTACCGACGTATTGCCGGAGCATAGGAGCTGTCTGCCTTGTTCACCTCTCCACCTCGACAGGATCGGCCTACGTCCTCGCGGCGTCGTCGTGTGGTCACCGTGACGGCGGCCGCGGTGGTCGCTGTGGGCGGTCTCGCGTTCGCCGGCCCGATTCCGACCGCGCAGGCCGAGACTCACGGCGACGCGATCCAGCAGCGCATGGACAAGCTCGTCGGTGTCGACAGGCACCCGGGGGCACTGGCCGCTGTCCGGGACCGTCGCGGCTCGACCCGCTCCTACACGGCCGGGATCGGTGACCTGCGGACCAGCGCGAACGTGCCGGCGAACGGCCGGGTACGGATCGGCAGTGCCAGTAAGATGTTCGCCTCCGTCGTCGTGCTGCAGCTCGTCGGGGAGGGCAAGGTGGAGCTCGACGCATCGATCGAGACCTACCTGCCGGGACTGGTGCGGGGCAGGGGCATCGACGCCGGCAAGATCACGGTTCGCCAACTGCTGCAGCACAACAGCGGCCTGCCCGACTACACCGATTCGATGTTCAAGACCATGGGCGATTTTTTTCCGTACCAGCACGTCTACCTCGAGCCTCGCGAACTGGTGGATCTGGCCAACGCCGCCGAGGGCAGGCCTTCCGGCGGCGGCTGGTCCTACAGCAACACGAACTACGTCCTGGCCGGTCTGATCGCCCAGCGGGTCACCGGTCGTCCGTTCAACGAACTGGTCACCACCCGGGTCATCCAGCGGATCGGCCTGCGGGACACGTACGTGCCCGGGGTCGGCGAAGAGGGAATCCGTGGCCCGCACCCCAGCGGTTACCAGCGCGATCCAGCGACCGAAAAGCTCGTCGACTTCACGCAGATGGACCCGAGCTGGGGCTGGGGCGCCGGCCAGCTCATCTCCACGCCGGGTGACATCAACTCGTTCCTGCGCGCGCTGCTGGACGGGAAGCTGCTCAAGCCGGCCCAGTTGGCCCAGATGCGTTCCACCATCCCGACGGACCCGCAACTGGGCCGGGGCTATGGGCTCGGCCTGTTCAGCATCTCGTTGAGCTGCGGCGGTGTCGCGTGGGGTCATCGCGGCGACATCCCGGGCTTCTCGACCGCCGACGGAGCCACCGATGACGGTCGCGCGGCGACCGTCGTGGTCACCTCGTTGACCGGGTCGGTGAACGACCAGTCCGTCGATGCGGAACGGGCGGCACTCGTCGACGCCGCGCTGTGCGCGAAGTGACACCCGGCTGAGGGAAACCGGCGCGCACGCCTGAAAGCACACGACGGCAGGACCCGAGGCACGAGCTGAGTACGCTCTGAACCCGGGGCCTGCCGTCGTGTCTCCGGTGAAGCCCGGTCGACCGGGCGCCGGTGCGCGGTAGTGCTGGCTGTACCAGTTCTGGGCAGTACACGGGATCGTCAGCGCTGGGGGCAGTGGCAAGACTGGGCGAGTCAGTGTGACATGTCCGATCTAGGAGTCTCTCGTGTGGAATGTTTTCAGCCGTCCGGCGCACCGGACCCGGGCCGGTGTGGCCGTGGCGGCGGTCGTGATGGCCGCTGCCGGTCTTGCGGTCACGGGTGTGTCGTCGGCGGGTGTGGTGGAGGGTAGAGGTCGAGACAAGGCGCTGCAGTCCAGTCTGGACGCGTTGGTCAGTGACGGGCAGATCCCCGGGGCACTGATGTCGATCCGGAGCCGGGATGGGCGGGTGACCAACTACACCGCCGGGGTCGGCGACATCCGGACGAAGTCGCCGGTGCCGTCGGACGGTTACGTTCGGATCGCCAGCAACACGAAGATGTACACCGCTGTAGTGATCATGCAGTTGGTGGGCGAGGGCAAGCTCGCGTTGGACGACACGGTGGAGAAGTTCCTGCCGGGTGTGGTGCGGGGAACCGGTGCCGGTGCCGGGATCGATGGCCGGAACATCACGATCGAGCAGCTGCTGCAGCACACCAGTGGGATCGACAACTACACGTTGCTGTCCGGGGGAATCCTGCCGATCAAGGACCGGTTCTTCGAACCCCGGGAACTGCTGGACTCGGCGTTGGCCCAGCCGCCGACGTTCCCCCCGGGGACGGACAGGGTGTGGTCGTACAGCAACCCCGGTTACGTGCTTCTCGGTCTCGTGGCGCAGAAGGTGACGGGGCGGCCCTTCGCCGAAGTGGTCACCGACCGGATCATCAACCGGATCGGGCTCACGGAGACCTACTACCCGGGCCCCGGTGAGCGCGGTATCCGTGAACCGCACCCCCAGGGTTACCTGTTGCTCAGAGACGCCAGCGACAAGCTGATCGACGGCAAGCTGATCGACATCACCCGGTTCGACCCCTCGATCGCCGGTGCCGCGGGGCAGCTGATCGCCACCCCGAGTGACGTGAACAAATTCCTGGTTGCGCTGCAGGACGGTCGGTTGGTCAAGCCCGCCCTGCTGGCGAAGATGCGCAAGACGGTGGAGGCGCCGGGCCTTCCTGCGGGATGGCGCTACGGTTTGGGCACTATCGAGTTCAAGCTCAGCTGCGGGATCACCGCCTACGGTCACGGCGGCGACGCCGATGGCTTCCAGAGCCGCGCCGCGATCACTACTGACGGCCGAGCGGTCACGATCGCCGCGACGAACGACGACAAGTTTCTCCTGGACGGAGTTCTGGCCCTTTTCGACAAGGCCCTGTGCGCCGCCAAATAGCGGCCCAGCGACTTGATTCTCCCTCACGGGCCGGTGCGGTGGCCATACCACTACACCGGCCCGTCAGCGTCGAACGCCCCGCACGCGCGGCCGTCGCCCATGGAGTGGGCGGCCTGGGCCGACAATGCCCGCGCGGTCCCCGCGAATAGAGATTCCTCCGCGGACGAACCGGCTACACCGGCGTCCGGCCGGTGCACCGCCCCGCCGGCGCCGGCGCGCTGGAACGCCGCGACGAGAACGTCCAAAGCGAGCACTGGCCGCAGGTCTGCCGGGTCCGTCAAGCCGTCCCACCGCCGCAGGGTCTCCAGCGCGGCTTCCGTGGTCTGACGGCAGAAGTAGAGGCAACGGGCTCCGATCGGTGGTCTTGCCGTCGTTCAGGGCGGCCAATGCCGTCAGGAGGCTGCTTCGCGGCACGTCGAAGACCGGCCGGCCGGGTTCGTCGTGAGAGGCCCGCGCGTCAAGATCGACGAGGAAGGCCCTCCACAAATCCTCGTAGGGAGCCATCGCGACGTGCTCCTTGGCGGAGAACGTCCGCTTGGAGACTTCGACCGCTTCGCGAAGGTCGTCGAGGGTCACCCGGTCGAAACCGTGCCGGCCGTACAGGTCCAGCGCGGCCTCGATCAACGCCTCCCTGCTGCGCCACTTCTTCCGCTCGCGCAAAGGCAGGCGCACGACGGAGAAGGGTCCGGCCACATCGGTCTCGAAGCTGCCGGGATCATCGAAGGAGCTGCCGCGGACGGTTCCGGTCCTGTGGTCGGCACTCCCGTCCTCACACTCGGCTACGGCGGCGCAATTGCATGCGGTGAACATCGGGTGGATGCGGGAGAACATTCCCGCGTCGCCCGCCCATGACATCTTGATGGGCACGCAAGCGACGACGAACTCGATCGGCTGCCACCAGGTGACGTCCAGCCACCCCAGTGAGTCGGGAACAGCGGGAGGTGCCACATGCCCCCAACGGGCCGAGGACGACGGTGCCGGTCGTGGCGTCGTGCCGGCGTTGCAGCCGGGCAGCGCGAAGTCCCGCCAGCCAGGCTCTTCGGCGACCGCGGTGGTGAAGAACTGGGCGACGAGAATCGGCACGTACGCGATCAAGATGGCGGCGCTCGGCGTCCGCGTGTCGTTCACGGCGCCCGGCAGAGCCAGGGTCGAGAGCAGGTGATGGCCGGCACGGCGGTGAGGATTCCGGCGTACCGGTGCCAGTTGACCCGCCACCGGAAGAGCCGGCCCGCCCAGTGGTGCAGCCCGGCTCGGCCGCCGGCGGTGCGGTCACGATGAACGCGGCCGTGACTGGGACGAGGTAGGCCCCGGGCAGGACACCGGGTATGTGGTCGGAGCCGAGCACGACGGGGACACGCAGCCCGATCACCCCGAGACCGTTCTGGGACAGGATGTCCGGCAACCACCCGAGCCCGGCTGAGCCCGTTGGCGAGCACGAAGAAAGTGATCAGGGCGTGGCCGCGGACGAAGGCGCGGATGCCGGTCGGGGGACACTCCTGGAACCTCGTTGAAGAAAAGTGACGAGAATCGATCCCGGTCGTGCACGAAGCGGAACAGCACATCAGCCGAGAGCGCCGCGCACACTCCCGCAGCCGCCCCTTCCGAGGTACGGCAGGCACTACTTCCTCAGGCCGGGGAAGAGCCGCACAAGGCGCGGTATCGCAGGGCCCACCACACCTCGAACATGACTTCGGTGTCTTGGAGGTCTGCTTCGGTCAGCGCGGTGAAGCGCTCGAGCCGGTATCGAAGGGTGTTGACGTGGACGGACAGCGCAGCGGCGGCTTCGGGAATCGACCGTCGCTTGGACAGATACGTCTCGACGCTGGCGAGCAAGGCCTCGCCGATGCCGCTTTCCGCCTCGACCGGTTCGACGTAGCGGGCGTGAAGGTATCGGCCCAGCTCCAGTTCGTTCGCCACCGCCAGTCTCAGCGCCATCCGTGGTCGGTCCACGATTCCGCGGCGGCCGAACCTGGCGGCCGCCGCGAGCAGTTGCGTGGCCTCGGCGAATCCGGCGCGCAACCGCGACAGGGGAATCGGGCCGGCCTGGCCGATCGTGACGTCGTCGGTCAGGCCGCCGGTGAGGGGCCCGGAAAGCACGGCCGCAACGTCCCCGCCGTAGGTGCCGACCAAAACCGTGTCCTGCGCACCGGCCGCACGTTCCAGCAGGTCGGCGAGGGCGAACGGGTCGGTGCTCACGGACCGGGCCCGCAAGACGCAGTAGCGCTCGTCGGCGGCGAGCCCGAACCCGGCCCCGGCCGCGACCACCTGGTCGGTCGTCAGCATCCCCTCCAGCAACCGGCCGAGCAGCGTCGTCCGCTGCTGCCGGCGGCTGCGGGTCAAGCCGAGTTCGGACTTGCGGTGACCGGCGAGCAACTCGGTGCTGTAGTGATCGCCGAGCTGCCAGATCCGCTGGGTACCGAGCAGCACGGCGTCGGACGGCGTTTCCTCAACCCGGGCGATCCGGAGGAATTCGTCGCGCAGCAACGCTGTGCAGCTGCGGTAAGCGGCCAGGACGTCCGCGGCGGGTATGCCCTGTAGCGCCCGGCGACGCCCGGTCTCCTGCTCATCCTCGGCCACACTGGGCGACAAGGGGTCCTCGCCGCGGAGGGCGGCAACCACGCGGACCACGTTACGGTGCGCCGACGGACGAATCTCCGCATGGGGAGTCCCGCCGTACGAGCCGATCTCATCGGTCACTCGCAGTTGCGCGGCCACCAGTTCCTCGGCCTGTTCCAGCAACCGTTTGGCCACCAACGCGAGTTGGTCCTCACGCGGGTCGAACATTGCCTGACTCCTCACCTTGCCCAGCGGGTCGGCACCTGGCTGCGGCCGCCGGTCCGGGCGACGCCCAGGGAACCTCGCCGGGGAGCGTTCACGACGCGGACCAGCACATCAGCCAACAGCGCCAGCGCACATTCCCGCAGCCACCCGTCGGGGGGTACAGCAGGCACTACTTCCTACAAGTTTTTGTGCGGATCTCCGATTCCACAGCGACCGATGTCGTAGCGCCGTACGTAGTCCTCTTGTCGAATCTTTCACTACGATATTGGTGTCGGCAAATTCGCCGAAGTTTCCTTTCAAGGAAAAGTTCGTACCGCGGAGGTTCGCATGTCCGGAAAGTTCACATCCATCGCCAGAAGGTCGACGTTGACCGGGCTGGCAATCGCCGCGATGACCGCGGCGATTCCGGCCGGCGCCGCGTCGGCCATGAACGGGGTTTCCTGCAACAGCGCCGATTTCGTGCGCGTCAGGGTGCATCCCAGCAACTTCCCCACTCGAACTCTGTGTTTCGCGAACGCGGGAGCGATGAGCATCGAGACCCTGCTCAAGAACCCCGTCTGGATCACCGAGCTGTGGACGGGGAACAACCGCGTCCAGTGGCACGGCGACGGGCGGTGGCAGCCGGAGACGCCGATCGCCAAGCGGACCGCGTTCACGTGGCCGAACCACCCCGGGGGAGTGAAGATCGACCAGATCCGGATCCTCTGAGAGACGCTCGGGACAAGTCGGTTCTGACTTTTTCGTGGCGACACACGAACACTGATCCGGCCGCGTGTGCGGTGTGCGCCGCACACGCGGCCGGCCTGTTGGTCGCCGGGTCGACTACACGGACACAGGTGTGTCCACACGACTGCTCGGCGCACACCGCCAAGTAGAGCCAGCACTGCGTCTCAGCCGGTTGTCCTGTAAGCGGCGAGAACGGATGCAGAGCCCGGAACGGTAGGCCGGGTGCAGCGGCGGGGCCATCACCTCGCCGCCCGCGTTCCCGTTGACGACGACCTGCGAAGCCGGAACCAACGTCCGCTCCCCGCCGACCAACGAGGTACCCGCGACCCGCTGGACCGGCAGGTCCCGGGGGTGAACGGCAGAAACGGGAACCCAGGGTGCTCGTGCTGCGTCGGGGAGAACAAGGCGCGTTCGTCCGGGTCGACGGCGGCATAACCACGGTCACGCAACTCATCGTTCCTGGCATAGGTGAGTACGGAGTGGTCTATCACGTTGCCGCAGTGGCGCTCGATGGACTCGCCCACTGCTCCCGCCGCGGCTGTGGCGGTGTTGCGGTTTGGGCTACTCGCATGGCTGGGTGATGAGGGCAGTAGCGCTCGGCCGGTGGTGGAGGGATTGAGCTGGGTCGCGGGTATCGGCGGTCTACTGTCGCAGTGGCTGCGTTGTGGTCGCTGAGCGGCGAGGGCACGCCGCTGCCGCGAAGGTCTCGGTTGTCACCAAGTCGTTCTGTCACAGACTGCTTCGGATCAAGGCGTGATCGTCAACGGTGGTGTGTCGGGTGGCTCTGGTTCGGGGCTGACCGTGAGAGTGAACTTCGGACAGGTGGGTGGTGCGCCGCCGGCCCCTCCGTCGCCGGTGCGGGGCTAATTCGCGGCAACCGAGGCCACCGCGCCGATGGAACTGCACCGCTGGGCCTGCATGATCAACCCAACCTCGCGCAGCACGGAGAACGCTCCCGTGGCGTTGATCGCCATCACCCGGGCGAACTCGGCGGTCGGCGTCGTCAGGAGGTCGGGTACGGCGCCGAGCAGGTCGGCGGCATGCACGAGGAAGTCGTTCGCTCCGAACTCCGCCCGGCTCCCGGTCACTGTGGCCTGCACAGCCAACTCGTCGGTGATGTTGATGGCCGAAGCCGTCGGCTCCACCTCGCCTGCAGTTTCGCCACATGTTGGGATGCCTGCCTCATATTTGCCCCCTGAGGAGCTCGTCGGCGCAGGTCAGCCGAGTATGTGATGAACTACTGGGACATTCGATACCGGATCCAGCTCGTCGGCCGGCTCGGCACGGGGCCAGTTCGTGACCGTGCAGACCGCCGCCGGGCGGCTCCCGCATCACAGCCGGACGGGTCAAGGTCGGGCTGAGTCTTGCGGTGCCGTCGCGAGGAAGTGAAGCGAGTGTGGACCGCTCGTCGTGATGGGAGCGGTCCGTAAGTTGCCTGGCCCGATGATGATCGGAGAACCGGATCACGGGTAGGCGGTGTTCCCCGCGTCGCCTGTATAACGCCCTATGCGGCGACGGATGACGTGCACAAAACCCGCCACAAGTTCCGCCGCACTCGAGGAGTGCATGCACTGCTGCTCTGTCCCGGTGCTGGCATTCGGCGGTTTCTTGTTCATTGGAGAACGCCGCAACGAGTCCCTCATTTAGCTGATTGCCCACCACGTCACGTCTTCGACGCTGGACGCGACTTCGCTGAGAAGTTCCCGACTCGATGGCCGACGTGATCCTGTCGTCCTGGCCGCACGCCTGATGCCGGCAGGCAAACGTGGGGGAGGGCGCCGATGGCGGTCGCGGTGGGGGAGTGAGACCGGGAACGTTCCCCGTGGTGACGGGGAACGTTGGTCGGCTGCCCGGCGCGGTCATCTTGATCTGCTGCTCGTCGTCGAGCTCCAGGACGAACGGGTCAGCCTTGGCTTCGGCTATGTAGCGCGCCCGGACCGGGGACGGGTGGGCGGCTGCTGCGCGTCCTCGGGGTCGAGGGTGTAGCCGTGACCGAGAGTCAGGTGGTGACTCGGCGTCGCCGTCGGTCTGGTAGCGCCTGCCGGACGGTGGACGACGGAACGGTCCGGCTGCGCCAGGACACGCGGCTGTTGGACTGCCTGTACCCGGCCGCGGTGGCGGGGTACATGCTGGCGTTCACGTACGTGCACCGCTTCCGCGATGGCAGCCAGACGCTGACGTGGAACCGGATCCCATCGACGTTGCCGGCGACGACGGCGTTGGTTTGCACGGGCGGTACGGCGTCTTGGCGTGGCAGGGAACGGCTTCGGGCGCACCGACGGAGCTGTGCGTCCCGGCGGGTATGAACGCGACGGTGGTGACGGACGTGGCGTCGGTGACCCGGGTGGGGACCGGTGCAGTTGGGCTACGCCGGGCCTGCACTTCGCGGTGATCGCGGAACCGGCCACGCCGCCGACAGCGGCGCAGCTGACGGCGGTGCGCGCGGAACTGGGCCGGGGCGGCCGGTTCCGGATTCGGGACAAAAAGCTGACAAATTCACCGCGCGTCATTCCCGTCGCCCGGATGTCCCATTTCGAGTCGCTCTCGACCGGGATATCGTCAGGGGATCGAAGGGGAGGGCGGCGGGATGGGAATGCGGCGCTTGACGGCAATCGTTTCACTGGGGTTGGTCACGTGGTGCGGCCTGGTCGCGCCCCCGGCCCAGGCCACGACCACGACGAGCTGCCCGAGCGCGACACAGCCGCTCTACCCGTTCAACGCAGTGGGCATTCCGGCCTCGTGTGCCGGCTTCCCGGACCAAGGCGCGCCGTACGTGTTCCGGATCGGCTCGCTGTACGCGTGGCGGCTCGTCGGCCTGGACATACTGCTGGTCGGGCTCGGCCCGGCGACGCTGAGCTGCACGGCGTACCGGGTGCAGGCCGACGGCTCCCTGCTGGCGACGGGCTGCACCTACGTGCGCTGATTACGCTGGGCGGGCGGCGGCCTGACCTGGTCCCATGGTGCGCGCACTCTGCAGGGTGGCGAAGTCGAGCACGTCGCGGGTGGCGGTTCGGCGTCCGTGCCGTACGCGCCGTTGACTGCCCGCATCCGCTGGATCGCGTGCAGCGCCCGCATCTGGTGAACATGTCGCTGGCCAACGCCACCTCCACGTCGATACTCAAACCAGGGCGCACCCCGGCCGCCAGCGCCTCGTCGATGGCCGGTATCGCGGTTTCCAGGCCAATCTGGGCGTCGGAGGTCGGCGCGAGCGAGATTGTCGTGCCGGTGTCGCCGATCGCCCGCCAGGTTTCCGCGGTGAGTCCGGTGGAGTGGATCAGGGTGACGTGCGGGCCGAGCAGCCCGTCGCGGGCCCAGCCCAGGATCGCCGTCGATGACGATGCGCCGAACACGGCGTCGACACTGACGCCGATCCCCAGTTCCCGAGGAATGCGCCGCGTGCAGCCGGTGCACGTCGCGTGGCCACTGCTGGTCCCAGTCGCCGAAGTGGGGAGCCATCGAGGCGTGTACGCCTCGGATGCCGGTGTCCACCAGTGCCTGGATCGCGGCGTCGGAGTGGGCGGCGGTACGCGCGTTGTGGGAGAAGTCGAGCATCGTGGTGATGCCGGCGTCCAGCGCCGACAGGGCCGCGAGGCGGGTCCCGACATAGACATCGTGCGCTTGGTAGGCGGGGGCGATGCGGGCGAGGGTGCTCGTTACATAGGCGCCGAGGTCGGTGACGTCGGGGATGCTGCGCCGCAGCTGTGCCTGCCATGTGTGCCGATGGGTGTCGACGAAGCCCGGGCTCACGATCCGGCCGGTGGTGTCGACGATCCCGGCGCCGCGGGCCTGCGGGTGGTCGCGCTGATCGGGCCCGGCGGCCACGATGTGCTCGCCGCTGATCAGTACGTCGCCGCGTGTCAGGTCGCCGAGGGCCGGGTCCATGGTGACGGCGGCGCCGCCGGTGAACAGCATGCGCATGATTGCTCCTCGGGTGCGGAGTTAAGGGTGTAGCCGGCGTGGCGGAGCACGCCGTCGAGGAATTCGCCGTACGTCCAAGAAGCCCAAGTCGTCGAGGTAGACGATGCGGTTCCCGTCGATCCACATTCCGACGTGCGGGCTGTTGACCGGGCGTGGCGGGTGGCCGGGACGGCCCGCGATATCCCGTCGACCACCACCAGGACGGCGTGCTCCGGGCGCCAGATGATGTGCTCCCAGGCGTTGCGGCCGGACCGCCGGAGCCGCCCGTCAGGCGATCAAGCGGTCGGCGGTGAGCTTGCGGGACGTGCCTGCGAGCAGGGTGCGCAGCCGGGCCGCGGGGAGTGGGGCGGCGCCCGGGTCGGTGGCGGGCGGCTGCGGGGGCTTGCCGGAGCGTAGGGCTTCTACGAGCTGTGCCCAAGCGGTCCGCATCGCGTCGGGGTCTGCGCAGTACGGCACGACATAGGGGTCGGTCTCGGGTTCGAAGCGCCAGCTTTCGGCCAGGGGGCCGACGTCGACGGTGTCGAATCCGAGCCGGCTGATCAGCTCGGCGGCGCCGGCCCTGGCCTGCGGGTCGTTGCCGGCGATGGGTAACGCCGTGCGGTCGGCCGCGCCGGCCGGGCGCGCCAGTGCGGGGATGTGGTGTTCGCTGATGTTGTTGAAGGCCTTGACCAGGTGGGCGCCGGCCAGCTGCTGTTGGACGAATTCGCTGGTGGTGACCTCACCGGCGTCGAGGGCGGGGATGTGCCCGTCGCGCGTCGCGTAGTAGTTGCCCGTGTCGAGCACCACCTTGCCCGCCAGTTCGGCGGCGGGGAGCTGCTCGTAGGCGGCGAGCGGGAGGATGCTCACCACCACCCAGTCGCCGGCTCGGGCGGCTTCCTCGGGGGTCGCGGCCCGGGCCCGGGCGCCGAGTTGCGCGACTTTTGCGGTGAGGGTTTCCGGGCCGCGGGAGTTGGCCAGGACGACGTCGATACCCGCGGCGACTGCCTGCTGAGCGATTCTGGTGCCGATAGCGCCGGCGCCGATGATGCCGAGTGTTGCCATGGAAAGGTCTCCTCATCTCGCGGACGGAGTCGTCCGCCGGTGGAACGGAAGCCGGGTCAGACGGGGGCCATGGCCACCGACCCGATCAAGCGGAGCAGATGCTCCGCACCAAGCTAACATCAACCGGAGCATCTGCTCCTGTGGTCCGAGTCACAAGTGGAGCAAGTGCTCCGGGGCCCGAGTCCTGTCGTACGCTGGACACATGACGCTCGCCGATCACGCCGCCGCCGCGCCCAGGTCCGGCCGCCGCGCCGACGCCGAGCGCAACCGTGCCGCGATCATCAAGGCGGCCGGCGAGGTGTTCGCCGAGTGCGGCGGTGGCGTGGACGTCCGGGAGATCGCCCGGCGCAGCGGCGTGGGCATGGGCACGCTCTACCGCCATTTCCCGACCAAGGACGAGTTGCTCGCCACCGTCCTGGAGCTGCAGTTCAACGCCTGGCTGACCGACGCCCACCAGCAGGCCGTGGCCACCGAGGACCCCTGGCAGGCGCTTGTCGGCTTCTTCGAGCAGCTGCTGGACAACCAGGCCGACAATCGCGCCGTCGTCGAGAGCTACGCCACCACCGGTGGCCCCAGCGAGGCCTGCGTCCAGCGCTGCTACTCCCTGATCGACCAGGTGCGCACCCGCTGCGTGGACGCCGGCGTGCTGCGCCCTGGCGTCACCACCGAGGACCTGTTCCTGCTCAGCGGCTCCCTGAGCCAGGCCGTCCTGACCACCGCCGACAGCCACCCCGGCAAGTGGCGCCGCCTGCTGCACATCTCACTCGACGGCCTCAGCAGCCGCAACACCGAACCCCTGCCCGAGCCCGACATGGCGCACTGACACGCCGGCACAGACCGAGCCTTGTCGGAATCTAGGCCGACACACCAGCGTCCACGGTGACATCACGGGCGGCCGATCCTGCCGACCGTAAGGCGGCGTAAGTACAGAACAGCAACATTTCCGGTGCGCAACTCGCTTGTCAATCTCGGCAGGGTCCGCCGCAGAACGTCCCGCGGTCCGGCTCGGCCGAGGCGCCGGTCGTCGCGAACGTCGACTGGGTTGCGCAACCCAGATCTCGGGAGTAGTAATGGGTTGAGCTACCCAGAAAGGAGCGGGCCTCGGCACCCCGCTCCTCGGTGAGGAGGACCATTTCCGCAAACGTTCCCGTCACGCCGCCCAACGGCGTGCGGATGCCGATCCCCGGCCCGGGGCTGCTGTCTGGATCCAGCACACCGGCGAGGACACCGCCCAACGCGAGTTCGACCGGTCGCTCGGGCGCCGCGGCCTCGACTACCTCGATCTGTACCTGGTCCACCAGCCGTTCGGCGACCACTGCAGCTCCTGGCGGGCGATGCAGAAGCTGCACACCGACGGACTGGTCAAGGCGATCGGGGTGTCCAACTTCCACCCCGACCGGCTCGTCGACCTCGTCATCCACAACGAGGTCGCCCCGGCGGTCAGGCAGATCGAGACTCACCCGTTTCGCCGGCGCGAGGCCGATCAGGGGTCATGCGCGCGCACGGTGTGCAGCACCAGGCCTGGGGGCCACTCACGGAGGGCAAGAACGGCCTGTTCACCAATCCCGTCCTGAGTGCGATCGGCGCCGCGCACGGGAAGTCCGTCGCCCAGGTCGTCCTGCGGTGGCTCACTCAGCGAGGGCTCGCCGTCGTCACGAAGTCCGTAGAGCTTTGCTCATCGAATCGCCAGAAAGGCGCAGATATGCCCTTCGTTGTCGTGACCGGGGCCGGTGCGGCCGGTCTTCCCACAGCCCGTCAGTTCGCCGAAAGCGGCGAGCGCGTCCGCCAGATCACCCGCAGCGGCCGCGGCGCCGACCACCCGCTCGTCGAGCGCATCGCTGCCGACATCACCGATCCCGACCGGCTCACCGAGCTGACCGAAGGCGCGCGGGTCCTGATCAACTGCGCCGTCCCTGCCTTGGACCGCTGGGCCACCGACCTGCCGCCGATGGCCGCGGCCCTGCTGACCGCCGTCGAGCGGACCGGCGCCGGTTACGTCATGCTCGGCAACACCTACGGGTACGGGCCGGTCGACGGGCCGATGACCGAGGACCTCCCGATGGCCGCCACCACGGTCAAGGGCCGGGTGCGGGCGCGGATGTGGCTGGACGCACTGGCCGCGCACGAAGCGGGTCGCGCGCGGGTCACCGAGGTGCGGGCCGCGGGTTTCCTCGGCGCGGGCCCGGTCGGGGCGTACGCCGCGTTCGTGCTCGGTCCGGTGCTGGCGGGCGAAACGGCGTCCTTCCCGGGTGACCTCGACGCGCCGCACAGCTGGAACTACACCGAGGACATCGCCCGCACGCTGGTGGCCGCGAGCCGCGACGACCGCGCGTGGGGCCGGCCGTGGCACGTACCGGTCACGTCGTCGCTGTCGGTGCGGGCGCTGACCGAGCGGCTGGCCGACCTGGCCGGGCTGCCCACGCCGCAGCTTCGCCGCATCCACCGGGCCGAAGTCGCTGCCCTGGCGCAGCGGCAGCCGTTGTTCGCCGAGCTGCTGGAAGTGCTGTACAGCAACGAAAACCCGCACGTGCTCGACTCCGCCCGCACCGAAGCGGTCCTCGGCGTGCGCCCGACGCCCCTGGAGCCGGTCCTGCGGGAAACCCTGGCCGGCGCGGGCATCCCGGCCGCCGAGCGCTGACGCTGCACCGAAACCTCCCGGTCGTGCCCGCGGGCACGACCGGGAGGTTTCGGCCCTGACTCCGCGTTACTCGGGCTTGGCGGCCATCAGCGGTTCCAACAGGCGAAGCTGGACTTCGTAGGGCACCTCACCCGAGGTGAGATCCCACATGACGTAGTCGACGCCGAGCTCGGCGGCACGCTCGAAATCGGCCTTGACCTGCTCGACGGAGCCGGACAACGGCGTGCGATCGGCCTCGTCGAGAGGAGTCTCGGTGACAGGGTTGTTCACCCGCACGATGACGGGACCGGGCTCGCGGCCGTCCGGGGTCGCGTTGCGGAAGAGTCCGAGCTGGTCTTCGAAGCTCTTCCAGTCGTAGATCAGCGGGTGCAGACCGAGGCCCATGCGACCGGCACGCTCGACGGACGCCGTCGCCTGGGGAAGGACTCCGATGAGGATCGGCACCCCGCCCGGCTGCAGCGGCTTCACGCCGACCTCCGAGGGCGGAATGCGGTAGAAGCGGCCCTGGAAGCTGACCGGGTCGGGGCCCCAGATGGCCTGCACGGCTTCGATGAACTCGGCGAAACCGTTGCCGCGGCGCCGCATCGGGACGTTGGCCGTTTCGAACTCGTCGGCGGACCAGCCCTGGCCGAGGCCGGCGAGGAGCCGCCCGCCGCTGAAGTGATCCAGGGTGGCGAGCCGCCGGGCGAGGACGACGGGAACGTGGAACAGGGCGTCGATGACGCTGGTGCCGAGCCGGATGGTGCTGGTGTGCGCCGCGACGTAGGTCAGCGTCTCGATCGGGTCGAAGACGTTGGCGTAGAACTGCGGCGGGCGCATCCCCTCCCACGGGGCGTTCTTCGGCTCGACAGGACGGAGGAGACGCTCCAGCGCCCACAGCGAGTCATACCCCAGGGATTCGGCTCGTCGGGCGAAGGTGACGAGCCGGTCGGGGGTGGCTTCGTCGCTGTAGTGGGGCAGGCCCAAACCCAGCTTCACGGGGCAGTCCTCTCGTTCGAATCCGGTGGTTCACTGCTCGATGCGGGTCAGGACGAAGACCGGGATCACACGGGTGGTCTTGGTCTGGTATCGGCGTAGTCGGGGTAGGCGGCCACGGCCCGTTCCCACCACAGGTCGCGTTCGGAGCCGGTCAGCTCCGGGGCCGAATAGTCGTGCTTTTCCGGCCCGTCCTGCAGTTCGACGTGCGGTTGCCGGCGAAGGTTGTGGACCAGGCCGGGTTCTGGGGCCGGCCGCCCCGGGAGCCCACCACCGCGTACTGCCCGTCGTGCTCGACGCGTACTCGCCTTCAAGTGGCATCGTTTCCTTGCTTTCAGTCGAGCGCCGTGGCCGGCTCGCCGCCGTGAACGTCCACAATGGTCCCGTTGACGTAGCTGCTGCGGTCCTGCGCCAGGAACAGCACGACCTCCGCCGTCTCCTCGGGGTCGCCGATCCTCCCGCGCACCGTCATCCGGTTCGCCGCGTCACCGACCGCGGCCAACAGCGGTTCCGTGCCCGGGGTGCGCACCGGCCCGGACCTGACCGCGTTGACCCGGATGCCGGCGCCGCCGAATTCGGTGGCCCAGTAGCGCGTCAGAGTTTCCAGTGCCGCCTTTGAGGCCCCGTAGGCAGCCCCACCCGGGGTGACCTTGGTGGTGGCGGTCGAGCTGACGTTGACGATCACCCCGTGGCCGCGGGCGGCCATGCCCGGCGCCAGCGCCGCGACCAGCTGGAACGGTGCCCGGGTGTTGATCGCCAGGTGACGGTGCACGCCGTCGGTCGAGGTGTCCGGAGTCGGGGCGAACTCGTACACCCCGGCGTTGTTCACCAGGATGTCCACCTCCCCGGCCTCGGCCGCCAGCCGCTCGACGTCGGCGGCGTCCGCCAGATCGGCGGCGACGAACCGCGCCCGGCCGCCTTTGCCCGCGATCGCGGACACCAGCTCCGCGCCTCGGTCCGCGTTCCGGCCGTGCACGACGACTTTGGCCCCGTTCTCCGCCAAGCGCATCGCGACGGCGCGGCCGATGCCCGCGGTGGCGCCGGTCACCAGCGCCGTTTTTCCTGCCAGGTCTGACATATCAACCTTTCTGGGTGGTTCAACCCAATTATTACTCCGGAATTCTGGGTTCTGTAACCCAGTATGGCGCGGGCCGGACTCCCTGGCCCGGGTGCGATCCACCCAGCTCGGGCAATTCAGTCCGAAGGTCCGGCCAGTTCGCCGAGGACGTCGAGGTGCCGCGGATGCCAGCCGAGCACGCGACGCGCCTTTTCGCCCGAGATCTGGCTGTTGGTGGACCAGTAGTCCGCCAGTGGCTCGGCTCCGAGCGCTTCGGCCAGCTCGGCCCGCTCCAGGGCGACGGTCCGACCGCCCAGTCCCAGGCCGTGGCTCATCGCGACAGCCAGGTCCTGGGTGCGAAGACCGCTTCGTGCGCCGACGTGGAACAATTCGCCACTGGGTGCCTTCGCCACTGCCAGGACGAAAAGATCCGCCAGATCGTCGACGTGGACAAGGGTCCAGAGGTTGTCGGCCGCGTCGACGGCATAGGGCACGGCACCCAGCTTCCGGGACGCTGCCCTGATCATCGAGAGGACCGCACGACCGCCACTGCGGCCGTAGACGTTCGGCGGACGCAGCACGACACCACGCACGTCGGCGGCATCGATCACCGTCTTCTCGGTGTCGAAGCGGACCTGCAGGGCTTTGATGGTCGGGGAATCCGATGGGGGAACGGGCGTTTCCTCGTCGTAGATCGTCTTGCCGGTATCGCCCAGCCCTCCCGTGCCGCTGGTGAAGACGAGCGGTTTGCCGCTGCCTCGCAACGCTTCGATGAAGGTAAACACGGCGTTGGCCTCGCTGGCGCCGGCTGTCGCGAAATCGGCGGCGAAATCGAAGGCGTTCTGGATGACTCCGTCGGCTGCCTGTGCCGCTTCGGTCAGCGCGCGAGGATCACGGAGATCACCGCGGTGCGGCTCGATGCCCTGCCTCTTCAGCTTTTCGGCGGAGGAGTCGGAGCGGGCGAGCCCGACGACCTCGTGTCCGGCCTGGAGGAGCTTTTCGGCGATGACGCTGCCGATGTAACCGGTCGCGCCGGTCAGGAAGATCTTCATGGTCCTTCTCTGCTGTGAAGTCGGGGGGTGGTCGGTCAGGACCAGAACGTCCTGACCTCCGTGGCGATCTTGCGGCCCTGTTCGTGCCCCGCGCGGGCGAGGATCGCGCGGGAGTCGGGGTCGAGCAGGTCCGTCAGCCCGGCCTGCGAAGCCTCGTCCGGCTTGATGGTGAACAGCGGCTTCGTGACCGGTTGCACGTCGCTCGTCTCCGGAAGCCCGATGACGTCGAGGACGAGCACCTTGCCGTAGTCCTTCGCGACATCGGCGTTCGTCCCGCTGCGCATGCCGCCGTCGAAGAGCCGGCGACCGCCGACCGTGACCGCCGGCCACACCCGGGGGATCGAGCAGCTCGCGGCCACCGCGTCGACCAGGCTGACGCCCGAATCTCCGGTGAGGATGACGAATTCGCCGGTTTCCGCGTCGACGGCCGTGATGGCGAGGCGCTGCGGGGGCCACTCGTGATCGGGAAGCCGGGCCTCGATGATCGCCCGGCGCTCCGCCTCGGGAACGCGGTCCCGTTCCAGCGACATCGCTCCGATACGCCGGCGGATGACCAGGGGATCGTCGCCGCTGCCCAGGATGCCGCGGATCTCGGCCATGAGCGCGATCGGGTCGACATCCTCGATGGCGGGCTCCGGCGCTCCCGTGCCGTCGAGCTGGTCCCGGTACAGGTCGGCGAGTGACTTCGAACTGGTCACCTGCGCCGCGACCGCCGAGCCCGCCGACGTCCCGACGAGGAGATCCGGGCGGGTCACGTCGACCCCGGCGTCGGCGAGCCCGGCCAGGATCCCCGTCTCCCAGGCGATTCCCGCGACGCCTCCGCCGCCGAGCACCAAGGCCTTCGTGTCGTTGCCGGTCATCGCGCGACCTCGCCGAGGAGGTCGAGGTGCTCCGGGGTCCAGCCGAGCATGCGACGTGTCTTGTCACCCGAGGACTGGCTGTTCGACGCCCAGTAGCCCGCCATCGCCGCCAGGCCCAGGGCGTCGGCGAGCACCGGCCCTTCCAGCGCGACCGTCCTGCCGCCCAAGCCCATGCCCATGTCGTGACTGAGCGCGCCGGCGATGTCCCGTGTGCGCCACCCGGCCTGTGCGCCGGCGTGGAAGAGATCGCCGCCGGGTGCCTTCTCGACAGCCAGGACGACCGCTTGACCGTCGCCGCGCCCGTAGACGTTCGGGGGCCGGAGCACGATGCCCGTGCCGGACCGGGCCAGGCCCACGACCCGATGCCCTGCACGCAGTAGCTTCTCGGCGATGACGCCGCCGAGGTAACCGGTCGCGCCGGTCAAGAATATCTTCATGGTCCTCTCCGGGGTTGTGTTCAGCTCGGGCGCGGGCCGCGTTCCCCGCCGTGGACGGCCACCACGGTCCCGTTGACGTAGCTGCTGTGGTCTTCGACCGGAACAGCACGACCTCCGCGATTTCCGCCGGGTTGCCGAACTGCCGGCTCCGGCACGTCAGCCTCTTTTTGGGGTGATCAACCCAATCTCTACTCCGCAGACTTGGGTTGCGCAACCCAGTCCGGTAGGCTGGCGACGTGGTCCTGACTCGCAAAGGCCAGGCGACCAGGGAACGCATCCTGGAAGCCGCGACCGAACTCATCGCCCGGCACGGCGTCGCCGGCACCAGTACCGAAGACGTGCGCAAGGCGGCCGGTATCGGCGGGTCGCAGCTGTACCACTACTTCGACAGCAAGCAGGCCCTGATCAGGGCGGTCATCACCCGTCAGGCCGAGGCGCCGCTCGTTCCCGGCCGGCCGCTGATGGGCGCGCTGGACAGCTTCGACGCCTTGCAGGCGTGGGCCGACGCCGCGGTCGAAAGCCAGGAGCACCACGGCGGCCGTGGCGACTGCACGCTGACCTCCCTGGCCGGCGAGCTGAGCCCCGCCGACGACGAGACCCGCCAGGAGATCTGCAACCTGTTCGAGCGCTGGCAGTCCTTGTTGCACGACGGCCTGGCGGCCATGCGCGGACGAGGCGATCTCCGCCCGGACACCGACCTCGACGAGCTGGCCATGGCCCTGCTCACCGCACTCCAGGGCGGCAGCCTGCTGAGTCAAACCCTGCGGACGTCCGGACCGATGCGGGCGTCGATGAAGGCAGCCCTCGCCTACGTCCGTTCCTTTGCCGCCTGACGCGCGCACCGCCAGAGTGGACGGCTCCACGGGTGACAACGGAGCCGATCCCGGCTTGTCGACTGCCGAGGAGATAGAAGAGCGGTAAGAAGCCGGGGCAAGCTGCGAAGGGCGGACGGGCCCGCCCTGGCGGGAGGAGCCATCCGTGGTCAATTACGGCGGGCGGCCCAGACGGTGCGCTCGGTGCGTACCGTCAGGTCGTCGCGGCGCAGGATGCTGTGCGGGCCGCCGATGTCGAGGAGCTGGTCGAGCGCGGTGCGGTCCTCGGGGGAAAGTCTGTCCGCGATGACGCTGCGGATGCGCTGCAGGACGCCGGTGGCGTAGCGGCCGATCGCTTCGCTGCGGGTGCCGTCGAGGTCCACGGCGATGGTGCGTTCGCTCTCGATGGTGAATCCGGCGGCGGTCAGCATCGGGCCCCAGTCGGCGCCGCGGTGGGGCAGGTGTTCGGCTTGGCGGCGGTCGGCTGCGGCGTGGACGCGCTCTTCCAGGCCGGGCCGGTCCTCGGGGGCGGTTTCGGGCAGGAAGCGGGGATGGCCGGCCAGTTCGACGAGGGCGAACAGGCCGCCTGGCGCGAGCGTGTCGTGGACGGTGCGCAGCGCGCGGTCGGGGTGGGCCATGTGGTGCATCGAGGCCGACGCCCAGACCAGGTCGGGTGAGCCGAGGTCGGGCCAGGCGGCTTCGTCGAGGTCGGCCTGCACGGTGCGGATGCGCTCCTGGACGCCGAGGGTGCATGCCTTGGTGCGCAGGCGCTGAAGGTGTTCGACGGACGCGTCGACGGCGGTGACGTGCGCGTCGGGGAAGCGGTCGAGGAGGGCGAAGGTGCCCGCGCCCGTACCGCAGCCCAAGTCCACGATGTGGCGTGGGTCGGTCCGCAGCGGAAGCCACGCGGTGATCGAGGCGGTGTGCTCGGCGAGGACTTCGGCGTCCAGGTCGAGGATCTCCGCCTGGCCGTCCATTGCGTGCTCATGGTGGTGACCGTGCGAAGCGCCATGGTGGCGGGCGTGTGGGGGTGCGTGGTTCACGCTCTTCACGCTACGAGGGATTTGTCCTTGCGGCGCAAAGCGTCCCGGTTTACGCAAGATGATGGTCGGGTGCGCTGTCCGACGCGCAAGAGGACATCGATGCGCGGCGCGCGATCATTCGGGAGCGTCTTGAGCGTCGCCGTTGTCGCTCTGGTGCCCACGGCGGGCGTCCCGGTCGAAGATGCCCAGGATCTCGCAGGGGCCGCCCTCGGCGCCGATCGCGTGCGGCATCATCGTGGGGAATTCGGCGGCCTGGTTGGTCTCGAGGCGGAAGCGGCGGTGGCCGAGCATGAGGGTCGCCGTGCCGGACAGGACGACGAGCCATTCGCGTCCCGGGTGGGCGCGCATGCGGGCCGGGTTCTCGGGGGGTGGCTCGGTCATGCGCTGGCGCACCACGCTCATCCCGGGGTCGGCCTTGATGGGCCAGCGCATCCGGCCGTGGGTGCTGTCGATCGTCGGGCTGGTGACGACGTCGTCGGTGGCGGTCTCCACGAGCTGGTCCAGGCTGGTGTCCAGGGCGCGGGCGAGGGTGACCAGCTGGTCCAGGGCGAGGCGGCGCTGACCGTTCTCGATGCGGCTCAGCGAGGACTGGCTGAGGTGGGCGCGAGAGGCCAATTCCTCCAGGGACCAGCCCTGCGCGACCCGCAGGGCGCGGATGCGTTTGCGTACGAGGCTGTCCAGATCTCCATCTCCTTGCGTCATAAGCAACATTCTATGCCTTCGCGGCAAGGGTCGCTTAGTGTCGTGCGTAGCTGGTCCGCAACGTCCGGACCAGTGCACGAGCAAGGCAGGAGGCCGTGGCTGTGACAACTTCCCCGTACGTGAGTGACGCTCTACCCGGTGAGGCCGTCGACGCGGTGGTGATCGGCGGGGGCGCCGCGGGGCTGAACGGTGCGCTGATGCTCGCCCGCTCCCGCCGCTCGGTCGTCGTGATCGACAGCGGTTCCCCGCGCAACGCGCCGGCGGAGGCCGTGCACGGCCTCATCGTCCTGGACGGCACACCGCCGGCCGAGATCCTGCGGCAAGGCCGGGAGCAGGTGCGCCGGTACGGAGGGCGCGTCGTCTGCGGCGAGGTGACGGCGGCCGAGCCCGCCGCCCCGTCGGCGGACGGCGATCTGCGGTTCACCACCACCCTGGCCGACGGCCGGAGCGTGACCGCGCGCCGGGTCCTGGTGGCCACCGGCCTCCACGATGTGCTGCCCGAAGTCCCCGGCCTCGCCGGGCACTGGGGCCACGGCGTGGTGCACTGCCCGTACTGCCATGGCTGGGAAGTGCGCGACGAGCCCATCGGCATCCTCGCCGCCGGCCCGGCCTCCATCGGCCAGGCCTTCCTGTTCCGGCAGCTGACCGACGACCTGACCTACTTCACCCAGGGCATCGACCTGGACGAGGACCCTCGCCCGCTTCGCCGCCCGCAACATCCGCATCGTCGACACCCCGGTGCAGGAGGTCGTTGACCACGAGGACGGCACCCTCGGCGGGCTGCGCCTGACCGACGGCCAGGTCGTGGCCCGCCGCGTGATCGCGGTCGCCACCCGGATGGAAGCCCGCACCGAGGGCCTGGCTGGCCTGAAGCTGCCGGTGGAGGATCTGCCCGACGCCATGGGCCGCCGCTTCGCCTCCGGCATGGCGGGCACCACCGAGGTGCCGGGCGTGTGGGTGGCGGGCAACGCCACCGACCTCGCCGCCCAGGTCGGCGCCTCCGCGGCGGCCGGTGCCCTGGCCGGCGCCCACATCAACAGCATGCTGGCCACCGCGGACACCGACGCGGCCCTCGCCGCAACCCAGGGCGAAACTCCCGCCTTCTGACATCCGGCTCGGCACCGGGTCCCGCACACCCTCGATCCGTGCGACGGCCCGGCCCCGATCCCCCTTCACCCGGCGATCGGCCCGGCTCCGGCCCTGACTCGGCATACCCATTTCGAGAGGAACCCATGAGCACGAACCAGCCTGTACAGGCCACTCGGGCCGACGGCGAGAGTGCCCCTGACGGGCGTCAGCTGCGCTCGATCCTGATCACCGTCTCGATCGCCCTGATGGCGGTCATCGCCTCGGTGACCGGGCTGAACGTCGCGCAGACCCACATGGCCGTGGACTTCGGCGCTTCCCAGAGCACGGTCCTGTGGATCATCAACGTCTACACCCTTGCTCTGGCGGCGCTGCTGTTGCCGCTCGGCGCCCTGGGTGACCGCCTGGGCCGCAAGCCCATGCTCGTCGCCGGACTCGGCGTGTTCGGCGTCGCCACCGTGGTCGCCGCCCTGGCTCCGACAGCGGAGGTGATGCTCGCCGCGCGCGTGGTCGGCGGTATCGGCGCCGCGATGATCATGCCGATCACGCTGGCCGTCATCACCTCGACCTTCCCCGAAGAGCGGCGCGGCAAGGCGATCGGCGTGTGGACCGGCGTCGCCGGAGGCAGCGGCATCCTGGGCATGTTCCTCGCCGCGCTCCTCGTCGACGTCGCCGACTGGCGCTGGCTGTTCACCCTGCCGGTGGTCCTGATCCTGGTGGCACTGGCCATGACGCTGAAGTCGGTTCCCGACTCCCGCGAGATTTCGGCCCGCCGATTCGACACCGTCGGCGCGCTGGTCTCCGTGATCGCCGTGACCGGTCTCATCTTCGTCCTGCAGGAAGGCCCCGAGCGCGGCTGGACCGCGCCCGCGACCCTGCTCAGCCTGACCGTCGGCCTCGCCGCCGCCATCGGCTTCGTGGCCTGGGAGCTGCACCGCCGCGACGCCTCGCTGCTGGACGTGCGCCTGTTCCGGGAGCGCGGCCTGTCGGGCGGCTCGCTGACGCTGCTGGTGGTTTTCGGTGTTCAGGCGGGCATCGGCGTGGTCCTCTTCCCGTTCTTCCAGGCCGTGCTCGGCTGGTCGGGCCTGCTGTCCACGGTCGCGATGATGCCCATGGCCGTCGCGATGATGCTGGCCTCCGGCCTGGCCACCAAGCTGGCCGCGGGTATCGGCGCGCGCTCGACCATGGCGGTGGGCATCGCACTGGCCGGCATCGGCATGGTGCTCCTGGCCCTGTTCGTCTCCGTCAGCGGCGGCTACCTCTGCGTCCTGCCCGGCCTGCTCGCCATGGGCGTCGGCATGGGTCTGTCGATGACCCCGTCCACGGAGGCCATCACCGCCTCCCTGCCGCGCGAGAAGCAGGGTGTCGCTTCCGCGTTGAACGACGTCACCCGCGAATTCGGCACCGCACTCGGCGTCGCTCTGCTCGGCGCACTCGTGTCCGCCGGCTACCGCAGTGCCATCGACGACCGGCTGCACGGCATCCCCCAGGGAGCCGCGGACACCGCCCGGGAAGGCGTCGCCAACGCCGTCGAGGCGGCGGGCAGCACCGGCCCGCACGCACCGAACCTGCTCCACGCAGCCCACCAGTCCTTCATCGACGGCTGGCAGCAGGCCATGTGGGCAGGCGCCGCCATCATGGGCGTCCTGTTCGTCTACATCGCCCTCCGCGGTCCCAAGGACACCTCCTCCACGGTCGCGGACGAGACGGACCCCGCTGAGGCTGTCGCGGCTGGCTGAGCGCACAAGAGCCGGTTCACAGCCGGAAGCACTCGACGCTGCCCCTCATTGGTGGACAGCCTCGATCACGTAGCCGACTTCGGTGTCGGTCATCGCGTAGCTGAAGCTGATCCGCCCCCAGCCCGGCCGCACACGACCCCGGCCAGTGAGGACCTCGGCCAGGATGCGTTCCGAGCATAAAGGACTGGTGACTGTGGTACATCCGGACGCCGCCGTGGGCGCCTGCGCAGCCCCAGAACGCGAGCGCGCCGTGCGCGTGGAGCAGGCGGAAAATCCCCTCGGTGTCGGTGACGATGCCGGTCACGTCGGATACCGCTGAGAATGCTGCGCGTCCTGTCTAAGCCTCATCACCGCGGCGAGCGGCGGCGAGATTGCCGCGGGCGGTCTCCGTCATGGGATGCGCTGCCTCCAACAGCGCACGAACGCTCGTAAGCCAGGGGAGGAGCTGAGACGAACTCGCACGTACCCCGCCTGGACCAAATTCGGCAGATGCTGATCGAGGCACGGGACTACTTCCAGCGCAAGGTCGACACTCTGAACAGCTTGGGGCCCGGTCTCAGCGACACGTTCAAAGGCGGACACGAAGGCGAGACCGGCGCCCTCAAGGCGGCTTACGAGCAGTTCGGGACGGCGTGGACGGAACAGTTCGACGAAATGTTGGTCCTCGACCGCGCTTTCGTGAATCTCATCAACGAAGGCCAGGCCAAAGCATCATCATGGCGCGCCGGGGCGTGTCCGCGGACGAAGCGTTCGACATCCTGCGGCGCACATCGCAGAACCTCAACGCCAAGCCGGCCGAACTCACCCGGACCCCGGCCTCCCGGCACACCGAACTCGACCTGGCCGCCGGCTGAAGCCCCGCGAAACCACACGGCGCCACGACACCAGCTCTCCCCGGTCCACAGTGTTCTGACCTTTTCGGACAGAACTTTCGGACAGAACACTGTGGAGTCCGGGTGGGGCGCGAGTGCGCCATCGTCGTGTCCGACGCCTCGCCGAGTTCTGCGGCGCGCCGATGCGGAGCTCAAGGGAATCGAACCCTGACCTCTCCCTGCCGGCCGGAACCGGCACGCCTCATCTCGGGCCGTCTTCCGTCATGTGCCGGATGGACTCCCCGCCTTTGCGGTGGTCCGCCCGTCCGGACTGGGTGTCGAGCACGCTTTCGAGCTTGCGGATGGCGCCGTGGCACGCCTCGTCCACCGAGCCCGCGTGGTGGGTGACCGCGACCGTCGGCCTGCCTTCCGGGCGCGCCTCGATCACGCACCGCCGGTCCACGCTCGCCGCGCCCGTCGATACTTCGTCACTCAGGTGGACTTCCAGGCGGGTGATGTGGCCGCTGAACCGCGACAGCGTCGACTGGAGTTCGGCCTCGAGCCGCTGGATCAGTTCCTCGCTGCCGTGGACGTTCTTGTCCGTGCTGATCTGGATCTGCATGCGGTGTTCCCTTCGAAGGCCGGTCCAGCTCGCCGCTGAAGTTCAGCGGTTCGGGGCGTGACTACGCTGGCCAGGACGACGGGAAAGTTTGTCGGCGAGGATGCGCGGGCGACGTCGATCAACCGGGCGTTGTTCCGGTGAGCCTACTTGCCCGGGGCCGGGGGCGCCGGGCGACATGCTCCGGCAGCCTGTCACGTTCCGCGGCCGACGCCAGGTCCGCACGGCCGAAGCCGCCGTGGTCGACACCGGCGAGCTCAGCCGCTTGGCGAGCCGGTTCGCTGGTGGGTAGACCGAATCGTGGGGTAGCGGCGTCGCTTTGATTTCGCGACGTCAGACCGTCGTGACCTTGCTCTTGTCGTAGAACTTCACTTCCCCGGTGGCCGGGAAATGGATGCCGACACAGTAGACGTGGGCGTTGCCGGAGCCGAAACTTTTGCCTTCGTCGACGACCAAGCCGACATCTTCCCGGTCGAGGACCTTGACTTGCCGGGGTCCCTGTCGCTCTTCGCTGGCAAACTGCATGGCGTCTCCCGTTCGACGAGGCGTGCATGGGCGATAGCACACTACGTGATCACCAAGCCCCGCGGAACAAGGAAGAGACCGGCGGTGGTTGGCCGGATACCCGCACGAGGCCGCCCGTCCGGACGGCACCCGCTGGTGCTGGGGGCATCTGGAGGCCGCCGTGCCGCCGCTCCGGCTGTGGTGCCCCGGTCATAGGCCGGACTTTGCCAGGTATCCGTCCCGAGGGCCTCGGACCGGCGCCGGCCGAGACCGGTTAGCCGGGCCGTCGGCCGGGAATCCCCGTCCGTCCGACGGCGCGACGTCCCGGGCAGGCTGGAGCAGGCCACGTCCTTGCCGGGACGAGCAGCGACATCACGGAAAGGCCGACGCACATGACAGCCGATCAGCCGGTGAGCCGGGAGAGGGAATCATCGGAGGAGGTCCTGTCCGCGGTTCCCTTCGGACTCCGGGTCGCGGCCGCCGTCTCCTGGCGCGCGCTGGTCATCGCGGGTGCCCTGACCGTCGTGGGATTCCTGGCCGTCAAGCTGGCCTCCGTTGTGGTCCCCGTCGCCGTGGCCCTGTTGCTGGCCGGTCTGTTCTCGCCTGCGGTTTCCTTATTGACGCGCAAGAAGGTTCCCCGCGGGCTCGCCACCGCGATCGTGCTCGTCGTGGGCATCGCGCTGGCCGGCGGCGTCGTCACGTTCGTGGTCATCGCCGTCACCGCGGGCATGCCCGGGCTGATCGATCAGGTCACCGTGAGCGTGACGGATCTGCACACCTGGCTGCGCGCCGGGCCGTTGCACCTGAGCCAGGGCCAGCTCGACGAGATGCTCGGCAACCTGACCGCCATGCTCGGCCGGAACAAGTCGGTCATCGCCTCCGGGGCGCTCACCACGGCGGTGACCGTGGGCGAGCTGCTCGCCGAGTTCGTGCTGGTGGTGTTCTGCCTGATCTTCTTCCTCGCGCAGGGGCGGGTGATCTGGGTGTTCGTGCTGCGGGCCGTGCCGGCACGCCTGCGCGATCGAGTCGACGTGGCCGGGCGCAGCGGGTTCACCACCCTGGCGCACTACATCCGCGGCACCGCCGCCGTGGCGTTCGTCGACGCCGCCGGTATCGGCCTCGGGCTGGTGATCATCGGGGTCCCGCTGGCGGCTCCGTTGAGCACCTTGGTCTTTCTCGGCGCGTTCGTCCCGGTCATCGGCTCGGTGATCGCCGGCGCGGTCGCCGTCCTCGTGGCCCTGGTGACCAAGGGCGCGTTGTCGGCCGTCATCGTGCTCGCCGTCGTGGTCGGCGTCATGCAACTCGAAAGCCACGTCCTGCAGCCACTGTTGCTCGGGCGGGCGGTGCGGCTGCATCCGCTGGCCGTCGTCCTCGCCCTCGCCGCCGGGCTCGTCGTCGCGGGCATCGTCGGCGCCCTGCTCGCGGTGCCCCTGCTCGCCGTCTTCAGCTCCGGTGTGCGGAGCTTGACCGCCCGGCCGGATCCGGATTGAGCGATCGAGGTGCACCACCGCGGGGCGCTTCGGCGGCACACCTCGCGGCTCAGCTGTCGGCGGGTTGGGGACTGGTGTTGCGTCGTTGGGCTTCGTGGAGCTGGTCTTCGAGGGAGATGATGCGGCAGGCGGCGTCGATGGCCGTGCCCCCGTCGACGAGATGCCGTACCCGTGCGGCGACGCGCAGCTGGTGGCGGGAGTAGCGGCGGTGCCCGCCGGCGGAGCGCTGGGGCTGGATCAGGCCGGCTTCGTCGAGGCTGCGCAGGAAGTTCTGGGTGGTGCCGAGCATTTCGGCCGCCCGTCCCATGGTGTAGCCGGGATAGTTCTCGTCGTCGAACTTGTCGGCCGTTCTCGGTGCGGCCGGGTCGTATTGGTCAGGGATCATGCCACCTCCACATCACAAGGGACCCCGGGTGCCGCGCACGGCACCCGGGGTCCCAGGGGTTGGGTTTCACCATTGTCAACCGGCGCGACCGCCGGCTTCCTGTACTCGCGTCCGGCCGGAAGGCCGATGACGCGGGGATCGCTGACTCGTAACCGAGAACCACCTGCCAATCCGATGGGACTGCGGTACCCGCGCGGCTTTACTGCCCGGCCGCCGCGGGCGATCCAATGATGTGCCCTTTCCCTTCTCTTCTGTGTTTCTCTCTTGCTGCGTACTGCTCGTGCGATCATCACCGGCTGGAGCCCTTCCACTGATCGGCCCCAGCACGCGTAACACCGCGGGCCACTGCCCGGAACCCCTTACCTTGATCGGTCCCGGCCACCTGGCTTCACTGCACACTGCGATCTAGCAACTACATGTATTGCTGGTACTGCGGACTAACCGGCTATTGCGTACTGACTTGCTTCGCAGGCACTCGAATCCGCCCACGTCGTGCACTACTTCACCGGGACCGCTACCTCTGACTTCATCTTCACAACCCGGTCCCGGGCACTGCTCCGGTCACCAGCCGAGACCTGTTCACTGATTGGCCCCGTCCTGCCTGACCGCTTGTCTCACTTCGCGGGTAGTTACGTCCTCTCCCGCGCCTGCTTGACGTTGTCTCTCTCGGTACGGGGAAGACCCTACACACACTCAGCGTCGAATGTCTAACCCAGCCGCCATAGATTTACTGCACGACCCGATCGGGGGACCTCACTTCCGCGGAGCCGCAGGTGAGCGCCCGCGCCGAGACCCGCGGCGCACGAACAGGGGAGGACAGTGCGTTGACTGACCAGCTCGCCGGGCAGGAGCCGCTCGAGCTCGCCGCGGTGCGCAACCGCGGGGACTACGCCGACGCCCTCACCCGGTTGATCGATCGGGGCCGCCGGGAACGCTGCATCACCGTGTTGTCGGGCGCAGAGGCTTACGCCGTGGCCGAACTGCTGGGTCAGTACGCCCAGCTCGACCCCACGGACAAGCTGCACCAGCTCGCCGCGACGATGGCCAGCCGGATTTACAGCCGCCTCGGCGCCTGGGGTTAGACCCTCGACAGGGTCGCCGGGAGGTCGGCCTGCTCGGAGCGGGGATCGCCGGAGCGCCAGCTCCGCGGGATTGGTGATCCGCCGGTCGTGGCGAGGTTCCTGCCGCGGCTGTCCGGTAGGGCGGCTGCTCACGTCGAGGCATCGCCACGCCGGGGTGCCCGCTGTCGATCACGGCCCGTCAGGGTTTCTGGTCACCGGGGGTGAAGGTAGGGCCGCAACCGCTCGGCCAGCGACTTGCGGGTCGCCGCGGTCCCCGGGGCGGGCTTCTTCTCGCCGGCGTGGTTTCCGGCAGCGGCGTCGGCGACGAACCGTGCGACCGCGCCCGGGCTCGGCACGAGGTCGTGGCCGCCGTGGCGTGCGATGACGACCGGGTCTTCGGTCGGTTCGGTTTCCACGACGAGTGACCACCCTCGCCGTTCGCTCCACACCAGCATGACGTCGTGGTCGGGCCGGTCGAGCCAACGCCGGGGCAGTCCGAGGTAGGCGGTGGCGGTGTCGCTGATCTCCACGGTGGTGCTCTCATCTGGAACACCGGCCGCGACCGCGCGCACGTACTCGCCCAGGCCGCGTTCGAGGGTTCGGGTGTCGGGTCGTCAGCCGCCGCGTGCGCGAGACCACCCGGTTCGCCGGGGGCGTATGGTCGGCCCATGTCCATGCTGTTCGCGGGTCGTGCGCCGACTAAGTCGCGTCTCTGATGCCGGTGTCAGCCGAGTGCACCTTCGTGCACCCGGCGTTGTTCTACAGCACACCGGCGGAGTACCTCGCCGGTACGGTGCCGTTCGTCATCGGGGCGCTGGAGGCAGGGGAGCCGGTGGCCGTGGCGGTGCCGCCGGCCAACCTCGAGCTGCTGCGACGTGAGCTCGGGGCCGATGCCGACCGGGTGCACTTGCTGGACATGACCGAGGTGGGGCGAAATCCGGGCCGGATCATCCCGGGTGTCCTGCGGGCTTTCGCCGACGTGCATTCCGGCGTTCACGTGCGGATCATCGGTGAGCCGATCTGGGCGGGGCGGTCCGAGGCGGAGTACCCGGCGTGCGTGCAGCACGAGGCTCTGATCAACCTCGCCTTCGCCGGCCGGTGGGCGACGATCTTGTGCCCCTATGACACGGCGTCACTGGGGCCGGTCGCGTTGGCGGACGCGGTCCGGACGCATCCGTGGCTGGTGGACGGCGCGGGGGAGTGGCGAGCGAGCGGCGCGTACTCGCCCGACGACGTCGTCGCCGGCTACAACCGCGAACTTCCGGAGCCGGCGGACGCCGCCATGCTGGTGGTCGACCCGAACGGGCTGCGTGGGCTGCGGAAGTTCGTCGCGGAGGCGGCTGTCCGCGCCGGACTGGCCGACGACCGCGCCGACGACGTCGTGCTCGCTGTGACGGAACTGGCGTCCAACAGTGTCGAGCACGCGCGCAGTGACGCGACGGTTCTGCTGGGTCGGGACGGAGATCGGCTGGTCTGCCAGGTCCGCGATCGGGGGCACATCGCGGACCCGCTCGCGGGGCGCCGGCCGGAAGTGCCCGGCCAGACGCGAGGCCGCGGGCTGCTCTTGGTCAACCACCTCGCCGACCTGGTCCGCGTGCACACCACGCCCTCCGCCACCACCGTCGAAGTCCGCTTCGAGCTCGGGTGACGGGTGTGATTTCGGCCCGGCCTCCGTGCCTGGTCACCGACGCGGCACCGGCCCTTCGGACAAGCCGCAACCCGAACCTGCCGCGGCCAGCCCACCCCCGCCAAGGCCACCCCTTGACATAAAGGGGAGCAGCGGGCCGAGCACTATCTGACCGCCGCCCCATACCTGTGCGGACTGGGTTCCGGTCCCAACGAAGTAGTCAGCCTCGACGTAGGCGGCGGGACCGCTTGTCGAACACGCGGCCGAGGCGTGGCCGAACCCGGCGGGCGCTTTCCGGAACCCGTCGAGCTTGGCCGCTCCGGCGACGGTGACCGCGTCGAACAAGGCGTCGGTCATCGGTAGTAAACAGAGGTGCTGGGTGAGCGGAACAATGCATGCGTCCTCCGCCGTGCCCGCCAACTCCCGGAGGGCAGTCTCGATGGCGATGGCTCCCTGCAGCTGATATCCCATGCTCTTGTTCTCGGTCCCATCTGATCACGCGGGCCAGGCGAGACCCATCCTGAAGCTGAAAGGCCGCCGCACCTGCACTTCACCTGCGAACGGCTACGAGCGCTCGCCGCATCAACACCGCCAGCAGACAGGAGGCGGCCCTCTGAACCAGCGGTCGTGCGAACCAAGACCACGGGCCGGCACATGACCCGACCGGCCTCGTGCCTGGCTGCCAACGGCTGGTTCAGGGTGTACTTGAGCAGTGGCACCTTCGGCTACACACCCGCGGCGGACGTTCGTTTCGTCAGGTGATCCGTCCGGACCTTCCGGACGGCCCGCCGCCTCCGCCGGGCAGTCTCGGCGCCGCGTCTTCACCCGGCTGGCCGTGCACAAACCCCCACCCGAGCGTCGCCCGCAGGAACACCGCCGGACCGACCGGCCCGGCGGTGTTCCCCCTGTGACGGCCACGAACCCGGTGGCCCGCGGGCCCGCGGCACCGATCAGTTGCGCGCGGTGCAGGCAATCTCAGGGGCGTTGAAGGCGCGCCCGCAGGCCCGCCACGGCCCGCCATGCTGGTTCACCGTGCCCGTGTTCGCCGACGTGGCGCCGGACGGGATTTTACGGGAGCCGGTCACGGTGCCGTGCGCGCTGTCCAGCCACACCGGGTCGCCGGTAGCGCCGTTCGTGATCTGCCCGTGCCACCCGTTGTCGCACAGCCAAAGTTTGATCACGCGTCCGTGAACCGACACGGATGCCACCGGTTGCCGACACGGCGCCGCGGCGGACGAGGGACTCGCGTCTGCGGTCACCGTCGTTCCCAGCAAGCCGGCCAACGCCACGCCGAGCACGATCGCTGTCTTCTTGAGGAGCATGAGATTTCACCCTTCGATTCCACCGATTCCCTGCGGAGGAACCCTTGGAGCGAAAGCGTTTCAGCACTGTCCGCTCCCGGCCCCCCGTGCTGTGAAGTCTGGATCGGTTTCGGCCCGGTTGGTTCCGGCATGTCCGCGATCCTGCGAATCCTGTCTCCCGTCGCGCGACGCATCGAGTACTTCCGGCCGATGCCCGCACGGTGAACACCCTCCGAAGCAGCCGCCGACGACACAGACATGCAAGGACACGGTCAAGTCCAGGCGTGCACGTCGTGCCCAAGGCTCTTCACCAGAACGTCCGCTCATCGGCAGAAGAGTGTGTTGGTCGTTCAGGTCGGCCGTACGAGGGTGGGTTCGCCGGCGGCCTCGGGTGAGGGCGGTGGCGACTGCAGGGGGACGTCGGCGATGTCGCGGCTGTGGATGTGTGCGGCGCGTCCGGCTCGGCGTTCCGGAGGTGGGGACTGCCGGAGTTTCGTTGATCTACGTGGCCTGGTGGCGCCAAATCCAAGATCGGCTGACAGCTTGCCGGGCGATTGTCAGCCGGCGAAATGAGTCCGGCTTAGTGCGAGGAGTCTCTGCTGGGTGATGGGGTCGTGGGATACCGGTGGAGTGCTTGATTGCGTGTCGCGGTTGAAGTAGCGGCCAGTGATACCGGTCATCGCTGGGTCGGTTGCGATGCGTGTCGCGCTTGCCGCTCCTTCGGCGGGGGTGAGCAGGCTTCGGCGGATCAGTGTGCGCATGGGGCGTAGCAGTGGGGGCACGAGGTCGTCGATGATGTAGGTGGCGACTATTCCTGGGTGCAGGGCGTTGACGGTCACTCCGTCGGCGGCGAGGGGGCGGGCGAGGGCGTAGCCGGCGGTGACCGTCATGAGCTTGGCGCGTGCGTAGGCCTCGAATGGCGCGAACCCGGCAGCGGGATTGAGTTCTGTGAGGTCGTCGATGCCGGCCAACTTGAGGGTTGCTGGACGGGGTTTGCCTGCGAGCTTGTCTGCCGGGTGTCGTTGAGGGTGTCGCTGGCGACGTTCACCACGCGGGCCTGGCCGCGTCGCAGCGGCTCGTCCAGCAGGGTGATGAGGCCGTAGGCGGCGAGGTAGTCGAGGGCGATGTGCATCTCGACGCCGTCGGCCGAGACGCGGTGTTCGGAGAAGTGCGCGCCGGCGTTGTTGATGAGGATGTGTACCTGGTTGTGACGGTTCTGGATGGTTTTCGCTGCGGCGATGACGCCCGCGCGCCGGGAGAGGTCTCCGGGGATGACCTCGAGCCGGTTCGCAGCCTGCGGGCCGATGTGTGCGCGCAGGGCGTCCGCACGAGCGGGGTTGCGGGCGATGGTGATCACGTGCGCACCTGCGTGGACGAGGTCAGCGGCGATGACCTGGCCCATGCCGCCGGTCGCGCCGGTGACAACGGCGACCTTCCGCGTCAGGTCGGGGATGGCGGCGTTCACCGGGTGATCCGCGGGTGGGCGTGGACGTACCGCGGGGTTTCGGCCTCGTCGAGCAGGAACGCGGCGAGATCGGCGCGTCCGATGGAACTCCACAGCCGGATGCGCAGGTCGGTTCCGGCCGTGTACTTCCCGATCGCGTCGTGGTCCGACAGCTTCGGCGGCCGCACAATCGTCCAGTTCAGACCGGACGCGGTGATGAGCGGCTCCATCGTTTCCTTGTCGCGCATCCGCTCGGCCACATTCCCCCACACCGCCAAGGAGTACAGCGACTTGTCGTGCGTCTCCAGCACGCCGTGCGCGCTGACGGCGATCAGGCGGGCGACCCCGGCCGCCTTCATAGCGGTCACCGCGGAGCGAATGCCCTCGGTGCAGACCGTCGTCGGCCCCTCGGTGGCTCCGCCCAGCGCGCTGATCACCACGCTTGTGCCTGGCAGGGCACGTGTGAGGGCCGAGACGTCGGTGACGTCGGGCCAAGTCACTTCGTCAGGCCCTTCCCGTGGCGCGAAGTTTCCCGCCCGGTGAACCAGCGCGACCACGCGGTGCCCGCGCTCAAGCGCCGTGGACACCACGTGACGCCCGGTGGCGCCGGTCGCCCCGAGGACCGCCACAGTCATCTGTGATACAAAATGTCTCATATCGCCATGGTGCCCACTCGGCACGCTGCGAGTCAAGTTGTCTCATAGGATTGGTTCGTGACCAGCGAGACAGACCCCCGCTTCTTGCGAAGCCGCGAAGCGATCCTGAACGCCGCCCGCGAGCTGCTGCTGGAAAGCGGCCCGACCGCGGTGACGCATGTGCAGGTCGCCGACCGCGCGGGAGTGGGACGCGCGACCGTCTATCGCCACTGGCCCCAGGTCGAACCCCTCCTCCTCCAGGCTATGGCCACCGTCCCGATGCCGTTCCTCGACAAACCCACCACTCCCACCCGGGAGTGGCTACGGCGAGAACTGACCGCGATCGCCCGTCAGCTCGAGCTCGACGACGTCCGCGCCGTGTCCACGACCCTGGCGAACACCGCCCTGTGGGACGAGAACATGGACACCCGCCGCGCGCAGTTCGCCGGCATCCTCGCCGACCGACTCGCCGCCGCCCTCGACGACGCCGAAGCGCGCGGCGAGATCACCCTCACCCTCACCAGCCGAAACGCCGCCGCCATGACCATCGGGCCGATGTACTACCGCAGCACCATCGAGCGCGCTCCGACCGACTCCGCCCTCATCGAAGCCGCCATCGCCGCCTTGGGCACCTGGTCCACCGACTAGCGAACCGCCCGGAACGACTCAACACCCCCACCTCGGCATGAGCGTGCGTCGCGGCACCTCGGTGCCGACGGCGGAGAAATTCGTCACGTGGACCCGCGTTGGGTCGGTACGGTCGCGCGATGACCAGCCTCCGCGAGTTCCGTCGAGCGTGCCACGAAGCGGCCCGGCGCACCGGCGGCCGGATCGTCGAGTTCCGGATCGCCGACGGTGTCACGCCGAACTTCCACCAGGGCGTCCTCGAGTACGGCGGCCACCGCCTGTCGATCGTCTGCACCAGGGATCGGACCGAGCCGGTCGTGGCGGTCGCCGAGCCACGGGCAATCGACGGGTCGGCGGTCGGCGCGGGACCGCTGACGTTCGTCGAAGCTCCCGAGCTGGTCGCCGTGCTGGCGGAATTCCCGGCGTTCCAGGTGCTGACCCCGGCCGACCTGGCCGGACCGTTCGACGCGCGGACGTGGCCCGGGTACCACCCCGCCGACCTGAAGTACTGGGCTCCGGCCGCTTTGGGCGAGATTCTCTTCAACTACTACGACTGATCCGGAGTCCGCGCTGCGCGGCATGAACGGACGGTTTGGCTTCCTCGATTACCTGTTCGACCTCGCTTGAAGCGGAACCAGACCTTGCGGCGGCCTTCGCGATCTTGCTTGGCCACGGGCTTGCGTGACCGCGCCAACCCTCTGGACAGGTCCACCGCCTCGGCGGTGCGTATCAGGAACACCGACCCGGCGTGCGACACGGTACCCGGACCCGCCCCGTCCGCGGCCGGGCGCCGGGCGCCGGGTACGGCGAACTATGCATCAGCTGAATGCGGTTCCGATCCGCGACCGATACGACCTTCGGCAGTTGTATTGTTGCAGGTCACGGCGCTATTGCCTGTTCACGGCACTGCTTGGGTCTTCACCGCCGTGGCTGCCCTGGGGCCAACTGCGGTCGGAGGCCATTCGCTGGGTGCCCGTCGCGGCCAGGAGGTCGAGCTTGTCCCGGGCGTCGGTGCCCGGCCGGGGCGTGTAGACGACGACCCGCAGGTTCGAGCCCTGGGTGGTGAGGACGTCGGAGTCGAGGTCGATCGGGCCGACTTCGGGGTGCTCGATCAGCTTGTGGCCGCTCTGGTGCTCGGCGACCGACGCGGCCGCCCACAGTTCCCGGAAGCGAGGTGCCCGCTGCAGCCGGGTGATCAGGGCCTCGACGTCCGGGTCGTCGGGGTACCGGCTGGTCGTGGCGCGCAGGTCCGCCACGAGGGATCGTTCGAACGCGGCCCGGTCCCCAGTACTGAACTGCGCGGGGTTCGGCATGCCCTCGAATTGCATGAGCAGCAGGTTGCGGTGGTCCTCGGTCACCGTCGTCGGGTCCCCGAAAGTCGCGGCGAACAGCGGGTTCCAGTGCAGCAACTGCCAAGTGGCGTCGTACACGGCGAGTGGGTGGGTCTCCAGCCGTTCCAGCAGGCGGCGGACGCTGCCGGGAATCAGCCGGGGGACGCGGTGCGGGTCGGCCGAGTGCCCGGCCAGCCGCATGAGGTGTGCCTGCTCGGCGTCCGACAGCTGCAGCGCCCGGCCCAGCGCGGTGCAGACCTGGGCGGACGGCTTGGCCGCGCGTCCTTGCTCGAGCCGGACGACGTACTCGATCGAGATGTCGGCGAGGACGGCCAGTTCCTCGCGGCGGAGGCCCGGAGCACGGCGGGGCGCTCTGTGCGGTATCCCCACGCTCGCGGGTTCGAGGCGATCACGCCATGCCCGGAGTGCCCGGCCGAGATCGTCCATGCTGCCATTGTGCGCTCCGCGCACCTCGTTCGTGGTGGTACTGGCTGTACCAGGACATGCCGTGGCTGTTTCTCGCGCGCGCTGCGGCGCACGGTGATCCCATGAACGCAACTCAGTCCAGCACGCCCTCCGAGCTCGTGGTCGTCACGGGCGCAAGCACCGGCATCGGACGGGCGACCGCGCAGCGGCTCGCCGCCGACGGCTTCCACGTCCTGGCGGGCGTCCGGACCGAGGCGGCCGCCGCGGAGGTGAAGGCCGGGCGCATCGAACCGGTGCTGCTCGACATCACCGACGGGAGCCAGGTGACCGCGCTCGCCGACCGGGTCCGCGCGGACCGCCGTCCGCTGCGCGCGGTGGTCAACAACGCCGGGATCGCGGTGAACGCCCCGATCGAGGCACTGCCGCTGGCCGAGTGGCGCCGTCAGTTCGAGGTCTCGGTGTTCGGTCAGGTGGCGGTCATCCAGGCGCTCATGCCTGCTCTTCTGCGGAGCAAGGGCCGCATCGTCAACATCGGCTCCACCGGCGGGAAGGTCGCCATGCCGGGCTTCGGTGCCTACTCCGGCGCGAAGTTCGCCATGGAAGCCATCAGCGACTCCCTGCGTCGCGAGGTGGAGCCGTTCGGTGTCGCCGTCGCCGTGATCATTCCCGGTGCGATCCGCACCAAGCTGACCGAACGCGGAAACGCGACGGCGGTGCGGCTGATCGCGGGCATGACCACGGAGCAGCGAGCCCGCTACGCCGGACTCACGAAAGCCTTCCGCGCCACCACGGAATCCTGGGGTACCGATGGTTTGGACGCGAGCGTCGTCGCCGATGTCGTCTCGAAGGCGATCCGGGAGCGGAGGCCGCGGACCCGCTACACCGTCGGTCGCGACGCCGCCGTGATGACCCGGCTGACGCACCTGGTCTCCGATCGTCTGCTCGACCGGATGGTGCGCCACACGATGGGGCTCTGAGTCCGCACCCGGCCGACGACGGGGCTGTTGGCCAGGTCCGGCGGCGTCAAGGCTCCGGGATCGACCTCCAGGGAGACGTCGGGGTGCCTCGTTTCGGCCCGCCGAGGTCGCGGGCCATCAGGGCGACCCCGGCGGTGAGGCCACCGCCGGCGCTGGTGCCGGCGACGACGATCCGGTCCGGGTCGACGCCCAGCTCACCGGCGTGTTCGGCCACCCACCGCAGGCCGCGGTAGCAGTCGTCGACCAGGCCGACCAGGCCAAGCTCTCTCCGGGCGCGCTGGACACGACGCTTCCGCTGATGCCGTCTGGTGCGATGGGGACGTTCACCACGATGCTGTCGGGCCGCCGTGGCGGGCAACTGTCCGCGAGCGAATGGGTCCCGGGCATCCACGGCGACGCCAGTGTCGGCCGCGGTGATGATGACGGTGTCACCGGCGTCGCACGGTTCTGCGGTCATCACCTGCGCCGAGGTCCGCGTCGAGAACTTCGGCGCCTGGGCAAGGGCGCTGGATGATCCGGTGACGGATCTGCGTTGGTCGGTGGACGAGGTGGTGAAGTTCTTCGGTGCGGCCTGGGTCACCGCCGCCGAGTTGCTGCCCCAGCTGATCGACGCTGATGGGCACGGTCTGATGCCGCGAAGCTTCTGGACCGGGGTCCCGCGGATGGAGCTGTCGATCACCGCTGAGTCGCCGCACCACCACGAGCCTGGTCGACAGGCGCTGCTATCCGACGTCCTCGACCTGGATCCTCTCGGTCACAGTGATCGCCGTGACCAGCTGGCAGGTCCAGGAGGAAACCTTTCAACCGGCGACGTAGATTGTGATACTGGCTCGGCTCCCGCGAGCGGTCCATCAAACGGCTGACGGCCGGATCCTCCGCCTGATCAGCCTGGCCTCCAGCACCCACTCGAACTGTCACGCGGCATGCAAAGCGCTCCTCGGATTCAAGTTCGGCCGCAGTGCTGGCGCGCGGCGTCTCCTCGGCGGGCAGTACGCAGTAGAACTCGACCAGGCCAGGGCCGCCGGCGCGGCGTCGCGGCCCGGCCAGTGGGGCAGGCTCGTGCGCAAGGGCGCTGCACGCCGGCCAGGCCGGGCGCCGCCTGCACTGGCAGGACAGCCGGAGCACCGCGCCGTCGTGGCCGCGTTGTTCGTGGATGCCCTGGACCTGTGACGCCGGCTCGTTGAGCCGTTCGGGTGGCGACTCGGCCGGCGGCCAAACCTCCCGGGGCCACCGGGCGTGGTGGGGGAGACGGCCGACTACCGGGGGAACAATGCTCATGCGAACTCTTTTACTCGTGGCGGCGCTCGGCGCCACCCTCGTGCCCGGCGCACAACCCGCGGTGGCGGCGGGCTGCACCTGGGCGATGACACCGCTGGCGCTGCCGGCGCCCTACACCAGCAGCGAGGTCTACGCGGCGGCCGAAGGCGGCTGGTTCGTCGGAGCGGTGCGCGGCCCCGACGCGTATTCGCAGGTGCGGTGGCACGGCGGTCAGGTCGTTTCGTCGTTCCGCCTGGTCGAAGTGCGCGACATCAACTCCTCCGGAGACGTCGTGGGAGACGGGGGGACCGGTGATTGGTGGGCCGCGAAACCCGTCGTGTACCGCAGCGGCCAATACGTGAACCTACCCATGCCGCAAGGGTTCCGGTCCGCCAAGGCCACGCACATCAACAACGCCGGCGACGTCATCGGCGTCGCCTACGGTGAGCTCAGCGACGTCCACCCGGTCTTGTGGGCCACCGCGCGGCCGGGCACGGCCGAGGTCCTGAACCCGGATCCGCAGCACCTCTACGACACCTACCCGGTCGACGTCGACGAGCAGGGCCGCGTCCTGCTCTACACGGACGTCGGCGAGCGCTCGGGCGAGGTGTTCGTCCGCGCCACCGACGGCAGTTACCGGCAACTGCCCCCGATGTACCCCGGCGGCGCGGTCTACCTCGAGGCCTTCCACGGCGGCCGCATCGCCGCTTCGGTCGTCACGCCCGAGCTGACGATGGTCGCCATCGAAGCGGACCTGGCCGGGAACGTCGTGCACACGACCACCGAAGCGGCCGACACCCTGTTCCTCGACGCCGGCACGACGATGGCCGGCGTGGCCCACACCTTCGGCCCCGAGAACTACGAACTCCGCATCTGGGACAACGGCGAACCCACCGCCGACCTGGCCGGCGACGCCGACTTCAACGCGGCCCCGGGGCCCGCGGGGCTCACCGACGACGGGACGCTGGCCGCGACCATCAGGTTGCCGGGCACGACGCAACCGCGGGCGGTCGCCTACCACCGCGGCTGCTGACGTCGCCTGCATCACGCGGCCTGATGGAGCCGGTCGGTGCTCAGATCAGGGAAGTCCACGTCGTCCTCACAGTCCGGGGTGCGTGCCGGTGAGTACGGCTTCAAGGCTGGCGCAGTTCGCTGATCGCGAGAACCGCGGGATGGTCAGCGGTGCGCGGCGCGGTCGTTCGAGCAGCCCACGGGCCCCATGGCGTCGCTGTAGCGCGTGTGCAGTCAAACCGCGCACGCGGCGTGTGAAGGGGATGGCGCGACGCCACGGCCCTCCGACCGTGAGCGCCGCGCCATGTCCAGGTGGCCGGTCAGCTGCCCGCGGGCGGGCCGTGGTGAAGCCCATGTCCGCCACCAGCGCCCTTCCAGCCGGGGCCGCCGAAGAAGAACCGCATGGCGGTCTTGGCGTCCTCGTCGTACTTCGCGGTCAGCGTGACGTCGTAGCCGACCAGGTCGTCGCCGTCGGACCACTTGGAGTCGCCGGTGTCGGTGACCGTCGCCTTCGGCGCGAGCTTGGCGACGTAGCTCGCGTCCGCGCCGACGCCGTCGACGACAGGCCGAAGGCGCGGAAGTAGCGCGTCGACGGCCGGGACGGGCGGTCAAAGCGCACCTCGCCGCTGGTCGCGTCCGGCACCACGTCCGACAGGTCCAGCCCCCCGTACAGCTCCAGGGTCTTGCGCTTAGTTTCCCGACGTGCAGTGCAAAGGCGCCTGCCCCGCCTCGTGCAGCGTCGTGCTCGCCTCCGAGCATTGCGGCCGGCGATCTGCCGCGCCTACGGCGCCACCGCGGAGCTGCCGTGGCCGTACGGCTGCCGACCGAAAACGCCCATCACCGACGCCGCCATCACGCGGCTCGTCGCGCGGATCGAGCAGTTGTCCCGCCATGTCACCGGCGTCCGCGCCTGGCCGGTCACCTGATCGAGCTAATTGCCCTCCGCAGTTTCGTTACGCCTTCCGTGACAGCGACCGGGCCCGGCGGCGTGCGCGTCGGGGAACTCGGCGATCTGGCGAGCGAGGCGAACCACGTCGGCGGTCAACTGCGCGAATAGCCGGTTGCCGTCCTCTTCGGCCGGGAGCCGCCAGCCCAGCGAGTGCAGCCACAGCCGGTCGGCGATGTCCCTCAGCTGCCGTGCGGCCGCGGACAACTCACTGTCCTCATCGGCGCGCTCACCGCGCTCGCGGCGGCGGTAGGCGCGTTGCCTGCAGGTCGGCGAGCAGTACAGGCGCGGACGTCCAACCCTCGTTGATTCCAGGGGGGTACTGCACTGCCTGCATCTCACCAGGGTTCCCCCCCCCCGTTTCAACACGGCCGAGCGTTACGAAAGCGGACCCTCCGCCATCCCGCAGCGGCGGCGCCGTTGTTGACGGTCCCGCCATGCAGTTGTCTACTGATGTTGTCGCCGAAGACAAACAGAAATAAGCAAATCGGCTGAATTGACGACGTTCAAAAGCCGGCCATCTCCATCGCCTGGTCGTCCGATTGACATTCGCGGCCGCAGGCTGCTAGCAGGCTCAAAAGAATGACAATCGAACGTGCCGGTATGCACTCCGCGTCGATGCGCACCAATCGACGTCCGGCGCAACCACTTTCACCCAGAGGAGTCCAAAGTGTCTACTGAGTATTCCCTTACCGTGACCAACAATTCCACCCAGTTCCAGGACCTCTGCGTCTATCAGAAGCCGGTGGACCTCGGTGTGCCCAACGTCCTGTCCCTGGCGTGGCTGACCGCGCCGGCCTGGCCGCTGACCACGGTGAAGTTCAAGTGGACCTTGGACTACAACTTCATGTGGTCGCAGATCGGGTCCCTCAAGCCCGGGGTCACGTTCGAAGCCCAGCAGGTCGAACCTGCTGATCCCGACGATCTGGGGGCCAACCAGATCCAGTTCGACTACCGCGAGGGTGCGTTCACCTTCGTCCACGGCAACGCGCAGGGCACTCCCCAGCTGGGCTCCCTCTACATCCGTCAGCTGGGCAGTGTCCCGCCGGGCACTGCCACCGTCGGCATTGGCATGTCCAATGCGGGCACCTTCGCGGTGCCGGCGCAGCCGAACATCAACCTGGTGCTGACTCCGCATCCGCAGTACTGGGTCACCGCGGGCACCTTCGAGCAGGGCGAAGTCCTCAGCCTCGAAGAAATCACCAACGAGGTGATGGTGCCCTACGACAGCACCTTCGACATGAAGGCCGTCCTCGGCTCCGACAACCGCTGGAGCGTCACCGCCGCCTGACCTCGCCGGCGGCCCCGCCCTCTGCGCGGGGAACCGACCGGTGAAGACCACCGCGAACAACAGGACGCCCCGCCACCGCCCCGCCCCCACGGCGGCGAGGCGCCCCCGCGAAGGGGGCGCGCGGCTCCCCTCCCCGCGCGCCCCCCCAGTTCACCCACTACAAGCATCAGGAGCACACTATGACCGGCCCCAGCTTCAACGCGCCCAGCCGCCAGGCGGCCACCAAGATCGTGGAACAGAAGTTCGGATGCCGCATGGGCGAGACTGCCCGCGGCGCGGCCTACTGCTTCAGCGACGTCGGCGGGAAAGGCTCAGTCCTTCCCGACATCACCCAGCGGGTGATCGACCAGTACAAGTGGAAATCCAACCCGAGTCAGAACTTCGATCCGCAATGGGTCGAACGCCTGTGGAACACCTGCGCATTCCTCAAATCGCTGCCCGGCGGCGACAAGGAACCCATCTTCCTGGTCACCAAAGCCGAAGCGACAGGCGAACGCTACAAGAACTCGAACGAGCCCATCGGTGACTGCTACACTTTCGCCAAAATCAGCGCACTGCCGCCGGACTCCAAAACAATGGCAAAGATCCAGAACAGCCGCGATCTTGATACCGGCGCGCTCTACAGGCTCATCTACGACTGGCTCGCACAGCAGTGACGGCACGCCGGCGGGCCTCCCGACGCCCGAGTCACCGGGGGCTCGCCGGCGACCTGACCAACGTGGCAGACCGGGCATGGCCCGGCGCAGACGGTCCCGCCGTCCGCGCCGGGTCCAGAACCCCGGAACGACCGCCTCTTACTGTAGGCCGCCTGTCTCGGCAGGACCTGCACGGCGTCCGGGTAAGGCTCGTACCCGCGCCCCCACTGGGCCGGCAACTCGGGCCGGTGGATCAGCAACTGGTCGCACAGCCGGCAGGTGAGGTCGTGGGTCAGCTCCGGTGCCCGGTGCAGCAGAGAGCGCACGGTTTCGCCGACGAGGGTAGGAACGGCTTCGGCGACGGGAGTGAGCTCAGCCAGTTGTTGCTGGTGGACCGGCTGGTGAATCTGCCAGGGTTCTGCTGACGTCGACGGTGATCAGCTCGACGGTATCGGGCACGGGCGTGCGCCCTTTGTCCGGTATGGGTCGGGTCGTGTGGCGTGGGTGATGCAGGCTGAATCAGTGTTCCGGTGGCGGGGCGCGGGACCAGCGCCGGGATCCGGTTGGGCGACGGGCTTGGTCCGGTCGCCGGCTCGGATCGTGGGTGGCTACTGCGCCGAGGGACTCAGCCGACGAGGTAGGCCTTGGCGGTAGCGACCATCTGTGGCACGCGGTCGACGGGGATGCCGAGCAGGCCGGCGATGACGGTGTTTGATCGTCCGGCGCGTTCGCTGTTCCAGACGGTGCGCAGACGGCTGGCGTGGCCGATACTGGCCCCGCCTATCACGGCGACGGCACTCAGCCAACAGAGTTTGGCGTCCTCGTCGGGGCGGCCGACTTCGGAAGCGTAGCGGCTGGCTTCTTCGAAGACACGTTGCAGGAGCCACGTCATCGCATTCGTCAGCAGCTAACGAGGGAGTAGGGGTTCGCATTCATCACAGAAGCCGGGGGACGGCGGCGGGAAATCGACCAGCGCCGCCGCCGCACGAGCGGCACGCGGTGAGATTTCGCACCCGAAGTCGATCAGCGCATCTGCGAAGCTCCTGATGCAGTCGACGAACGCGGGCGCCGACGGACTTCCGGTCCACCACCGCACGCGGCACGTCGTCGTCCGGGCCATCGACGAGCTGCGCTGCTGCTGCTACCGGTTCGATACCGATGCCGCGTCCGTCGAGGTCGTCCGCGGCGGCACCGCCGGCCCCTCTACCGCACCGGGGACAACGGCATCCGTGAATGTGATGTCGAGCCTCGGACAGCCCGAACTGTCCCGACCGGCTGTCGAAGGCCATCGTGTTCTGTCCATCCAGTGTTCCAGGTGAGGTTGCTGTCGGAGATGTTGGAACCCAGCGTGGACAGGGGCTTGGTCATCTCTTCGTCGTCGTCCGCCAGGACGTGGGCCCGGCGGCTGTACGCGGTCGGGCACGCCCCGCTGCGCGACGTCGACGTCCGGCTCGACCGGTTCCGCCGGTACTGAGCCCCACCACCAGGGCGGCATGGTCCCCGGCACGTTCATCTGATGACGAACGTGCCGGAAACCGCCCCGGTGCTAGTTCGCGCAGACCGTCGCCCAGCCGTCGACGCTCGGGAGCCGGTGAGCGACCCCGTTCACGGTGACCTCTCCGTAGACGCGCGAACAGTGGGCGTTCGCACCGGAGACATAGATACCGCCCGCGTAAGTCGAGTAGGTTCCTGAGTCGTACCAGCGGGTCTGCCAGTCCGCGCGCTGGAGGATGATCTCAATGTGATGGTCGCCCGCGAGGTTGTCGAAGGTTTTCGCGCAGAAGGTGCCGCTGCCGGACCTGTCGAGCCAGAGTTGGACGTAGCCGGGCGTTCCTGACAGCTGGAGGGGCGGGAGCGGCGCGCCGTTGCACGTCGAGTACGGCCCGGCGTACCCGGCTGGGGCATCGGCCGGGTCGGTCGCCGACGCCGTGGCCGCCCCGCCGAGCACCGCGGTCGCCACGATCCCGGAGACCGCGACCGCCGACGCGAGCCGTCGCTTCAGTCTGTTCATCGTCATTCTCTCCTTCCGTGCCGGCGTGGGCCGACATCGCCGTGATCGTGCGCGGCGGTTCGTCGGGATTTCTGCAGGAAAACTGAAGCGCCTGGTCAGCGGCAGTTGACGACTCTCGCGCGGAGCGGCATCAGCTACCCTGGGGCGTGGTCTTGTCGAGGGGGCGGCCCATGGGCACGGTGGTGCGGTTGCTGGGCGAGGTCGACGTGCTCGTGAACGGGCGTCCGGTCGACCTCGGCACCCCGCGGCAGCGGTGCGTCCTGGCGGTGCTGGCGCTCGAGGCGGGTCAGGTGGTGCGCGCGGACCGGCTGATCGAGCGGGTCTGGGGGGCCGACGCGACGGCGCGGACACGGACTACCCTGCACGGCTACATCTCGCGATTGCGGGCGGTGCTGACGGGCACCGACGGAGTCACCCTCGCCCGCCGCTCCGGCGGCTACGTCCTGGTGACCGATTCCGAACTCTCCACAGTGGACCTGCTGCGATGCCGCGAACTGCGAGCGAGTGCCCGCGCCGACGAGGAGGGCGCGATGGCGCTGCTGACCGAAGCGATGGGCCTGTGGCAGGGAGAAGCTCTTACCGGGCTGAAAGGCGAATGGGCCGAAGCCGAACGCGAGCGGCTGGAGCGGGAGCACCTGGCCACGGCGCAGGATCTCGCCGACGCCCGGCTCCGGCTGGGGCTTGGGGAAGACGTCGTGGACGAGCTGGCGGCGCGCGCCGAGGCGCACCCGCTGGACGAACGCACCGCAGGCCAGTTCCTGCTGGCGCTGCACCAGGCCGGGCGGACCGGCGAGGCGCTGGACCAGTACCGACGGGTCCGCGCCCGCCTCATCGAGGAGCTGGGCACCGACCCCGGCCCCGCGCTGCAGGAACTGCACTGCCGGCTCCTGACCACCAGGACCGGCCGGCCAGTCCGATCACCACGATCGGCGGTGCCGCGCGAGCTTCGCGCCGCGCCCGCGTCGTTCGCGGGCCGCGTCGGCGACATACACCGGCTCGACGCCATACTGCACGCCGCGAAGGCGGGCGGCTCGATGATGCTCGCCGTCGTCCGGGGCACCGGCGGACTCGGCAAGACCTGGCTGGTCCTGCACTGGGCGCACCGCCGGCTCGACAGGTTCCCGGATGGCCAGCTCTTCGTCGACCTCGGCGGCTTCGGCGCCGGCGCACCGATGACCCCGGCCGCAGCGCTCTTCGGCTTCCTCACCGCGCTCGGCGTCGAGCCGGGTTCGATCCCGCCGGACCCGCATGGCCGGTCCACGTTGTTCCGCACCTTGAGCGCGGGCAAGCGACTGCTGGTGGTGCTCGACAACGCCGCCGGCACCGATCAGGTCGTGCCGCTGCTGCCAGGGAGTGCGTCGTGCGCCGTGGTCGTGACCAGTCGCAAGGGGCTCGCGGGCCTGGTCGCGGCTCACGACGCCCGCAGCGTCGCGCTGGGGGTGCTCCCGGCGGGGGACGTCCGCGAGCTGCTGGCCGCCCGGCTCGGTGCCGCCCGGGTCGACGCCGAGCGCGAGGCGGCCGACGCGCTGGCGGGCCTCTGCGGCGGCCTGCCGCTGGCGTTGAGCGTGCTCGCCGGCCGGGCCGGGGCGCGGCTGTCTGCCCTGGTCGAGGAACTGCGGGAGTCGGGTCTGGATGGCCTGGCCGACGACGACCCGGCCGCGAGCCTGCCCGCGGTGCTGTCCTCGTCGTACGACGCGCTGACCGAGGACCAAGCCACCGCGTTCGGCCTGCTGGCCCTGGCACCGGGACCCGACTCTGCCCCGGCCGCGGCGGCGAACCTGGCCGGGCTGCCGCCGGCTCACGCCCGGGCCGTGCTGCGCGGCCTCGAGCAGATGTCGCTGCTCGAGCAGGACCCAGATGGCCGCTACCGGATGCATGACCTGGTCCGCGCCTACGCGGCCGAAACCGCACGGACGCTGCCCAGTGGCGTCCGAGACGCGGCCGTGCGCCGGGTCCTCGATTTCTACGCCCACACCGCCTACCACGCCGGTCTGCTGCTGGACACCCATCGCGGACCCGTCGACCTCACCCCACCCGAACCCGGCCCGCACGTCCTCGACCTGCCCGACGCGGAGGCCGCCATGGTGTGGTTCGAAGCTGAGCGCGCCACCCTGCTCGCGGCCCAGGACGCCGCCGCGAGCCGGGATCGGCACGAGACCGTGTGGTGGCTAGCCCTGTCATCCGACACTGCCCGCCAGCGTCGAGGCCACCGCCACGACCGTCTCGCGGGCTGGCGAGCCGCAGTCCACGCGGCGACGTCGCTGCCGGGCACGGCTCCCGAGCTCGTCGCCCGTCGGCACCTCGGGCGCGCCTGCGCCGCGTCGGGACTGCCCGAAGAGGCGGTCTGGCAGCTGCGGTACGCCATCGCTCTCGCCGAAGACCACGACGACCGCTACGAACTCGGTCACGCCCACCAAACTCTCGCCCGGACTCTGGAGGGGCACGACGACGAGCTCGCGCTGACCCACGTCCTCTACGCGCTGCGCCTGTTCGAAGACCTCGGCCTGCCGGTGTGCACGGCCCACGGACACAACGCGGTAGGTCGGCACGCCGCCCGGCTCGGCGACCACGACACCGCCCGCGGCCACTTCAACGCCGCCCTGACCCTGCATCGCGACCACGGCAACACCGCGGGGGAGGCCGGCAGCCTCGACTGGCTTGGCCGCCTCGAACACGACGCGGGCAACCACGCTGAGGCCATCCGCCTCCACGGACGGGCACTCACACTCCGACGCGGTCTCGGCCACCTCCCGGCGTCCGCCGAAACACTCGACCACCTCGGCCTTTCACACACCGCCCTCGGCCGGACCGACGAAGCGCGCAAAGCGTGGCAGGAAGCACTGGAGCTGTACCGGGGTCAAAGTCGAGACGAAGAGGCCGAACGGGTCGAGCAACAGCTCGGCGGGTTGGGAGCCGCCCGGCCCGGGCATATTTGAGTTTCCCCTGTTTCACCGGAAAGGGAAAGAAATGAAGAAGATTCTCACGCTCGCCGGGCTTGTGGTCGCGGCGGCGGTCCTGGTGGTCACCCCGGCGGCCGCGGCACAGCCGGCCGGGCCCGTGTCCCAGCCCGACTGCATCGGATGCTGGGGGTAGCCCGGCCGGCTCATCGGATCACGCCGCGGCGTCAACACGTAAGACCGCGACGGCATGAACTCATCCCGGGCGACGACGCGACCGCCTCCGGCAGTGCGCCCGTCGACCCTGGCTGGGACGTCGGCACGTGCACCGAAGCCGACGAACCGCCCGGGACCGTACCCGTAGTTCGCCGCTGACGGGTGCGACGAGGGGCTGGCTGCACGCGTCACGCTGACGGGCGGCGAAGTGACCACCCTGCAGCCGGGGGACGGGTTCGCCTCCTGCAGAGCCGCGACTTCGTCGTGGGCCCGGTGACCTGTCTGCGCTGTCGCGGTCGTGGTCCTGCGGACGGTCGTGCATCGCTTCGGCGTGGGCGGCTCGCGTGGTGATGTCGCGGAGGCGGCTGAGCTGTGGCCCGGGATGGTCCGTCGACCTCTGGCGCGGTCGGTGTCCTCGGGCCCGACTTGGCCCCGCCGCCGCACGCGGCGCTGACCGCGCTGTACGTCGACCCGGAGATGGCCGCCTCGGTGAACCAAGTCCTCGCGGCCGTCCTCCGGTCGCGCTGATGGTCTTCACCGTCTTCGCGTTGGGGCGTTCACCGGTCCACCGTCCGGCGGACCGCCACCACATGGAGACCGATGACGGCCCGTGGCACCGGACCGCGACGCACGTGGGGATCTTGTCTACCGGGTCGTTGGACCGGTCAGTTCACCGGCCCACGCCAACTTGGCCGGCCCTTCTGGTCCACCCCTGGCTTGCCACGCAGGGGAGCGTGGCGCGGTCGATGGGCAACGTCTCCACCGGGGCTCGCGACCGTCTCAGCAGGCGCGCAGCCAGCACACCCGGCCACCCGGGTGATAGGAATGGCCGGTGACCGAACCGAACACCATCGAAGCCGCCGCGGCCGAGGCCGTCACGCTGACCAGCGAGCTCATCCGCATCGACACGACCAACACCGGCGATCCCGACACGCTGGTCGGCGAGCGGGCGGCGGCCGAGTACGTGGCGGAGAAGCTGACCGACGCCGGTTACGAGATCACCTACGTCGAGTCGGGTGGGAAGAACCGGCACAACGTCATCGTCCGGCTGGAGGGTGCCGATCGCCAGCGGGGCGCGCTGCTCATCCACGGGCACCTCGACGCCGTGCCCGCCGACCCCTCGGAGTGGTCGGTGCACCCCTTCTCCGGGGCGATCCAGGACGACTACGTCTGGGGCCGCGGCGCCGTCGACATGAAGGACATGTGCGGGATGGCGCTCGCGCTGGCCCGGCACTACAAGCTCAACAACGTCGTGCCGCCGCGGGACCTCGTCTTCGCCTTCCTGGCCGACGAAGAGGCCGGCGGCAAGTACGGCGCGCAGTGGCTGGTCGAGAACCGGCCCGAGCTGTTCGAGGGCGTCACCGAGGCGATCAGCGAGGTCGGCGGGTTCTCGATCACGCTCAAGGACGACGTCCGCGCCTACCTCATCGAGACGGCGGAGAAGGGCATCCGCTGGATGAAGCTGCGCGTGCGCGGCACCGCCGGGCACGGCTCGATGATCCACCGCGACAACGCGGTCACGAAGCTGTCGGAGGCCGTCGCGAAGCTCGGCAACCACCGGTTCCCGCTCGTGCTCACCGACTCGGTGAAGGAGTTCCTCGCCGGGGTCACCGAGATCACCGGCTGGGACTTCCCCGAGGACGACCTCGAAGGCTCGGTCGCCAAGCTCGGGAACATCTCCCGGATGATCGGCGCGACCCTGCGCGACACCGCGAACCCGACCATGCTGACCGCCGGGTACAAGTCGAACGTCATCCCGTCGGTCGCCGAGGCCGCCGTCGACTGCCGGATCCTGCCGGGCCGGCTGGCGGCGTTCGACCGGGAGCTCGACGAGCTGCTCGGCCCGGACATCGAGAAGGAGTGGATGGAGCTCCCGCCGGTCGAGACGACCTTCGACGGCGCGCTCGTGGACGCGATGACCGCCGCCGTGCTGGCCGAGGACCCGGGCGCGAAGACGCTGCCGTACATGCTCTCCGGCGGCACCGACGCGAAGTCGTTCCAGGAGCTCGGCATCCGCAACTTCGGCTTCGCGCCGCTCAAGCTGCCCGCGGACCTCGACTTCTCGGCGCTGTTCCACGGGGTCGACGAGCGGGTCCCGGTCGAGGCGCTGAAGTTCGGCACCCGCGTGCTGGACCGGTTCCTGCGCACGTCCTGATGCCCGGGTTCGCGCTCGCCGACGGCACGCCCCTGCAGGTGGTCCGCAGGGGCGACCCGGCCGCGCCGGTGACCGTGGTGTTCGTCCACGGCTACGCGCTCGACCAGCGCAGCTGGGGCCGGATCGCGCCGCTGGTGCCGGACGCCGCCGACGGCCCGGTGGCCGTGCTGACCTACGACCAGCGCGGCCACGGCGGCTCGGGGCGGGCGCGCCGCGGCACCGCGACCATGGCGCAGCTCGGCGACGACCTCGCCGAGCTGCTCGAGCGCGAGGTGCCCGAGGGCCGGGTGGTGCTGGTGGGGCACGACATGGGCGGCCTGGCGATCATGTCGCTGTCCCAGCGGCACGCGGACCTGTTCGCCGAGCGGGTCTCCGGCCTGGTGCTGCTGGCGACGTCGTCGGGCACCCTGGCCACCGAGGTGTCGGCGACCTGGCCGAACGCCCTGGGCAAGCTGGCCCGCGACCTCGAAGCGGTGCTGGGCTCGAAGCTGTTCGGCGTCGTGCGCGAGCACACCAGCCGGGCGGTCAGCGCGGGCCTGCGCTGGTGGCTCTTCGGCGACGACCCGGACCCGGAACTGGTCGAGCTGACGGTGCAGATGATCCGCGGCAACTGGCCCCACACGGTGGCCCTGTTCCGCCCGGCGATGGACGCCTACGCCCGCGAGGCGGCGCTGACCCAGGTCGCCGGCCTGCCGGTGACGGCGATCGTGGGGGAGCGGGACCGGATCGTCCGGGCGTCCGATGTGGAGCAGTGGGTCCGCGGCCTCGGCAACGGGACGGCGGTGGTGCTGCCCGGGGTCGGGCACGTGGTGCCGTTGGAGGCCGCGGCGCAGGTGCTGCCGCGGGTCGTCGCCCTGGTCAACGCGAGTCGCCGGGGCTGAGCCGGCCCGCGGCGAGGAAGATCGGCACCGCCACGAACAGCCGGTCCTCGCGGGCCCGCGCCGCCTGTTCGGCCAGCCAGGCGCCGTCGCCGCCCAGGTTGGCGAGCACCGGCAGGACCGCCGCGTCCGTCCACACCAGCGTGCGGACCTCGACCGTGACGTCGGTGAACCCGTTGTCCAGCAAGAGGTTCCGGTACCGCCGCGCGATCCGCGGGTGGGGCAGGCCGTCCGCTCGCGTGTGGACGATCGACCGGGTGCGGGCGGGGTCGTCGGAGTCGATGACGATCGTGTCCCAGTCCTGGCCGGTCAGCACCGCGCGGCCGCCCGGGGCCAGGACGCGGCGAGCCTCGGCCACCGCGAGCTCCGGTTCGGCCACGACGTGCAGGACCTTGTCGGCGCGGTAACCGGTGACCGAGCCGTCCTCGAGGGGCAGGCAGCTCGCGTCGGCGACGTGGAACTCGCCGTCGGGCCAGCGGGCGGTGGCCGTCTCGATCATGGCCGGGTCCGCGTCGACGCCGACCGCCCGGACCCCGCGGGCGGCCAGTTCGCCGACGGCCCGCCCGCTGCCGCAGCCGACGTCGACCACGGCGTCGCCGAGACCTTCGTAACCGAGTTCTCGCAGGCTGACAGCTTGGGGGCGGTCGTCGAGGGCGTCGAGGAGGGGAAGCAGCGTGGACATGGCGCCCATCCTGCGACTTAATGCCCGCATGAAGTCAATCGGCGAAGTGGCGGCCCGGTTCGGGTTGCCGACGCACGTGCTGCGCTACTGGGAGGCGGAAGGGTTGCTCAGTCCGGCCCGCGCCGGCGCCCGGCGCCGCTACAGCGACGCGGACCAGCAGCGGGTGGCCGCCATCCTGGTCGCCAAGGAGGCCGGGTTCGAGCTCGCGGACATCCGCACGATGCTGACCGGCCGGTCCGCGGCCGACCGGGCAGCGATGGCGGCCCGCCAGCGGGACCGGCTGCGGGCCCGGATCGCGCGGGCCCAAGCCGCGCTTGACCTGCTGGAAGGCGACTGCCCGCACGACGACCTCATGGCGTGCCCGAACTTCCGGACCCTGCTCGACCGACAGCTCGAGCGTTCTTGACAACTTCTCTGTTCGGCCGGAATGCTGGGCGCATGTTCCCCGTGGCGGTGATCGAAGACGCGGCGGCGGCCGAGGTGTCGCTGGACCCGGTCCGGGCCCGGCTGCTGGCCGAACTGGCCGAACCGGCGTCGGCGACGATGCTCGCCGCGCGCGTCGGCCTGCCCCGCCAGAAGGTCAACTACCACCTGCGCGCGCTGGAGAGCCACGGCCTGGTGGAGCTGGTCGAGGAACGCCGCAAGGGCAACGTCACCGAGCGGATGATGCGGGCCACCGCCGCCTCTTACGTCATCTCGCCGACGGCGCTGGCCGCCGTCCAGCCGGACCCGGCCCGCTCGCCGGACCGGCTCTCGGCCCGGTGGCTGCTCGCCGTCGCCGGGCGGCTGGTCCGGGACGTCGGCCTGCTGATCACCGGCGCGGCGAAGGCCCAGCAGCGCTTCGCGACCTTCGCCCTCGACGGCGAGGTGCGGTTCGCCTCCGCCGCCGACCGGGCCGCCTTCGCCGAGGAGCTCACGGCCGCCGTCACCGCACTGGTCGGCAAGTACCACGACGAGACGGCCGAGAAGGGCCGGCCGCACCGGGTCGTCGTCGCCGTGCACCCGAGCGTCCCGGAGGAGTCCTGACGTGGGCCACGAGTTCGAACTGCCCGACGTCGTCGAAGTCGGGGCGACGCCGGAGCAGGTGTGGGACGCCATCGCGACCGGACCCGGCATCGACTCGTGGTTCATGGGCCGCAACGAGGTCGAGGGCGGCACCGGCGGCACGGTCCGCGGCGCCTTCGGCGGCTACGAGCCGGAGTTCGGGATCCGCGCCTGGGAACCGCCCGGCAAGCTCGCCTACGGCAGCGGGACCGCGCCGGACGGGCGGCGGATCGCCTACGAGTTCCTCGTCGAGGGCCGCGACTCCGGCAGCACGGTGATCCGCTGCGTCACCAGCGGCTTCCTGCCCGGCGACGACTGGGAGGACGAGTTCGAGGCGATGAGGACCGGGGGCGCGCTGTTCTTCCGCACCCTGGTCGAGTACGTCACGCACTTCACCGGCCGCACGGCGGTACCGCTGACGGTCTTCGGCCCGCCGGTGGGGGACTGGGACCGGGCGTGGGCCCGGCTGGGCACCGCCCTCGGCCTGTCCGGGCGGCCCGCCGAGGGCGACCGCGTCGAACTCGGCCAGGAGGGTGTCGTCTACGCCGTGAACGACCAGGCGGTGGGGGTCCGGACGCCGGACGCGATGCTCCGCTTCCTGCGCGGGTTCCACGGGCCGATGGTCGCCTCCCACCACCTCTTCGCGCCGGGAACCGACCCCGCGACCGAGGAGAAGGCCTGGGGCGAGTGGCTCGACCGGGTGTTCGGCTAGGTCGGGTGTTCGGCTAGGTCGGGAGCGCGCCGGGAAGGCTCTGCGCCGTCTTCTTGCGGCGCAGCCACACCTTGCGCGTGCCGTCGGCGTACAGCCGCACAGTACGCAGTTCCCAGCCCGCGAACTCCGCGTGGATCGAGAGCTGGATCGCCGCCGCACGCCGGGACACGCCCGGAGGGAGGTGCAGACGGCGATACTCCCAATCCCCTTCGACCACCGCCTCGCTGACCGTCGTCATGGCTGGATCACCTGGGTCCCTTCTCCGGCGGCCGAGCCGACGATGACGCGGCCGCTCTTCTCGTCCACTCCCACCGAGTCCGGCTGGCGCACGGTCGGGAACCGGTACTTCTCCACGGGCTCGCCGCCGCGGACGTCGAAGCCGACGACCTCGTTGCGTTCGGTGAGCGTCACCCACGCCAGGCTGCGCGTCGCGTCGTAGGCGATCCCGTACGCCCCGCCGGGCACCGGGTACCGCTGCCTCAGGATCAGCGGGCCGGCCGAAAACGCCAGCAGCGCCCCCGCCCGCGCGTCGGTCACCAGCACCCGGCCGTAGGAGTCCGCCACCGCGTTCGCGGCACCGTCCCCGGCACGCAGGCCCTCGTTGACCTTCCCCGCGGCGACGTCGACCGAGAACACCGCCGTCCGCAACCGGTCCAGCACCACCACACCGTCCCCGGTGTCGACGACGTCGTCGGCGCTGTAGAGCTGCCCGCCGATCGTCCGCGCCGGACCCGCCGCGGGCAGCACCCGGATGTCCTTGCCCGCCCCCATCGCGACCAGCCGATCGGCCCCGTAGACGATGCTCGACGCGGGCTGCCCGCCGATCTTCGTCTCGGTGAGCTTCCGGTCCGGCAACGTCAGCTGCTGCACGACACCCGACCCGGGCTCGGCGATCTCGACGCGCCCCGGCGTCACCGACAACCGGGACGCCGTACTGTATAACGGCATATTCACCGGGGGAGACGTGAGCGCACCCAGGTCGTACAGGCGCAGAGCCGGTGGCGAAGAAACCGCAACGACGAGGGTCGAGGTCTTCGCGTCCACGGCGACGGCCGAGACGGATCCGTCGCTCAGCACCTGACCGGCGGGCTTCACGGCCACCGCGGGGGAGACGGCGGGGCGGGCGGCGGTCGGGTTCGCCACGATCTGCAGGTCGTCGGAAGGCGACTTGGCCGAGGAGCAGCCCGAGAGCACCAGGGCACCGGCGAGCGGGAGCGCGATCCACGACACGGCGGCGAGCCGACGCACGTTGCGGCCTCCAGTTGTCCCTCGGCGGGCGGTCGTCACCAGCATGCTCCTTGATCCCCGTGCCGTCACGTGCGTGTCACCGAACAGACACCTCGCGCTCACCGCGGCCAGCGTTCGGGGTAGCCGACCTCGATCGCGCTGACGTCGTCGAGCGCGGACCGGATGGCGGGCGGGAGGGTGATGTCCTCCGCCGCCAGCGAGCCGGTGAGCTGGCCGGTGTCGCGGGCGCCGACGACCGGGGCGACGACGCCGGGCCGGTCTCGGACCCAGGCCAGGGCCACGGCGAGCGGGGACGTGCCGAGCCCGTCGGCGGCGGTCGCGACCGCCTGCACGATCCGGGCGGCGCGGTCGGTGCGGTGGTGCTCGACGTAGCCGGCGTACGCGCTGTTCGCGCCGCGGGAGTCCGCGGGCGTGCCGGTGCGGTACTTGCCGGTGAGCACGCCGCGGCCGAGCGGGGCCCAGGGCAGCAGCCCGATGCCGTGGTGCTCGGCGGCGGGGACGACTTCGCGGTCCACCCCGCGTTCGAGCAGGGAGTACTCGACCTGGGTGGAGATGAGGGGAGCGATGGCCGAGGCGCCCGCGGCGGCCGTGGCCAGCTGCCAGCCCGAGTAGTTCGAGACGCCGACGTACCGGACCTTTCCGCTGGTCACGGCGTATTCGAGGGCGGAGAGCGTCTCGGCGAGCGGGACGCAGTCGTCGAAGGCGTGCAGCTGCCAGAGATCGATGTGGTCGGTGCCGAGCCGCTTGAGGGAGCCGTCGAGTGCGGTCAGCAGGGCGCCGCGCGAGGCGCCGCCGCCGAACGGGCCGTCGTCGCGCCGGGCGACGGCCTTCGTGGCCAGGACGACGTCGTCGCGGGGCACGAGGTCGCCGAGCAGCGAGCCGAGGACGCGTTCGCTCTCGCCCTCGCCGTAGATGTCGGCCGTGTCCACCAGGGTGCCGCCGGCGTCGACGAAGGCGACCAGCTGGCTGGCGGCCTCCTCCGCGTCCGTGTCGCCACCCCAGGTCATGGTGCCGAGCGCCATACGGGAGACGCGCAGTCCCGAGCGGCCGAGCAGTCGCTTTTCCACGACCGCCGAGCCTAGTGGCCCGGCCCGTCCGGAAGAGACCAAGGTGAGTCGTGTCGCGATCAAGGCCCCCGTTAGGGTCTGGCCCCGTGCGACTCGGACTGAATCTCGGCTACTGGGGAGCGGGGAACGACCCCGCGCACCTGGCCTTGGCGAAACGCGCGGAGGAGCTGGGGTACGCGGTCGTGTGGGCGGCGGAGGCCTACGGTTCGGACGCGGTCACCGTGCTGACCTGGATCGCGGCGCAGACGTCCCGGATCGACGTCGGGGCCGCGGTGCTGCAGATCCCGGCGCGCACGCCGGCGATGACCGCGATGACCGCCGCGACGCTGGACACGCTTTCGGGTGGCCGGTTCCGGCTGGGCCTCGGGGTGTCGGGTCCGCAGGTGTCCGAGGGCTGGCACGGGGTGCGGTTCACCGCGCCGGTGGGCCGTACGCGCGAGTACGCCTCGATCGTGCGCTCGGCGTTGCGGCGGGAACGGGTGCGGTTCGCGGGGGAGCACTTCACGCTGCCGCTGCCGGACGGGCCCGGCAAGGCGCTGCGGCTGACCGTCCGCCCGGCCCGCAAGCACGTTCCGCTGTACCTGGCCGCGATCGGCCCGAAGAACCTGGAGCTGGCCGGGGAGATCGCCGACGGCTGGCTGCCGGTGTTCTTCTCGCCGGCCCACGCGGCCGAGCAGCTGGCCCACGTCCGGGCCGGTGCCGAGCGGGCGGGCCGCGGCCTGGCCGGCTTCGACGTCGTGCCGTCCGTGCCGCTGGCGCCCGGGGACGACTGGCGGGCCTGCGCGGACGCCGTCCGCGGCTACGCGGCCCTCTACCTGGGCGGGATGGGGAGCAGGGAGAAGAACTTCTACAACCGGCTGGCGTGCCGGATGGGTTTCGCGGCGGAGGCCGCCGAAGTGCAGGAGAAGTACCTGGCCGGCGACCGGGCGGGGGCGATGGCGGCGGTGCCGCCGGAGTTCCTCGACGCGACGTCGCTGCTGGGTCCGAAGGAACGGATCGCGGAGAAGATGAAGGAATACGCCGAAGCCGGCGTGACGACCCTGTCGGTGTCGCCGTACACGCCGGAGCCGGCCGAGGCGCTGCGCACCGCCGCCGAGGCGCTCGAGCTGGCGGGGGTGGCCTGACGTGGGGTGGTTCGAAGCCCTGGTCCTGGGCCTGGTCCAGGGCCTGACCGAGTTCCTGCCGATCTCGTCGAGCGCGCACCTGCGGATCGTCGCGGCGCTGGCCGGCTGGGACGACCCGGGCGCGGCGTTCACCGCGGTCACCCAGATCGGCACCGAGCTGGCGGTGATCATCTACTTCGGGCCGAAGATCGGGAAGATCCTGCGGGCCTGGTCCTTTTCGCTGTACAAGGCGGAGTGGCGCCGGGACCCGGACGCCCGGCTGGGCTGGCTGATCATCGTCGGCTCGCTGCCGATCGTGGTGCTCGGGCTGCTGCTGCAGGACCAGATCGACAGCGCGTTCCGCGACCTGCGGATCACCGCGACCGTGCTGATCGTGTTCGGCGTGATCCTGCTGGTCGCCGACCGGATCGGGAAGCAGGACCGCACGCTCGACGACCTGACCGTGCCGCACGGCCTGGGCTTCGGGTTCGCCCAGGCGCTGGCCCTGATCCCGGGCGTGTCCCGCTCGGGCGGCACGACGAGCGCGGGCCTGCTGCTGGGCTACACCCGGGCCGAGGCGGCGGAGTACTCGTTCCTGCTGGCCCTGCCGGCGGTGTTCGGGTCGGGGGTGTACAAGCTCAAGGACATCGGCGCCGGCGGCGTGCCCGCCCAGTGGGGGCCGACGATCCTGGCCACGCTGGTCGCCTTCGGCGTCGGGTACGCGGTGATCGCCTGGCTGATGGCCTACATCAAGAAGCGCAGCTTCGTGCCGTTCGTGATCTACCGGCTGGTGCTCGGCGTGCTGCTGTACGTGCTGATCTTCAGCGGCGTCCTGGACCCGAACGCGGGTCCGGTCGGGCACTGACGCGCCCCGCGTGGGGACCGCATGATCGGTCCCCACGTAGGGTGGGGCCGTGAGTACGGTCATTCTGCTCCGGCACGGCAAGTCCACGGCCAACGGTTCGGGCATCCTCGCCGGGCGGTCCCCGAAGGTCAACCTCGACGACACCGGGCGCGCCCAGGCGGAGAAGCTCGTCGACCGCCTCGACGGCGTGCCGCTGTCCGGGCTGGTCGTGTCGCCCATGCTGCGGTGCAAGCAGACGGTCGGCCCGCTGGCCGCCGCGCGCGGGCTCGAGAAGGTCGTCGAGCCGGGGCTGTCCGAAGTGGACTACGGCGACTGGACCGGCCGGGAGCTCAAGCACCTCGCGAAGGAGCCGCTCTGGCGCGTGGTGCAGGCGCACGCCTCGGCCGCGGTGTTCCCCGGCGGCGAGGGCCTGGCCCAGATGCAGGCCCGGTCGGTGGCCGCGGTCCGCGCCCACGACCGGCGGATCGCCGCCGAGCACGGTGACCACGCCGTCTGGCTGCTGTGCAGCCACGGTGACGTGATCAAGTCCATCCTGGCCGACGCGCTCGGCCAGCACCTCGACGCCTTCCAGCGGATCGTCGTCGACCCGGCGTCGATCTCGGTAGTGCGCTACACCGAGACGCGGCCGTTCGTCATGCGGGTGAACGACCACGGCGGGGACCTGCGCGGCATCGTGCCGCCGGAACCGAAGCCGAAGCGGGGCAAAAAAGCCGCGTCGAGCAGCGACGCCGTGGTGGGCGGTACCACGGGCCCGTGATCGCGGCCACCGCCGGAAAGCGCTGACATCGATGGCGGGGGAGCACGTAGGGTGGCGGGACCGAGTGTCTGTCCCCGACCAGGAGCCTGCCCGATGATTTCGCCGGACAATCCGTTCGCCGCACCCAGCGAGCTGCCCTACGCCCTGCCGCCCTTCGACCGGATCTCCGACGAGCACTACCGGCCCGCGTTCGAGGCCGGGCTGGCCGAGCACGCGGCGGAGATCGAGCAGATCGCGGCCCAGGACGCCGAGCCGACGTTCGAGAACACGATCGTGGCCCTCGAGCGCGCCGGTGAGCTGCTGGGCCGGGTGGCGAGCGTGTTCTGCAACCTGTCCGGCTCCAACAGCACCGACGAGATCCAGGCCATCCAGGCGGAGTTCGCGCCGAAGCTGGCCGCCCACCACGACGCGATCCACCTGAACCCGCAGCTGTTCGCCCGCATCGACACGCTCCACGCGCGTCGCGGCGAGCTCGGCCTCGACGAGGAGTCGCTGCGGCTGCTGGAACGGCGGCACACCGACTTCAGCCGGGCCGGTGCCGGGCTCGGCGAGGCCGAGCAGGCCCGCCTGCGCGAACTGAACGGGCAGCTCTCCACGCTGCAGACGAAGTTCCAGCAGAACCTGCTCAAGGACACCAACGAGCTGGCCGTCGTCATCGCCGACCGCGCCGAGCTCGACGGCTTCGGCGAGGGCGCGATCGCCACCGCGGCCGAGGCGGCGGCCGCCCGGGGCGAGGACGGCAAGTACGTGCTCACGCTGAGCCTGCCGACCAGCCAGGCCTCGCCGCTGGAAACCCTGCGCAACCGCGAGGTCCGCGAACGCATCCACACCGCCTCGATGGCGCGGGGCAACCGCGGCAACGACCACGACAACAACGCCGTCGTCGCCGAGATCGTGCGGCTGCGCGCGGAACGGGCCGCCCTGCTCGGCTACCCGAACCACGCCGCGTACGTGATCGCGGACGAGACGGCGAAGACGGCCGAGGCCGCCGCCGGGCTGCTGGAGCGGCTGGCGCCCGCGGCCGTGGCGAACGCCCGCGCCGAAGCCGCCGAGCTGCAGCAGCTGCTGGCGGCCGACGTGCCGGGCGCGAAGCTGCGGCCGTCGGACTGGCCGTTCTACGCCGCCCAGGTCCGCCGGGAGCGCTTCGACGTCGACACCGAGGCCCTGCGGCCGTACTTCGAGGCCGACCGGGTGTACCTCGACGGCGTCTTCTTCGCCGCGACGAAGCTGTACGGCCTGACCTTCACCGAGCGCGACGACCTGCCGAAGTACCACCCGGAGGTCCGCACCTTCGAGGTGTTCGACGCCGACGGCACCCCCCTGGGCCTGTACCTGCTCGACCTGTACACCCGCGACGCCAAGCGCGGCGGCGCCTGGATGAACACCTTCGTCGACCAGTCCGAGCTGCTCGGGCGCAAGACGGTGGTGGTCAACGTGCTCAACGTGAACAAGCCGCCGGCGGGCGAGCCGACCCTGCTGACCTTCGACGAGGTCGTCACCGCGTTCCACGAGTTCGGCCACGCCCTCCACGCACTGGTCTCCTCGGTCCGCTACCCGACCTTCTCCGGCACCAACGTGCCCCGCGACTTCGTCGAATACCCCTCGCAGGTCAACGAGATGTGGATGCTGTGGCCGGAGGTGCTGGCCCACTACGCCAAGCATCACGAGACCGGCGAGGCCCTACCGCAGGAGCAGGTCGAAAAGCTGCTGGCCGCCCAGCAGTACGGCGAAGGGTTCTCCACCACCGAGTACCTCGCGGCGTCACTGCTCGACCAGGCCTGGCACGGCCTCGGCGTCGACGACAACGTGGGGGAGGTGCAGCCGTTCGAAGCGGCCGCCCTCGTGAAGGCGGGCGTAGCCGTCGACGCGATCCCGCCCCGCTACCGCACGACGTACTTCGCCCACATCTTCAGCGGCGGCTACAGCGCCGGGTACTACTCCTACATCTGGAGCGAAGTCCTCGACGCCGACACCGTCCAGTGGTTCCGCGAGAACGGGGGACTGACCCGCGAGAACGGCGACCACTTCCGCCGCACCCTCCTCGGCCGGGGCGGCAGCATCGACCCGATGGCCGCCTTCCGCGCCTTCCGCGGCCGCGACCCCGAGATCGAGCCCCTGCTGGCCCGCCGAGGCCTCGGCGGAGTCTGACTCCTCTGTATAACGGCCTATACTGCAGGGCTGGTTTTGATTAAACCAGCCCTGCAGTACCGCTTGGCCGAAAGACCTGCAAAGACGCCCGAGACCGGCTCAGGCCACCAGGTCGAGCCAGGCTTCCGCGAGCGCGCGGTGGCCGGCCGGAGTCGGGTGCACGCCGTCCTCCGACCAGCGCTCCGGCCGGTCCGACGTGGACAGTCCGGCGAAGAGGGTGTCGGCGGCGAGCAGTTCGGCGTGGTACTCGCCCGCGAGGTCCCGCACGGCGCGGATCTTCGGGTCGAGGCCGGTGCGCCAGGCCTGCCGGGTGTCTTCGCCGACGACGACGTCGGCGGCCTTGCCGTCGCGGTGGATGCCGGCCGTGATGTCGCCGCGGACCGGCACGAGGAACGGTTCGATGAGAATGAGCTGGGTGCCTGCTTCGGCGAGCGGGGCCAGCAGGCGGTGGTAGTTCGCGGTGAACTCGGCTGCGGAGACTTCGCGGGCCGCGGGGTCGAAGGTGTGCCGTCCGTTGTCGTTGACGCCGACGAGGACGGACACGACGTCGGGGTGGGCGTCGAGGACGTCGGTTTGCCAGCGGGCCTCGAGGTCTTCGGTGGTGTCTCCGGCGTGGGCGGCGTTGATCCAGGTCAGCGGCCGTTCGGGGTGGCGGAAGCACCATTCGCCCGCGACGAGCAGCGGGTAGCCGCAGCGGTCTTCGCCGTCGGGGCGCCAGAGGTCGGTGATGGAGTCGCCGGTGAACAGCACCGTGCTGTGGGGCTCGAGGGTGATCGTCATGGGGTCGAGCCTGGTGGGTGCGGCTGGCGGGGAACGCACGCCGGGCTGGCAGCCGGCTGGCATCCCCCGCCGCGGGTTGTCAGGCCGTGGCGCGGCGCTCACCGGTGACGATGCGGTCGACGAAACCGTAGGAGAGTGCTTCGTCGGCGTCGAACCAGCGGTCCCGGTCGGCGTCCGCGGTGATGCGCTCGACGGTCTGGCCGGTCTGCCGGGCGGTGATCTCGGCGATGCGGCGCTTCATCCGGCCGAAGACCTCGGCCTGGATGGCGATGTCGGTCGCGGCGCCGCCGATGCCGGCCGAGGGCTGGTGCATGACGATCCGGGTGTTGGGCAGCAGGTAGCGCTTGCCGGGGGTGCCGGAGGAGAGCAGGAACTGGCCCATGGAGGCGACGAAGCCGAGGCCGTAGGTGGCGACGTCGGGCTGGACGAGCTGCATGGTGTCGTAGATGGCCATACCCGCGGTGACGGAGCCGCCGGGGGAGTTGATGTAGAAGGTGATGTCCTTGGCCGGGTCGTCGGCGGCGAGCAGGAGCAGCTGGGCGACGATGCGGTTGGCGACTTCGTCGTTCACTTCGGAGCCGAGGAAGACGATCCGGTCGCGCAGGAGCTGGTGGTACACCGATTCGTCGGGGTGCTGGGCGGTGGCCTGCATGTCGGGCACGGCGAGAAGGGTCATGGGCCTGACGGTAGGGCGCAAGATCCGGATCGTGGTCGCGGTTTCGCTGTGAGCGTGCGGTGTTCGCCGGACGCGAAACGGGCCGCCGTCCATTCCGGACGGCGGCCCTGTTTCTGTGCGGGGTGGCTCAGATGAGGCCGAGCTTCTGCACGGTGTCGCGTTCCTCGACGAGTTCGGCGACGGAGGCGTCGATGCGGGCGCGGGAGAAGTCGTCGATCTCGAGGCCCTGGACGATCTTGTACTGGCCGTTCTCGGCGGTGACCGGGAAGGAGGAGATGAGGCCTTCGGGGACGCCGTAGGAGCCGTCGGAGGCGACGGCGGCGGAGGTCCAGTCGCCGGCCGGGGTGCCGTTGACCCAGGTGTAGACGTGGTCGATGGCGGCGGAGGCGGCCGAGGCGGCGGAGGAGAGGCCGCGGGCTTCGATGATGGCCGCGCCGCGCTTGGCGACGGTCGGGATGAAGTCGTTCTCCAGCCAGGCCTGGTCGACGGCCTCGGCGATGGCCTTGCCGCCGAATTCGGCGTGCTGGACCGAGGGGTACTGGGTGGCGGAGTGGTTGCCCCAGATGGCGACCTTCTTGAGCTCGGTCACCGGGACGCCGAGCTTCTTGGCGAGCTGGGCGAGGGCGCGGTTGTGGTCGAGGCGGGTCATCGCGGTGAAGCGGTCGGCGGGCACGTCGGGGGCGTGCGAGCGGGCGATGAGGGCGTTGGTGTTGGCGGGGTTGCCGACGACGAGGACCTTGATGTCGTCGGCGGCGCCGGCGTTGATGGCTTCGCCCTGGGGCTTGAAGATGCCGCCGTTGGCTTCGAGGAGGTCGCCGCGCTCCATGCCCTTGCTGCGGGGGCGGGCGCCGACGAGGAGGGCGATGTTGGTGCCTTCGAAGGCCTGCTTGGGGTCGTCGAAGATGTCGGTGCCGGCCAGCAGGGGGAACGCGCCGTCTTCGAGCTCCATCGCGGTGCCTTCGGCCGCCTTGACCGCCTGCGGGATCTCGAGGAGCCGCAGCTTCACGGGGACGTCCTGGCCGAGGAGCTGACCGGACGCGATGCGGAAGAGCAGCGCGTAGCCGATCTGGCCGGCGGCGCCGGTGACGGTCACGTTGACTGGGGCTTGGGTCATTGCGGTTCTCCAGCTTGAGACGACTTTGGCTAGTGGGTGGAGCCTATCCCTCCCGGGCGTCGCTGGTCGGGTGCGTCCAGTCACTGTTGCCGATATCGCTTTTCGGGGGTTCCGGGTGGCGGAGCCCCCGGCCCGGGGGTCTCGTGCGCCGGGGGCGGGTGGGTGCGGAGATCGGCTTCGCCGGACGTCGCGTGGGTGATCGTGGGCGGCCGCCGGGGGAGCGGGGGCGCGAAATCGTTTTCTCTCCGCATTTATCCGCGCCCGCCGGAATGGGGTTGGCGAAAATTGTCGAAACGTGAGCAATGTCGCCTGGTGGGACGTCTGTGCAGCGTTGCTCCGTTCAGCGGGGTTTGCTTCCATGATCCTTTCGCTACCATGGTCGGCGCCCCCGTCCCCAATTTGAATGTATTGGGAAGGATTCCGATGCTGTCTGCGGTCGTTGCTGCCGTAATGGCGCTGTCCTCAGTGGTCGCGCCGCATTCGTGGAACACTCCTCCGCCGCCCGACAAAATCGTCATCGACGTCGTCAACGCCATCGGCACCGGTTGTCCGCCCAACACGTCCGCGGTCGCGGTTTCGCAGGACAACACGGCGTTCACCGTGACCTACAGCGCCTACACGGCGTTGGTGGGGGTCGGTGCCGGGCCGCTGGACGCCAGGAAGAACTGCCAGATCGGCCTGCGGGTGCACGTGCCGCAGGGGTTCACCTACGGAATCGCGCAGGCCGACTACCGCGGGTTCGCGCACCTGGAAAAGGGCGCGACCGGCCTGGAAAGAGCGAACTACTATTTCCAGGGTAATTCCCCGACGGCTTACATCCAGCACCCGTTGACCGGTCCTTTCGAGGACGACTGGCATTTCACGGATTCGACGGAGGTCGGGGCCATCGTGTTCAAGCCGTGCGGTGAGGAACGCAACCTGAACATCAACACGGAATTGCGCACCGCGGCCGGGACGTCGGATCCGAAGAAGACGACGAGCTACGTCACCATGGACTCGACCGACGGCAGCATCACCACGGTGTACCACTTCGCGTGGCTCGCCTGCCCGTGATCGGCTCCGGGTGACCGGAGGTCCAGAGGGGCGGCGCGGGCGGAACGCCGCGCCGCCCCGGGTCAGGGCCTCGCCGGTGTCCGCGGGTCGGTGGCTTCGACGCCGAAGACGCGGCCGAGGGAGACGAGGGCCTCGTCGAGGTGGCTGAGGCTGGAGAGGACGGCGCGGGTTTCGGCCGCTTCGACGCGGTCGGAGACGGGGGTGCCGTCGTCGCGCACGAGGGTGCCGGGTGTGGGGCCACCCGGGGCGCCGAGTGCGGTGCGCAGGACGTCGATGTTGGCCAGCAGCCGTCCGGTGAACTGCCGGAGCCGGTCGGTGTCGGCGCCGGCGAGCTGGCCGGGCTGGGCGCGGGCGGCGACGTGGCGGGCGCGGAAGGCGATGGTTTCCAGGGTGGTGAGCACGTGCCAGCCGTAGTCGCGGCGGGCGCTGCGGAGGTTGACCGGGTGGGTGAGGGGTTCGATGGTGGTGCGGACCTGTTCGACGCTGCGGTCGAGGTCGCGGGAGAGTTCGATGATGTTGACGTTCTCCTCGCCGGCGAGGAGGCCGCAGGTGTGTTCGAGGAACTCTTCGAGGTCGTCGAGGACCTCGCCGACGTCGTCGAGCATGACCGAGCGGGTGCGGACCGGGACGATGACGACCGCGGCGAGGATGCCGGCGGCGGCGCCGACGGCGGTTTCGGCGACGCGGATCCAGAGCACTTCGAGGCTGAACGTGCCGAGCAGGCTGTAGAGCAGGCCGAGCATGCTGGTGACGAAGAAGGCCATCACGACCTGGGAGACGCGGGCGGTGTAGACCATCCCGAACACGCACACGAGGATGAGGCCGAGGGTGGCGGGGGTGTTGCCGCCGACCAGCAGGGCCAGCAGGACGCCGCCGACGATGCCGATGAGGGTGCCGCCGAGGCGGCGGACGCCTTTGACGAAGGTGGCGCCGGCGCTGGAGGCGCCGATGAACACGACGAAGACGGTGAGCACGGCCCAGTACCAGCGCTGGTGGGAGACGAGTTCGCCGCCGAGCACGGCGAGCCCGCCGCCGACGACGGCCTGGATGGCGCTGCGGGTGCGGTTGTCGTAGGCGAACGCCGGGGTCGGCTCGTCGTCGTCTTCCTGGAGCGGGTCCGGGGTGGCTTCGGGGGTGGCGGCGCGCTGGGCGCGGTCGTCGGCCAGGGCCAGCTCGGCCAGTGCCTTGCGGACGCCGTCACCGGGGGCGGCGTGTTCGTCGATGCGGCTGCCTTCGACGAGCATGCGGCTGTATTCGCCGGTTTCGCTGATCAGCGGCAGCTCACGCGGGTCGCGTTCCATCAGGGCGCGGAAGCGGGCCAAGCGGGCGATGAGGTCGTCGCGGACCTCTTCGGTGAGCTCGTTCGAGCAGGTGCGCTGGACGGTGATCGCGAGCCAGCCGACGGCGAGTTCGACTTCGATGGCGCGGCGGCGCAGGCGGTCGGCGGCGCGGGCGTCGACGACGTCGGGGGCGGCGTCCTCGATGAGCAGGACGCACTCGTGCAGCCGGGCCAGCGCCGAGCGCAGCTGCCGCCGGGTGCGCTCGCTGCCGTTGCCCGCCGACGTGCTTTTTCCCGCGGAGGCATCGGACACCGCGAGGTAGGCCTCGGTGGCGCGGACGACGGCGCCGAGGCGGGCGCGGAAGGCGCGGCGCACCCGCAGGAACTCGGCTTCGGGGTTGTGCCGCAGCAGGACGAACCGGACGAGGGCGTTGGCGAGGACACCCACGCCGAGGGCCATCAGCAGCTGCGGCACCTGCTTGACGTGGGCCTGCAGGAACATCGGGAAGAAGAACAGGAAGAAGGCGATCGAGCCGAGGGCGGTGCCGCGGGGGCCGAAGCGCTGGGCGTAGACGGCGACGAAGATCAGCAGGACGAACACGACGCTGTCGGTCGGCGGCAGCGTGGAGCCGAGGCTGGCCACGGTGATCGACGCGCCGCCGGTGAGGAAGGCCAGGACGAGGGTGACGGCCTGGCCGCCCGGGGTGGGGTCGTTGACGGTGAACGCCGTCATCATCGCGGCGATGGCGCCGACGAGGGTGACGGTGAGCGGGACGTGCGCGGGCAGCAGCGCGGCCACGGCGAGCACGATGCCGAGCACGGCGGAGCCGGCCAGGCGCAGCCGGACCAGGCCGGGGTCGGCCGCCGCGAGCCGGTCGAGGGCGGCGGTGCGGAACTGGTTCATCGGGCGAGGAGCTCCCACTGGGCGAGGGTGGCGCGGCGGCCGCGGGTGGCGGTGATCCGCAGCCGGTAGCGGGCGTGCGCGGCCGGGGTGGCGAGGACGAACGGGCGGGTCTGGCGGCGCCAGCGGAACAGCTCGCCGGAGCGTTCGTCGAGCGTGGTCCATTCGGTGCCGTCGTCGGAGCCTTCCAGCACCCACGCGGTCGCGTCGCCGCCGCGGGCGCCGGAGGTCAGGGTGTACATCGTGACTTCGCGGGGTTCGCCGGTGACGGTGAACTCGACGGCCGGGGTGGCGCTGCGGAAGGTGACCTGGGTGCCGGTGGTGTCGTCGAACAGCGCGGCGACCTTGGTGCCGTCGGAGCTGGTCGCGGTGCCGGTCAGGTCGGTGACCGGGGCGGGCGGTTCGGCCGGTGGCGGCGGGGTGCCCCAGCCGGTGGGTTCGGTGGTCAGGTCGAAGACGAGTTCGGCGCCGCCGGCGAGGGTCGCGTGGGCGATGGACGTGCTTTCGTGCGGTTGGCCGTCGACGGTGAGCCCGCGGACGTAGACGGTCTCTTCGGTGTTGCCGGGGGCGTGGACGACCAGTTTCCTGCCGTCGCCGAGGTGCACGGTGGCCTTTTCGAACAGCGGTGAGCCGAGGGCGTAGCGCGGGCTGCCGACGGCGAGGGGGTAGAAGCCGAGGGCGCTGAAGACGTACCAGGCGGACATCTCGCCGTTGTCCTCGTCGCCGGGGTAGCCTTGGCCGATTTCGCTGCCGAGGTAGAGCCGTCGCAGCACCTCCCGCACGACGGCCTGGGTCTTCGCGGGCGCGCCGGCGTGGTTATAGACGTAGGGGATGTGGTGGGAGGGCTGGTTGGAGTGGCCGTACTGGCCCATCCGGACGTCGCGGGCCTCGGTCATCTCGTGGATCAGGCCGCCGTAGGCGCCGGGCCGCCGGCCGGTCTCCGGGGTGGCGAAGAAGGTGTCGAGCTTGGCTTCCAGTCCCGCGGTGCCGCCGTGGAGGGCGGCGAGGCCGGGGCCGTCGTGCGGCGCGGTGAAGGCGGTGTTCCAGGCGTTGGTTTCGACGAAGTCGCCGCCCCACGCGGCCGGGTCGTAGCCTTCGGGGGCGAACCTGCGGCGGCCGTCGCGGTGGCGGCCCTGGAAGAAGCCGATCTCGGGGTCGAAGTGGTGGACGTAGTGCTTCGCGCGCTCGCGGAAGTAGGCCGCGTAGTCGGCGTACTTCCGGGCCCGCGGCCCGTCGCTTTCCCGGGAAAGCTCCGCGGCGAGGTTGGCGAGGCCGAAGTCGTTGATGCAGCCTTCCAGCGCCCAGGACAGTCCTTCGTGGACCGAAACCGGGGTGTAGTGCAGGAAGATGGACTCCTCGAGGCCCTTGCGGCCGACCGCGCGGCGCGGCGGGGTGACGGTGGCGTTCTTCAGCCCGGCGTCGAAGGCGGCCTCGACGTCGAAGTCCCGCACGCCCTTGAGGTAGGCGTCGGCGAAGGCGACGTCGGAGCTGGTGCCGGTCATCAGGTCCGCGTAGCCGGGGGAGGACCAGCGGGCGATCCAGCCGCCTTCGCGGTACTGCTGGACGAACCCGTCGATCATCCGGGCGCAGCGCTTCGGGGTGAGCAATGCGTAGGCGGGCCAGGTGGTGCGGTAGGTGTCCCAGAAGCCGTTGTTGACGTAGAGCTCGCCGTCGACGACCTTGGCGCCGGTCCGCCGCCGGGTGCTCGGCCACCACCGGCGCACGACCGGGCTGGCGTGGCGGATCCCTTTCGGCGTGTTCTCGTGCGCGACGTTCGGGTACAGGAACAGCCGGTAGAGGCTGGAGTAGAGCGTCGTGCGCTGGTCTTCGGTTGCGCCTTCGACCTCGACGCGGCCGAGCTCCTCCTGCCACAGCCGCCGGGCCTGGGCCGCGACCTGCTCGACCGTGGTCCCGGCGGGGATCTCCAGCTCGAGGTTGCGCTGGGCCTGGGCGAGGCTGATCAGCGACGTCGCGATCCGCAGCGTGGCTTCGGGGCCGTCGAACTCGAAGTACCCCGACACCCGCCGCCACGGCGGGAAGTGGACCTTGGCGCCGCGGGTGGCCGGGGCGTCGGTCACGCCGTAGACGAACATCCGGCGCGCCCCGGCCGACAGCCGGCTGCGGACCCGGGTGTAGCCGGTGATCACGCCGGTGTCGGGGTTGATCCGGAGGCGGCCGCGGTTGCGGACGTTGTCGAACAGCAGCCAGCCGTGCTTGTCCGGGAAGGTGAACCGCATGATCGCCGCGTGCGACGTCGGGGCGAGGTCGGCGGTCATCCCGTTGGCGAACCGGACCCCGTAGTGGTGCGGCGAGTCGGTCTCGTCGGCGTGGGAAAAGGGCAGGGCGCGCCGGCGGCGGTCGGGCTCGACCGGGCCGGTGCCGGGCATGACGTGGAAGGTGTGCCGGTCGCCCATCCACGGGCTCGGCTGGTGCGACAGCGCGAACGCCTGCAGCGCCGGGCGGTTCCGCTCGTCGTTGTGGCGGTGGTAGGAGTAGAGCCAGTTGGTGACGCCGGCGTCGGTGACCGGGGTCCAGAAGTTGAACCCGTGCGGCACCGCCGTCGCGGGGAAGTTGTTGCCGCGGGAGAACTCGCCGCTGGAGTGCGTGCCGCGGGTCGTGCGTACGCAGTCGACGGGGTCGCGGGGCGGCTCGGGCCGCTCGGCGATCCGGACGTCGTCGAGCCAGCCGTCGATGTCGCCGGCGGGGGAGGCGGTGCGCAGCACGAGCCGGCTGATCCGGCGCCCGGCGAACGCCCCCAAGGGGCGGCGGACGAGGTTCCACTGGTCGACCCACAGCGTCTTGTCGTCGACCGGGTCGAACCCGGCGGTGGTGCCGTCGGCGAACTCGACGTCGAGGCTGACCCGGGTGGCGTGGTAGGCGGGGATGTCGCCGTCGGCGACCGGGAAGACCACATAGGACAGCTCGGTCCGCGCGGTCACTTGGACGTCGAGTTCGAACAGGACGGCGCGCGGCCGGGCGGTGTAGCGCAGGGCGCGCGTGCCGGTGAAGCCGGCGCCGGTCTTGGCCGTGGGAGAGCGGTCCGGGCCGCGGCCGACGTGCAGGCCGGGATCCGCCGGCTGCGGGTCACCGGTTTCGAAGGACGAGAAGAACACGGCGTCGGACATGCGCACACCGTATCCGCCGGATGGCGCAGCCCGCGCGCTCTGCGGCACGGGCTGCGCCGGCCTACGCGACGGCGGTTCCCTCGAGCTCGACGACCTGGCCGGGGACGGCCAGCCGGCTCACCCCGAGCAGCGTGGTGACCGGGGCCACGCCGGCGGCGCCCAGGCGGGCGGCGAGCACGCCGTAGTGCGGGAGCAGATCGAGGCGCTGTCGGCGGCGGGTGTCCCGGTCTACGCCGAACGCGGCCGCCACGGCGGGTTCGCGCTGCTGCCCAGGCTGAACCGCGACGAGGCACTGGCCCTGCCGACCACCGGGCGGAGGAACCCGAGACGTCCGGCTGGAGCTCACCTTCCAGGACGCCTGGCACGCCGAGTGGGCCCTGTGGCAGCTGGGCTCTGACGCCGAAGCCCTCGAGCCTCCGTCCCTGCGCACGGCCCTGCACGACCGGGCCGCCGCCATCGCCGCCCGCTACCGCACCCCGTCCTGACCGCACCTGGCCGCGTCCGTCGGCGCCGACGCCCGCGGCGCTTCCTGCGGTCGCTGCCTGCGCCCCGGCTCGGCGAACCCCGATTGACCGCACCTGCCAGACCTCGCGCTTCCAGCGGTTCCGGCCGGGCCTCCGCCCGCCGCGGCGGATCGGCGCCTGCCCTTCTGATCGCGCCCGCCGCCGCGCTACCTGCTCGTGCCCGCCGACCGCGGCGCGACCCCGCCACCCCCGAACGCCGTGAAGGCCACCTCGAGCGACTCGAGGTGGCCTTCACCGGACTTACCGCAGAACTAGATCTTCGTGCACTGCCCGACGACCGGGCCGCGGACCGTGTTCGGCAGGTCGTGGTCCGTGGGCGCCGGGTCGTTCACCGCGCACGCCAGCGGGCCGCCGACCGTGCTCGACGTCAGCACCGGAGCGTGGTTGCCGGTCAGGGCCACCGGGCCGCCGATCTCGGTCAGCTCGATCGACACCGGACCGGTCGCCCCGGTGATCGCCACCGGGCCGCCCACCTTCGTGCGGTTCAGCACCACCTGGCCCGCGCCGGTCGCCGCCAGCGGGCCCTTGATCGACCCGCCGCGGACGATCAGCGACGCGCCGCCGGTGACCGTCACCGGGCCCGACACCGTCGCGTCCTGCAGGCACACCGTGCCCGACGACACCGGCAGCGGCCCGGAAACCGCGCCCGTGATCGTGCGGGTGCAGGCCGCGTCCGGCTTGCCCAGCAGCTCGAACTCGGCCAGCTGCGCCGGGGCGCCGGTGCTGGTCGCGGTCACTTCGAGCCGGTAGTAGGCGTAGTGCGCCGGGTTGGCCACCTTGAACGCGCGGGTCTGCTGCCGCCAGGTGAACGCCTGGTTCTCCTGCCGGTCGGCCACGGCCCAGGTCTTGCCGTCGTAGGAGCCCTTCAGCACCCAGCTCTTCGGGTCGCCCGCACCGGTCTGGGACGTCAGCGTGTAGTGCGTGACGGCCTCGTCGGTGTTGTTCAGCTGGTACTGCAGGGCGCCGGTGACGGCGGCCTGGGTGCGCGAGGTGTTGTCGATCAGCGCGGCCGCGTTCGAACCGTCCGAAGTGGACAGCGTGCCCGTGCCGGGGCCGGTCTCGTCGTGCAGCGGCGTCGGCACCGCGTCACCGGTGGTGATCGACTTCGGCGCGTCGTTCGGGCCGGTGCCCCACGACGAGGGGTTCGGGCCCATGTCGAAGTCGATCGTCCCGCCGCGCGCGATCAGGTCCTGCGGCAGCGACGTCGAGGAGTACGCCTTGCCGTTGACCTTCACGCCCTGGACGTAGACGTTCTTCGCGCTGTTCTTCGGCGCGTTGATCACCAGGTTCCTGCCGCCGGCCAGGTGGATGGTGGCCTTCTTGAACAGCGGCGACCCGATCGCGTAGTTCGGGCTGCCCATCTGCAGCGGGTAGAAGCCCAGCGAGCTGAAGATGTACCAGGCGGACATCTCGCCGTTGTCCTCGTCGCCGGGGTAGCCCTGGCCGATCTCGCTGCCGTTGTACAGCCGCGACAGCGCTTCACGGACCTTCGCCTGCGTCTTCGCGGGCTGACCCGCGTAGTCGTACATGTAGAGGATGTGGTGGGCTGGCTGGTTGGAGTGGCCGTACTGGCCCATCCGCACGTCGCGGGCCTCCCGCATCTCGTGGATCACCCCGCCGTAGGTACCGGGGAAGGTGGCGGTCTCCTGGTCGGCGAAGAACTGGTCCAGCTTGTTCGCCAGGCCGGCCTTGCCGCCGTAGAGGTTCGCCAGGCCCTGGCCGTCCTGCGGCACGGTGAACGCCATGCCCCAGCCGTCGGTCTCGGTGTAGTCCCCGCCCCACACCCGCGGGTCGTACTGGTCCTTCGTCTTGGTGAACTTCCCGTTCGCGTCCCGCCCCTGGAAGAACCCGACGCTCGGGTCGAACAGGTTGACGTACTGCTGGGCGCGGCTGGTGAAGTACTCGTAGTTCTCCTGGTACTCCGCCTTCCGCGGGTCGTCGGGCGCGGCTTCGTCGGCCAGCTTCTTCGACAGGTTCGCGATGCCGAAGTCGTTGACGTAGCCCTCGATCGCCCACGAGAAGCCCTCGCTGGCCGTGTTGGGCGTGTAGCCGAGGAAGATGCCCTGGTCCAGGCCCTTGCGGCCGACCGCGGAGTTCGGCGGCGTCACCGTCGCGTTCTTGATCGCCGCGTCGTAAGCCGACTTCACGTCGAAATTGCGCACGCCCTTGAGGTAGGCGTCGGCGAACGCGACATCGGAGCTCGTGCCCGTCATCAGGTCCGCGTAACCGGGGGAGGACCAGCGCGCGATCCACCCGCCGTCGCGGTACTGCTGCACGAACCCGTCGACCATCTTCCCGGCCATGTCCGGCGTGAGCAGCGAGTACGCCGGCCACGTCGTGCGGTAGGTGTCCCAGAAGCCGTTGTTGACGTACATCTGCCCGTCGACGACCTTCGACCCGGTCTGGGTCGCGGTGTCGGCGCCGGTCTTCGGTGCCACCGGGCTCGCGTACTTGTACGCCGGCTTCTGCGCGGTGCCGGTGTTCTCGAACTGCGAGTTCGGGTACAGGAACAGCCGGTAGAGGTTCGAATACAGGGTCGTGAGCTGGTCCTTCGACGCGCCCTCGACCTCGATCACCTTCAGCTGGTCGTCCCACGCCTTCTGCGCCGCGTCGCGCACCGAATCGAACGTCGCGGCCGGCGCGATCTCCTGGGCGAGGTTCTGCTTCGCCTGCTCGACGCTGATCAGCGACGTCGCGATCCGCATGTGCACCGTCTTGCCCGCACCCGCGTCGAACCGCAGGTACCCGGTGACGTTGTCGCGGCCCTGCCCGGTGAGCTTGCCGCCCGCCGTGACCGGCTTGTCGAACGCCGCGTAGACGAACATCCGGCCCGCCCCGGCGTAGTTGCCGGTGTCGGTGTAGCCCGACAGCGTGCCCGCCGCGGGGTCGAGGGTCAGGCCGCCCGCGTTCGTGGCGTTGTCGAAGATCAGGCTGGCATCGGTGCCCGGGAAGGAGAACCGGAACATCGCCGCGTGGTCGGTCGGCGCGATTTCGGTCTTGATCCCGTTCTCGAACTGCACGCCGTAGTAGTGCGCCCGCGCGACCTCGTCGGTGTGCTTGAACGGCAGCGCCCGCGCCTCACGGCCGGCATCCGGCACCCCGGCGGCCGCCGACGGCATCACCTGGAACACCTGCCGGTCACCCATCCACGGGCTCGGCTCGTGGCTGACGCTGAACGCCTGCAGTTCCGGCAGGTTCCGGTCGTTGTTCTGGGTGCTGTAGTTGTACAGCCACCGCGGCGAACCACCCTGGTCGGCACCGGCGTCGGTGACCGGGGTCCAGAAGTTGAACCCGTGGGGCACCGCCGTGGCCGGGAAGTTGTTGCCCCGGGAGAACGTGCCGTTGGCCATCGTGCCCCGCGTCGTGAGCACGTTGTCGCTGGGACGGGTGCTCGCCGGCGGCGTCGGCGTCGCCGACACCTTCACGTCGTCGAGCCAGCCCTGGAACGTGCCCGGGCCGTTCGGGTTGTCGTAGCCGACCAGGATCCGGTCGATCGTCTTGCCCTTGGCGACCTGCCCGATCGCCGAGCGCACCAGGTTCCACTGGTTGGCGTAGAGCACCTTCGACGCGCCCTGGCCCTCCGGGGTCAGCGGGAAGCCGTACTGGTCGCTCGCGCCCAGGTCGCGCAGGTGGGTGCCGTCGGTGAAGGCCAGGTCGATCGCGACGTTCGTGCTCGGGTACTTCAGGTCGCCGGTGATGAACTGCGGCTGCACCTTGTACGACAGCTCGGTCGAGGCCACGACCGGGATGTCCACGTCGAAGATCTTGTTGTAGGACCAGCCGTGCCCGGACGCGGTCTGGCTGCCCGAGTAGCGGAACGCCTTGAGCCCGGTGAAGCCGGCGCGGTTCTTGTTCGTGTACCCGCTGGTCGGGCCCGAGTCGGTGAAGCTGCGCATGTTCGGCAGCGGCGGCGGCGCCGGCTCGTCGTTGGCCAGCAGCAGCTCCGACAGCTGCAGGATCGGCCCGCCGTTGTTGCGGGTGATGTCGAGCCGGTAGTACTTGTACGCCGCGCTCGGGGCGGCCAGCTTGTAGTCCTTCTGCTGGAACCGCGCGCCGAACGACTGGTCGGCCTGCTTGTCCAGGTCCGTCCAGGTGCTCGCGTCGTTGCTGCCCTGCAGCGTCCAGTCCTTCGGGTCGCGCTCGGCGAAGTCGTTGGCCGAGGAGAGCGCGTAGTGCGTGATCGCGGTCGGCTCCGACAGCGTGATCTGCGCCCACGCCGTCGGGTCCCAAGACAGCCACTTCGTGTCCGTGGTGCCGTCGACGAGGTTCGACACCACCTCGCCGCCGCTGGTGTTCTCGCTGCTGGCGCTGGTCTCGGTCACCTTGCCGCGGATGTCGCCGGGGATCGCGGTGCCGTTCGCGCCGTTCACCCCCGAGGCGCGCGGCTTGCCCGCGGCGTCGGTGTCGACGGCGTCGGTCCACGTCGGCTGGACGTCACCGGGCTCGAAGGAGGAGGAGAAATCGGCGGGCAGGGCGTCTTCGGCGGCGGACGCCGCGGCGGGAAGGGCGACCAGGCCGGCGGCGACCACGGCGGCGGTCACCAGGAAAGCGACCGGCGGTCTGGCGCTTCGGGGCATCGTTGCTCCAAGCTCGGAGGGCGGACTTCAGCAGCGCCGCGCAGGCGGGGACCGGCGGCGCCACCGAAGGGAAACGCGCGGGTGACATCGATGTCAAGACCGCCCGGCAAACCTGGCCAAAAACAGACAACGCCGAAAACGGGGGACCGCCGAGACGACTCGAGATCTTCGCCGCCACCACCGCACCGACCCTCGCCACCACCACGTTCCCCGGCAGGCACCGCCGCCGCCGACCGGCTCCGTGACCACCTGCGCCGGCTGGTCCGCGGGTTCGACATCGACGGCGAACTCGCTCGACCCCGACGGCCACCGGCCGCGCCCGGCGCCCACCGAGCGAGAGCCGTCGGCTGCCTTCGCCGGCGGGCTTACCTCCAGGCACCAGGGGTGGGTGCTTCGGCCGGTGCGGTGAGCTGGGCCATCAGGCCGGCGAAGTCTTCGAGGTGCCAGGTGGTGACGATGCGGTTGTCGCGGACCTGGTGGATGTCCATGGTGCGCATCTCGATGCGCCGGCCGGTCGGCTGGTGCCCCATGAAAGCGCCCTGGTGGGTGCCGCTGACGGTGTTCCTGACGGCAACCCGGTCCGCTCCGACGACGAGGTCTTCGTGCTTGACGTCGTAATCGGGCATGGCGTGGCGGAACAACGCGATCTGGGCAGCCATTCCTCCCGGTCCCTGCTCCTGCCCCGGCGCCAACGGGACGTCGATCCAGTCCTCCGCGAGGATCTCGCCGTAGATCGCGGTGTCGCCGGTGCGGAACGGTTCGTAGAAGGCGCGGACGATCTCGGTGATGTGCTGGTCGTTCCGGGTCTCGGGGACGGAGTTGCTCATGAGACGGGGTCCTTTCGAGGGGTGAGGAGTGCAAGTGGAGGTGCGGTGACGAGATCAGCATCGCAAAGTGAGGTGCGCGCTCACCTCACTTTGCGGCGATGGCGCTACTATGGTGCGCACTCACCTCACTTGTCAACCACGGGTCGCCCGAGACCCCGGTCACGAACGGAGACCCCCGATGGCTGCACCCGCACGGCAGCGGATCCTGGACGCCGCCGCGCGGCTCCTGCGAGAGAAAGGCATCGCGCGGCTGACCACCCGCGAGATCGCCCAGGCCGCGGACGCCGCTGAAGGCTCGATCACCAAGAACTTCGGCGGCAAGCTCGGCCTGCTCACCACCCTGCTCTCCACCGACCTGCCCGAACTCAAGGCGTGGCGCGACGCCCTCACTCCGCCCACGCCACACGCTGAAGACCTGAAGACCGCGCTGACCGGCGCCGCCGACGCGGCCATCGACTATTACGCGGCTTCACTGCCCTTGATCGCCGGAGCCGTCTCCGACGCCACCCTCTTCGAGGCCTACCGCGCGACCAACACCGCCAACGGCACCGGCCCCCAGATCGCCGTCCAGCAGATGACCGCATACCTCGCCGCCTGGCAGCGGCACGGAGCCCTCGACCCCGCCGCCGACCCCGGCACCCTCGCCCTGCTCTTCTGCGGCGCCGCCCAGCTGCAGGCGTGGACCGACTACCTCGCCGGCCCCGGCCTCCTGCCCGGATCGCGCGCCGACCGCATCGACCACGTCGTGGACCTCCTGCTCCGCTGACCACTGCCGAGACCTGCGCCCGCGCCGAGGAGATCCTCGGCTCGACCTCGACGTGGAGCGCCGCCGCGCCCTGATCGTCGAGAAGGGCGGCGACCGCGCCTACTGGGCGGGGGAGCCGCTCCACACCGATTCCGGGGCCGGCCGCGCCGTGAAAACCGGTCCGCGGGCTCCGGTGCCGTCGCTAAGGTCGCGATCATGACGACACCGGAACCCGCCGACCGCGTCCTCGCCCGCGCCTCCCTCGCCGAGGGCGACCCGACCGGCTGGTTCGACCAGCTCTACACCGCCGCCGCCCGCGGCGAAGCCGAAGTCCCCTGGACCCGCGGCCGGCCCAACCCCGACCTGGCCGCCTGGGCCCGCCCCGGTGAGGGCCGCCGGGCCCTGGTCGTGGGCAGTGCGCTGGGCGACGACTCGGAACTGCTGTCGGCCCACGGCTGGGCGGTGACGGGCTTCGACGTCGCCCCCACCGCGGTGGCCGCGGCCCGCGACCGCTTCCCGCGGTCCACAGTGGACTACGTGGTCGCGGACCTGCTGAACCCGCCGTCCGCGTGGCACCGCGCGTTCGACCTCGTCGTGGAGATCATGAACATCCAGGCCATGCCCCGCGACTTCCGGCCCGCCGCCCTGACGTCGCTGGCCTCGTTCCTCGCCCCGGGCGGCACGGCGATCGTGTCCGAGGTCGCCGAAGAGAACCAGGACATGGCGAACTGGCAGAGCCCGCCCTGGCCGTTCAGCCGCTCCGAGGTCGAATCCGTCGCCCAGGACGGCGTCCGGCTGGTCAGCCTCGACACCGTCCGCGACGGCGCGCGCTACTGGGCCACCTTCACCCGTTAGCCCGGTGACGGCCCGGTGTCGTCCCGACGACGGCGGTGAAGGCCGCGATGAAGTGGCTCGGGTTCGCCCAGCCGCACGCCCGGGCCGTGGCGGCGGTGTCGTGCCCGTCGGCCAGCAGCACCAGCGCGTGCCCGATCCGCACCTGGGTGCGCCACTCGTGGAACGTCATGCCGAGCTCGTCGCGGAACAACCGGCTCAACGTGCGCGAGCTGGCGCCGATGACCTGCCCGAGCTCGGCCAGCGGGGTGTTGTCCCCCGGCTGCTCGTACAGCCGCCGCGCCACGGCCCGCAACCGGTCGTCGCGCGGTTCGGGCAGGTGCAGCGGCTGCTCGGGCGCTTCGCGCAGTTCGTCGACCAGCACCCGGCGCAGGCGCGCGCTCGCGGCCCGGTCGTACTCGCGCGGGCCGGTGAGGGCCAGCAGCACCTCGCGGGCCAGGCCCGAGGCGGTGAACACCGCGGGCCGGGCGGGCACGAGCCGGGCCAGTGCCGCCGGCAGGAACACGATCCGCATGTCGGTGTGGCCGTGGGCGCGGTGCCGGTGGACGAACCCGGCCGGGGTCCACGCGACCCGGTTGGCGGGCACGATCGACGTCCCCCGCTCGGTGTGCACCGACAGCACGCCCCGCGCCGCGTAGACCAGGTGCCCGCGATCGTGGGAATCCGCGTCGCTCATTCCGCCCGGTGGCCACAGGTGGACTCCGCCGGACGGCCAGATCCGCGACGTGGGCTCGACTTGGCGGCCAATGGGCATGGCTTGGCATTTTACCGGTGGTCGGCCACCACCGGCGCCGGTGACAGTGGGACGCATGCAGACGATGCGAGCAGCGGTGTGTGTCCGGGCCGGCGGCCCCGAGGTGCTGGAGATCCGCGAGCTGCCGATCCCGGCGGTCCGGGACGGCTGGAGCCTGGTGCGAGTCGGAGGGACCGGCCTGAACCGGTCGGAACTGCGGACCCGGCAAGGGCACTCCCCGGCCGTCGTCTTCCCGCGCGTGCTCGGCATCGAATGCGTGGGCACCGTCGCCGCCTCGACCGACCCCCGCCTGCCCGAGGGGACGACCGTCGCGGCGGTGATGGGGGAGATGGGCCGGGCCTTCGACGGCGGCTACGCCGAATACGCCCTGCTGCCCGACGCGCTGCTGATGCCCCTGTCCACCACGCTGCCCTGGGACGTCCTGGCCGCCTTGCCCGAGACGTACCTGACCGCGCAAGGCGCCCTCGACGCGCTCGGCATCGGCCCGGGCAGCAGCGGACGGCTGCTGATCCGCGGCGGCACGTCCTCGGTCGGCCTCGCCGCCGCGTCGATCGCGGCCGGCCACGGCCTGGAGGTCGCCGCCACCACCCGGCGCCCCGAAAAGGCGGCCGCACTGACCGGCCACGTCCTCATCGACGACGGCGCCCCGCTGACCGGCGTGACCCGGCTGTGGCCCGAAGGCCCGGACTGGGTGCTCGACCTCGTCGGCGCCCGCACGGCGGTGGACTCCCTGCGTCTGGTCCGCCGCGGCGGCACGGTCTGCGTGGCGGGCTCCCTCAGCGGCTGGCTCGTCCCGGACTTCGAACCCATCGCGCAGATCCCCTCCGGCACGAAACTGACAGCGTTCCACAGCGACAACCTCAAGGGCGCCACCGGCGTGCTGCAGCGGATCGTCACCGAAGTGGAAGCGGGCACGTACCGGCCGAACATCGACCGCGTCTTCGCCCTCGACGACATCGCCGCCGCCCACCGGTACATGGAAGCCGACCGGGCCACCGGAAAACTCGTCGTCGTGCCGTGATCCGCTGGCTAGGCTCGGCGATCATGCCCACCACACCACTGCAGATCCCCACCGCCGACGGCCAAGCCGACGCCTTCGCCGCGTTCCCCGCCGACGGCGAACCCCACCCCGCGGTACTGATGTACCCGGACGGCTTCGGCATCCGGCCCGTCCTGCGGGAGATGGCGGAGGAACTGGCCGGTCACGGCTACTACGTGCTCGTCCCCAACCCCTTCTACCGGCACGGCCCGGCACCGGTGCTCGAACTCCCCGAGCACATCGGCGAGGAAGCCCGGCCAGGCATCTTCGCCCGGCTGATGCCGATGATCCAGGCGCACACCACCGACCGGATCCTGCGTGACGCCGACGCCTACCTCCAGTTCCTCACCGCCCGGCCCGAGGCCGGTCCCGGACCGGTCGCGGTGACCGGCTACTGCATCGGCGGTCTCCTCGCGACACACACCGCCGCGGCCCACCCCGGCCGGGTGGCCGCCCTCGCCGCGTTCCACGCCCCCGTGTCCGCGGCCGGGCCCGACACCCTCCGCCGGCTCACCGCGCGGGTCCACTTCGGCCACGCCGAAAGCGACCTGACACCCGAGGCGCTGGGCGAGCTCAACCGGACCCTCGACTCCGCGGGACTCGAGTACACCTCCGAGGTCTACCCCGGGACCGTCCACGGCTTCACCATGGCCGACACCGACGCCTTCGACCCGGCCGCGCTGCGGCGGCACTGGGAGAACCTGCTCGCGCTCCTCGGCCCCGCCCGCTAACAGGTCTCGAGGAACCGGGCCAGGACGCGGGTGCCGAAGTGCAGCCCCGCCACCGGCACCCGCTCGTCCACCCCGTGCGCCATCGCCCGGTACGGGAACCCCTTCGGCAGCCACAACGGCGCGAAGCCGTAACAGTCGATCCCCAGCTGCGCGAACGCCTTCGCGTCCGTCCCGCCGCCCAGGCAGTACGGCACCACGACGGCTTCGGGGTCCTCCGCCCGCAACGCCGACTCCATCGCCGAAAACCACGGGGACTCCACCGGCGCCTGCACCGGCGGCTGGTGCGCCACGAACTCCCGCGTCACGCCCGCGCCGAGCAGCTCGTCCAGCGTGGCGAACAGCGCCTCCTCCGTGCCGGGCAGCACCCGCACGTCCACCTGCGCGGTCGCCGTCGACGGGATCACGTTCACCTTGTAGCCCGCGTCCAGCATCGTCGGGGTCGTGCTGTTGCGCACGGTCGGCACCACCAGCGAACCCGCCGGCCCCAACGCCGCCACCGCCGCGTCCACACCGTCCGAAGAGGACAGATCGACCGGCACGCCCAGCGCCGCGCCGGTCCGCTCCAGGAACGCCCGCACCGCCGGCGTCAGCGACACCGGCCAGCGGTGCGCGGCGATCCGGTGCAGCGCACCCACCAGCCGGACGACGGCGTTCTCCTCGTTCGGGCGCGACCCGTGCCCGGCCCGGCCCCGCGCGGTCAGCCGCAGGTGCGCCGTCCCGCGCTCGGCCGTCCCGACCGGGTACAGGTGCACGTCCCGGCCGTCGGCCGCGGGCACGTGGTAGGTGTAGCCGCCCGACTCGCTGATCGCCGCCACGCACCCCTCGAACAGCTCGGGATGGGAGGAGACCAGCCAGTGCGCGCCCCACTCGCCGCGATCCTCCTCGTCCGCGACGAACGCCAGCACCAGCTCCCGCCGCGGCCGCACCCCGCCCGCCAGCGCGGCCAGCACCATCGCGACGAAGTCCTTCATGTCGGTCGCCCCCCGGCCCCACAGGTACCCGTCGCGCACCTCGCCGGCGAACGGCGGCACCGACCAGTCCGCGGCGTCCGCCGGGACGACGTCCAGGTGCCCCTGCACCAGCAGCGACGGCAGCGCCGGGTCGGTACCGGGCACGCGGGCGATCACGCTCGCCCGCCCCGGCGCCGCTTCGAGGATCCGCGACCGGATGCCGAGGCCGTCGAGGAACGCGGCCACGTACTCCGCGGCCGGGCGCTCCGGGCGGGCGTCGTTGTTCCCGCGGTTGGTCGTGTCGAACCGGATCAGGTCCGCGCACAGCTCCACGACGTCGGCCCGGTCAGCCATAGATGCCCTGCACCGCCCCCGCCGCGATCGCCGTGACGACCTTGAAGCACTTCATCGCCTCGGTCATGTCCGGCGCGTCGAAGCCGACCCGCCGCGTCCCGATCTGCTCCACCGTCGGGATCACCGCCGTCGACTGCGCCAGGTGGCTCGCGTCGAACTCGACCTCGATCCGGTGCGGCCGGACCCGCCGCTCCTCCCGGCCGGCCCGCGCCATCGCCTCGGCCGCCGCGCCGGTCAGCAGCTCCGCCGTGCGCGACGGCGGCAGGCAGATCGCCGCGTACCGGCTCACGCACTCCTTCACCTGGACCAGCTCCGCCTCCGGAGCGTAATCACGGGCGTCCTCGCACGTTTTGTCGTCACCCGAAACGAGCAGGACAGGGACGCCGTACTCGGCAGCCATGCCCGCGTTCAGCCGCCCCTCGCTCGCCGGGACGTCGTCCAGCCACACCCCGGTGATCTGGTTCTCCAGGTAGGTGTGGGAAAGCACCCCGTCGAACCCGGCCCCGGCGTGGTAGCCGAGGAACACCACCCCGTCCACCCCGGCATCGATGCCCTGCATCATCGACAGCGGCTTGTGCCGCCCGGTGAGCATCCGCGCCCGCGGGTCGAGGTCCTCCAGCAGCAGGTTCCGTTGCGAGGAATGGGCTTCGTTGACCAGGACATCACTGGCCCCGGCCTCGAACAGCCCGGCCAGCACCGCGTTGACGTCGCCGGTGAACAACCGCCGGAAGCGGTCCCACTGCGGCGAACCGGGCACGACGTCGTCGGTCCAGGTGACGCCGGTGGCGCCCTCCATGTCCGCCGAGATCAGGATGCGCATGCCGGGCACTCTAGCCAGCGCGCCCGGCCCCCGAACGCCGAACGCCCCCCACCCCCGGCGGTCACCCAGCGTGACGATCGGCGGTCGATAACGATCGGGCACCTGCCGAGGTGGCAACATATTGCGCGGTTGTCCCGATATGTGGTTACTTCTCGTCCTTGGGGAGGCTCACAAGCGAACGATGGGGTGGTTTTCGGTGCAGTTCCAACGCAGAACCGGGCGATTCGCCCGCGTGGGCGCGGTCGTCGCCGCCGCGACACTGGCGGCGATCCCGCTCGCCGTCCCCGCCCACGCCCAGCAGGCCCAGCAGGCCAAGGTGCTGCGGGTCGCGCTCACCACCGGCATCGACCACCTCAACCCCTTCACCGCCGTCCTCTCGGCGTCCACCCAGATCGGCCGGTTCACCTACGAGTTCCTGACCGTCCCGGACGCGGCGAAGGCCGAAGCCTCGCCCGCGCTCGCCGAGTCGTGGACCCCGTCACCGGACAAGCTGACCTGGACGTTCAAGATCCGCACCGGCGTCAAGTGGAGCGACGGGCAGCCGGTCACCGCCAAGGACGCGGCGTTCACCTTCAACCGGATGCTCACCGACGAGAACGCCCGCACCGCCAACGGCAACTACGTGGCCAACTTCGAGACGGTCACCGCCCCCGACGACGCCACGCTCGTCATCAAGACGAAGACCGTGCAGGTCAACATGAACCTGCTCGACGTCCCGATCGTGCCGCAGCACATCTGGGAGCCGGTCAAGGACCTCAAGTCCCCCCAGACCGACACCCTCGCCGTCGCCGGCGTCTCCGACGGCCCGTTCCAGCTCACCGAGTACAAGCCGAACGAGTACGTCAAGTTCAAGGCCAACAAGGACTACTGGCGCGGCGCGCCCAAGATCGACGAACTGCAGCTGCTGCAGTTCAAGGACACCGAAGCCGCGGTCAACGCGCTCAAGCAGGGCGAAGTCGACGTCATCAACCGGCTCAACCCCAACCAGTTCGCCGCGCTCCAGGGCCAGCAGGGCATCACCACCAACGCCGCCCCCGGCCGCCGCTACGACGAACTGGCGCTCAACTTCGGCGTCACCGACAACGCCAACAACCCGATCGGTGACGGCAACCCGGTGCTCAAGGACCTCAACCTCCGCAAGGCCATCGCCCAGGCCGTCGACACCAAGACCATCGTCGACAAGGTCCTCAAGGGCCTCGGCCAGGTCGGCGGCGGTGTCGTGCCCGCCGTCTACTCCGCCTACCACTGGGACCCCAGCGACACCGAACGCATCAAGTTCGACCTCGCCGCCGCCAACGCCACCCTGGAGCAGGCCGGCTACCGGAAGGGCCCGGACGGCGTCCGCACCGCCCCCGGCGGCGCCAAGCTCGAACTGCGCCTGACCGGCCACGCCAACCGCAGCTACGACCAGGGCGTCGCCCAGTACGTCACCGGCTGGCTCAAGGACATCGGCATCACCGTCAAGCAGGACCTCGTCTCCGACGACGAGCTGTCCGACCGCACCGAGACCGGCAAGTACGACCTCGCCATCGGCGGCTACGGCACCAACCCCGACCCGGACTACGCGCTCTCGCTGCACACTTGCGCCGCGCGCCCGAGCCCGGAGGCGAAGGGCGGCAGCACCGACACGTTCTTCTGCGACGCCGCCTACGACGACCTCTACAAGAAGCAGCTCACCGAAACCGACGACGCCAAGCGCGCCGACTACGTCAAGCAGGCCCAGGCCCGGCTCTACAGCCAGGTCCCGACCATCGTCCTGGACTACCAGAACGCCCTCGAGGCCTACCGCTCCGACAAGTTCTCCGGCTTCACCACCCAGCCGCAGCCCAAGGGCGCCATCCTCGAGCAGACCGGCTACTGGGGCGTCTACGGCGCCACCCCGGCCGGCACCACGAACACCGCCGACTCCGGCAGCGGCAACACCGTGCTGTGGATCGTCATCGGCGCGGTCGTCGTGGTCGTCCTCGTCGGCGGCGGCATCATGCTCGGCCGCCGCACCAAGACATCGGAAGACCGCGAGTAGAACATGACCGCCCCCGAACAAGCCGCGGTGCTCGCCGACCCCGACGAGCACCGCGGCGGGACCGGCACGGCCCGGTTCGTGCTCAAGAAGCTCCTCGAAGCCGTCATCAGCATCCTGCTGGTGATCGTGCTGTTCTTCTTCCTCTTCCGGATGCTGCCCGGCGACCCGGCCGCGGCGATGACCCGCGAGCGCGTCACCAGCCCCCAGCAGATCGCCGAACTGCGCGAGAAGATGGGCCTCGACAAGCCCCTCCTCGTCCAGTTCGGCACCTACTTCCGGGACCTGCTGCACGGCGACCTCGGCGAATCCCGGCTGCTCAACAACGGCCGCCCGGTCGCCGACATGATCGGCGAACGCCTCTGGCCGACCATCCTGCTCGTCGGCAGCGCCACCCTGCTCGCCGTCCTGCTCGGTCTGTGGCTGGGCATCCGCGCCGCCTGGCGCCGCGACAGCTTCTTCGACCGCAGCCAGACCGGCATCGCGCTGACGCTGTGGTCGGTCCCGCAGTTCTGGCTCGGCCTGATGCTGCTCGTGGTGACCAACGGCCTGTTCCCCAGCCGCGGCATGCACTCACCCGACGCCGCCCCGGACTTCCTGTCCCAGACCCTCGACGTCCTGCACCACCTGGTGCTGCCGTGCGTGACGCTGCTGGCGGTGTTCTACGCCCAGTACATGCTGATCATGCGGTCGTCGCTGCTGGGGGAGATGAACGCCGACTACCTCACCACCGCCCGCGCCAAGGGCCTGCGCGACGACCTCGTCCGCCGCCGCCACGCCGTCCCCAACGCCCTGCTGCCCACCACCACGCTGGTGTTCATGCAGTTCGGCTCGGTGCTGGCCGGCGCGGTCACCGTCGAGGCCGTGTTCAGCTGGCCCGGCCTCGGCCAGCTGACCTACGACGCCCTGCACGGACCCGACCTGCCGGTGCTCCAAGGCGTCTTCACCGTGCTGGCCAGCGCCGTGGTGCTGATGAACCTGCTCGCGGAACTGCTCTACCGCGTGCTCGACCCCAGGGTGCGTACCTCATGACCACCGCCGAGACACCCCGGCAGATCGCCTGGGCCCGCCGCCGCGCGTCGCTGCGGAGGACCTGGCGGGAATTCGCCGCCCAGCGGGCCGCCCTCACCGGGCTCGTCCTGCTCGGCGTCACCGTGCTCGTCGCCCTGCTCCTGCCGCTGATCAGCGACGAAACCGGCCTCGACGTCACCAAGGCCACCGGCCAGCCGCTGTCCCCGCCGAACGCCGACTTCTGGCTCGGCACCGAAAACTTCGGCCGCTCGGTGCTGCTCATGACCGTCTGGGGCACCAGGATCTCCCTGCTCGTCGGGTTCTCCGCCGCCCTGCTGTCGGTCGTCATCGGCACCCTGATCGGCATCACCGCCGCCCACTTCGGCGGCTGGGTGTCGGCGACGCTGCTGCGGTTCACCGACTTCTTCCTGGTCCTGCCCTCGCTGATCCTCGCCATCGCCCTCTCGGCGGTGCTGCCCAAGGGCGTCGGCACGATCATCATCGCCATCGGCCTCACCGCCTGGCCCAGCACCGCCCGGCTCGTCCGCGCCCAGACCCTCACCATCGAAAGCCGCCCCTACATCGAGCGCGCCCACGCCCTCGGCGGCGGCCACCTGCACATCATCGGCCGGCACGTTCTGCCCGGCGTGATGCCCCTGGTGCTGGCCAACACCACCCTCGTCGTGGGCAACGCCGTCATCGCCGACGCGACCCTGTCCTTCCTCGGCGTCGGCGACCCCAACTCCATCACCTGGGGCCTGGTGCTGGAGAACGCGCTCAACAACGGCGCCATCAGCCGCGGCGCCTGGTGGAACGTGCTCCCGCCCGGCATCGCCATCGTCCTCGTCGTCCTCTTCTTCACCCTGGTCGGCCGGGGCCTGGAGACCGTGTTCAACCCGAGGTTGAAGAAGTGACCACCCCGCTGCTGCAGCTCACCGACCTCACCGTCACCTACGCGGTGGGGGACACCGACGTCCCCGCCGTCCGCGGCGTCGACCTCACCCTCGCCCCCGGCGGCACCCTCGGCGTCGCCGGCGAATCCGGCTCCGGCAAGTCCACCGTCGCCATGAGCGTGCTGCGCCTGCTGCCGCGCACCGCGAAGATCACCGGCGAAATCCGGCTCGACGGCGAAGACGTCACCGCCATGAAGTGGGGACGGCTGCGCGCGGTCCGCTGGGCCGAGGCGTCGGTGGTGTTCCAGGGCGCCATGCACGCCCTCAACCCGGTCCGCAAGATCGGCGAGCAGATCGCTGAACCGCTGCGGCTGCACCCGCCCGCCGGGAAGGCCCTGTCCGACGCCGCGGTCGACGCCCGCGTCGCCGAACTGCTCACCCAGGTCGACCTGCCGCCCGGCCGGGCCGGCGCCTACCCCCACGAACTGTCCGGCGGCCAGAAGCAGCGCGTCATGATCGCCATGGCCCTGGCCTGCTCGCCCCGGCTGATCATCGCCGACGAACCCACCACCGCCCTCGACGTCATCGTCCAGGCCCAGGTCCTCGCCCTGCTCTCCCGGCTGGTCGCCGAACAGCGGATCGGGCTGATCATGATCAGCCACGACCTGTCCGTGCTCGCCGCCACCTGCGAACGCATCGCCGTCATGTACGACGGGCAGATCGTCGAAGAAGGCCCCGGCGCCGAGGTCATGAGCTCGCCGAAACACGAGCACACGCGAGCGCTGGCCGCGGCGTTCCCCACCGTCGGCGACCCGGCGTCCCGCTTCGCCCCGGCCACCACCAACCCGCTGCCCCCCGAACCGCCGGAACGAGCGGGGGGAGAGCCGCTGCTGGCCGCGGAGAACCTGCGGGTGTCCTTCCGCGACCGCACCGGCAAGCGCATCGACGCCGTCGCCGGCGTCGACCTCACGGTGTCCCGCGACGAGATCGTCGCGCTGGTCGGCCAGTCCGGCTCCGGCAAGACCACCCTCGCCCGCACCCTGCTCGGCCTGCAGAAGCCCGACTCCGGCGTGGTCCGCTACGCCGGGAAACCGGTCCCGGCCTCCGGCGCCGGCCTCAAGGCCTACCGCCGCCAGGTCCAGCTGGTCCTGCAGGACCCGGCCAGCGCGCTCAACCCGGCCCACACCGTGTACGAAGCCGTCGCCGAAGGCCCGCGGATCCACAAGCTCGCCGACGAGCGCGCCGTCGTCCACCGGGCTTTGGAAGCCGCGGAACTGCGGCCGGCGGAGAAGTACGCCGACCGGCTCCCGCACCAGCTCTCCGGCGGCCAGCGCCAGCGCGTCGTCATCGCCGGAGCGCTGGCGCTCGAACCGTCGGTGGTGGTGGCCGACGAACCGGTCGCCTCGCTCGACGCGTCCGTGCGCGGCGAAATCCTCGGTCTGCTGCTGCGGCTGCGGCGCGAACTCGGCCTCGCGGCTCTGGTGATCACCCACGACCTCGGCCTGGCCTGGAACATCGCCGACCGCGTCGCCGTGATGTACCGCGGCCAGCTCGTCGAGACCGGTACCGTCGAACAGGTCCTGCTCGACCCGCAGCACGAGTACACGAAGTCCTTGCTGGCCGCCCTCCCCGGCGGCACCGCCCAGCGCCGCACCGTGGGAACCTGATACTGCGGGAACCCCGGACGAGCGCGGTGTGTAATCTCCGAACGGAAATGGCGACCACCACCGACCCCGCGCAGACACCCTCGACCGGACTGGCCGAGCGGCTCCGCGTGCCCTCGCGATTCCCCTACCGCACGATCGCGATGGGCACCGTCGGCAGCACCCTGCTGATGATCGCCGCCCTCGGGGCCGGCGGCATCCTCATCTCCGACCCCGTGCTCGGGCACGGCCCGCTGTCCTGGGTCCGCTACGGCCACGGGCGCATGCTCGCCAACGCCGTGCTCTACACCGGCTTCGGCATGGTCGTCTGGGCCTGGGTCCGCCTCGGCCGCTACGTGCTCGCCGGCCGCATCGGCAGCCGCCCGATCCTCGTCGCCGCCGGCTGCTGGATGGCCCCGCTGCTGGTGTCGCCGCCGCTGTTCACCCGCGACGTCTTCTCCTACCTCGGCCAGGGCGCCCAGCTGCTCTACGGGCTCGACCCGTACGCCAACGGCCCCGCCGAGCTCGACGTGCTGCCGAACGTCGTGCAGAACGTCCACCCGCTCTGGCAGACCACCCCGGCCCCGTACGGGCCGCTGTTCCTGCTCATCTCCAAGGGCGTGGTCGCCACCACCGGCGACAACATGATCCTCGGCGTCATCCTCATGCGCGTCGTGCTCCTGGTGGGCCTGGCGGGGACGCTGTGGGCGCTGCCGCGGCTGGTCAAGCACCTCGGCGGCAAGCTCCCGGTCGCGCTGTGGCTGGCGGTGGCCAGCCCGATGATGGTCATCCACCTCTTCGGCGGCCCGCACAACGACCTGATGATGCTCGCGTTCCTCACCATCGGCGTCCTCGCCGCCCTGGAACGCAAGCACGTCGTCGCGGTCGTCCTGGTCACCATCGGCATGCTGATCAAGCCCACCGCGGCGATCGCGCTGCCGTTCATCGTCTGGATGTGGGCCAACCACCTCGCCGGCGAGTCGAAGGTCCGCAACTTCCTGCGCGCCGGCGCCGCGTCGGTCGGCCTGTTCCTGCCGGTGTTCGTCGCCGGCACCTGGATCTCGCTGGGCTCGCTCAACCTGGGCTGGTGGTCCGGGCTCAAGGCCCCCCAGCTCATCGCGAACTGGCTGAACATCCCGACCGGCATCGGCGAGGTGTTCTACAACCTGGTCCACCTGGTCGTGGACGTCCAGGTATCGCCGTTCGTGACGGTCGCCCGCGCGGCCGGCATGCTCGTGCTGATCGCCTTCGGCATCCGCCAGTGGTGGCTCGCCCGCGGCGGCGGCACCGAGTCGGTCTACCGGGCCGGAATTTCGCTCCTGGCCGTGGCGATCCTCATGCCCCCGACCCTCCCGTGGTACCTGACCTGGGGTTTCGTGCTCCTGTCGGCGTTCAAGTGGCAGCCGCGGCACCTGGCGCTCGTGGTGGCGGTGTCGGTGTTCGTGACACTGGTGTACTACCCGACGGGCGAGCAGGCCCTCTACGACTGGTGGTTCATCGCCGGAGTCGTGGTGGCCAGCCTGTACTCGGCGGCGTCCCTGCTGCGCCCGGACCCCCTGGGCATCATCGACGCCTGGCGCCGCCCGGAGAAGTTCCTCCGCGACTAGGAGCCTGTCCAGCCGCTCCACCGCCGCACCTGCGTGACCACCACCGCGTGTTCCGGCGGCCGCGCCGCGTACTGCTCGTACTTCGCCACCAGCCACGACACCGGCTCCGAGCCTGGCGGCAGCACCCGAGCCGTGCCGTCCGCGCGGGCCCACCACAGCCGCGACCAGTCCTCGTCGTAACCGTCGGCCAGGAAGCAGACCGCCGGGTTCGCCTCGATGTTCGCCAGCCGCCGCAACGCCGTCGAAGACTTCGGCTTGTGGTCCACCGCGAACACCACCACGTCGTCGCGCACCGCGAACGTCACCGGCACCAAGTGCGGCGTCCCCGCGGCCGACACCGTCGCCAGCCGGGCCACCCGCGCCGCGGCGAACCGGGCGCGGGCTTCCGACGACGAGAGCTTCACGTCAACGCGGGGGAGTCGAAGGTCAACGTCCCCAGGTCCGCGTCCAGCGTGACCGGCACCCCCAGCGGCAACGTCGGCGACGACGCCACGTGCCCGAACCCGAACTCCTCGACCAGCGGCACCCCCAGCGGCACCAGCCGGTCCACCACCAGCGCCCGGATGTCCGCCGCGTCGCCGCACGCGGCCCACGAACCCAGCACGATCCCGCGCACCCCGGAAAACCAGCCGCCGCGCAGCAGCTGCGTCAGCATCCGGTCCAGCCGGTACACGCTCTCCGTCACGTCCTCCAGCAGCACGATCGCGTCCCGCGCCGACCCGTGCTCCGGCGTCCCGATCCCCGCCGCCAGCAGCGACAGGTTTCCGCCCACCAGCACCCCCGACGCCCGGCCCGGCACCAGCGCCGACCCGCCCCGCACCACCAGGTTCCGCTCCGGCTCGAACAGCGACCGCCGCAGGTGCTCGACCGCGAAGTCGTCGAACAGCACGCTCGCCGGCATCGGCGAGAACAATGTGGACAGTCCAAGGTGGACATCCACGGCCCGGTGCAGCGCCGTGATGTCCGACGACCCGGCCAGCACCTTCGGGCCCGCCGCCCGCAGCGCCGGCCAGTCCACCAGGTCCAGCATCCGCTGAACGCCGTAGCCGCCGCGGGCCGCCAGCACGCACCGCACCCCGGGGTCCCGCCACGCCTCGGTGAACTCCGCCGCCCGCGCCGCGTCCGGGGCGGACAGGTACGGCGGCGACCCGGGCGAAGCCCGTACGCACGGCCCCACCTGCACCTCCACGCCCCAGCCCCGCAGCACCGGCAGCGCCTTCTCCAGCAGGTCCGCCGGCACCGGCCCGGCCGGCGCCACCAGCGCCAGCGTGTCGCCGGCCCGCAACCGCGGCGGCCTCACCGCGACAGCTCCAGCCGCGCCACGCCCGGCGTCCCGAACCCGAACACCTGACCGTAGAAGGACAGCTCCGCCTCCAGCGCCGCCACGATCGTGGCCGCCTGCCGGAACCCGTGCTGCTCACCGGCGAACCGCTGGTAGGCGTACGGGATCCCGCGCCCGGCCAGCCGCGCCACGAACCGATCCGCCTGCTCCGGCGGGCAGATCCGGTCCTCCAGGCCCTGCTGGAACAGCACCGGCCCGGCCAGGCCGCCGACATTCGCCAGCGGCGAACGTTCGACGTACCGCGGCCGCGTCTCCGGCAGCGGACCGACCAGCCCGTCCAGGTACCGCGACTCGAAGTCGTGCGTGTCGCCCTCGGTCCCGGTCCACCCGGCCAGGTCCAGCACCGGGTACATCACCGTCCCGGCGCGGTAGGTCTTCGTCGTCGTCAGCGACGCGGCCGCGGTGAACCCGCCCGCGCTGCCCCCGCGGATGCCCAGCCGGTCCCCGTCGGCCAGCCCGGCCGCCACCAGCGCCTCGGCCACCGCGACGCAGTCGGCGACGTCCACCACGCCCCACTGCTCCCGCAGCCGCTCCCGGTAGGCGCGCCCGAAGCCCGTCGACCCGCCGTAGTTGACCGCCGCCACGCCGATGCCGCGGCTGGTGAAGTACGCGATCTCCAGATCCAGCTGCGGCAGGTGCTGCCCGGTCGGGCCGCCGTGGACGTACACCAGCAGCGGCGGCCGCTCACCCTCGGGCGCGGTGAACTCCGGGTTCCGCGGCGGGTACAGGACCACGGGCACGGCCTCGCCGTCGGTCGTGCCGAACACCCGCTCCTGCGGCACCGGCAGGTACGCGTGCGGCAGGGCCGGCTGCGGCGTCAGGTCCGCCACCGCGCCGTCGGGGGAGACCCGCACGACGGCGGCCTCCCGCTCCGGCCCGCCGGCGACGCCCACCACGTCGTCCCCGGCGACCGCGAAGGCGGTCGACGACCACGCCGTGAGCTCGCCGGCCAGCGGCGTCACCGAGCCGTCCGTCTCGTCGAGCACCACCAGCCGCCCCGAAGACAGCACCGCGTACCGCCCGCCGCCCAGTGCGGCGAACCACCGCGACCCCGGCTTCCACAGCGGCCCGCCGAGCTCCTGCTCCACCGGCGCCAGGTTCACCGCCGAACCGTCCAGGCCGATCCGGTGCAGGTTCCACCAGCCGCCCGGGTCCAGCACCGCCAGCAGCGACGCCGGCGTCTCCCACTCCACCTGGCACACCGAGACGTCCGGGCCGCCGGCCAGCACCCGGTGCGGCCCGAACGTGCCGTCCTCGCCGACGGGCGCCACGCACAGCTCGGTGCCGTCCCACGGCATCAGCGGGTGGTCCCAGCCGAACCAGGCCGCGTGCCGCCCGTCCGGGGCCGGCTTCGGCACCGTCAGGAACCGGTGGCTCGCGGCCAGCACCCGCTCGCCGCCGCCGTCCACCGCGATCGCCACCAGCTCGCGCTCGATGTCCGCCGGCCGCGGCCCGGTGCTGCGCTCCCGGACCGCCCAGACCTCACTCGGCCGGCCGACCCGCAGATCGCCGTAGCGGACGCCCTGCGGCTCCGGGGGCTCGGGGGTAAGCGCCACCACGCCGGTTTCGCTCTGCGCGTACACGCGCTGATCGGCCCAGTGCGTGAAGACCACCACACCCCCGGCGACCGCCCACGGCCGCCCGCCGTATTCGTGCAGCCGGTTGCGGACGTTCCACGGCGACGGCAGCACGTCCTCCGTCCCGCCGGGAACGGCCTTCACCAGGGCGACTCTGCCCTGTTCACCAGGTCGCGCCTCGGCCCACCACACCTCGCCGTCGACGACGTCGAGCCACTGCGGCCCGCCGCCGGCGGCGGCCACTTCGGCGGCGGTGATGGGCGAAGACCACGTTCCGTACGGGGAGATCCGAGACACCCCCCGAGGCTAGCGGGCCGCCTACGGTGGGGCGGCGGATGCCGATCATGCGCCCGTGGCCTAGGGTCGTCAGTGCTATGTCTCGCGTAATCCACGTCTTCCGCCAGCCGGATCGGTTCGTCGCCGGCACCGTCGGCGAGCCCGGCGATCGCACGTTCTACCTCCAGGCGTCGGAGGACGTGCGCACGATCAGCGTCACCATCGAAAAACAGCAGGTCGTCGTGCTCGCCGAACGCCTGAGCTCGCTGCTGGAGGAGGTCGCCAGCCGGTTCGGCGCCGACGTCCCCGACGACGCCCCCGACGACCTCGTCGACCTCGACCCCCTCACCGTGCCCGTCGAGGAGGAGTTCCGCGTCGGCACCATGGGCCTGGGCTGGGACGCCGACAGCAGCGCGGTCGTCATCGAGCTGCTCGCCATCACCGAGGGCGAGGTCGACGAAACGGTCGTGCTCGACGACACCGAGGAAGGCCCGGACGCCGTCCGCGTCTTCCTCACCCCGGCCGCCGCCCGCGCCTTCGCCGAGCGGGCCGACCGCGTCGTCAACGCCGGCCGCAAGCCCTGCCCGCTGTGCGGCGAGCCGCTCGACCCGACCGGCCACATCTGCCCCCGGCAGAACGGCTACCGGCGCGAAACCGAGCCGGACGAAGACTGACCATGACGCCTGCCCCGGCCGATCCCGCTGCCCGCGACCTCGTCACCCACGGCCGCATCGACGTCGAAGGCCGGCTGGTCGACGCCTCCAACGTCACGCTGTTCTGCGCCATCGAGCTCGACGGCGTCACCGGCCGGGTCGTCTACAAGCCGGTGTCGGGGGAGCGGCCGCTGTGGGACTTCCCCGACGGCACCCTGGCCGGGCGCGAGGTCGCCACCGCGATCATCGCCGACACCACCGGCATCGGCGCCATCCCGCCGACCGTGCTGCGCGACGGCCCGTTCGGCCCCGGCATGGTCCAGCTCTGGATCGAAACCACCGAAGACGACCTGGTCGAGGTCCTGCCCCCCGACGAGGTGCCCGACGGCTGGCGCCCGGTGCTGCACGCCCACGACCGGCTCGGCGAGCCCGCGGTGCTCGCCCACGCCGACCACCCCGGGCTGCGCGACCTCGCCGTCCTCGACATCGTCGCCAACAACACCGACCGCAAGGGCGGGCACCTCCTGCCCGGCGTCGACGGCCACGTCTACGGCGTCGACCACGGCATCTGCCTGCACACCGACCCCAAGCTGCGGACCGTCCTGTGGGGCTGGATCGGCGAGCCGCTGCCGCCGGACACCGTCGAAAAGCTGCGCAAGCTGCGCTCGGAACTCGACGGCGGCCTCGGCCGGACCCTCGCCGAGCACATCACCAAGTTCGAGATCCGCGCCCTGGCCGACCGCACCGACGTGCTCCTCGCCGAGGGCATCTTCCCCGAGCCCGGCGACGACTGGCGCGCCATCCCGTGGCCCCTGTTCTGATCGGCGACGCGGCGCGCGCCCGGCTTGCCGACCGGTTCGGTCCCGAGCTGGCCGAGCCGTGGTGCGACACGCTGCCGGACCTGGTCGACCGCCTGAGCGCGAAGTGGGGGCTCACCATCCGCGAGGCCCGGCCCGGCAACACCGGCCGCACCCTGCTGTGCACCGGCCCCGGCGGTGACCTGCAGGTCCTCAAACTGACCCCGGATCCGGAAGTCGCCCGCCTGGAGTTCTCCGGGCTGAGCGCCTGGGCCGGGTGCTCCCGCGTCGTCCAGATCGTCGACGCCGACCTCGACGCCAACGCCATCCTGCTCGAAGGCCTGGTCCCGGGCACCGAGCTGACCGGTCGTGACGTGCCGTGGGCGGAGATCGGCGAGCTGCTCGACCAACTGCACGCCGCCGAGCCCCGCGGGGAGCTCCGGCGGCTGGCCGACGGCATCGAGTTCATCTTCGACCTCTCCGAACGCCGTCGTGGCGAGTCCGCGGCCGCCGAGCACATGAGCGCCGAGGTCTTGGCCCAAGGGCGGGAGCGTGCTCTCGAACTCGCCACCAGCGGGCCGGTCACGCTCGTCCACGGCGACCTGCACCCGGCCAACGTCCTCGACGCCGGTGCCCGGGGCGCGGTCGCCATCGACCCGCGGCCCGCGCTCGGCGACCCCTCTCTCGACGCCATCGACTTCGTGTTCGTCCCGATGGCCGCGGGCGGCACCATCGACGACGGCATCGCCGCCCTCGCCCCGCACGTGAGCGGCTTCGATGCCGACCGCGTCCGCGCCTGGTGCGTCGCGATGGCTCCGCTGGTCGCACTCGCGCCCCTGCGCCGCGGCGACCGGACGCCGTTCACCGATGCGCTGCTGGAGATGGCGCGCTGACCGGCGTGGCATGACCGGCCCGGGACGTCGCCGCCGCTAAGTTCCCAGGTCGTGCGCTCCCACTCGTATGACGACGTGCTCGCCGGCCCGCGCCGCAAGAAGGTGCCCGAGGTCCCCGCCGAACCCGGCCTGGTCGTCGAGGACCCGGCCAGCGGCTACTGCGGCGCGGTGGTGAAGATCGAGTACGGGAACGTCGTGCTCGAGGACGCCAAGGGCCGCCACCGCGTGTTCCCGCTCGTCCCCGCCGGCTTCCTCCTCGAGGGCAAACCGGTCACGCTGGTGCCGTTTCGGGCGCCCGCGAAGGCGCCGGCGCGGCAGGTCTCGGCGTCCGGCTCGGTGCGGGTCGAAGGCCTCAAAGCCCGCGTCGCCCGCGACTCGCGCATCTGGGTCGAAGGCAAGCACGACGCCGAGCTCGTCGAACGCGTCTGGGGTCACGACCTGCGCGTGGAAGGGGTCGTCGTCGAACCCCTCGACGGCGTCGACGTCCTCGCCGACCGGATCGCCGAGTTCGGCACCGGCCCCGGCCGCCGGCTCGGTGTGCTGGTCGACCACCTCGTGCCCGGCAGCAAGGAATCGCGGCTGGTCGAGGCGATCCGCGACGAGAACGTGCTGGTCACCGGGCACCCCTACATCGACGTCTGGGAGGCCGTGCGCCCGGCGGCCGTCGGGATCGAGGCGTGGCCCAAGATCCCGCGCGGCACCGAGTGGAAGCAGGGGATCTGCGCCGCCCTCGGCTGGGGGCAACCTTTCGAAGGCTGGCAGCGTGTCCTGAGCGGGGTGAGCAGTTTCCGCGACCTCGAGACCCCGCTCATCGGGGCCGTGGAACGGCTCATCGACTTCGTCACCGAGCCGACGGAAGAGGACTGAATGTCTGATTTGTCCAAGGTCACGCGAAGGTTACGGCCCGTCACTGCGCCGGTGCGAACCGGCGCGATCTGAGAGCATGAAGCCATGGCTTGGGCACTGGTCTGGTTGATCGTCGGCATCGCCCTGATGATCGCCGAAGTCGTCTCCGGCGACTTCGTGCTGATCATGCTGGGTGTCGCCGCGCTGTTCGGCGCCGGCGCCGAGGTCCTCACCGGGAACCTGGTCATCGACGTCGCCGTGTTCGCCGTCGCCTCGGTCGGCATGCTCATGCTGGTCCGCCCCGCGCTCAAGCGGCGCTTCCTGGCCGGGCCGATCCACCACACCGGCGTCGACGCGCTGATCGGCGCCCGTGCCGTCGTGGTGTCCACAGTGGATGCCGAAGCCGGGCAGGTGAAGCTGGCCGGGGACGTCTGGTCGGCGCGCAGCCTCGGCGAGCACCTTCCCCCCATCGCGCCCGGCACCGCGGTCACCGTCGTCGAGATCTCCGGCGCCACCGCCGTCGTGTCGGCCGAGCCGTGAGCCTCGGACTCGTCACCGTCGGCGCGGGCCACGCCGCGGTGATCGAACGCGGCGGCCGCTACCGCACCGTGCTCGGCCCCGGCCGCCACTTCGTGGTCCCGTTCGCCGACCGGGTCCGCGCCCGCTTCGACCTCGGCGAACAGATCCTCTCCGCGCCGCCCCGCCCGGTCGAGGCCGGCGACGGGCAGGAAGTCCTCATCGGGTTCGAGGTCGTCTTCGCCGTCACCGACCCACGCCGGGCCACCTACGAAATCGCGAACCCGGCGCTCGCGGTCGACCGGCTGACCCGCACCGCGCTGCGGCAGGAAGCCGGCCTGACCACCGCCGAGCGCGCCGTCACCGCGCCCGGGGAGCTGCACCGTACAGTGTGGACGGTCCTGCACGACACCACCGGCCGCTGGGGCATCACCGCGAAGGACCTGCAGCTCGCGGTGCACCCGCCCGCGGCACCCGGAACGCCGTCAACCGCGCAAGAATGGTACTAGGTAAGGGGAAAATGTCTTGACCGGATTCGCGATCGGCCTGGTCATCGCCTTGGTCCTGCTCGTGATCATCACGATAGCCAAGGCGGTCATGGTGGTGCCGCAGGCGCAGTCGGCCGTGATCGAGCGGCTCGGCCGGTTCCGCACGGTCGCCTCGCCCGGCCTCAACATCCTCGTGCCGTTCCTGGACAAGGTGCGCGCCCGGATCGACCTGCGCGAGCAGGTCGTCTCCTTCCCGCCGCAGCCGGTGATCACCGAGGACAACCTGACGGTGTCGATCGACACGGTCGTGTACTTCCAGGTCACCGACTCGCGCGCGGCGGTGTACGAGATCTCGAACTACATCGTCGGTGTCGAGCAGCTGACCACCACCACGCTGCGCAACGTGGTCGGTGGCATGAGCCTCGAGCAGACCCTGACCTCCCGCGACTCCATCAACACCCAGCTGCGAGGCGTGCTCGACGAGGCGACCGGCCGGTGGGGCATCCGCGTGAGCCGGGTCGAGCTCAAGGCGATCGACCCGCCGCCCTCCATCCAGGACTCGATGGAGAAGCAGATGCGTGCCGACCGCGAGAAGCGCGCGATGATCCTCACCGCCGAGGGGCAGCGGGAATCGGCGATCAAGACCGCGGAAGGCCAGAAGCAGAGCCAGATCCTCGCCGCCGAAGGTGCCCGGCAGGCGACCATCCTCGCCGCCGAGGCCGAGCGGCAGTCCCGCATCCTGCGGGCCCAGGGTGAGCGGGCCGCGCGCTACCTGCAGGCCCAGGGCCAGGCGAAGGCGATCGAAAAGGTGTTCGCCGCGATCAAGGCCGGCCGCCCGACGCCGGAGGTGCTGGCCTACCAGTACCTGCAGACGCTGCCGCAGATGGCCCAGGGCGACGCGAACAAGGTCTGGATGATCCCCAGCGACTACGGCAAGGCCCTCGAAGGCTTCGCCCGCGCGCTCGGCGCCCCGGGCGACGACGGCGTCTTCCGGTACGAGCCGCCGAAGGAAGACGACGTCCCGGACAAGCCCGACCTCGAGGACGACGAGGTCTCCAGCTGGTTCGAGACCAAGAGCGACCCGAAGGTCGCCGAGGCCGTCGCGGCCGCGGAAGCGGTGGCGCGCAAGGAGGTCCCGGCGATCGGGGCGCCGTCCTCGCCGCCGGCACGGCCGTCGATCCCGCGCCCCGCCCAGCAGCAGCCCGAGCCGCAGGCCGACGACGACCGCGGCACCGAGGTCACGCCGGCCCCGCAGCAGCAGCCGCCGACGCCGCAGAGCGGCCAGCCCGCGCTGCCGCAGCCGCAGGCCCCGGCCGGCCCGCCCCCGGGCGGCCAGTACCAGGGCCCGCCGCCGCAGGCTCCGCCGCCGGGCCAGTTCGGCGGCCCGCAGCAGCAGAACCCGGGCAGCGGCCCGTTCCCGCAGCAGCCCCCGTTCGGCGGCCCGCGCCGCTGACCCGAGCGCCCCAAGGCGGCCTTCGGTGCGTCTGACGCACCGAAGGCCGCCTTGGTTGCGTCTCACGCACCGAAGGCCACATTGGGGCGTTTACCGCTGGTACACGCTGACGTCCTCGATGTCCGCCTTGGACCGGTCCTTCAGGAAGATCACGCACAGGACCGTGACCACCGCGGACAGGACGATGTAGCCGGAGATCGCGTACGGCGTCCCGGTCGTGTGCAGCAGCCACGTCGCCAGCAGCGGCGCCGGCCCGCCGGCGAACACCGACGCCAGCTGGTAGCCGAGCCCCGCGCCGCCGTAGCGCAGGTGCGTCGGGAAGCTCTCGCCGATCAACGCCGCCTGCGGGCCGTACTGCAGCGCGTGCGGGACGAACGACACGACGACCGCCACGAACACCAGCGCGTGGCTGCCGTGGGCGAGGACCGTGAAGTACGGGAACGCGATCAACCCGGTCAGCACGGCCCCGCTGAGGTAGACCCGTTTGCGGCCGAAGGTGTCCGACAGCGCCGAGAACAGCGGGATCAGTGCCAGTTCGCACGCGGCGCCGACGAGGACCGCGTTGAGCACGAACGTCTTGCTGAACTCGTGCCGCGCCACGACGTAGATCAGCACGTAGCTGGTGAACAGGTAGAACGGCATCTGCTCGCTGAACCGGACCCCGGCCGACAGCAGTATCTCCCGCCAGTGGTGGCGGATCGCGTCGAGCACCGGTGTGCGGGACGTCCGCCGGTTTTCGACGAGTTTGGCGAACATCGGCGTCTCGAGGATCTTCAGCCGGATCACCAGGCCGACCGCGACCAGCACCAGGCTGAGCAGGAACGGGACCCGCCAGCCCCACGAGTCGAACGCGGCGGGGGACAGCGTCGCCGACAGCAGCGTCATCCCGCCGGTGCCGAGCACCAGCCCGACCGGGACGCCGATCTGCGCGAAACTGCCGAGCAGCCCGCGTTTGCGCTGGTCACCCCATTCCATGGCGAGCAGGACCGAGCCGCTCCACTCACCGCCGATGGCGATGCCCTGCACCAGCCGCAGCAGCACCAGGATCAGCGGGGCGGCCACGCCGATCGCCGAGGTCCCGGGTAGCAGCCCGACGACGCCGGAGGAGATGCCCATCAGCAGCAGCGTGACGATCAGCGTCGCCTTCCGCCCGATCCGGTCACCCCAGTGCCCGAAGATCGCGGCCCCGACCGGCCGCGCGGCGAACCCGACCGCGTAGGTGGCGAAGGACTGCATCGCGCCGGCGTAGGCGCTCGAGGCGGGGAAGAACAGGTGCGGGAAGACCAAGGCCGCCGCGGTGTTGTAGAGGAAGAAGTCGTACCACTCGATGGTCGTGCCGATCGCGCTCGCCAGCGCGGCCCGCCGTACTTGCACTCTGTTGTCCGTCGCCGCCGTGTGAGTGACGCTGTTGTCGCCCAGGACCATCTCGCAACACCTCCGGTGACCGATGTCACACAACAGTGTGACGCGCGAGGCGGCGTTAGGCGATCGATGACGCCGTTGTCGTCCGGTGCGTGACGGAGTCCCGGGAAAATCGGACGCGCGCCGCGCGCGCCCGCGCCTATGCTCGGGCCATGCCGCGCCGGATCATGTACCTCCAGCTCAAGACGGGCTACGACACCGACCGCGGCCCGTCGTGGATCGCCTGGGTCCGGTTCACCAAGACGTGGCGGACCGCCTACGTGCACGGCCGGACCCTGCGCCGGTGGCCGGGCCGCTACGACGCCAACTTCGTCGACGTCGAAACCGGCGAGGAGTTCTGGCTGTCCGGACCGAAACGGGACCGGTCCGACGGCCGCTACAGCAACGCCCGGCCGGTCGTGGAACGCGACGCGGCCACGCCCTACGCCGCCTTCCTCGCCGGTGGACCCGCCACAAAACTTGCCGACTAGGAAACTTTGCAGAATCTGCAAAGTTCGGTACGGTGGAGCCATGGACACCGACCGCGCCGGTCTTCGCGACCGCAAGAAGCAGCAAACGCGGATCGCGCTGAGCTGGGCGGCGATCCGGCTGACCGTCGAACGCGGGTACGACAACGTGCGGATCGAAGACATCGCCGCCGAAGCCGGGGTGTCCACCCGGACCTTCAGCAACTACTTCGGCAGCAAGGGCGAAGCCATCGTCGCCCGGCACCACGACCGGGCCCGCGCCATCGCCGCCGCCCTGCGGGAACGGCCGGCCGACGAGCCGATCTGGGACGCCATCACCCAGGCCGCGCTCGCCGGGTTCGCCCTCGGTGAACCGGTGCCCGACGGGTCGGGCGCCACCCCGGCGTGGGTCGAAGGGCTGCGGCTGATGGTCGCCGAACCCAGCCTGCAGGGCGAGTTCCAGAAGGCCGGCGCGGCCGCCGAAGCCGAATTCGCGCTCGCCGTCGCCGAACGGACCGGCACCGACGCTTCCCGGGACGTCTACCCGCGGCTCGTCGCGGGCGTCGTCGGCGCCGCGCTCAACGTCGTCACCCAGCAGTGGCTCATCGCCGAGCCGCGGCCGTCCGTGGCGGACGTCCTGCGGGACGTTTTCGGCCGGCTGGCGTCCGGCCTGCCCGAACCCCGGTAACACCACCTCACCCCGAAGCGCCCGCTCGCCGGGCTGCTTCGCCGTGCCCGAAAAAAGGGAGTCTCACCAATGGAAGACGTCGTCATCGCCGGTGCCGGGCCCAACGGCCTGATGCTCGCCTGCGAGCTCGCCCTCGCCGGAATCCGCCCGCTGGTCCTGGAACGGCTGCCCGAGCCCACCACCGAGAACCGCGCCAACGGCCTCGTCGGCCAGGTCGTGCGCCTCCTCGACCGCCGCGGCCTGCACGAGCGGCTCGCCGGGCCGATCGGGCCACCCGTGCCGGGCTTCGTCTTCGGCGCGCTGCGCCTGGACCTCACCCTCGTCGAGCGCAATTCCCTGAACGTCCTGGGCGTGCCGCAACGCCGCATCGCCGCGATGCTGGAGGAACGCGCCATCGAACTCGGCGTCGAAATCCGCCGCGGCCACGAGCTCACCGCTCTCACGCAGGACGCCGACGCGGTCACCCTCGACGTCACCGGCCCCGACGGGCCTTACCGGCTGCAGAGCCGGTACCACGTCGGCGCGGACGGCGGCCGCAGTGTCACCCGCAAGCTCGCCGGCATCGATTTCCCCGGCGTCACCGAGGACCGCACCGTGTCCCACACCGCGAACGCGACCGTGCCCGCGGAGTTCGCCGACCCGGAATCGGGCGGCCTGCGGATTCCGGGCCGCGGTGTCATCCCGCCGTTCTTCCACTACCGCACCGAAGCCGGCCTGTTCGCCTACGCGCCGTTCCCCGCGGGCACCCTCGTCACCGCGATGGAGTGGACCGACGACGAAGGGGCCGAAGACGAACCGTCGGTATCCCTCGACGACGTGCGCGCGAGCGTCCGGCGCGTCCTCCGGTTCGACCTGCCGCTCGGCGAGCCCGAGGGCGACGGGCCACACCTGCTGCGGCGGCTGCGCGGGCGCAACACGCGGCTGGCCGAGAAGTTCCGCGAAGGGCGCGTCCTGCTGGTCGGCGACGCCGCCCACGTCCACTCCGCGATCGGCGGTCCCGGGCTCAACCTCGGCCTCCAGGACGCCGCCGGCCTCGGCTGGAAGCTGGCCGCCACGCTGCACGGCTGGGCGCCCGACGGCCTGCTCGACACCTACGAGAGCGAACGCCGCCCGGTCGCCGAGCGCGTCGTCATGCACACCCAGGCCCAGTCCGCGCTGATCAGCCCGGGCGGAGACGTCACGGCGCTGCGCGAGCTGTTCGGCGAGCTGCTGCGGCTGCCGAGCACGGTGCAGCACATCGCCGACCTGATGTCCGGCGCCGACGTCCGCTACGAGCCGGGCACCGACCACCCGCTGGACGGCCGCTGGGCGCCCGACCTGGTGCTGGCCGACGGCACCCGGCTCGCGCAGCTGACCGCGACGGCCCGGCCGCTGCTGCTGGACTTCACCGGCTCACTCGGCGATGAGCTGTCCGGCTGGCGCGACCGGATTGACCTGGTGCCCGGCCAGGCGGACGGTGACGCGACCGCGTTGCTGATCCGTCCCGACGGCTACGTCGCCTGGGCAAGCAGTTCTGCCGAACCGGACGACACCGAACGCAAGACCCTGCGCGTGGCCCTCGAACGGTGGTTCGGCCGCCCCCTTGACGTGTAGGAGATTTCCTACCTATTGTCGGCGGCATGACGATCACCCACCTGCAGTTCCTGACCCTGCCCGTCGCCGACCACGCCCGGGCCCGGGACTTCTACGTCGGCAAGCTCGGCTTCGAAGCGCTCGTCGACCGGCGCACGCCCGAAGGCGGCCGGTTCGTGCTGGTCGCGCCGAAGGGCGCGAAGACCGGCGTCGTCCTGACCGACCAGCAGGTCACCGGGGTCGCACCGGGGCCGCGGCACTTCCAGCTGCAGACCACCGACCTCGACGCCGACGTCGCCGCGCTGCGGGCGGCCGGCGTCGAGGTCGCCGAACCCCGGGAGCAGCCCTGGGGGCGGGCGACCTCGTTCACCGACCTCGACGGTCACGTCCTCGGCCTGCTCCAGCCGTCGGACTTCGGCAACGTGCCGAGCTGATGCCGGTCAACGACGACGTGTTCGCCGCGCTCGCCAGCCCGGCGCGCCGGGAGGTGCTGCGGCTGCTGCTGGACGGCCCGATGCCGGCCGGCGCGATCGCCGAACGCTTCGACATGGCCCGCCCGAGCCTGTCCGAACACCTGCGGGTGCTCCGGGAGGCCGGTCTGGTCACCGAACAGCGCCAGGGCCGCAACCGCGTCTACCGCCTCGACGCGGCTCCGCTGGCGGAAGTCGCGGACTGGCTGACCCCGTACGAGCGCTTCTGGCGCACCAAGCTCGCCAACCTGCGCGACCTGCTGGACGAAGAGGAAGACCTGTGAGCGAGGACGACCCGACCGCCATCCACGTCGACCAGTTCCTCGCCCACCCGGCCCGCAAGGTGTGGCGCGCACTGACCGAACCGGACCTGCTCGAACGCTGGATCAACATGCCCAACGACATCAAACCCGTGGTGGGGCACCGGTTCGAGCTGCTGGCCGAGCCGGTGCCCGCGGCCGGGTTCGCCGGCGGCCCGGTGGCGTGCGAGGTCCTGGCGGTCGAGCCCGAACGCCGGCTCAGCATCCGCTGGGGTCCGCAGTGGACGGTGACGTGGCGGCTGGAACCCGAGGGCACCGGCACGCGGCTGTTCCTCAGCCACGAGGGGTTCGACCCGGACGACGAGTTCCAGCGCATCTCCCGCCGCATCATGGGCGGCGGCTGGCGTTCCCACGTACCGCGGGCGCTGGCCCGCCTGCTGGACACGCTGCCCGATCCGGCCCCGTGACCGACCCGGCGGGACGGAGGCCGAACCCCGCGCGGTAGGCCACCGGTCGCGCGGCCGCGGCCCGGGCCGGTGACCATCAGGCTCGGTGACCTGGGCGGCCGACTGCGGTCGCGGGGCCGCCGGTCACCACCCGGCCCGGCGGGGAGGAGACGGGCCCCGTCCGGTACGCGACCGTGGCCGCGCGGCCGGGCCGCTCACCAGCAGCGCAGTACCATCGGCTGGTGAGCCCCGCCGCCGTCGATCCCGCCGAGCCGAAACCGTTGCGCGCCGATGCCCGGCGCAACCGGGCGCGCGTGCTGGAGGCGGCCGAGAACGTGTTCGCCGCCAAGGGCACCGGCGCGCCGACCGAGGAGGTCGCCCGGGTGGCCGGAGTCGGGATCGGCACGGTGTTCCGGCACTTCCCGACGAAGGAGGCGCTGCTCGAAGCGGTGCTCCACGCCCGGCTGAGCCGGTTCGTCGACGAGGCCGAGACGGCCGTCGCCGCGGAGTCCGCCGACCCGGGCGGCGCGTTCTTCGCGTTCCTCACCAGCTGGGTCGAGATGTCGAGCGCGAAGAACGCCTACTTCGAGGCCCTCTCCGCGGCCGGTGTCACGGTGCCGGTGGGCAAGTCCGACATCGGCGGGCGGCTGCTGTCGGCCCTCGGCGTGCTGCTTTCCCGCGCGCAGCAGGCGGGCGCGGTCCGGCCGGACCTCGTCGTCGGCGAGCTGATCCCGGTGACCATCGGCGTCGCGCGGGCGGCCGAGTACGCCGGCCCGGACGCCACCCTGCGCGACCGGGCCGTGGCGATCCTCTTCGACGGCCTCCGCCCGTCAGCGGGCGACCGGGGCTGAGCCGACCGGCGCGAGCACCGGGCGCTTCGCGGTGAGCGTGTCGCCGGAGGACTCGCCCCGCAGGCGGCGCCGCACCCACGGCAGCGCGTGCTCCTGCGCCCACTTGAGGTTCTGGCTGCGGCGCGCCGCCGGGCTGAGCACCTCGCGCGGGCCCAGCTCGGTGCCGGACAGCGGGTGTTCGACGCCGAGGGCGGCGAGGACGGCGATGGCGACCTCGGTGTGGCCGTAGGCGTTGAGGTGCAGGCGATCGGGCGCCCACAGCCGCCGGTCGCGCAGCTGCCGCATGGCCCACATGTCCACCAGCAGGGCGTCGTGGCGGGCGGCGATCGCGCGGACGAACTCGTTGTAGATGGCGACCCGGCCGCGCATCTTGCGGAACAGCGCGTCCTCGACGCCGTCGACCCCGGTGAACAGGACCAGCCGGGCCCCGGTCGCGCGGATCTTCGCCACGGCGGCCTCGTAGTCGACCATCAGCGCGTCGATGTCGACCTTGGGCCGCATCAGGTCGTTGCCGCCGGCGTAGAGGGTGACGAGGTCGGGCGCCATGGCCAGCGCCGGCTCGAGCTGTTCGCCAAGGACCTGCGCCATCAGCTTGCCGCGGATGGCGAGGTTGGCGTACCGGAAGTCCGGCTCGCCCGCGGCGAGCTGCTCGGCGACGCGGTCGGCCCAGCCGCGCACGCCGTGCGGGGCGGCGGGATCGTCGTCGCCGACGCCTTCGGTGAACGAGTCCCCCAGGGTCACTAAGCGCTTGCTCATGTGTCCAGTGTAGGCAGCCCGGCCCCGTCGCCCGCCCGTGCCCGGGGAACCGCCGCGACTCCGCCGGAAATCCGACGTATCAGCGTCCACCGTGGACGGCTCTGCCCGGTGAGACCCCAGCGGAAGGAGTGGCGATGAACGTGCGGAACGCCGTGGGCCCGCTGCCCGCGATGCCGCCCGGCTCGGCCGGGAGCGTCTGCATCGCCGTCCTCGACGGCCCGGTCGACCTGTCCCACCCCTGCTTCGCCGGCGCCGACCTCGAGGTGCTCGACACGCTGGTCCAAGACCCCGCGAGCCAGGGCGCGATGTCGGTGCACGGCACCCACGTCGCCAGCCTGGTCTTCGGGCAGCCGGGCTCGCCGGTGGCGGGGATCGCCCCGGAGTGCCGCGGGCTGATCGTGCCGGTGTTCCGCGACGACGGCGGCCGCCTGTCCCAGCTCGACCTCGCCCGGGCGATCGAAGCGGCCGTCGCCGCGGGCGCCGACATCATCACCGTCAGCGGCGGCGAACGCACCCCGGACGGCGAGCCCGACGCGCTGCTGGCGAACGCGTTGCGGTTGTGCGACGCCCACGACGTGCTCGTGGTCGCCGCCGTCGGCAACGACGGTGACGACTCCGTGCAAGTCCCGGCCGCCGACGACGGCGTGCTCGCGGTCGGCGCCTGCACCGACGGCGGCGTCCCGCTCCCGACGAACAACTGGGGCGCGCCGTACCGGCGGACCGGCGTCCTGGCGCCCGGCCACGGCATCGAAGGCGCCCGGCCGGGCGGCGGCACCGTGCGGCTGTCCGGAAGCAGCTTCGCCACGCCGATCGTGGCCGGGATCGCGGGTCTGCTGCGCACGCAGGCCCGGAGCCGGGGCGAAGACCTCACCCCGGCCGCGCTCCGCGACCTCCTCGTGCGCACCGCCGCCGGCGGCGACACGCCCCGGCACTTCGCCGGCGTCATCGACGCGCCGGCGGCCTTCACCCCTCCGATGGAAAGCGAGACGACCGTGGAACAGCCCGAAGCAACCCCGCCACCGCAGGACGGCGGCGTGCGCGCCGCCTGCGCCGACACCCCGGGCGGACCGGACGCCTGCGAGTGCCGCCCCGGCCCGGCCCACGTCTACGCCATCGGCACGATCGGCTGGGACTTCGGTTCCGAAGCCCGGCGCGACGGTTTCATCCAGCAGATGGACGTCACCCCGGTCGGCGACCACCTGGTTCCCGGCAACCCGTACGACCCGGCGCAGCTGTTCCGCTACCTCGCGGAAAACCCGTGGGCCTCGGACAAGCTGATCTGGACGTGCAACCTGGACGGCCGGATGCCGATCTACGCGCTGGAGGCCGAAACGCCGTTCGGCATGGCCTGGGGCGGCCCGCGGACCGAAGGGGGCGAAGACGGCGCCGGCTACCCGCCCGTTTCCGTGGTGCACAAGACGTTCCGCGAGGCGATCGTCGGCCAGTCGCTGGGCCCGGACAACCCGAGCTACGTCGCGCGGGTGTCCGTGCCGGGCACGCTGACCGGCCGCACGGTCCGGCTGTTCTCCGGGCAGGTCGTGCCGGTCGTCGAGGTGCACGCCCAGGGCCTCTACACCTGGAACGAAGCCGTGCTGCTGGACAACCTGATCGACACGATCAACCACGACTACGACGCGCGCAACGCCGGCCGCCCGGACGAACAGACCGTCCGGCTCCTCGTGCGGGCCTTCCTCGACAAGGTCTACTACCAGTTCCGCAACCTCGGCCAGAGCTCGCCCGACCGGGCGCTCAACTACGCCGCGACCAACGCCTTCGAGCTCACGCGCGAGCTGGCCAACGGCTTCCTGTCCGGCAGGCTCACGCCGCGCCGGGCGGACGAGCCCGAGGTGCTCTACGCCCTCGACGACATCACGGTCACCAAGAGCCGTTACGCGCGGCCGGACGCCGACGCCTGGGACGTCAAGATCACCTACTTCGACCCGGAGAACGACCGCCGGTCCCGGGTGGCCTACCTGCAGACCTTCGACGTCAGCACCAGTCCTCCGGTGAGCCTGGCGCCTTCGCACCAGTTCCTCGTCGGGAGTTAGGAGAAGATGATGCACCCCACCCTGGCCCTGCCCAGAATCGCGCGCGGGATCGACCGCGACGGCACCGCGGCACCGGCGAGCCTGCGCGACGGCCCCGGCCTCGACGCCGCCCGCGCCGACTGCCGCAAGCTGCGCGGTCCCGCGAGGGACATGTGCTTCAAGGCCCTCGCCGCGGCGAAGCGGCCGTGACACCGGCACCGGAACTCCGGCTCCCGCGGCCGGCCGGCGGGGTCCACCGCACCCGGCCGCCGGGCCACGCCGCGAACCCGCCGGGCGTCCGCGCGGCGATCACCGATCCCTGCGGCGACGCCGAGACGTTCGAGGACTGGCTCGCCTGCCAGTCCTCGAAGGACCCGTTCGTGCTCTATTGACCAGGAAAGGAAAACTCATGTCGCACCCCACACTTCCGTCCACCCCGGCGTTGCGGATGCCGCGCCAGTCGGCGGGAATCGACCGCCACGGCCGGGCCACCGCCGCACTCGCCGGCGACAGCGGGGTGGAACCCGCCATCCTCCCGGTGCTGCTCGGCGGCCTGCTGTCCTCGCTGCTGACCACCCAACCGGTGCAGGACACCATCGGCGACGTCGTCAGCGGCATCGGCGACTTCTTCAGCGGCCTGTTCGACTAGTCCGTACCGGTTTCGGTGGAAAGGATCGGGAGAATGCCGCTGAGACTGCCCGTACAGGCGTCGGTGAACCGTTCGCTGCCGATCAGCCCGTTCACGATCCCGGATCCCGACGGCAGCCCCGTCGACCTCGTCTACGGGGCTCACCCGGGAGATCCGGCACCCCTTCTCCGCCCGATCCGCGACGGTCGGGCCTGCCCTTCACGATTGTGAGGTCTTCCATGTCCTTCGCCGGTATCGATCGTCTCCAGTACCCGGGGAACGATTTCATGAACGGCCTGATGCAGAACACCAACCTGCTGTGGACCGGGTTCTACCTCGCCCCGGCGCCTTCACAGGGCAACCGCAGCTGGATGACCCACCTCGCCGACCTCCGCGCGATGGCGCCGGGGTGGGGCATCGCGCCGATCTTCGTCGGCCAGCAGCACCCCAGCATCACCACCGCCGGGGTGTCGCACGTCCGGACCGCCGAACAGGGCCGCCGGGACGCCTTGCTCGCGGCGCAGCTCGCCGACCAGGCAGGCTTCACCAGCGGCGCGGAGGCCGACCTGAGCGGGGCGCCCCGGATCTACCTCGACATCGAGATCGGCGGCACCCTGCCCCCGGAGGACCTGGCCTACGTCAACGCCTGGTGCGCGACCATCCGGTCCGACCAGACGTCGTACCTGCCCGGGGTCTACTGCTCGTTCAAGGACACCGCCGCGCAGCTGCAGCGGGACAACCCGGACCTGGTCTGCTGGGTGTTCAACATCAACCAGTTCCTGCACCACCACGACCAGGCCCTGACGGACCCGGGGGTGTTCCGCAAACCGGACATCGGCCAGTCCGGCTTCCCCGCCGCGACGGCCTGGCAGTGGATCCAGGGACTGGCCTCGATCAGCGTGCAATTGCCCGGCGGCGGCACCCAGTCGCTGCCGAGCTGGGACCTGGACGTCTCGGTGGTCCCGGATCCTTCGCACCCCGACCGCAAGTTCGACGCCGACGCCGGCACCTGGCTCGACTGAGCCGCCGGCTCGGCCGTGTCCACCGGCCGCGAAATCCGTGGACCGGACCGCGACCGGCCGGTACGACGGGAAGGGTGAGCTCCTACGACGCCATCGCGGACTGGTACGAAACCACGCTCGTCCCCGGCTGGCGGGCGGACCCGCTGGAGTTCGGGCCGGTGCTGCGGGAGCTGCTCGGGCCGGGCACCGGAGCGTGCCTCGAGCTCGGCGTGGGTACCGGTGCCCACGCCGAGCGGCTCCGGCAGCTGGGCCGGACCCCGCTCGGCGTCGACGTCTCCGCCGGGATGCTGCGGCACGCCGCGGGGCGCCTGCCGGTCGTGCGGGGCGACGCGACCGCGCTGCCGATCGCGACCGGTGCGGTGCCCGCGGTCGTCGCGATCATGGTGCACACCGACATGCCCGCCTACCCGGCGGTGCTGCGGGAAGCGGCTCGGGTGCTGGCGCCCGGCGGGGTGTTCGTGCACGTCGGGGTGCACCCGTGTTTCTGCGGCGGCTTCGCCGACCGGACCGACAGCCGCGCCGTCGTCATCCGGCCCGGCTACCGGGAAACCGGCTGGACGACGGAGTCGTGGAGCGACCAGGGCCTGCGGGACAAGGTCGGTGCCACGCACTGGCCGCTGCCCGAGCTGCTGGGCGCCGTCCTCGAGGCGGGCCTGGTGTTCGAGCGGTTCGCCGAAGGCGGTGCACCCACGCCGACGGTCTTCGCCTGGCGCGCCCGCAAGCTCAGGCGCTGACCTGCCGCGCCCGGTGCTCGGCGACGTGGACGCGCGTCGAGCACCGGGTCGAGCAGAAACGGCGGCGGCCGTTGCGGGAGGTGTCGACGTACGCCGTTTCGCAGCCTTCGCGGCTGCAGATGCCCAGGCGATCCGGCGCTTCGCAGACCAGGTGGGCCAGGCCGCCCGCGGTGTAGGCGCGGACCCGGCCGACCGGGCCGGCGTCCTCCGCCGAGTAGTGCAGGTGGGGTGGCTTGCCGTCGTGGGTGGTGATGTGCGGGCGGCACGCCGCTTCGGCCAGCAGCTCGTTGACCAGGTCCGGGCGGGCCGCGGCGTCCGCGGCGAACACCGGCCGCAGGCGGGCGGCCCACGCCCCGATCCGGGCCGCTTCGCCGTCGGTCAGTGCCGTGATGGCCATGCCGTTGCGGACCATCCCGCCGAGGAGCTCGCTCGCGGAACCGGCGTTGACCAGGTCGGCGGCCACCAGCGCGGCCGGCCCGCCGTAAGGGTTGAAGTGCACTGACTCATTACAGCACGATCGGGGCATGGACCGGAACCGTTGCCCCCGCTGCGGCTGGCCGCTCGCCGAACTCCCGGCGGCCGCGGCGCAGCCCGTCACCCACCGCCTCGACTACGTGCGCTGCGTCTGCGGCAGCTGGCTGGCCCGCCTGGACGGCGAAGTCGTCGGCGCCACCCGGTCCGCACCGTGAATCACAGGTCGAGTGCGCCCGCCGCGTTGTCGTTCCACTGGTCGACGCGGCGGATGTACTCGTAGAGCGCCCGGCTGCCGCGCACCCAGCGGCCCTGGTCGGCGATCGCGAGGTCGTCGGCGCCGGCGCGGCGGGCCTCCGTGGCGAACCCGGACCGCAGGGAGTGCCCCGTCACCGGGTACGGCAGGCCCGCGCGGACACCGGCCCGGGTGAGGATCTGGTTGACGCCGGTCGTGCTCAGCGCGGGCTCGCCGACGTTGCCGTGCCGGTCGACGCGGCGGAACGCCGGCCCGTCCGTGATCCCCGCGCCGGAGCGCCAGGCGTGCCAGGCCCGCACGGGGTCGGTGTCGGGGCTTTCGCGCCGCGGGACGACCATGTCGCCGGTGCTCTTGCCGTGCCGCACGGTCACCGAAAGCCCGCGGTCGTCGACCGGCTGCACGTCGGTGACCAGCAGGTTCGCCAGGTCGGAGCAGCGGGCGGCGATCGGGAAACCGATCAGCAGCATCGCCCGGTCACGCGCGCCGGCGAGGGTGTCCGGGCAGGCCCGCGACATCGCCCGCAGGTCGGCGAGGGTGACCATGGTGGCCTTGCCGCGACCGCGTCGGATGCCCTCGCGGGCCAGCCGCTGCCGGTAGCCCTTCAGCGCCCGCCACGCGGCGCGGCTGGCTTCGGGGTCGACGATCACCTTGTGGTGCCGCAGCCCGGCGAGCGCCCCGGTGAGCCGCCGTTCGATCGTCGAGGGCGCCGCCGGGGCGGCCCGTTCGGGGACTTCGGGCACGGCCCGTTCGCCCGGCCGCAGCGTGCGGCCGCGTTCCAGCCACACCACGAACCCGGTCAGCGCGCCGATCGTGGCCGACAGCGGCGGGATCCCGGCTTCGGCGGTGTAGTCCTGCCAGACCTGCCAGTCCTGGGCGTAGGCCTTGAGCGTGTTGGGCGGCCGCTGCTCGTCGACGTGCCGGGCGGCGGCTTCGTCCAGCAGCGCCAGCCGGTCCTGCGGGCCGAGCGCGGAGTCGATCACCGGTTCCAGGTCGGGCACGCGCCGAGGTTACGGGATGTCGATCTCCCCGGGCAGGAACCCGTCCAGGGCGTCGGCCACCTCATCGGGCCGGGTACCGCGGACGGTGACGGTCGTCGCGTGTCGGACGCGCGAATCCGGACGACTTGATCCGTCCGGCCGGGTCCACGGAAAATCCGTCCCGAGACGGTGTCGATCCGCGCCAGGCCCGTTCGTGTCAGCGGTGAGAACACCCGATCCGAGGAGGACCACCGTGAAGCAGTACCTGCTCAGCGTCTACCAGCCCGACGGCCCGACCCCGCCGCCGGAAGTGCTGGACGGCATCGCGCGCGAGCTCGACACCCTGAACGCCGACCTGAAGGCGGCCGGGGCGTGGGTGTTCGCCGGCGGGCTGCACCCGCCGTCGAGCGCCACCGTGCTGCGGGCCGGTGACGGCGAGACCCTCGTCACCGACGGGCCCTACGCCGAAGGAAAGGAACACCTCGGCGGGTTCACGATCATCACCGCCCCCGATCTGGACGCCGCGCTCGCCTGGGGTGGCCGGCTCGCCGACGTCGTCGCCCCGCTGCCGGTCGAGGTGCGGCCGTTCCGCGAATGAGGGTCGAGGACGTCTTCGCCGCGGAATACGGCCGGGCCGTGTCCGTGCTCGTGCGGGTGTTCGGCGACATCGACATCGCCGAGGAAGCCGTGCAGGACGCGTTCGCCGAAGCCGTCCGGCGGTGGCCGTCGGCCGGGCTCCCGCCGAGCCCGGCCGGCTGGATCATCACCACCGCCCGCAACCGGGCGATCGACCGGCTGCGCCGCGAGGCCGCCCGGGCGGGCAAACACGCCGAAGCGGCGTTGCTGCACGCGGAGACCGAGCTCGTGGAGGAGGGCGCCGTGCCCGACGAACGGCTCCGGCTGATCTTCACCTGCTGCCACCCGGCGCTGGGCCGCCCCGCCCAGGTGGCGTTGACGCTGCGGCTGCTCGGCGGCCTGACCACCGCCCAGATCGCGGCGGCGTTCCTGGTCGCCGAGCCGACGATGGCCCAGCGGATCGTGCGGGCGAAGAACAAGATCCGCGACGCGGGCATCCCGTACCGCGTCCCGCGCGACGCCGACCTGCCCGCCCGGCTGGCCGCGGTGCTCGCCGTGCTCTACCTGATCTTCAACGAGGGGTACGCGGCCAGCGCGGGGGAGGAGCTCGTCCGCGCCGACCTCTGCCGCGAAGCGATCCGGCTCGCCCGGGTGCTGGCGGGGCTGATGCCGGACGAGCCCGAGGTCTGGGGCCTGCTGGCGCTGATGCTGCTGATCGACGCCCGCCGCGAAGCCCGCACGAGCCCTTCCGGCGACGTGGTGCTGCTGGCCGAGCAGGACCGGGCGCGCTGGGACGCGGACCTGATCGCCGAGGGACAGGAGGTCGTCCGCCGCTGCCTGCGCCGCAACCAGCCGGGCCCGTACCAGATCCAGGCGGCGATCCAGGCGGTCCACAGTGACGCACCGACGGATTGGGCCCAGGTCAAGGCGCTGTACGACCAGCTGCTGGCGGTCACGCCGACACCGGTGGTGGAGTTGAACCGGGCAGTCGCGGTCGCGGAGGTCGACGGCCCCGGGGTCGCGCTGGCCCTGGTCGAGGACCTCGACCTCGCCCGGTTCCCGCTGTTCCACGCGATCCGGGCGGATCTCCTGCACCGGGTGGGCCGGCCGGCGGAGGCAGCCGCGGCCTACACGGCGGCCATCGCGCTCACCGGCAATGCCGCGGAGCGCGCTCTGCTGGAGCGGAAGCGCTCGTCCATTCTGCGTTGACTCGGTTTCGGGCCGCACGGGCGTCGAGGACCTCAGCCCGGCCGGGCCGGCGTACCCGCGACTGCCGGTGTGCTCAGACGGTCGGGATGATGCCGCCGTCGACGCGGAACTGCGCCCCGGTGAGCCACTTGGCCCGGCTGGAGGCGAGAAAGGCGATCATCTCGGCGACGTCCTCCGGGGCCCCGGGGCGGCCCAGGGGAACGTCGAGGTGGTCCAGGAGCTGCTGCGTGACCTCCTCGGCGGTGACGCCCTGCTCCTCGGCCATGCGCCGGAGGTGGGCGTCGGCGCCGTCAGTGACGACGAAGCCGGGAAGGACGCAGACCACCCGCACCCCGTGCGCGCCGACCTCGGTGGCCAGTTCGCGGCTGTAGGTGTTGAGCGCGGCCTTGGCGGCGGCGTAGGACGCGTCGGCGCGCTGGGGCAGCCGGCTGGCGATCGAGGAGACGTGCACGACGACGCCGGAGCCACGCTCGACCATGCCCGGCACCAGGGCCCGGTCCAGGCGCACGGCGCTGAGGAGGTTCATCTCCAGGTCCGCGCGCCAGGACTCGTCGGACCGGCTCAGCGTCGGCGCCGGGGCGCTGGCCGCGCCGGCGTTGTTCACGAGCACGTCCACTCCGCCCACCTGGTCGACGACACGCCGGCCGAGCTCGGCGACACCCTGCTGGGTCGAGAGGTCCGCCGGCAGGAAAGCGGCACCGCTGTTCTCCTCGGGCCGCGTGCGGGAGGCGGTCAGCACGGTCGCGCCCGCGGCGACGAAGCGGCGCACGGTGGCCGCGCCCAGACCCCGGCTGCCGCCGGTGACCAGTACGCGCAGGCCCTCGAGGCCCTCGTCGATGTTCGGCATGGCACGTCTCCTTCGTAAGGTGAACCAGACTCCGGATACCCTACCGTAAGCTGAACCGGACTCACCTTACGGAGGTTTCCTTGCCGTCAGCACGTCCGCTGCGCGCCGACGCGCGCCGCAACCGCGAGGCACTGCTGTCCGCCGCCCGTCAGGCCTTCCTCGGCGGTGACACCGACGCGCACGTGGAGGACATCGCCCGCAGCGCCGGCGTCGCCGTGGGCACGCTCTATCGCCACTTCGAGACCCGGGAGGCGTTGATCGAGGAGGTGTACCGCGCCGAGGTCGACAGCCTCTGCGCCGCGCCTGCGGACCTGCTGGACCAGCACGCCCCGGAGGAGGCCCTGCGGCGGTTCCTGCTGCTGCTCGTGGACCACGCCGCCGTCGGCAAGGGGATGTCCGTCGTGCTGGAGAGCATCATGGCGACCGACTCCCCGGTCTTCCGCGACGCCCGCACCCGCATGGGCGAAGCCCTCACCCGGCTGCTCGACGCCGGCAGCGCGGCGGGCGCCATCCGGGGCGACGTCACCGGACCGACCCTGCTGCGGGCCCTGGGTGGCATCTGCGCCATGCGCGTGACGGAGGGATGGCTCGACGAGGCCAGGCAGATCACCGCCCTGCTCTTCGACGGCCTGCGTTACGCGGCTCCGCGCGCACGCTGAGCCGCGCGCTGCGCGCCTGGCTCTTCTGTCTCCATCTGAGTTGCGATATGTGACCTTATCCAAACTCAAGCGACTCATCTTCAATCTTTAGATTTAGAACAGGTATTTCTAGTTCTAATCAGAAGCTTTGATAGGGTCCGCCTCATGACGGAAGACGCTGGTCACGTGCGGGTGTGCGAGTACCGGAGGTGCGGGGCGCCGCTGCCGCCGGCGGTGGGTCGGGGCAGCCGGGCGCGGTTCTGCCAGGACGGCAAGACCTGGGGGCGGCGCAACCTCAGTTGCCGTGACGCCGAGGCGGTGCTCTCGGACGCCGAGTCCCTGCGGGAGAGCGACACCGAACTCGACGACACCGCCGTCACCGCCCTCGCGGACCAGGTCGACCGCGTGCTCGAACCGGCCCGCGGGCTCGTCGACACCCTCACGACGCTGCGCCACCAGCTCGAGGCGACCACGGCCACGGCGCTGGCCGAACGGGACGCCGCCCTGGCCGAAGCCGACGAACACCGCCTGCAGCGCGGCCGCGCGGAAGCCGAGACCGCCCAGGCGCGGGACACGGTCGAAACCGCCCTCGCGGCGGCGGAATCGGCCGAGAAGGCGAAAGCGGCTGCGCTCAGGGAGCGGGATGAGGAACTCGCCGCCCGGCGCGCGGCCGTGCAAGAGCAGCAGCGGGCCGAGGGGCAGCTGGCCGCGGTCCGTGACGAACTCGCCCGCGTCGCCGATCGCGCCGACGCGTCGGCGGCTCTCGCCGGTGAACGCGCCGCGGTGATCGCCACCTTGACCGCCGAACTGGCCGCCACCCGTAGCGCGCTCGAGGACGAGCGGGGCCGTGGCCACGCTGCCACCGCGCGGGCGGAGGCGGCCGAAACCCGCGCCGAGACCGTCCGGGAACGGCTCGACGCGGCACGCAAGGAGCACGCCGAGGCCATGGCGGCGCAAGAGGACGCGCTCGCCGCCCTCCGCGCCGACCACGCCAAGGCGATGGAGGCGGCGCGCGCCGGGTCCGACCGGCGGCTCGCGGAACTGCAGTCGGCACACGAGCAGACCGTCCGGTCGATGCACGAAACCACGACGGCTCTCGGGGCCGAACTGCGGGCCGCGCAGAGCCGGGCCGACGTCGCGGAGCGCGAACTCGCCCAGGTGCTTGCGACCTTGCGGCAGACGCCGGACCTGCCGGAAATACTTAAGCAACTACTTGACCGTCTGCCGGAGCCGAGCTAACTTAAGTACATGCTTAACCATGAGGAGTCGCTGGACCTGGTGTTCCGCGCCCTGGGCGACCGGACGCGGCGGGCGCTGGTGGAGCGGCTCGTGCGGGGCCCGGCGTCGGTCAGTGAGCTGGCCGAGCCGCTGCCCATGTCGCTCGCCGCGGTCGTCCAGCACCTGCAGGTGCTGGAGACGGCCGGGCTCGTGCGGTCGGAGAAGACCGGCCGCGTCCGCACCTGCCGGATCGAACCGGCGATGCTGCGCGCGGGCGAGCAGTGGCTGGGACGTCAGCGCACCACGTGGGAGAGCAGGCTCGACCGGCTCGGCGACTTCCTCGCCGGGCCGGACACTCCGGAAGGGAGCACGTCATGACCGTCCTGCACAGCACGTTCAGCCTGGAACGCACCTACCCGGTGCCGCCGGCGCGGGTCTTCGCCGCCTGGGCGGACCCGGAGGCGAAGAAACGCTGGTTCGTCTCCGCGGGCACGCACGAGCTGGACTTCCGCGCCGGTGGCCGGGAAGCCGTCGAAGGCCGCAGCCCGAGCGGCGGCGTGCTGACCTTCGCCGCCACCTACCACGACATCGTCCCCGAGCAGCGGATCGTCTTCTCCGGCACGCTCACCGGCGACGGCGCGCTCGCGACCGTCTCGACCACGACCGTGGAGCTGTTCGCCGAAGGGGACGGCACGCGGCTGGTGCTCACCGAGCAGGACACCTTCCTCGACGGCGCCGAGAAGCCGGAGTGGCGCGAGCAGGGCACCGGCGACTGGCTCGACCGGCTGGGCGAGGAACTGAAGTAACGCCTACCCGGCCCGGTAGTGCTGCGGGCTGAGGCCGAACGCGCGCTTGAACGCCGCACTGAGCGCGAACGCGCTGCCGTAACCGACCTGGCGGGCGATCGCGGCGATCGTCGTGTCCGGGTGCTGGCGCAGCAGGTCCGCGGCCAGCGCGAGCCGCCACCCGGTGAGGTAGGCCATCGGGGTCTCGCCCACCGCGGCCGCGAACCGGCGGGCCAGCGCCGCGCGGGACACCCCGACGTCGGCGGCGAGCTTGGCGACCGTCCACGGCTCGGCCGGCTGGTGCTGCAGCAGCCGCAGGGCCTGGCCGGCGACCGGGTCTTCGTGGGCGCGGTACCAGGCCGGTGTGCCGGTGTCCGGCCGGTCGAACCAGGCGCGCAGGGCGGCGATCAGCAGCAGGTCCAGCAGCCGGTCGAGGACGGCTTCCTGGCCGGGGACGTCCTTGCCGATCTCGGTGGCCAGCAGGCCGATCAGCGGGGTGGGCCAGTCGGCGGCGCGCAGGACGAGCACCGGCGGCAGGGCGGCCAGCAGCCGTTTGCTCAACTCGCCCGCCGTGCCGTAGGTGCCGGTGAGCAGCACGACCGGGCCGTCGGTGCCGTGGCCCCAGGTGCGGATCCCGACGTCGGCGAGCTCGGTCAGGTGACCGCCGTCGGGGGTGCGGCACTCCTGGCCGGGCAGGATCAGCGCCTGCGGCGGGGTCGCGGGGTGGTCGGCGACCAGGTACGGGTCCGGGCCGCGCACGATCGCGACGTCCCCTTCGCCCATTGGGACGCCTTCGCCGCCTTCGGGCACGATCCACGCGTCGCCCCGCACCACCGACACCACGGTCAGCGGCGCCCGGTCCTCGATCCGCAGTGACCACGGCGGCGTGAGCACCGAACGCAGCAGGAACGCGCCGTGCGCGCGGGGGCCGTCGAGGAGCGCGGCGAGCGGGTCCATGCGGTCGACTGTAGACGCTGGAACATGCGATCGAGGCCGTCGACCATGGAGAGTCTCACGTCGGCCCGCTTGACTGAACGGCGTGACGACGAACATGGCTGGTGGCGTCCGGGGTCCGGCCGCGGTGAAGGGGAAACCGATGTCGACGGTGGTGCTGGTGGCCGCGGTGGTCGCGGCGGGGCTGGTCGCGGGGCTGTTCTACGCCTACGCGTGTTCGGTGCTGCCGGGCCTGGCGCGCGGGGACGACAGGACGTTCGTCGAGGGCATGCGCGGGATCAACGTCGCGATCGTGAACCCCGTGTTCCTGTCGACGTTCCTGGGTGCGCCGCTGCTGGCGGGGGTGGCGGTGTTCGTCTCCCCGGGGCCGCGGGCGTGGGTGCTCGCGGGGTTCGGGTGCCTGGTGGCGATGGTGGTGATCACCGGGGTGGTCAACGTTCCGCTGAACAACGCCCTCGACGGCGCGGGCGACGACTACGCGGCGGCGCGGGCGGCGTTCGAGGCGGTGTGGGTGCGGTGGAACGTCGTGCGCGCGCTGGTGAGCACGGCGGGCTTCGGGTGCCTGGTCGCCGCCGTGCTCACCCGGCGTGGTTAGTCCCGCAGCCGCAACAACAGGGTGCCGTGGGCGGGCCGCTGAACGGCCACGGGCATCAGGCGAAGTCCTCCGGTCCGAGCATCGGGCGGACTTCGATGCTGCCGTAGGTCGCGGCCGGGTGGCGGGCGGCGAGTTCGAGGGCTTCGTCGAGGTCGGCGCAGTCGAGGATGACGAACCCGCCGATCTGTTCCTTGGCCTCGGTGAACGGGCCGTCGGTGAGCAGCACTTCACCGTCGCGGACGCGGATGGTGGTGGCTTCCGACGGCGGACGCAGGCCGCCGCCGCCGCGGACCTTGCCGCGGCGGGCCATGTCCTCGCTCCAGCCGCCGCAGCCGTCGGTGCGGTGTTCTTCGGCGGTTTCGTCGCCGGCGATCATCAGCAGGTACTGCATGTCAGCATCCTTCCAGGACTTCGCGCAGGCGCTGGGCGAAGGCGGGGGCATCGGTGGCGAACCCGCCGTGGCCGCCGGGGAACGTCTCGATGGCGACGCCGAGGGCCGCGGCCAGCCCGTGGGCGGCTTGGTGGACCGGCAGGTGCGCGGACTGCGCGCCGACGGCGACCACCAGCCGGGCCGGGCTCGCCCGGAGTGCCCCGAGGTCGGGCTCGTAGGCGCCGACGGCGGGCATGAGGTGGCCGAAGAAGTACGCGAAGTTGCCTTCCGCGCGCGGGTCGAGCGGCGGGGCGGGGTCGACGCCGACGACTTTCATGAACGCGGCGTAGGCGGCTTCGAGGCCCTGGTCGCGGAACAGGGCGGGGATGTCGGGGCCGTCGAGCGCGCCGTCGGGCAGGTAGCGGGTGACCGGCGGCTCGTGCAGCACGGCCGTGCGGACGTCGCCGGGGTGGCGGCGCAGGTGCTCGAGCAGGGTGAGCGCGCCGCCGCTGCTGGCCAGGACGTCGGCGGGGCCGAGCACGGTGAGCAGCCGGTGGACGTCGTCGGCGTGGTCGCCGATGGGGTCGTCGCCCGGGGTGCCGTCGAGGGGGCTGCGGGACAGGCCGCGCGGGTCGTAGGTGACGACGGTGTGGTCTTCGGCCAGCAGGGGCCGGATGGGGGTGAACACGGCCGAGTCGGCGGGGCCGCCGGGGATCAGTAGCAGCACCGGGCCGCGGCCGTCGACGTCGTAGGTGAGGGTGGCGCCGGGGACGGCGAGGGTGGTCATGGGTGTTCCTCCGGTGGTCGGGCTTCCCCGGCCCGACGAACGGGCTCGCCCGGGACCGACACGAGTTCGGAGATCCTCCGGGTGAGGTAGGTGCGTTCGGCGTCGGTGCCGGCGAGGTCGCGGGCCTCGGCGTACCAGCGGGCGGCTTCGGCGTGGCGGCCGAGACGGCGGAGGAAGTCGGCGCGGGTGGCGGCCAGCAGGTGGTAGCCCGCCAGCGGCAGGGCGTCGAGCAGCGCGAGCCCGGCGGCCGGGCCGTCGGCCATGCCGACCGCGATGGCCCGGTTGAGGTCGACGACGGCGCTGGGGACGTGCTTGCGCAGCTGGTCGTAGAGGCCGGCGATCTGGGGCCAGTCGGTGTCGGCGGCGTGGGCGGCGGTGGCGTGGCAGGCGGCGATGGCGGCCTGGATCTGGTACGGCCCGGGACGGCGGCGGCGCAGCGCGGTCTCCAGGACGGCGGTGCCTTCGGTGATGGCGGCGGTGTCCCAGCGGCTGCGGTCCTGCTCTTCGAGGGGGACGAGGACGCCGTCGGCGTCGACGCGGGTGGCGCGGCGGGCGTGCTGCAGCAGCATCAGGGCGAGCAGGCCGAGGGCTTCGGGTTCGTCGGGCATCAGCCGGGCCAGGACGCGGGCGAGCCGGAGCGCTTCGGCGGCGAGGTCCGGGCGGAGCAGGCCGGGGCCCGCGCTGGCGGAATAGCCCTCGTTGAACATCAGGTAGAGCACGCCGAGCACGGCGGTGGTGCGTTCGGGCAGCAGGTGCGCGGGCGGGACGCGGTAGGGGATCCGGGCGTGGCGGATCTTGCGCTTCACCCGCACGAGCCGCTGGGACATGGTGGCTTCCGGGACGAGGAAGGCGCGGGCGATCTCGGCGGTGGACAGGCCGGCGAGGGTGCGCAGGGCCAGCGCGACCTGGGCTTCGGTGGCGAGCGCGGGGTGGCAGCAGGTGAAGATGAGCCGCAGCCGGTCGTCGGTGACGCCGCTGTCGTCGGGTTCGGGGTCGTCGGGTTCGGGGCCGTCGGGGCCGGGCATGCGGGCGACCTCCCGGAGCTTGGCGGCGCCGACGGCGTCGCGGCGGAGCCGGTCGGTGGCGCGGTGGCGGGCGGCGGTGGTCAGCCAGGCGCCGGGGCGGTCGGGGACGCCGTCGCGGGGCCAGGTGCGCAGGGCGAGGGCGAAGGCGTCCTGGGCGCATTCCTCGGCGAGGTCCCAGTCGCCGGTGATCCGGATGAGCGTGGCCACGACCTGGCCCCACTCCTCCCGGAACGCTTCGGCGACCGCGGTCTCGACGTCCACCACCCGCTCCTTTCGTGCCGGTCAGCTCTCCGACGAACGGGATGGCTCGGGACCGACAGCTGCGGCGTGACACGCGCCGAAGCCCTCTGCGCGCGCGACGATCCGGCCGGCTTCGACGCGGACGGCGGTCTCGGTTGCGTCGCTGACGGCGGTGACGCCGGCGGCGGCCGCGAGTGCGCCGCCGGCGTCGCAGACCAGCCGCAGCCGGGGCCGGGCCGGGGGCGCGATCGCCTGGTCGAGGCAGCCGCGCAGGTCGGCGACGGCGAGCCGGGCCAGCGGGGCGAGTTCGCCGGGGTCGCTGGTGACGAGCACGGCGGTGACGTCGGCACCGGCGCGCACGGCCTCTTCGAAGGCGGCGGCGCGGTGCAGGCCGAGGACGGTGACGACGCCGTCGCCGGGCGGGAAGGTTTCGCCGGTCAGCAGGTCGGTGGCCGGCGGCGGGTCCCAGGGCTCGCTCGCGGGCCGGGCCGGGGTGGTGATCGGCGGCTCGGCGGGCCAGTCGTCGGTCAGGTCGAGGTCGAGCAGGGCGGCGCAGGCGGTGACGAGGTGGAACGGCTCGCCGAAGCCGGGCGCGGCGGCGGCGAGCTGGCTCGCGCCGTGCAGGGTGGTCAGCGCGGCTTCGGCGACCCGCACCAGACGGCGGCCGGGGCGGACGCGTTCGAGGGCGAGCCCGAGCAGGATCGCTTCGACGCGCATGAGCTGCGCGAACGGCCGGCGGGTGTGGTCGTCGGCGAGGACTTCGGGCACCAGGTCGCGGGCGAGCCGCGCGTCTTCGCCGTCGCTGTCGGTGGCCAGCGGGAGCCGGGCGATCCAGGCGCGGGCGAAGGCGGCCAGGACGTCGGCGGCGGCCGGGTCCGGCGGCGGGGTGGCGGGGCGCGGGGCGCGTTCGGCGAGGTCGGCCAGGACCGCGAAGTACAGGGCGCGCTTGCCGGGGAAGTTGGAGTAGACCGCGCCACGGGTGAGTTCGGCGCGTTCGGCGATGACGTCGACCTTCGCCTCCCGGAAGCCGCGGCGGGCGAACTCGTCACGGGCGGCGGCGAGCACCTTCGCGCGGTTGCGCTCCTGGGTCTCCGCCCTGCTGAGCCTGACCATCGTCCTCCTTGCCGCGGTGTCGGGTGTCAAGATACCGTGACCACTGAGATGACAAGAACATCGGATTTGAACATCTGGAGTGGTGGATGACCCCCGAGATCGATCTGACCGACCCGACGGTGCTGACCGACCCGTTCGCCGCCTACGACCGGGCGCGCGAGGTGAGTGCGGTGGCCAAGCTGGTCATCCCCGGCTTCGGCCCGTTCTGGGCCGTGACCCGCTACGCCGAAGCGCGCGCGATGCTCGGCGATCCGCGGTTCGAGGTGAACTCCGGCAGCTTCCTGCGCCCGCCGGGCGTTCCCGAGCACTGCCTGCAGTACCTGGAAACGATGGCCGAGAAGGACGGCCCGGAGCACCTGCGGCTGCGGCGGCTGGTGGCCCCGGCGTTCACGCCGAAGCGGGCCGCGCAGCTGCGGCCGCGGCTGGCGGCGCTCACCGCGCGGCTGCTCGACGAACTGCCGCGGCACGCCGAGAACGGCGTCGTCGACCTCGTGCCGCACTTCGCGCGGCCGCTGCCGATCGACGTCATCTGCGAGCTGGTCGGCATCCCGGAGACCGATCGGCCCCGCTGGCGCGGCTACGGGGCCGCGGTCGCCGGCGGGCTGGGTCCGGATTTCGCCGAAGCGATCCCGGCGATCGTCGAAGGCGCGAAGGAGGCGGTGGCGCGCAGCCGGGCCGAGCCGGGCGACGACCTGATCGGCGACCTGGTGCGGGCCCAGGCCGAGGACGGTGACCGGCTCACCGACACCGAGCTGGTCACCCTCGTCTGGCACCTGGTCCTGGGCGGGCAGACGCCGGTGAACCTCATCGCCAACGCCGTCGAGGCGCTGCTGCGGCACCCGGACCAGCTGGCTCTGCTGCGCGCGGACGCCGGGCAGTGGCCGGGGGCGGTCGAGGAGCTGATGCGCTGGTGCAGCCCGCAGCTGCTGACCACGCCCCGGTTCGCGCGCGAAGACGTCGAGATCGGCGGGGCGGTGATCGGCAAGGGCGAGCGGGTGACGGCGGCGGTGGTGGCCGCCGACCGCGACCCGCGGGCGTTCGAGCACCCGGACCGGTTCGACATCACCCGGCCGGGGCCGCCGCAGCTGGGCTTCTCGCACGGCCCGCACTTCTGCCTGGGCGCCTCGATCTCGCGGGTGCAGACCGAAGTGGCGTTGTCGTCGCTTTTCGCGCGCTTCCCGGACCTGGCGCTCACCGAGGACGTCCCGCGGGCGCCCGACGGCGGGACCTGGCGTCCGGCGCGGCTACTGCTGGCGCTCTGAGATCAGCGCTTCGATCCCGTCGAGGACGCGGGCGAGACCGAAGCGGAAGGTGTGGGCCGGGTTCTCGGCGGCGTTGTGCGCTTCACCGGCAGCCTGGCCCACCCGGGATGAGATCGGGTAGCGCGCCGGGTCGGCGGCCGGGATGCCGGCCAGCACCGGCCAGGCGCGCTCCCACCACTGGGCGTCGGTCAGCCCGGTGGCGCGGACCAGGCGGGCGTTGTCGAGCGAGCTGCGGGCGGTGGTGCGGACCAGGCCGGTGACGAGGCTGACCGCGGCGTCCATTTCGACGTCGTCGAGGCCGATGCCCTCGACCGCGCGCAGCTCGGTCTCGTACTTGGCGAAGCTGTGGGGACCCAGGGCCGGTCGGCTGGTGGTGATCTCCAGCAGCCAGGGGTGGCGGTGCAGCAGTGCCCACTGCTCTTCGGCGACGGCGGTCAGCGCGGCCCGCCAGTGGAGTCCTTCTCCCGGGTCGCCCAGCTCGCCGTGGGCGTGGTCGGTCATCAGGTCCAGCAGCTCGGCCCGGCCCGGGACGTAGGTGTAGAGGGACATGGGGGAGACGCCGAGCTGTTCGGCGACCCGGCGGATGGTGACGGCCTCGATCCCCTCGGCGTCGGCGAGCGCCACGGCCGCGCGCACGACGTCGGCGGTGGCGAGCTTGGGTTTCGGGCCGCGGCGCGGGGGCGCCGAGACGCCCCAGAGCAGCTCGATCGCCCGCCGCGGGTCGCCGTCGCCGTTCTCCTGCGTGCGCACGCCGGTCATTCTGTACCCCTGTTCTCCGTACGACGTACAGAGTTGTGCTAGCCTGTTCTTCGTACACTGTACAGAGTTAGGGGCTTGATGACTCCGCAGATCCACGCCGAGGGACTTCGCAAGCGCTACGGCGACGCGCACGCCCTCGAGGGGTTCGCTCTCTCCGTCCCGGCCGGCACCCTGTGCGGCCTGCTGGGACCCAACGGCGCGGGCAAGACGACGGCGGTCCGCGTGCTCTCGACGCTGCTGCGCCACGACGGCGGCGTCGCCCGGGTCGCCGGGTTCGACGTCGCCACCGAACCGGCGAAAGTGCGCTCGGCGATCGGGCTGGTGGGCCAGCAGGCCGCCGTCGACGAAATCCTGTCCGGACGGCAGAACCTGATCCTCTTCGGCCGGCTGCACCACCTGGGCCGCCGGGAGGCCGCCCGCCGGGCCGACGACCTGCTCGAGCGGTTCGGCCTCGCCGGCACCGGCGCGAAGCCGGTGTCGGCCTACTCGGGCGGGATGCGGCGGCGCCTCGACCTGGCCGCGTCGCTGCTGGCGGCCCCGCGGGTGCTGTTCCTGGACGAGCCGACGACCGGGCTGGACCCGCGCAGCCGCACGGAGGTCTGGCGGGCGGTGCGGTCGCTGGTCGCGGACGGGACGACGGTGCTGCTCACCACCCAGTACCTGGAGGAAGCCGACCGGCTGGCCGACCGCATCTCCCTGGTCGAGCACGGCCGGGTGATCGCCGAAGGCACCCCGGCGGAACTGAAGGACTCGCTCGGGGCGACCCGGATCGAGCTGGTCCTCACCGATCCCGACACCGTCGGCGCGGCGGCGGGGCTGCTGGCCCGGGTCACCGGGGCCGAGCCGGTCACCGACGAGCTGCGGGTGAGCGCGGCCGCGCCGGGCGAGGCCTCCGTGCTCACCGACGTCGTCCGCGAGCTGGGCGCGGCCGGGCTCGCGGTCGCCGACGTGGCGCTGCGGCGCCCCACGCTGGACGAGGTCTTCCTGCAGCTGACCGGCCGGGCGGAGGTGACGCGATGAGGTGGGCGGTCGAAGACGGCTGGACGCTGACCGGGCGGTACCTCGCGCACTCGGCGCGGCGCCCGGCCCGGCTGGCCACGGTGGTGGCGTTCCCGATCCTGATGGTGCTGATCTTCGCCTACCTGCTCGGCGGCGGGATGAGCGTGCCCGGCGGGGGCTCCTACCGCGAGTTCCTGATGCCGGGGATGTTCGCGATGACGATGGCGTTCGGGCTGTCGGGGACGATGAGCGCGGTGCTGGACGACGCCGCCAAGGGTGTCACCGACCGGTTCCGGTCGCTGCCGATGGCCCCCTCGGCGGTGCTGACCGGGCGGGTGGCGGCGGACCTGGTGAACGCGGTGCTCGCGCTGGCGGTGCTGCTGGGCTGCGGGTTCGCCGTCGGCTGGCGGCCGCACGGCAGCCTGGGCGAGACCCTCGCCGCGCTCGGCCTGCTGCTCCTGCTGCGGACGGCGCTGGTCTGGGCCGGGATCTACCTGGGCCTGCTGACCTCGGACCCGTCGATGGTGACGCTCGCGCAGACGGGTGAGTTCCCGTTCGGGTTCCTCTCCAGCGCGTTCGTGGCGACCTCGACGATGCCGGCGTGGCTGGGCACCGTGGCGGAGTGGAACCCGTTGTCCTCGACGGTGACGGCGGCGCGGGTGCTGTTCGGCAACCCGGGCGCGGCCGGGACGTCCTGGGTGAGTGCGCACGCGGTGGCGATGGCGGTGGGGTGGCCGCTGGTGCTGCTGGCGGTGTTCGTGCCGTTGTCGGCGCGCAGGTACAGGAGGCTGGGGAACTGAACGTCCACTTCGAACCGGGCGAACCACCGCGGGCGGGCCGCCTGGTGGTCGACGGCCGGGAGCTGTCCGTTGTCGAGGCCCTGCCGGAACTGCTGGGCGAGACCGAGGGGTTCTGGCCGACGGCGGCGCGGGCCGCGCTGCGGCTGGTCGCGGCCGGCCGGCTGCTGCCGGGGGTCACCGGGGCCGGGCACGACGCCTGGCGCGCCGGACCGCTGGACCCGGGCGAAGCGGCGTGGCTGCGGGACCTCGCGGCCGCGATGCCCCCGGACGAGCGGGCGCCGGGGCCGCTGCTGCGGGCGTTCCTCGACGCCGTCGCCGACACCCTGCCCCGCACCCCGGCCGCGGCGAAGGCCGCCGGGACGCGGTTGTTCGCCGCCGTGGCACCGCAGCGGGCGGAGTCCCTGCGTGGCTGGGCCGACGAGCTGGCCGCGGGCCTGAATTCGGGGATCCGGGTGTCGCTGCGGGTGCACGCGCCGGACGGGTTCGCCGCCGGGCGGTTCCGCGCCGTGGTCCAGGTGCACAGCCTGGCCGATCCCGGGCAGGTCGCCGACGCGGCGCAGCTGTGGGCGACCGGGCGGTTCGGGCCGCGGGCGCGCATCGACGTCCTGCTCGCCCTGCGCCGCGGTGCGCAGGTCTGGCCCGCGCTGGGGCCGCTGTTGACCACGGCGGTGCCGGCGGAGCTGGACCTCGGCGAGGACGACGTCACCGAGCTGGTCGCGTCCGCGGCACCGCGGCTGGCGGCGGCCGGGATCGACGTGCACTGGCCGGCCGAGCTGGCGGGGTCGCTGACCGCGCGGGCGGTCGTGCGGGCCGGGGACGCCCCGGGGGACCTGCCGTCGTTCTTCGGCGGCGGGCGGGCGCTGGCGTTCGACTGGCAGCTGGCGCTGGGCGATGCGGTGCTGACCGAGGCGGAGCTGGACGCGCTCGCCGAGACCCGCCGCCCGGTGGTGCGGCTGCGCGAGCAGTGGGTGCTGGTCGATCCGGCGCTGGCGGCGAAGGCCCGTGACCGGGCGCTCAAGCCGCTGACGCCGGTCGACGCGCTCGGCGCGGTGCTGTCGGGGACCACCGAGGTCGAGGGTGAAGTGGTCGAGGTCGTCACCGACGGCTGGCTGGCGCGGCTGCGGGAACGGCTGTCCGAGCCGCCGCAACCGCAGGCGCCGCCGCCGGGACTGGCCGCGTCTCTGCGGGCCTACCAGCTGCGCGGGCTGCAGTGGCTGGCCACGGTGACCGGCCTCGGTCTGGGCGGGTGCCTGGCCGACGACATGGGCCTGGGCAAGACGGTCACCTTGATCGCGCTGCACCTGCACCGCGGTTCGGGGCCGACGCTGGTGGTGTGCCCGGCGTCGCTGCTGGGCAACTGGGAACGGGAGATCCGCCGGTTCGCCCCCGGGGTGCCGGTGCGGCGCTTCCACGGCAGTGCCCGGTCGCTCGAGGACCTCGACGGCTTCGTGCTGACCACCTACGGCACGCTGCGCACCGATCCGGCGCCGTTGGCCGCGGTGCGGTGGGACCTGCTGGTGGCCGACGAGGCCCAGCACGTCAAGAACCACCGCTCGGGCACGGCGAAGGCGCTGCGGCTGGTGCCGGCGGCGGCGCGGGTGGCGTTGACCGGGACGCCGGTGGAGAACACCCTGGCGGAGCTGTGGGCGATCCTCGACTGGACCGCGCCCGGTCTGCTGGGCTCGCCGAGCGAGTTCCGGACGCGCTGGGCGAGGCCGATCGAGGCGGGTGACGCGGCCGCGGCGGAGCGGCTGGCGCGGTTGCTGCGGCCGTTCCTGCTCCGGCGCCGCAAGTCCGACCCGGGGATCGCGCCGGAGCTGCCGGCGAAGACCGAGACCGACCGGCCGGTGGCGTTGAGTGCGGACCAGGTGGCGCTCTACGAGGCGGTCGTGCGGGAGATGATGGCCGACATCGCCGCGAGCGACGGGATGGCGCGGCGCGGCCGGATCGTGAAGCTGCTGACCGCGCTCAAGCAGATCTGCAACCACCCGGCCCAGTACCTGAAGGAGCCGGGCGGCCGGTCGGGCAAGGTGGAGCTGCTCGACGAGCTGCTGGACACCATCCTCGCCGAGGGCGGCGCGGTGCTGGTGTTCACCCAGTACGTCGTCATGGCGCGGCTGCTGGAGAAGCACCTGGCCGATCGCGGGATCGCGACGCAGCTGCTGCACGGCGGCACCCCGGTGGCGCGGCGTGAGGAGCTGGTCGCCCGCTTCCAGGCCGGCGAGGTCCCGGTGTTCCTGCTGTCGCTGAAGGCGGCGGGCACCGGGCTGAACCTCACCCGCGCCGACCACGTCGTGCACTTCGACCGCTGGTGGAACCCGGCGGTGGAGGACCAGGCGACCGACCGGGCGTACCGGATCGGGCAGACCCGGCCGGTCCAGGTGCACCGGCTGGTGACCGAGGGGACGGTCGAGGACCGCATCGCGGCGATGCTGCGGGAGAAGCGGGCGCTGGCCGAGGCCGTGCTGGCCGGCGGCGAGGCCGCGTTGACGGAACTGTCGGACACCGAGCTGGCCGAGCTCGTCGAACTGAGGAGCCGCGGATGAGCGACGACCGGGTGCGCGGGTTCCCCGCGTTCGGTCCGGGCGCGCGCCTGGCCCGCTCGTGGTGGGGCCGGGCGTGGGTGCGCGCGATGGAGGACACCGCGCTGGACCTGCGTCAGCTGAAGAAGGGCCGCAAGTACGCGGCGGCCGGGCTGGTCGGCCCGATCACGGTCAGCGCGGGCCGGATCGCGGCGGTGGTCGAGGACGCCGACGGCGGCCCGTACCGGACACAGCTGCGGCTGGCGGAGCTCGCGGAAGCGGACTGGACGCGGTTGCTCGACCGGGTCGCCGCCCGCGCCGGGCACCTGGCGGCGCTGCTGGACCGCGACCTGCCACCGGACCTGGCCGAGACGACCGGCGTCGACCTGCTGCCGGGGATCGCCGACCTGGACCCCGAGTGCGACTGCCCGGGCTGGGAACTGCCGTGCCGCCACGCGGCGGCGTTGTCGTTCCAGGCGTCGTGGCTGCTGGACGCGGACCCGTTCCTGGTGCTGCTGCTGCGCGGCAAGGGGGAGCGGGAGATCCGCGCGGAGCTGGAGAGCCGCACCGCGCCGGCCCCGGTGGCGGAGCCGGCCGCGGACCGGGTCCCGGGTGAGGTGCCGGACCTGGCGGGCTTCCACCCGTCGGGCGCCCCGTCGATCGCGGCGGCGCCCCGGGTGCCGGCCGAGACGTTCGCGCTGCTGGCGGCGAACGCGGCCGGGCAGGCGCGGGCGTTGCTGGCGGGCCGGCCGTGGCCGGGACGGCGTCACGACGCGGTCCGCCTGGCCGCGGAATTCCCGGCGGCGGCCGAGCGCCTGGGCGAGGGCTACGCGCGCGCGGTCGCGGCGTGGCGCTACGGCGGAGTGGACGGGCTGGAGGTGCTGGAATCGTCCTGGACACCGCCGAAAGCGGTGGTCGGCGCGGCGCGGGCGGCGCTCGCGGACGTCGAGGAGGAGCCGGTGTTCGAGCGCAACCACTGCACGGTGGGTGCGGTGCAGCTGCGTTTGGACCGCCGCGGCCGGTGGCACCCGTACCGGCTGGAGGGGGAGCAGTGGTGGCCGGCGGGCGCACCGGAGCGCGACCCGGGGCTGCTAGTGGGCTGATTCGGCCGCCGGTGGCGATGCTCCTCGAGAGGATGCGGGGGTCAACCCGCCCGACCGCCGCGGCTCGCGAAGTGCGCCTCGCGCTTTCGCCGCCCGTATCTCCGCGACCCGCCACCGCGGGCGGTGACCGGCGTCCGCAGCCAGCGCCGCTGGGGGAAATCCGCCTCTTTTCCCGGTATCCAGCGCGGTACTCGTTGTCTCCTGTCCCCCGACGGCGGGTTCCGCCGGGCCACTGGGGGTGCGGGCGCGCGGGGGTCCTTCCCGCGCGCCCGCCCGGTTTCCGCCGGTGACCTAATACCCGCTGTCGGAAGCTGGAGGGGGCCGTCACCACGGCGGTCCCCTCCAGCGTCAGGCCGCGGTCGTCACCGCGTAGTCCTTGACGTGCATCGAGTCGTGCATGCGGACGCCGCCGCTGTCGAGCTTCGCGATCGCCCGCGTCAGGCCGGCCGGCAGCGCCGAGACCAGCTGCCCGCCGCGGGCCAGCGCCCACACCCCGGCGCGGGAGTCCGGGATCAGGGTCCGGGCCGCGCCGATGGCGAAGGCGCGGCTGGAACGCACCAGCTCGCCCATTTCCCGTTCGTAGGCGGCGAAGGCGCGCTCGTGGTCGCCGCCGGCCGCGGCCAGCTCGCCGGCCAGGACGTAGGCGCCGAGCACGGCGAGGCTCGTGCTGCCGCCGACGGCGGGGCCTGGGCAGTAGCCGGCGTCGCCGACGAGCGTCACGCGGCCGCGGGACCACGTGTCCAGCCGCAGCTGGGTGATCGAGTCGAAGTAGAACGGGCCCGGGCCGTCCAGCCCGGCCAGCCAGCCGTCGACCTGCGGATGCATCCCGGAGAACGCTGCCCGGAGCAGTTGCTGCTGCCGGGGCACGTCCCGGTGGTGGTAGTCCAGCGGCTCCGCGCGGCGGAACAGGAACACCGCGCGCGCGTCGTCGAGGTGGCGGGCGCTGTAGAGGGAGGCGGTGCGGCCGGGGCCGAGGTGGGTGACGGCTTCCCCGTCGAGGCCGAGGGTGTCCGGCAGGGACAGCACGGCCAGGTACGCGCCGATGAACGTCGTCAGCCCGGCTTCTTCGCCGAACACCAGCCGCCGGACGTTCGAGTGCAGCCCGTCGGCGCCGACGACGACGTCGAACCGGCGCGGCCGGGCGTGTTCGAAGGTGACTTCGCCGTCGGGGGACAGGGCGGTGATCGAGTCGCCGAAGAGGTACTCGACGTCGTCGCGGCCGGCGTCGTAGTAGATCTCGGACAGGTCGTCGCGCATGACCTCGACGTGTCGGTCGGAGGTGGCCTGGAAGACCTTCGCCAGGTCCACGCGCAGGGGACGGCGGGCGCCTTCGCGGTGCAGCGTCATCCGGGTGGTGCCGGTGGCCACGGCCTCGACGCGGGGCAGCACGCCCATCCGTTCGGTGATGTCCATGGCCGGCCGGAAGAGGTCGACGGCGTGGCCACCGGTCTTGCGCAGCGCCGGTGCACGCTCGACCACGGTGACGTCGAAGCCGTGCCGGGTGAGCCAGTACGCCAGCACCGGCCCGGCGATGCTGGCGCCGGAGACGAGGATCCGCATGAGTACCTCCCTGACTTAACGGTAGGTAAGTTGTACCACGTCTCCTTACCTAAGGTTAAGTCAGTTATGCTGGGCCGGTGCCGAAACCGTCGGAAACCAAGCAGCGCATCCTCGACGTCGCCCGCGCCCTGTTCGCCACCCAGGGAGTGCAGCGCACCAGCCTGCAGGACATCGCCGACCGGCTCGGCATCACCAAACCCGCGCTCTACTACCACTTCCCGTCCCGCGACGACCTGGTCCGCAGCATCGTCCAGCCGTTGCTCGACGACGGCGAGAACTTCCTCCTCGAACAGGAAGCCCGCGGCGACGCACCGGTGCGCGAGCTGATCGAAGGCTTCTTCGACTTCAACTACCGCCACCGCGCCGACGTCGTCATGCTGCTGGCCGAGATGCCCACCCTGGCCGACCTCGGGCTCATCGACCGCGTCCTGGGCTGGCGGACCCGGCTCACCCAGCTGATCTGCGGGCCGTCGCCGACGCTGCAACAGCAGGCCAGGGCCATCCTGGCGCTGGGCGGCCTGCAGGACGTCTGCATGCAGTTCCCCGACGCGCCCGTCGACGACCTCAGGGCCGCCGCGGTCGCCGGCGCCCTCGGCGCGCTCGGCCGCTGAAAACCTCCGCGGCGCGTGTCGAGAACGCGCCGGCGGCTCCGTCCCCGGACGACAGCGACCCGCCCGGAGCAGGAGACCACCATGCAGCAGCACGAGATCGCCGAAGTCCTCGACCGCCCGCTCAGCCGCGAACTGCTCGCCCGCGACCTGACCCGGCTGGCCTACGTCGCCAAGGACGGCACCCCGCGCAGCATCCCGATCGCCTTCACCTGGAACGGCTCGCAGATCGTCCTGTGCACCGCGAAGAACTCCCCGAAGCTGCCGTCGCTGCGCGCCAACCCGGCGGTCGCGCTGACCATCGACACCGAGGTGCACCCGCCCAAGATCCTGCTCATCCGCGGCCGCGCCGAACTCGACGTCGTCGACGGCATCCCCGAGGAGTACCTGCGGATGAACGGCACCTACGAGATGACGCCCGAGCAACGCGTCGAATGGGAACGCGAAGTGCGCTCCCTCTACGACGGCATGGTCCGGATCGTCGTCACCCCGACCTGGGCGAAGCTGATCGACTTCGAAACCACCCTGCCCAGCGCGGTCGAGGAACTGGCCCGGCAGCGCGCCGAGCGCCTCGGCTAACGCACCGCGGCGCGCTCGATGATCGCTCCCGTGTCGACGCCGGCCGGGAGCGTCCCGAACGCCACCCCCCAGTCGCCGCCGAAGCGGGAGGCGCAGAACGCGTCGGCGACCGCCGGGTGGCCGTGGCGGACCAGCAGCGAGCCCTGCAGGACCAGCGCCATCGCCTCCACCAGCCGCCGCGCCCGGTACTCGATGCCGTCGAGGTCCGTGAGCTCCTTGCGGACGCGGTCCACGGCGTCGTCCAGCCGCGTGTCGCCGCCGGCGGCCCGCTCGACCTCGGCGAAGAACGCCACGACCGACTCCGGCTGCCGGCCCATCGCACGCAGCGCGTCCAGCGCGGCGACGTTGCCCGAGCCCTCCCAGATCGAGGACAGCGGCGCCTCGCGGTACAGCCGCGGCATCCCGGACTCCTCGACGTACCCGTTGCCGCCGAAGCACTCCAAGGCCTCGGCCGCGTGCACCGGCGCCCGCTTGCACACCCAGTACTTCGACACCGCCAGCCCCAGCCGCCGGAACGCCTGCTCCTGCTCGTCGTCCCGGCGGTCGCCCGCCGCGGCCAGCCGCATCGCCACCGTCGTCGCCGCCTCCGACTCGAGCACCAGGTCGGCCAGCACGTTGGTCATCAGCGGCTGGTCGGCCAGTGCCTTGCCGAACGCGCGCCGGTGGGTGGCGTGGTGCACCGCCCGGACCGCACCCAGCCGCATCCCCGACGCGCTGCCCAGCGTGCAGTCCAGCCGGGTGTTGTTCACCATCTCGATGATCGTGCGGACCCCGCGGCCCTCCTCGCCGACCAGCCAGCCCACCGCGCCGTCGTACTCGATCTCGGACGAGGCGTTCGACCGGTTGCCCAGCTTGTCCTTCAGCCGCTGCAGCAGGATCCGGTTGCGCGAGCCGTCCGGCAGGACCCGGGGGAGCAGGAAGCACGACAGCCCGCCCGGCGCCTGCGCCAGCGTCAGGAACACGTCGCACATCGGCGCCGAGGTGAACCACTTGTGCCCGACCAGGGTGTAACTGCCGTCCGACGCTGACGCAACCGGGGTCGCGGTCGTCGTGTTCGCCCGGACGTCGGAGCCACCCTGCTTCTCCGTCATCGACATGCCCGCGAGCAAACCGCGCTTGGTGCTGGGCTCGCGCAACCCGAAGTCGTACTCGGTCGTCGCCAGCAGCGGCTCGTAGCGCGCCGCCAGCTCCGGATTCGCGCGCAACGCCGGAACCGCCGCGTAGGTCATCGAGATCGGGCAGCTGTGCCCGGCCTCGACCTGGCCCCAGACGTAGAACTTCGCCGCACGCGCGGCGTGCGCCCCCTCGCGCGGGTCCCGCCACGGCGTGCCGTGCAGCCCGTGCGCCGTCGCGACCGTCATCAGCTCGTGCCAGTACGGGTGGAACTCGACCTCGTCGACCCGGTGACCGTACCGGTCGTGCGTGCGCAGCACCGGCTCGTTCTCGTTGACCAGCCGGCCCCACTCCTGCGCCTGCTCGGACCCGGCCAGCCGGCCCAGCTCGTGCAACTCCTCGGCCGCCCAGCCGGCGCCGGCCCGCTCGAGCCCGGCCAGCAGCGCCGGGTCGTCGGCGACGTCGTGGCCCGCCAGCGGCGGAACCTGGTTGGTGACCTCATGCGTGGCGGGCATCGGAACCTCCAAGAGCGCGAAGGATGAACGTGCGGAGCTCGGCGACGTCACCGGCGTTCCCGCTGGTCAATGGTCCGATCAGGACTTCGGCGGCGGCGCCGACGAGCGCGGCGGCCGTCAGCCGGCCGTCCTGCGGCGGCAGGACGCCGTCCCGCACGCCGGCGGCGACGTGCTCGGCGATGACCTCGGTGTAGGCCCGCCGGAACTCGAGCCGCTCGGCGTCGATGAGCGCGTCGACCGGCTCGGCCAGCAGCGCGTAGGCCTGCTTCGGCGCCTTCAGGGCGCGCTGGGCGAAGGTGTCGACGGCCGCCAGGACCCGGTCGGCGGGGTCGCCGGCCGCGGCCGCCGCGACCCGGACCGCCTCGACCTCCCGGGTCACGACCTGCCGGAAGACGTGCACGACCAGCTCGGCCTTGGTGGGGAAGTGGCGGTACACGCTCCCGACGGCCACCCCGGCGCGTTCGGCGACGGCGGCGACCGAACAGCCGCCGTAGCCGTGTTCGGCCAGCTGGCGCGTGGCCGCGGCGACGATCGTCTCCCGTTGGGCGTCGAGGCGTTCCTGCACTTTCGGGGTGCGGCGGTAGGGCACGTCAAGAAGTGAAGCACTGATTCATTGCTTCAGTCAACGCTCCAGCAGCTGCCTCGCGCCTCGAACCTCCCGCTCGACGTCCGCTCGCAGGTTCCGCCTCAGGACGGGCTCGGCGAGCAGGCGCAGAGGAGCGGCGAACCCGAACGCGATCCGCCGCCGCACCCGGATCCCGCCCGCCACCGGGGCGCACTCGAAAGACGCCTCGAACGAGCACAACCGGCGCGCCAGGCGGTTTTCCGGCCGGTCGGGCAGCCGCACGTCGACCCGGCGGCCCGGCGTCAGCGTCATCCGGGAGACAATCTTCGGGCCCGGCCCGAGCCCGGGCAGCCGGGAGCGGAACCGGAACTCGGTGACCTCCCCGGCGGAGCGGACCCAGTCGATCCGCCCCAGCTTGCGATCGACCTCCGCGTACCGCCGCGGATCCATGACCAGGGCCAGGAAGGCCTCCGGAGTACACGACACGGTCACTTCCACCGTCACATCCACCATAGAAAGAGAGTAGTTTCTCACTATGGCTCGGACAACCCCCGGCGTCACCCGCCGTCGCATCCTCGACGAAGCCGTCCACCTCTTCGCCACCCGCGGCTACGACGCCACCTCCGTCGCCGACATCCAGACCGCCTGCGGCCTGCACCCCGGCAGCGGCGCCCTCTACAAGCACTTCCCGTCCAAAGCCGCGCTCCTGGAGGCCGCGGTGCACGACAACCTCGCGCGACTGACCACCCGCACCGCCGACACCGCCGACACCCAGCTCCCCGACGACCCCCGCGAAGCACTGCGCGTCCTCGCCGACGTCGTCTGGGCCTTCATGGCCGCCGACCGCGACCTCATCCGCCTGATGATCCGCGAATTCACCGGCTTCCCCGCACTGTTCGAACAGATGTGGCAGGGCGTCGTGGCCACCGTCTACCGCCGCGGCACCGAATGGATCACCACCCTGCGCGACCAGGGGAGAGCCGCGGTCCGCGACCCCGAAGCCACCGCCGCCGTCCTCGTCGCCGCCCTGACCTACTACCCGATCCTCGACGTCCTCATCGGACACACCCCCGGCGACCTCGCGCCCGACCGGTTTCTCGCCGCCTGGCTCGACTCCTCGATCGCCGCCCTCAACCTGCGCGCTTGACCAGCGCCACCAGGTACCGGCACGGCACCGACCCCGGGTTGACGAACACGCAGTCCGCGGCCGGCCCCAGCTGCAGGCAGTCGCCGGTGGCCAGCTCGTGCACCTGCGCCCCTTCGTGGAACCGCAGGTGCCCGGCCAGCACCCAGATCTGCTGGTGCAGGAACGCGTACGTCCCCGCCACCAGCGGCACCTCCACCCCCGGCGGCAACTCCACCTCCACCAGCTCGAGCGGACGCCCGGCCGCGGGGGAGACCGACCGCCGCCGGTAGCCCGTCTCCGGATCCGTCCACACCGGCTGCTCCGCCGCCCGCACCAACCGCCGCTCGTCGCCTTCGGCGCGCGCGATCAACTCCGACAACGTCAGGCCCAGCGCCGCCGACAGCTTCGCCAGCAACGCCGCCGTCGGCTGGACGTCACCCCGCTCGATCTTGCCGATCATCGCCCGCGACACCCCGGAGGCCTCGGCGAGCGCGGCGGCCGAGAGACCTCGTGCCGCGCGGGCGGTGTGCACGGCGGCGGCCAGGCGAGCAGTCAGCGGATCGGTCATGACGTTGGATACTATACGAGTCATCACGGCTACCATATGAGCCATGATTCGAGCCGCCACCACCCAGGACGCCGCCGCCTGCGCGGCCCTCTACGCGCCCTACGTCACCGACACCGTCATCTCCTTCGAGACCGAACCACCCGACCCGACCGAAATGGCCCGCCGCATCGCCGGCGCCCACGCCTGGTTCGTCCTCGAAGACCACGGCCACATCGCCGGCTACGCCTACGCCACCCGCTTCGCCGAACGCGCCGCCTACCGCTGGTCCTGCGAGACGAGCATCTACCTCGAACAAGGCCGCCGCCGCACCGGCGCCGGACGCGCCCTCTACGAGACCCTGTTCGACCGGCTGCGCACCCGCGGGTTCTGCCGCGCCTTCGCCGGCATGACCCTGCCCAACGACGCCAGCGCCGGGCTCCACCGCGCCCTCGGGTTCGCGCCCGCCGGCGTCTACCGCCGGGTCGGCTGGAAACACGGCGCCTGGCACGACGTCGCCTGGGTCCAGAAAGACCTCGGCGCAACCGAAGGTTGCACATCGGCTCCCGCCGAGCTAACGTGACACGCAACCGAACGTTGCACAAGGAGCCCCGCATGGACCACGGCACCATCGAACGCGAACTCCACATCGACGCCCGCCCCGACGTCGTCTTCGACGTCGTCAGCAGCCCCGAACACCTCCGCGAATGGTGGCCCGACGAAGCCGACTACCCCGTCGAACCCGGGGGAGCGGGCCGCATCGCCTTCGGCGGCTCCTGGGTCCAGTTCACCGTCGTCGACGCCATCCCGCCCAAGCACTTCTCCTTCCGCTGGACCCACGCCGAAGGCGAAACCGCCGCACCCGGCAACTCCTTCCTCGTCGTCTTCGAACTCGAACCCGACGGCACCGGCACCCGCCTCCGGATGACCGAAACCGGCTTCCGCGAACGCGGCTGGGACGAAGCCAAGACCGCCGCCGAACACGCCGACCACGAAACCGGCTGGGACCACTTCCTGCCCCGCCTGCAGACCTACGCCCCCCAGGTCGGAGCCACCCCGTGAGCACCGCCGTGGACGACGACCTCTGGTCCGCCGTCGGCGACCCCACCCGCCGCCGCCTGCTCGACCTGCTGCTCGAACAGGGGAGCGGCACCGCGACCAGCCTCAGCGAACACCTCCCGGTCACCCGCCAAGCCGTCGCCAAACACCTCACCGTCCTCGACCGCGCCGGCCTCGTCCACGCCCACAACGCCGGCCGCGAAAAACAGTTCCGCGTCGACGAAGCCCAGCTCGCGCGCGCCGTCGCCCAGCTCACCGACGTCGGCAACACGTGGGACGCCCGGCTCCGCCGCATCAAGCGCATCGCCGAAACCATCGAGAAAACCATCGAGAAAACCACCGAAAGGAACCAGTAGAAATGGACATCCTGCACCGCATCGGCGTCCACAACGCCACGCCGGACAACGTCTACACCGCACTCACCACGATCGACGGCCTCGCCGGCTGGTGGACCGAGAAGACCGAAGGGGAGACCGGCATCGGCGGCGTCATCGGGTTCCGCTTCATCCCGGGCGGCTTCGACATGAAGGTCCTCGAACTCGACCCGGGCAGGCTCGTCCGCTGGGAGGTCGTCGACGGACCACCCGAATGGATCGGCACGACCATCCGCTGGGACCTCGAGCAGCGCGACGACTACACGATCGTCCTGTTCAAGCACGAAGGCTGGCGCGAGGCGGGCGAGTTCATGCACCACTGCAGCACGAAGTGGGCGAGCTACCTGCTGAGCCTCAAGCAGCTCGTGGAGACCGGGGAGGGCGCCCCGAGCCCGCGGGACGTGCAGATCAGCGACTGGCACTGACGTTACACACTGACGTTACTTGACATAATGTACATTATCGGCATTTGGTGACGTTCTGGACGACGAGCCGAGAGGGGCGCAGAACCGAGGGTTGGGCCACACTCGGTTCGCGAGAGCGCCCGCTTCGCCAGGACGGCCCCTGTGCGGGTTTCGACGGGCGACCCAAGCTCTCTGGGGTCGAGATCGGGTGTCAGGGAGCCGAGAGCATCCCCTGAGAGCCGTCGACTCGAGGTCCGGTCACCCGACCTCAAAACGTCACGGTGACGAAACTCGACGGGGTCGAACGGCTCAGGATGGTGTGCAGCGCGTTCGTCGCACGTCATATCGCGCCGTGAGCTCCGGCCATCCCTGGGTCTCGACCGACCGCCGACGTCGAACATGTGTACGCATCGCTCCCTGCCGGAGCATGACGGCGGCCCGGAGGGCTCGAAGGGGCCTCCGGAGAGAACCGTGTCCCCCAAGGGGAAGATCCCGGGTTACCCCGGCATTTCATGCATAATTGCGGTTATGCATGAAATGCCGGGTGCGGGCCCGGGCGCGGAAACTGTCGGTGGTGTGCGGTACAAGATCCACATGAAGGTTTCCGAGGCCCAGCAAGCCTTCTTCGCTGCCCGCCGTCCCCGCAAGGACTCCCCGCACACCACCGACGCCTACCGCCGGGATCTCGCCGGCATCACCACTCTCCTGGTTTCCGAGCTCGGCCGCCCCGCCGAGGAGCTGGAGGTCGCCGACCTGACCGGCCCGGCGCTGCGGGCGGCGTTCGGGGCGTTCGCGGACGGGCACGCGAAGAGCTCGGTGCTGCGGGCGTGGTCGACGTGGAACCAGTTCCTGACGTTCTGCGTGGCGGACGGGCTGCTGTCCGGCAACCCGATGGGTGCGGTGGCGCGGCCGCGGACGCCGGCGTTGACGCCGAAACCGTTGCGGGGCGAGGAAACCCCGGAGCAGCTGCTCTCGGCGGCGGCCGCGGGGTCGCGGCGCGCGCGGGATCCGTGGCCGGAGCGGGACGTGCTGGTGATCGCGCTGGGGCTGGTGGCGGGGTTGCGGGCGGCGGAGATGCGGGCGCTGACGTCGCGGTCGCTGGTGGGGCGGGCGGGTGAGCTGCGGTTGCACGTGAAGGGCAAGGGCAGCCGGGACCGGTCGATCCCGGTGCAGCCGGTGCTGGCGGAGCTGATCGAGCGGTACCGGGAGTCGTGCCGGGTGCGGTTCCCGAACGTGCGGTTCTCCCCCGGTTCGCCGTTGCTGCTGGATCGGGCGGGTGAGCCGATCGGGCGGGGTGCGCTGGAGTACCTGGTGAAGTCGTGTTACCGGGGTGCGGGGTTGCACGACCGGGTGCCGGTGGGGGCGAATCTGCACGCGTTGCGGCACACGTTCGCGACGCGGTTGGCGGAGGACGGGGCGACGGCGTCGGAGATCATGGCGTTGCTGGGGCACGCGAGCCTGGCGACGAGCCAGAACTACATCGAGGCGACGGGGCGGGAGCAGCGGGCGGCGGCGGCGAGCAACCGGACGTACCGGGCGTTGGACGGGCTGGGCTGAGGTAGGCGGCCGCGAAGTCGCTCCGCGGCTTGCCTCGTGTACGGACCGGTACGTCCGGGGCGGCTGGCCAATGAACGAAACGGTGCGTTCAGGGCCGGTGGCGTGGCCGGGATGGTTCGTTCAGCCCGTGCGGGTGGTCAGCGGAGTTGTTCGAGGTCCTTGGCGGCGCGGGCGATCTCGTCGGCGAGTCCGCGGAGTTCGCGGGGGTCGGCGCCGTCGTCGGCGGCGGTGACGATGTCTTCGGCGGCGCACCGGAGCTGGAAGAGGCGGTCTTGGAGGGCGGCGATCTCGGTGTCGGAGAGCACGACGGCGTCCTCGGGGAGGCCGCTGCGCTGGAGGGCGGTGCGGCGTTCGTAGGCGCGTTGGCGGCAGGATTGGCCGCAGTAGCGGCGGCGGCGGCCGACGTTGCCGGCTTCGGGGAGGCGGCGGCCGCACCAGCCGCAGTGCTTCGGGGCGCCGCGGCGGGCGGGGGTGGGTTCGAGCTGGGTCAGTTCGGCGGCTTCCCTCACCCGGGAGACCCTAGCTGGCCACCGTTTGCTCATGCCGGGGTCATGGCGGAAGGGCACACTTGGGGGATGCAGGCGTCGTTTCCGTATCTGGCCGATCCGGTCCCCCGTGCGTTCGCGCACCGGGGGTGGCACCTCGGTGAGCTCGAGGGGTTGGAGAATTCGCTGCCGGCGTTCCGGCGGGCGTGCGCGGAGGGGTACCGGTACCTCGAGACGGATGTGCACGCGACGGCGGACGGGGTGGTGGTGGTCCACCACGACCCGAACCTGGATCGGACGACGGACGGTTCGGGGCCGATCGCGGCGCAGACGTGGGCGCAGCTGAAGAACGTGAAGGTGGGTGGGAAGGCGCCGTTGTCGCGGCTGGAGGACGTCCTCGAGGAGCTGCCGGATGCGCGGTTCAACGTGGACGTGAAGGCCGATCGGGCGGTGGAGCCGTTCGTGGAGGTGCTGGAGCGGACGAAGGCGTTCGACCGGGTGGCGGGGGCGGCGTTTTCGGATGCGCGGCTGGTGCGGTTGCGGAAGCTGGCGGGGCCGCGGCTGGTGACGGCGATGGGGCCGCGGTCGGCGTTCGCGTTGTGGGTGCGGGGGAAGCTGCCGCTGCTCCCCCTGGGCCGGCTGGTGCTGGGGGCGATGGCGCAAGTGCCGGTGCGGCAGGGGGCGTTGCGGGTGGTGGACAAGGCGTTCCTGGCGATGGCGGGGCGCTCGGGCATCGAGGTGCACACGTGGACGATCGATGATCCGGCGGAGATGCGGATGCTGCTGGACCTGGGGGTGCACGGGATTGTGACGGACCGGCCGGATCTGCTGCGTGAGGTGCTGATCGAGCGGGGTGCGTGGCGGCAGTCGCAGGAGCCGTGAGGGGTCAGCGGGGTGGTTTGCCGGTCCAGGCGGCGTCCCAGGTCTTGGGGCCGAGGAGGCCGCTGTCCTTGATGCCGTTGGCGCGTTGGAGGTCGAGGACGGCGGTGCGGGTTTTGTCGAGGTAGCAGCCGGTGCCGGTGAAGCCGTAGCCGAAGGCGTTCATGCGGAGCTGGAAGGTCTTGAGGGGGTCGGCGCAGTCGCCGTAGCGGTAGACGACGCCGGGCCAGGCGGGTTTGGCGCCGCCGGCGGCGGGTGCCGGGGCGGGCCGCCCTCCCCCGCCGATGTAGGCGGATTCGGTGTAGGTGGGGACGCGTTTGCTGCGGGCGTCGGCGTCGGCGGTGAGTTTGAGCATGCCGGCGCACTGCCAGGGCTGCCAGCCGCGCATGCGGTAGAGGTAGAGGGCGCGGTAGTCCTGTTCGGCGGGTGCGGCCTGGTCGGGGCGGCCTTGTCCGCCGACGCTGCGCCAGGTGGGCAGGTCGAACTGGTAGGCGCCGTAGTAGCCGTTGCCGGTGTTGGTGGCGTAGCGGTCGCTGGATTCGCACATGCGGAGCTTGGCCCAGGCGCTGGACGCGGGGTCCGCGGCGGCGGCGGTGGGGGCGATCAGCGGCAGACCCGTGGCGGCGAGGGCGAGGAGCAGCCTCGCCACGGTGCGTCGGCGGTTTCGGGTCATGGGTGCACAGTAGGAGCGTGTCCCATTGGTCACAACAGACACGATCGGCGCTCCAGTCTCATGGGTAACACCGTTCACGCAGGTCCGCGACCGTCGTGCCGGGGTGGATGGGGTGGGCCGGGGAGGCCGGTGGACGAGCGCGAAGCGACAAACCGGACACGGTTTCGGTGGTGGGGTCACCGGGCTGGCGGTGTGCCCGTAGTCTCCGCGCTGACCTGGAAGTTCCCGAGGTGAAGGAGCCGTGGATGACGCTGGCCGGGACGCGCTCGACCAGGCGCGAGCGCTGGGGCTGGTACTTCTACGACTGGGCGAATTCGCCGTTCTATTCGTCGACGACGACGGTGTTCGGTGCGTTGTCGATGAGCTCGATCGCGGCCGCGGACGCGAAGGCGAACATCACCCTTAACGGGGACCGTGCGTGCCTGGACGCGGCGGGTGGGGCGGACACGTTGCACCACTGCGACGTGACGTTGTTCGGGCTGCAGTTCCCGGCCGGTTCGGTGTGGGGGTACCTGCTGTCGGTGGCGACGGTGGTGCAGGTGCTGGTGCTGCCGATCGCGGGTGCGGTGGCCGACCGCAGCCGCAACAAGCGGCGGATCCTGGGCGGGTTCGCGTTCCTGGGTGCGGCGGCCGCGGCGGCGATGTTCTTCCTGACGGGGTCGGACTGGCAGCTGGGTGCGGCGCTGTTCATCGTGGCGAACATCGGGTACGGGGGTTCGCTGGTCGTCTACTACTCGTTCCTGGTCGACATCGGGGGGCCGGACGAGCGGGACGGCATTTCGGCGAAGGGCTGGGCGTTCGGGTACCTGGGTGGCGGGCTGGCGCTGGCGTTGCAGCTGGGGTTCTACCTCGGGCACGACGCGTTCGGGGTGAGTCAGGGCATGGCGGTGCAGATCTGCTTCCTGACCTCGGGGTTGTGGTGGGCGGCGTTCACGTTCCCGGCGGTGCGGGCGCTCCCCCGCCGGCACACGCCGGTCGAGGTCGCGCCGGGGCGTTCGGTGCTGCGGGCGGGGTTCACGGAGCTGCGGCAGACGCTGGTGGCGGCGAAGGCGTTCCCGTTGACGCTGGCGTTCCTGGGCAGCTACCTGGTCTTCACCGACGGGATCAACACGGTGGTGACGGTGTCGGCGCAGTACGGCAAGGACGAGCTGGGGTTCGGCAACGAGGTGTTGATCGTCACGATCCTGGTGATCCAGTTCGTGGCGTACCTGGGTGGGACGCTGCACGGGCTGGTGGCGCGGCGGGCGGGGGCGAAGCGGACGATCCTGGGGAGCCTGGTGGTGTGGGTCATCGTGCTGGCCGGGGCGTATTTCGTGCAGCCGAAGCAGCTGGGGCAGTTCCTGGCGGTGGCGGTGGGGATCGGGCTGGTGCTGGGCGGGACGAACGCGCTGTCGCGGTCGCTGTTCAGCCAGATGATCCCGGCGGGCAAGGACGCGCAGTACTACTCGCTCTACGTCGTGGGCGAGCGCGGGACGTCGTGGCTGGGGCCGCTGGTGTTCGCGGGGGTGGGGCAGGCGACGGGGTCGTTCCGGCTGGCCATCGTGGCGCTGGTGGTGTTCTTCGCGGCCGGGTTGGTGCTGGTGTGGCTGGTGCCGGTGCGGCGGGCGATCGTGGCGGCGGGCAACACCCCGCCGGAGGTTCTGTAGCCACCGATAGGGTCGGGCGTCGTGACCTTGCTCAACGACGCCGCCGGCCCTGATCCCACCGATGCCCTGTCGTCGGTTCCCGCGGCCGGTTCGCGCCGCGGGACGCCGCCGGTGGGCAGGCTGAAGTTCTGCTACGGGCCGATGGACTGCGGGAAGTCGACCCTGGCGCTGCAGATCGACCACAACCACGCGCGGCAGGGCCGGCGGGGGTTGGTGCTGGTGCGCCACGACCGGTCGGGCGCGCCGCAGATCTCGAGCCGGATCGGGCTGACGCGGCAGGCGGTGGAGGTCGGTGAGGACACCGACGTGCGTGATCTGGTGCGGCAGGAGTGGGCGCAGGGCCGGCATGTGGACTACGTGGTGGTGGACGAGGCGCAGTTCCTCTCCCCCGGTCAGGTCGACCAGCTGGCGGAACTGGCCGACGAGGTGGAGATCGACGTGTACTGCTTCGGGATCGCGACGGACTTCCGGAGCCGGTTGTTCCCGGGGGCCGCTCGTCTGTTCGAACTGGCGGACGAGCTGCAGCCGGTTCAGGTGGAGGTGTTGTGCTGGTGCGGGCTGCCCGGGCGGTTCAACGCGCGGGTGGTGGACGGCGAAGTGGTGCGCGAGGGTGACACCGTCGTGGTGGCAGATACCGAACAATCCGTAGTTGAAACTTCAGCTTCAGCACGTTTTGAGGCCGAATTCGCTACCGTGCGTTATCAGGTATTGTGCCGCCGCCACTTTCGATCGGGTGACTTGGGGCCGGTTACCGCTCATCACGGTCAGTTACGGTTGACCTGAGCGAGACGCGAGTAGCCCATCCGGGGGATCTCAGCACTAAGAGGCCGTATTGACGTCACGCCAGAGCGCGAAACGCCTCCTACTAGGAGAAGCTGATGCAGGCGGGTGACGCAGCTCATCGTGAGCAACGACATGGTGGTCCGGGAATCCTCCGGGACCCCGGGTCGTTGCATAGGGTGAGCAACACCCTGGCTCCACCCCGGAGCTGACTGAAAGGACCCCCATCATGGCCGACCGTGTTCTTCGTGGAAGCCGGCTGGGAGCGGTCAGCTACGAGACCGACCGCAACCACGACCTCGCCCCACGCCGCACCGTGCGCTACGCCTGCCCGAAGAACCACGAGTTCGAGGTGCCGTTCTCCGACGACGCCGAGATCCCCACGGTTTGGGAGTGCCGCCTGCACGGCAGCGAATCGGAGATCGTCGATGGTGGGCAGCCCGAGCAGAAGAAGGTCAAGCCGCCGCGCACCCACTGGGACATGCTGCTCGAGCGGCGCACGATCCCCGAGCTCGAGGACCTGCTGAACGAACGTCTCGCCGAGCTGAAGGGCCGCCGGACCTCCCGGTCGGCGTGACCCTCCGGAACTCGGCCCAGTAGCCAAGCTCCCACCACAAGCGAAAGGCCCCCGCGACCTCCCCCCGCGGGGGCCTTTCGCATGCCCGGACGGCCCGCCCCCGAGAGTCGGCCCGCACGCTTGGCGGGTCGCCTACCCCGACGGTCGGCTCGCGGGCACTCCCCGGCGGTACGCAGGCCTACGGGTCAGGCGGGGCGGAAGGGGCCGTGGAGCGCGGCCCACTGCAGGAGCATGATCGTCTTGGCGTCCGCGATCTCGCCCGTCCCGATCATCTCGAGGGCCTTGGTGAACGGCAGCTCCATCACCTCGATGTCCTCCCCCTCCTCCGCGATGCCGCCGCCGGCGCCGCGGTCGGCCGGGTCGTAGGGCGCTGCGTAGCAGTGCAGGCGTTCGGTCACCGAGCCCGGGCTCGTGTAGACGTCGAACACGTGCTCCAGTGAGCCGATCCGGACCCCGGCCTCCTCCTCCGCCTCCCGGCGGATCGCCGTCTCCGGGTCGTCGGCGTCCAGCAGGCCGGCGGCGGTCTCGATGAACATGCCGTCCGGGTGGTCGTTGACGTAGACCGGGTAGCGGAACTGGCGGGTCAGCAGCACCGTGCCGCCTTGGCGGTCGTAGAGCAGCACCGTCGCGCCGTTGCCGCGGTCGTAGGTCTCGCGCTGCTCGGTCGTCCAGCGGCCGTCGGCGTGCCGGTAGTCGAACGTCGTGCGGCGCAGCACGTACCAGGCCGACGAGAGCAGCTCCACGTCGGTCACCCGGACGCGCGGGTTGCGGGACAGGCTTGTCGAAGAGGTCATGACTCGACCATAATATACATGAATCGGAATAAACAAGGAGGATCGTGCATGCTGGTCGGGGAACGCCGTGAACTGCTGCTGGCCCGGCTGGCCGCCGACGGCAAAGTGCTGGCCAAGGACGTCGCGGCGGAGCTCGGCGTGTCCGAGGACAGCATCCGCCGTGACCTGCGCGACCTGGCCGCGGCCGGGCTCTGCCAGCGCGTCTACGGCGGCGCGCTGCCCGTCTCCCCCGCCGTCGCCGACTACGCGAGCCGGACGGCGATCTCCGTCGGCGGCAAGGACCGGGTGGCCGCGGCCGCCGCCGAGCTCGTCCGGCCCGGCTCCACCGTCATCCTGGACGGCGGCACGACCACTCTCGCCGTCGCCAGAGCGCTGCCCGATGATCTCGAGGCCACCGTCGTCACCCACAGCCCGACCGTCGCGGTCGCCCTGCTGGACCACCACGGCGTCGAGGTGTTCCTGCTCGGCGGCCGGCTCTTCCGGCACTCCGCCGTGACCTGCGGCGCGGCCGCCGCCGAAGCCGCCCAGGCGATCAGCGCGGACGTCTTCCTGCTCGGCGTCACCGGCGTCCACCCCGAAGCCGGCCTGACCACCGGCGACGCCGAGGAAGCCGCGATGAAGCGCACCCTGGCCCGGCGCGCGGCCGACACCTACGTGCTGGCCAGTGCCGAGAAGCTGGGTGCGGCGTCGCGGTTCACCGTGCTGCCCTTCGCCGACGTGGCCGGGATCATCACCGACGCCGACGACCAGAACGTGCAGGAACTTGCAGCCCGGGGAGTGGCGATCCTGCGGGCGTGACCTCGGTGAACCACTCGCGGCCGGCCACCACCCCGAACAGCGGTGCCGGCAGCCACACCAGAAGCCGCAGCACCGCCGAGAGCCGTCCGGTGCCGCGGACGTCGGACACGTGCGCGGCCAGCGCCGCCTGCTTGCGGGCGGCGTAGCGCCGCACGTCGAAGCGGTGGGTGACGGCCGAGGCCGGGGTGTAGGCGTGGTCGAGCGCCTCGGCGTCGTAGTCGAACGGGATCCGCAGCGCCCGGACCACCCGCACGAACCTCCGCGCGAAGTCCCGCGGCAGGGTGGCCTCCAGCAGCCGCGTCCCGGTCAGTCGGGCCGCGCGGCGGGCGACTTCGTGCACCTTCACGTGGTCGCGGTGCCCGTAGCCGCCGTTGCCGTCGTAGCCGAGCAGGAGGTCGGCGTGCTCCTCGTGCAGCAGCGCCGCGAGCCGGTGGGCGGCCTCCTCGGTGTCCGCGCGGGCGAAACGCTGCCGCCCGGGCGGGTCCGCGTACAGCACCGGACCGTGGCCGCTGTCGGCGTAGCCGAGGTGCACGACGCGCCGGACGCCGAGGATCGCCGCGGCGGCCTCCAGCTCGGCCCAGCGCGGGGTCGGGTGCTCGGCCGCCATGCCGTCGGTGGCCACCACGACCACCACCCGGTGCCCGTCGGCGGCGGCGCGGGCCAGGGTGCCGCCGCTGAGCAGGACCGGGTCGTCGGCGTGGGCGTGGAAGGCCACGATGGTCGTCACCGGCCCATGATGGCCGAGAACGGGAGAAAACGGCGTGAGCGAACACCGGGTCCGGTTCGCGGCGGTCTTCGACGAAGAGGTCCGCCGCCAGAACGAGCGGTTCCGCGCGGCGGCTGCGGTGCAGCCCGGCGAGGATGTCCTCGACGTCGGCTGCGGCACCGGCGAATCCACGCGCCAGGCCGCCGAGGACGGCGGGACCGCCTTCGGCGTCGACATCTCCGCCGCGGCCATCGCGCGGGCCCGCGAACTCGGCGGAGCGAACTTCGCCGTGGCCGACGCGCAGACGCACCCCTTTCCCGCGGCCGCGTTCGACGTCGTCCTCAGCAGGTTCGGCGCGATGTTCTTCCCGAACCCGCCCGCGGCGTTCGCCAACCTCGCCCGCGCGCTGCGGCCAGGCGGCCGCCTGGTCCTGCTGGTGTGGCAGGAGCGTGACCGCAACGAGTGGTACTCGGTGCTTCACGACGCCATCGCACCCGACACCCCCGCGCCGCCCGCCGGCCCGCACTTCTCCCTCGGCGACCCCGGCCACACGCGGACCCTGCTGGCGGGCGCCGGCTTCACCGAAGTCCGGTGCACCGAGCTGCGCGACCCGGTCTGCTACGGCCCGGACCCCGTGACGGCGTGCGGGTTCGCCCTCGGCCTGCTGGACGTGCGGCAGCTGCTCGCCGCCGGAGACGAGCAGGCGGTGCCGCGGCTGCAGGAGGCCTTCGCCGCGCACCAGACCGCCGAGGGAGTGCTCCTCGGCGCCCGGACCTGGCTCGTGACCGCGCGGCTCAGGCGCGCTTGAGGAGCTTGCGCAGCTGGTGCCAGCGGCGCTCGGCGCCCCACTTGGCCACCCGCAGGAACGCCTCGCCGATGATCGAGCCGTCCATCTTCGACTCGCCGATCTCGCGCTCGGTGAAGGTGATCGGGACCTCGACGATCGCGAAGCCGGCGTCGGCCGTGCGGATGGTCAGGTCGATCTGGAAGCAGTAGCCGTGCGAGTTCACCTCGTCCAGCGCCAGTTTCTCCAGCACCGGACGGCGGTAGGCGCGGAACCCGGCGGTGATGTCGCGGGTGCGCATGCCCAACGCGACCTGCGAGTACACGTTGGCGCCCCGGGAGAGGACCTGGCGCTTGAGCGGCCAGTTCACCACCGCGCCGCCCGGCACGTACCGCGAGCCGATCGCCAGGTCGGCGTCACCGACCGCGTCCAGCAGCCGCGGCAGGTCCTCCGGGGCGTGCGAGCCGTCGGCGTCCATCTCGACGATCGTGTTGTACTCCCGCGCCAGGCCCCAGCGGAACCCGGCGATGTAGGCGGCGCCGAGGCCGGCCTTCTCGGTGCGGTGCAGCACGTGGACGTGATCGTTGGCCGCCGCGCGCTCGTCGGCGAGCTCGCCGGTGCCGTCCGGGCTGCCGTCGTCCACCACGAGCACGTGCACGTCCGGGAGTGCCTTGTGCAGGCGATCCAGGATCGGGCCGAGGTTGTCCCGCTCGTTGTAGGTCGGGATCACCACCAGCACCGGCTCGATTTCCCGGGCCCCCCGCGGCGCCTGCGACATCCGTGCTCCTCCGATATCCGCGGCGGTCAGTCCGCCGCTTCCCCTGCCGTGCCGGCGCTGCCGCGCCGGGTGCGAAAACGGAGTACGAGCCCACCGGCCACCCCGGCGATCGCCAGAGCCAGCAGCCCGTACTCCGTCCACGCACCTAGTCGATCCGACAGCGTAGTCTGCGTCCGCAGCGGGACGCGCCCGACCAGGGAATCCGCCGTGAAAAGGCCCGTTGAGCTGGTCACCGTCCCGTCGGGGGCGACGATCGCGCTCACGCCGGAGACCGCCGACACCACGACGGCCCGGCCGTGCTCCACCGCCCGCAGACGGGACATGGCCAGCTGCTGGACGCTCATCTCGCTCTCGCCGTACCAGGCGTTGTTGGTCGGGACGACGAGCAGTTCGGCGCCGTCGCGCACGGCGTCGCGGGCCGGGTAGTCGAAGGCGGCTTCGTAGCAGATGAACACGCCGACCTTGGTGCCCGCGGCGGTCATGGTCTGGTTCGCGCCGTCGCCGGGCACCATGTCCACGGTTTCGGAGTCGAGGAACGGCGTGACGAGCTGGGCGACCTTGCGGGCGGGGACGTACTCGCCGAAGGGCACCAGCTGCTGCTTGGCGTAGCGCGCCCCGGGGCCGGTGCCGGGGTCCCAGGCGATGACGGAGTTCTGCAGGTGGCCGTCGGGCAGCCGGTAGATCGCCCCGATCAGGGCGGGGGCACCGAAGCCGGCGACGAGCTGGTCGACCTGCAGGTCCGGGCCGGTGACGGTGGTGGCGCTCTCGGGCCACACGACGAGGTCCGGCTTGGGTACCCGCCCGGCCCGGACGGCGGCGAGGAGCCGCCGGCTTTCGGCGATGGTGTTCTCGCGCAGCACGGTCCGCTCCCCCTGCAGGGCGAGCCCGATGTCCGGGGCGTTGCCCTGGACGGTGGCGACCGTGCGCTCGCCGTCCTGCGGGCCCGTGCCGATCGACGGCCACAGCGCCAGGCCCGCGACGACCGGCAGCAGCGTGCCGAGGGCGGCGTACACCGCCGGGCGCGTCGGCTTGCGGACGTCCCGCAGCCTCGCGGCGAGGGCGGCCAGGCAGAACCCGGTGAGGACGACGGCCAGGCCGACCAGCGGGGCGCCGCCGACCGAGGCGAGCGGCAGGAACGCGCCCGCGGGCTGGCTGAAGGCGACCCGGCCCCACGGGAACCCGCCGAAGGGGAACCAGGCGCGCGGGGTCTCCAGCGCGATGAACACCAGCGCGCCCCACAGCGGCGCGGCCGGGAGCCGCGACACCAGCGTGATCAGGCCGCCGGCGAGGCCGTGGTACAGCGCCAGCGCGAACGACAGCCCCAGCCACGGCCACGGGCCGAAGTCGGGGCCCAGGAAGTCCAGCAGCCAGGTCAGCAGCGGGAGGAAGAACACGATCCCGAACGCGAAGCCGTAGCCGAAGCCGGCGCGGAACCGGCGTCCGCGCAGCACCAGCGCGAACCCCGCGAAGGCCAGGGGCGCCAGCCACCACAGCGGGCGCGGGGCGAAGCTGAGGTAGAAGGCGAATCCGGACACCAGTGCCGCGAGCGTGCGCAGGAGCCAGGCACGGGGGAACCGCCGCGTGCGGGCGGGCTGATGCGGGGCGCCCGGTTCGGGGTCCGCCACGGTGACTGCCACAGTCGGGAACTCTAGGTGATGGCGTCGTGGATGACCGCACCCGCGCGGACCGTGCGCAGGCACCGCGGGAGGGCGGCGTCCGGTTCGAGCCTCGGCAGCGGCGGCACGCCGGCCCGCGGGTCGGTGGACCAGCGCTGCACGCGGCTGTCCGGGGTGGCCACGACGAGGTCGGTGGCGTCCCAGATCGCGTAGTGCGCGGGCGCGCCCGGGACGAGGCTGCCGGTGACGCCGTCGTTGACCCCGGCCGCCCGGTGCCCGGCCCGGGTGTGGGCGGTGAACGCCGCGCGCGGGGACAGGCCCGCGCCCGGGGTCCGGTGGTAGGCCGCGGCGCGGACGCTCGCCCAAGGGTCCAGTGGCGTGACCGGCGCGTCGGAGCCGAAGGCGAGCAGGACGCCTTCGGCGGCCAGCGTCGCGAAGGGGTTGAGCCCGGCCGCGCGGTCCGGGCCGAGGCGTTCGGCGTACATGCCTTCGGGGCCGCCCCAGAGGGCGTCGAACAGCGGCTGCGCGGAGGCCACCACCCCCCAGCCGGCCAGCTGCTTCGCCTGCTCGGGCGTGACCATTTCCAGGTGCTCGAGCCGGTGGTGGCCGGCGGCCAGCGCGCGGTGCCCGACCTCCTTTTCGGCCAGCCGGAAACCTTCGGTCACCTCGGCGGTCGCGGCGTCGCCGATGACGTGGAAGCCGGCCTGTAGCCCGGCTTCGGTGCAGGCGGTGAGGTGGTCGGCGATGCGGTGGGCGTCGAGGTAGAGGGTGCCTTCGCCGGGGTGGTCGGCATACGGCCGGGTCAGGGCGGCGGTGTGGGAGCCGAGGGCGCCGTCGACGAACAGGTCGCCGGCCAAGCCGCGGGCGCCGAGTTCGCGGGCGGTCCCGACGGCGCCGAGTTCACCCCAGTAGCCGACGACCTCGGGTGTGCCCGGGCCGGCCAGGGCGAGCAGGGCGGCGAGGTCGTCGCGGCCGGAGATGTCGGGGCCGGCGCATTCGTGGACGCTGACGATCCCCTGTTTCGCGGCCTCGGCGAGGAACGCCCGCTGGGCGCGTTCGCGCTGCTGCGGGGTGATGGCGGCGCGCACGGCCGCGCGGACGGCGTGGTGGGCGGCGCGGGTCAGCGGACCGTCGGGCGACCAGCCGTCGGCGTCGCGGGCGGCCGGGGCCAGGTCGACCAGGGCCGTGGAGACCAGCGCGGAGTGGACGTCGGCGCGGCTGAGGTAGACCGGCGTGCCCCCGGCGGCGGCGTCGAGTTCGGCGCGGCTGGGCAGGCGCGGCTCGGTCCAGGTGGTCTCGTCCCAGCCGTGGGCGAGCAGGACCTGCTCGCCGGTGGCCGCGTCGCGGACGCGGGCGAGCAGGTCGGCACCGCTGCGGACACCGGTGAGGTCGAGGCCGGTCAGGTGCAGCCCGGTGGCGGTGGCGTGGACGTGGGCGTCGACGAACGCGGGAGCGACGAACGCGCCCTGCAGGTCGACGACCTGGGCATCGGGGTGCAGCGCGCGGGCCGGGGCGTCCTGCCCGACCCAGACCACCGTGCCGCCGGTGACCGCCATCGCCGTGGCGTCGGGGCCGGCGGGGGTGTAGATGCGCCCGCCGAGCAGGAGCGTCGTCTGTTCGTCCGTCACCCCCCGAGTCTCCCCCCTTCCGCCACGTGGGGGACAGCGACCCGGCAGGCAGGAAGATTTACTCCATGACGACGATATGACAGGATAATTTAACGCGATCCCGACGATTAGGAGTACAAGTGACTGCGACCCAGGAACCTGTGACGCCTGCCGCCGCCTTCGACCAGCCCTACGAGTACGCCCGCGCCGAGCTGGTGGAACCCGACTGGCGCCGCTTTCCTGGCTGGCACGACGTGACCGAGACCGAGTGGCGCGACGCGCAGTGGCAGCGGGTGCACTGCGTCCGCAACGTCAAGCAGCTGCGCGCGCTGATGGGCGACCTGCTGGAGGAGCGCTTCTACGACGACCTGCTCGCCGACCAGCGCGAGCTGGCGACGATGTCGATGCTGTTGCCCCCGCAGATGCTCAACACGATGGCGCCCACGGCGGGCACGGACCCGGCGAAGGTCACCGAGGCCTTCTACGCCGACCCGATCCGCCGCTACATGCTCCCGGTGCGCAGTGATCGCGACCCGGTCTGGCCGAGCCACCCGCACTCCGAGCGCGACTCGCTGCACGAGGCCGAGATGTGGGTGGTGGAGGGCCTCACCCACCGCTACCCGACGAAGGTGCTGGCCGAGATGATCTCGACCTGCCCCCAGTACTGCGGCCACTGCACCCGCATGGACCTGGTCGGCAACTCCACGGAGACGGTCGAGAAGCACAAGCTGACGCTCAAGCCGGTCGACCGCCAGGACGCGATGATCGCCTACCTGAAGAAGACCCCGGGCGTCCGCGACGTGGTGGTCTCCGGCGGCGACGTCGCCAACGTGCCGTGGCCGCAGCTGGAGTCGTTCCTGATGCGCCTGATGGACATCGACACGGTCCGCGACATCCGCCTGGCGACGAAGGCACTGGCGGCGCTCCCCCAGCACTGGATCCAGCCCAAGGTGGTCGAAGGCCTCGAGCGCGTCGCGGTGACGGCCCAGCGCCGCGGCGTCAACCTGGCGATCCACACCCACGTCAACCACGCCCAGTCGGTGACGCCCCTGGTGGCGGAAGCAGCCCAGACGGCGCTGAACGTCGGGGTCCGCGACGTGCGCAACCAGGGCGTGCTGATGCGCGGGGTGAACGCGACACCGGCCGCGCTGCTGGACCTTTGCTTTGCGCTGCAAGGGGAAGCGAACATCCTGCCGTACTACTTCTACATGTGCGACATGATCCCGAACGCCGAGCACTGGCGGGTCGCGGTGTGGGAGGCCCAGGAGCTGCAGCACTCGATCATGGGGTACCTGCCGGGGTACGCGACGCCGCGGATCGTGTGCGACGTGCCTTATGTGGGGAAGCGGTGGGTGCACCAGCTGGCCGAGTACGACCGGGAGCTGGGGATTTCGTACTGGACGAAGAACTACCGGACCGGGATCGAGCTGGAGGACCCGGAGGCGTTGCAGCGGCGGTACCCGTACTACGACCCGATCCCGACCCTGCCCGAAGCCGGCCAGACCTGGTGGGCGAACCGCTCCCACTGACACCGGCGGATTACCGTTCGAGAGGTGTGCCGAGGGGTGCCACGGAGCCTGATCGAGGCCCCGGGCACCCCTTCGGCCGTCTCGGATCGGCGCGGCTAGCCCAGCTTCGGGATTCGTGCATGTCTTCTCGTGCCCTGATGGCGCCTCCTGGGAGATGAGGCGGACACCGCCCGCTTCCTAGCATGCTGTGACGGCAGCGGGTACTAGCGGCGAGGGGCGGGTTGCGGTGGTCAACGTCGCGGTCATCAACTACGGGCAGCTCAACGACTACGCGGCCATGCTGCCCGAGCACGTCAGCGGCCTCCACGTCTTCAGCCACCACCCCCTCGCCGCCACCGCCGGGTTCGCGCACTACGAACACGTGCCCGACTGCGAGTTCGTCCCCTACGCCGAACTCCGGCTGCGGGAACTCGCCCGCGATCGCCTCTTCGACCACGTCGTCACGGACAACGAGTACGACCTCGAACGCGTGGCCCGGCTTCGCAGCCACCTCGGGGTGCCCGGGCAGACTCCGGACAGCGCGCTGTCCTTTCGCGACAAGGTCGTCATGAAGGAGGTGGCGGGCAAGCGGGTCCGCACGCCGCGCTTCGCCGGGCTCGGCACCTTTGCCGACCTGCTCGACTTCGTCGACGATGTCGGCTATCCGGTCGTGGTCAAGCCGCGGAAGCAGGGGGGCTCCCGGGACATCACCGTGCTGCGGGACGCCGGTGAGCTGACCGCGTTCAGCCGCCGGCACTGGCGGGACGATCTGATGGCCGAGGAGTTCGTCGACGGGGAGGTCCACCACGTCGACGCCGTGCTCGCCGATGGCTTCCGGTTCGTCTCGTGCTCGCGGTACCTGCGCAGCTGCCTGGGCGTGTTTTCCGGGCAGAACAACGGATCGCTGCAGCTGCACCCGGGCGACCCGGTCGCGGTCGAGCTGACCGCCTTCCTCGACGAGTGCCTCGCCGCCTTCGACACTCCCGCCGTGTCCGCCTACCACCTCGAGGTGTTCCGCACCGCGCGCGGGGAGCTGCTGCTGTGCGAGATCGCGTCGCGGGTGGGCGGAGCCCGGATCCCCGCGCTCACCCGCGCGACCTACGGCCTCGACCTGCTTCCCACCTGGCTGCGGCTGTCCACCGGGCTGCCCGTGGCCGACCCGCCCCGGGGAGCGCCCGACCGGCTGCGCGGCGCCGTCGCGATCGTCCCCCCGGGCCGCGCCGTGCGCGCCCCCGGGCGGCCGCCCTTCGCGTGGGTCACCGAGTACGAGGTCAACACCGCCCTCGCCGCCGGGGCCGTCGCGCAGAACAGCACCTCCCACCTCTGCTGGGCCATGGTCGAAGGCCGGGACACCGCCGAGGTCGAGGCCCGGCTGTGGGAAACCGAGGCGTGGCTGACGGCGAACCTCGTGGCGGACGCGCCGTGACAGCGTGGCGCGAAACCTCCCCGGACGGGCGGGCCCTGCTGGTCACGGTGCTGCTGACCGGGCTCACCACGTTCATGTTCCTGCCACTGCTGGCGGTCGAGCTCACCGGCCGCGGCGTGGCGGCGGCCGAGGCCGGGTTCCTCGTCGGCCTGCTCGCCTTCTCCAGCCAGGCCTTCTCGCTGCTCACCGGGTTCCTGGTCGACCGGCTCGGCACGCGGGCCGTGCTGGCCGCCGGGTTCGCGCTGCGGATCACCGGGTACGTCCTGCTCGGTCTCGGCGGCCCCGGCCTGGTCGCCGGCGTGGTGGCCGTCGGGGTCGGCGGCTCGCTGCTGGGCCTGGCCATCAAGACCCGGCTGGTCGCCGAAGACGGCCCCGGGCCGCGAGCGATGCTGGCGCTGCGCTCGACGTTCGTCAACATCGGCGTCGTCGCCGGGCCCGCGCTCGGCGCGGCCGTCTACCCGCTCGGGTTCCGGTACATCCTGGGTGCCTGCGTCCTGTCCCACCTCGCGCTCGGCATCCGGCTGCTCGCCCGCGCGGGACGCCCGGCCGCGCGGCCCCGCCCGGCCGTCGCGGCCGCCGAGCCGCCGGAAGACCGGTGGGGCCGGGCGCACTGGCTCACGCTGCTCGCGCTGGGCGTGGCCTACTGGGCGATCTACAGCCAGCTCAACGTCGTCGTGCCGATCGCGGCACTGGCCATGACCGGTAGCACGGCGGCGATCGCGGTGGTCTTCACCGTCAACGGCGTCCTCGTCGTGCTCTGCCAGTACGCGCTGCTGCGCCACGTCTTCGCCCGCACACCGAACCGCACCCTGCTCGCCCTCGGCTTCCTTTTCTTCGCCTGCGCCTACACGGTCTTGCTGGCCCACGCGGGGTGGTTCTCGTTGCTGGTCTTCGCCCTTCCGGTCACCGTCGCCGAAATGCTCGTCGGGCCCAGTCTCGACGAGCAGGTCATCCGCGCGAGCTCGGTGCGCCGCACCGGGATCGCCCTCGGCGCGATGAGCGCGGCCGGGGCCGTCGGAAGCCTCGCCGGCGCCAGCCTCGGCGGCGTTCTCGTGCAGCTGCTCAGCGGCGACGGCGTCTGGCTCGTGCTGATCAGCGTGTCCGTCGCCGCGGCCGCGGCCAGTCTCCTCCTGCCGAAAGCGCGGGTCCGGCATGCCTGAAACGGTCGTCCTGCTCAACCCCCGTGACCTGGTCGTCGACGCCGCGCGCCGGCTCGGGCTGGCGGTGGTCGTCGCCCTCGCCCCCGGCGGAGCCGACCCCGGCCCCGTGCCGGGCCTGCTCCTGCGCAGCCCGTGGACCACCGATCCCGCCGGACTGGTGGCCCGCCTGCGTGAACTGGACCTGCCCGGGCCGGTCTCCTGCTTCGGGTTCGGCGAGGCCGGCTGCTCGGCGGCGGCCGTGGTCAACGAGCGGATGGGCTGGCCGGGCACCCGGCCGGGCGCGCTGGAGACGTTCCGGGACAAGGCGAAGCTGCGCGCCGCGGTCGGCGACCGGGCCGGCGCCCCGGTCGCGCACGCGGTCTGCGACACCCTCGCCGAGCTCGGCCGGGCGCTCACGCACATCGGGTTCCCCTGCATCGTCAAGCCGGCCGACGGCACCGGCAGCGCGGGCGTGACCCGGCTGGACGGCCCGGCCGACGCCGCCGCGCGGCTCGCCGGGCCGGAGCTCGACCGCCCGCACCTGGTCGAGGAGTTCCTGCGGGGCACCGAATACAGCGTCGAGGCGATGAGCTCGCCCCGGGGCCACCGCATCCTCGCCGTCACCGAGAAGGCGACGACCGGTGCCCCGCACTTCGTCGAGACGGGCCACACCCTGCCGGTGGACCTCGGTGCCGGGCCGGCCGCGGCCATCGCGGACGTCGTCGCCGCGACGCTCGACGCCGCGGGGTACCACTACGGCGTTTCGCACACCGAAGTGATGCTGACCGACGCCGGTCCCCGGCTGATCGAGTCGCACGGCCGCCCGGGCGGCGACCGGATCAGCGACATGCTCCGCCTAGCGCTGGGAGAGGACGTCTTCGCGCAGACGATGGCGGTCGTCTTCGACCGGCCAACCCCGGACGGCCCGGCCCGGCGCCGCGTCGCCGGGATCCGCTACGTCACGTTCCCCGGCGACGCGCCGGTGCCCGAAGTCGACGTCGCGGCGGTCGCGACGCTGCCCGGAGTCGTGGAAGCCCACCTGGCGGCCACGCCCGGCGCCCGCCCGCCGGCGGTTCGCCAGTCGCGGGACCGGCACGGGTTCGTGGTCGCCGTCGGCGACACCCGCGAAGAACTCGAAACCCACTTCGCTCGCGCTGTCGCGGCGTTCACCCGCGGGTTGTGAAACCCGCCACCCGAAAGGACCGGCTCGTGCCCTACAAGATCCTCGTCCTGGTCTCCGAAGTCGCGAAGTTCCGCCTGGACAACCATTCCATCATCCCGAGCGCGTTGCACCGCGAGGGGCACGACGTCCACATCGGCGACATCGACACCCTGTCGATCCACGATTCGGTCGTCGTCTGCGACCGGGTCCGGCTGACCGAGGAGTATCTGACCGGGCACGACTTCCCGGCGCTGTCGGAAAGCTACGCCTCGGCCGAGGACTTCGACCTCGTGTGGGTGCTCGCCGGCACCAACCCCGAAGTGCAGGCGGACAGCTTCCAGCTGCTGTGGGTGCTGAACCAGCGGGTGCCGTTCGTCAACGAGGCCGCCGCGCTGTTCTACCTCAACTCCAAGACGACGCTCGGATCCGTCGTGCCGCGGGAGAACCTGCCCGCGTCCTACGTCTCGAACGACTTCGACTTCCTGACCGGGCTGGTCGAGGCGGACGCCGAGCGCACCTGGGTGCTCAAGCCCACCAACGAGGGCTGCGGCGCCGACGTCTACTTCCTGTCGAAGACCGAGCGCAACCGGGCCGCCCTGCTGCAGTCGGCCACCGGCAACGCCGTGCCGCGGTACGAGATGTACAGCCGCGAGATCATCGGGCTGGCCAAGCGGTACACCGCGGTCCAGGAGTACATCCCCAACGTGCGGGAGAACGAGAAGCGCGTGATCATCGCGGGCGACGTCCCGGTGTGCGGCTTCCGCCGGTTCCACTTCGAGCACGACGACCGCGCCAACGTCACCCTCGGCACCAAGTTCGAGGGCCTGACGCTGACGCCGGAGGAGGACGGCTTCGTGCGCCGGCTCGGGAAGCGGCTGATGGAGCACGGCGTCTTCTACTCGGGCATCGACCTGGCCTACCCGTACGTCATGGAGTTCAACCTGGTGAACCCGGGCGGCCTGAACTACTCCTTCCGCGCCACCGGCGTCGACCAGTCCTCGGAGGCGGTCACCACGGTGCTCAACGCGCTGCGCGCCCAGGGCCGCCTGCCCTGACCGCCGGGAGCCGCCCGGCACCGTTGCCGGGCGGCCGCCCGGTCACGCCGCCCGAGGTACCTGGCGCCACTCGGGCAGGTCGTCCTGGACGTGGAACGGCCGCCGGGCCCAGTCCATCGTGGCCCACGGCCCGGCGAGGTCGTCGAGCGAGCTGACCCGAACCGGCCGGTAGCCGGGGTCGGGAGCGTCCGCGGCCTCCACCGGGTAGACGAGTTCGACGTACCGGTGGCCGGGGTCGGCGGCGAGGAAAACCACCGGTCCGCCGGCCGGCTCGGTCTCGCGCACGTACCGCGCCACCTGCCAGCCGGCACCGCCGGACAGCCCGGCGAAGACGCCGGTGGTGGCCAGCAGGTGCCGGCAGCCGGCCGCCGCGACGTCGAAGTCCAGCCAGTGCACGGTGTCGTAGATCCGGTAGTCGATGTTCGCGAACCGGATCCCGCTGCCGATGCCGGCGATGATGAACGAGTCCATCGGCGCCGACTCCGCCCCGAACGACCGGCTGCCGAACGGCTGGATCCCGGCCACCCGCACGTCCGGGGACGCTTCCCGCAGGTAGCGGCCCATCCCGCTGGTGGACGCCCCGGTGCCGACCCCGCCGACCAGGGTCAGCCCGTCGACGCCCAGCTCCTCGACGACGGTGCGGGCGACCCCGCGGTAGCCGAGGTAGTGGACGTCGTCGTGGTACTGCTGCATCCAGTAGGCGTCCGGGTTCGCCTCCAGGTACTTGTGCACCAGCCGGACGCGGATCTCCTGGTCGTGCTTGAGGCTCGCCGACGAGGGCACCTGCTGGAAGGTGGCCCCGAGGTAGGTCAGCTGGGTCCGGATGCCGGCGTCGACCGAGATCGAGGCGAAGATGTGGCACTTGAGCCCGAATTCGCGGCAGACCAGCGCCAGTGCGTGCCCGTAGATGCCGCTGGAGCTGTCGACGAGCGTCTGCCCGGGCCGGACGACCCCGCGGTCCAGCAGGTCCTGGACGGCCGCGCGGACCGAAGCCACCTTCATGACCTCGAACCGCAGGACGTAGATTCCTTCGCCGAGATCGATGAGGTCGGGATCGGCGAGCTTCTCCGAAAAAGACCGGTACACGTGCAGCCCTTCCGTCGACGGCTCCGGACGGCGGTACCGGACCCGGTGTCTGAGTGCGGGCCCCACCGTAGAACGGAAAAGGAGCGAGTCTCCCATTCCACGACAGAATCGTCAATGCAGGAGAAAGCTTTTCTTCTGCACGATCGAACTTGTTCTCCGGAATTGCGGGATGTGCATCGCTCACCCCGGATCGTGCAAACCGCACGGGCGCCGGGCACGACGTGCAGGTGACCGTCCGGCCGAAGGTCAGGCGGTGGCCAGGACGACGACCTTGCGCGCACCCCGTGTTCGGCGATGTTCTTTGGTTGTAAGCGCTTTAGACCACGGGTGCGCGCGAGTTGGAGCCACCGCACGAAGACGATCCCGGTGACGGCCTGGGCCCCGAGGTAGGTCCGACCCACGCCGACCTCGACCACACCTAGCCGATGTGGCCCCCGGCCAGCCAGGCGAACGCGGCCTCGTGGAAGCGCGCGACCTCCGCGGGCCGGTCGTCCCCGTAGAGGTCGTCGCCGACGGTGTAGCCGCGGCGGGAGAAGACGTAGCACAGGAACCGGTACGGGGGCCGGTAGGACGCGACGTCGGCCGGGCCGACGGGCAGCGTCACGCCCGGGTGCGCGGGCGTGAGCCGGTCGCGTTCGTACACCGGGTCCAGTGCGGTGATCAGCCAGCGGCCGTCGCGGCGCGCCACGCGGTAGTGGAGCCGGCCCGCGGAGGCCAGGTCCGCCTCGACGTCGTCGACGATCGTGCGCAGCTCGATCACCGCGGGCAGTTCGACGATCGCGCGGTCGCCGTGCTGGTGCACCACCGGCGGGCTCAACCGGTGCACGGCCAGGTCGCCGCGCTCGGCCATCTTCCGCGATTCGGCGACGAACTCGGCACCGCCGCCGCGGAACCAGCTCAGGCGGATGGCCGAATCGTCGGCGTAGGCCGCCCGCATCCGATCCCACCAGCCGCGGTCGCGCGCCTGGCGTTCCTTCAGCACCAGCTGCGTGATCTCGGTGACGTCGTCCATCATTCCTCCGTTCCGGGGCGGTGGGAGGCAGGGGTGATCTCCGTGCCGGCGCACCAGACGGAGCGGATGGCCCGGGTGGCCGAGATGTCCTCGACCGGGTTGCCGTCGAGCAGGACGAGGTCGGCGCGCAGGCCCGGCGCGATCGCGCCGCGGTCGCGCAAGCCGAACGCCCGCGCCGCGTCCGTGGTCGCCGAGCGCAGGATTTCCGTGTGGGTCAAGCCCGCGCGGGCCAGCAGTTCGAACTCGTCGTGCAGGCTGCGGCCGTGGCGCGGTGCGGCGGGAGCGGCGGGGTCGTCGTTGGCGTCGGTGCCGGCGAGGATCCGCACCCCGGCGGTGTGCAGGTCGGCGACGTTCCGCAGGACGCCGTCGATCGGGAACCGGCCGGCCAGCGGGCCGGTCGTGAGGATGGCCGCCATCATCGTGATCGTCGGGATCGACACCTGGCCCGCGGCTTTCATGGCGGCGACGTCTTCGGCCCGGATCGGGCCGGCCAGCGGCACGTGCGTGACGAACTCGGCGCCCGACTGCACGGCGACGGCGAACGCCCCGGGGGACACCGCGTGCACCACGGTCCTGAGGCCGTGCTCCCGGGCCGCTTCGACCAGGGCGCCCAGCGCCTCGGCGGACGGTCCGCCCTCGCCGGGTGCCTCGGCGATGCCCTTGACGTAGTCGGCCCCTTCGGCCACCCGGGCCTCGACGTGCCGCCGCGCGTCGCCGGGGGTCCGGATGACGGCGTCTTCGGGCATGGCGGGCATCTCGGCGTGGTGGCCGCCGGACCCGATCGCCGGCAGGCCCGCGGTCCGGAAGTCCGCCGAACCGGTGACCTCGCGAAGGGCCTTGACGCGCTCGACCGGCCAGCACGCCATGTCCAGCGCGGTGGTGACACCCCACGAAGCGAGCACGTCCAGGTCCCCGGGCCCGTGCAGGTGGACATGCGTGTCGATCAGGCCGGGCAGGAGCGTCCCGCCGGCCGCGTCGACCTCGCGGCCGCCGGCCGGATCCTCGCCGATGACGGTCCCGTCGATGACGACCGTGCGGGGCTCGGTGAGCGTGGTCCCGTCGAACACCCGCACGTTGCGCAGCACTGTCTTCGCGGCTTCCGGCATCCGCTCCACCCTCTTCAAATAGGGAACAATTCTGTTCACAAGCAACGTAGCACGGTGATCGGCCGCGCCACAGGCGTGCTAAACCGGTACCCATGGATTCCGCGCAGCACGGAAGCAGAACCACCCGCCGGCGCGGCGCGGCGCTCACCGGCGCGATCGGCCGCGCCACCCTCGAGGAGCTGGCCCGGACCAGTTTCGAAGAGCTGTCCTTCGACAAGATCGCGGCCGCCGCGGGCACCGGGAAGGCGGCGCTGTACCGGCGCTGGTCCAGCCCCGCCGAGCTCGTCCTGGCGGCCTTGACCGACCCGGCCACCGGCTTCGGGGAGGTGCCGGCCGCGCCGGGCACGGGCACGCTGAGGGCCGATCTGATCACGCTGCTGACCCGCCTCGCGCGCGTCCTGGAAGAGCCGTGCGGCCGGGCCCTGCGCCCGCTGATCGCGCACCGCCACCGTCATCCCGAACTGTTCGAGCACGTGCACCGCCTCGTGATCCGTCCGCACCTCGAGGTCATCCTCGACGTGCTGCGGCAGGCGGCCGAGCGAGGCGAGGCAGCGCCTGAGCGCGTCACGGAACGGATCGCTTCGGTCGGGCCGCGCTTGATCACCCTCGAGGCCTGGGAGCACGACCACGTCGATCCCCGGGAAGTCCGGGCCGTGGTCGACGAGGTCCTCCTGCCCCTGCTGCGGCCTGGCCCCTGACGGCGAGCCGCGCGGGTCCCGCTGCCTCGCTGCCGGCCGGGGCGGCCGCGGGCGCCGGGTTCAGTGGGCTCGTTCCCAGAGTGGCAGGCGGAAGGTCGCGTAGGTGAACTTGCCGGTGATCTTGCCGGCCGGGTCGAAGTGGAAGACGTCCAGGCCGTGCCACTGCATCCGGCCGCCGTAGCGGAGCCGGGCGAACCACCGCAGCGGCGGGATCGCACGCCGGCCGTGCTCGCCGGTCAGGTCGAGCCGGCACACCCACCGGATCGTCGCCCGGCTCCGCGTCTCGTCGATCACCTGGTCGTACACGTCGAAGGTCAGCGCGCCGTAGCGCCCGGCGAACTGCGGTGAGAACGCCGCCCGGATCGCCGCGAGCCCGCGCAGTTCGGGACCGCGTCCGGGCAGGTAGCGGGCGTCCTCGGCGAACATGGACATGACCCGGTCGAGGTCGGGGTGGTTGAAGGAGGCCACGAAGGCGTCGATGGTCCGACTGAGGTCGGTTGCACTGAGGGGCATGACGACACGTTATAAGAACACCGTATTCTTAACAAGAGGACGGTGTTCTCCAAACCGGGCGGATACCATGGCGATCACCATGGACGGGGTGTTTCAGCGGGCCAGACGCCCGGAACAAAAAGACGAGCGACGCGAGACGATCCTCGCCGCCGCCGCCGCTCTGGCGGCGGAGTCGGGGGTGGCCCGGGTGAGCCTGGGCCACATCGCCGCGGCGGTCGGGCTGGCCAAGTCGAACGTCTTGCGTTACTTCGGTACGCGCGAGGAGATCTACCTGCAGCTGACCAGGCGGGAAGGCACGGACTGGGCGGCGGCCGCGGGTGCCGCCCTCGCGGGAGCCAGTGGCTACCAGGCGACGGCGGCGGCACTGGCCGGTGCCTACGCCGACCGGCCGTTGTACTGCGACCTCACCATCCACACCGAAACGATGTTCGAACACAACGTTTCGGTGGCGGCGCTGCGGGCGCACAAGCTGTGGGCCGTGGACATGTACTTCACCCTTGGCCGGCAGATCAGCACCGCCTGCCCGCAGCTCACCCCCGCCGACGGAGCTGCCCTGGTCATGGCGGCCGGCGCGTACGTCGCCAAGCTGTTCCCGCTGACCCGCCCCCCGAAGGCCCTGCAGGAGCTCTACGAACAGGAGCCGGAGATCGCCCGGGTGTTCCCGCCGTTCCGGCCGACCCTCCAGCGCATGATCGCCGCCACCGCCGCCGGGCTGCCGACCACGTCCTGACCGGCCCGGCCGCGATCCGCCCCGGCCGGAACCCTGACCTGGGCGGACGCGGCTCACCGCGCGGGTTCAGTGCACGCACGTACACTCAGTGGGCATGGTCGTCTTCCACTGGCCCGGCGCCGCCGGCGCCGCCCGATGTCGGCGAGGTGATGCGTGATGGCCGAGGTGGGGATGCGTCCCCCGGCCTCGCCGCTGCGGCGCCGGGCTCTGCGCGCGTTGCGCTGGCTGTTCACCCCTCTGCAGCCCGATGACTACCTCGAGCTGATCAACCCGCTGTGGTCGACCCGGGAACTGCGCGGGCGCGTCGAGCGGGTCGTGCCCGAACGCGGCGGGGCCGCCACCGTGCTGATCCGGCCGGGCTACGACTGGGTCGGGCACCGGCCCGGGCAGTACGTGCGCCTCGGCGTGGTCATCGACGGCGTGCACCACTGGCGCGCGTACTCGCTGACGTCGAGCCCGGACCGCGCGGACGGGCTCATTTCGGTCACGCCGAAGAAGGTCGACGGCGGTGTCGTCTCGCCCTACCTGGTCGAGCGCGCCCGGCCCGGTGAGCTGGTCCGGCTGGGGGAGGTCGAAGGGTCGTTCACCCTCCCCGGCCGGCTCGACCGCGGCCTCCTGTTCATCACGGCCGGCAGCGGGATCACGCCCGTGATGAGCATGCTGCGGCACCTCGCGGCCGGCCCGGGCCTGCGCGACATCGTGCACGTCCATTCGGCGCGGGAGGAGGACGGCGTCATCTTCGGTGACGAACTGGCCGTCCTCGACGAGCAGCACGAGGGGTTCCGGTTCGCACTGCGCGTCACCGGCCGGGACGGCCGGCTCACCCCCGCCGAGCTGGACACCCTGTGCCCGGACTGGCCGGAGCGCGACACCTACGCCTGCGGCCCCGGCGAGCTGCTGGACGCCCTGCAGGCGCACTGGAAGCACCACGGCGACGTCGACCGGCTGCACCACGAGCGGTTCCAGCCCATCGTCGGTGGCGAAGGCGCCGAAGGCGCCGGCGGGACCGTGCGTTTCGCCCACCGCAACCTCGACGCGGCCTGCCCGCCCGGCACCCCGATCCTCGTCGCCGGGGAAAACGCGGGCGTCGACATGCCCTTCGGCTGCCGGGTCGGGGTCTGCCACACGTGCGTGCTGCCGATCCGGGACGGCCGGATCCGCGACCTGCGCACGAACGTCGTCAGCGAGATGCACAACGAAATCGTGCGCACCTGCGTGCACGGCGCCGAAGGCCGGATCACCGTCGAACTCTGAGCGGGAAAGGAACCCATGACCGCCACCACGCACCCGTTCGCCCACCTGAGCGCGAACCAGCTGGCCGAGCTCGCCCGCGAGTTCGACGCCATCCACGACCAGGTGCGCGCCGACCTCGGCGAGCGCGACCGCCGGTACATCAAGGGCATCATCCGGCTGCACCGGCAGATCGCGGTCGCCGGCCGGGTGCTGCTGCTCGGCTCCCGCTCCAAGGCGGCCTGGGCGGCGGGCACCGGCTGCCTGGCGATCGCGAAGATCCTGGAGAACATGGAAATCGGGCACAACGTCCTGCACGGCCAGTGGGACTGGATGAACGACCCGGACATCCATTCGTCCACTTGGGACTGGGACACCGCGTCGACGGCCGCGGCGTGGAAGCACTCGCACAACTACATCCACCACACCTACACCAACATCCGCGGCAAGGACAAAGACCTCGGCTACGAGATCATGCGCATCGACCCGCACCAGAAGTGGCACCCGGCGTACCTGGCGCAGCCGTTGTACAACCTGGTGCTGATGGCGTTCTTCGAATGGGGCGTCGCGGTGCACGACCTGGACGTCGAAGCCATCCGCGCCGGCGAAAAGCCGCTCAAGGACGTGTGGCACGACATCAAGGGCATCTCCGGCAAGGCCCGCGACCAGATCCTCAAGGACTACGTCGGCTGGCCGCTGGTGAGCGCCCTCGCCGGACTGACCGCCGGACGGCTCATGCGTCCCGAACCCCGCACCCGCCGCCGGGTGCTGGCCGACCGCATCCGCGGTCGCGGCTGGAGCGGCGCGATCCGCGCCCAGCTCACCGCCGCCCGCGAGGAAGGCGGCGGCGCCTTCAAGGCGACGTTCTGGGCCGACTTCACCGCGAACATCATCCGCAACGTGTGGGCCCACTCGATCATCTTCTGCGGCCACTTCCCCGACCAGACCTACACGTTCAGCCAGGAGGAAGTCCGCGACGAAACCCGCGGCGGCTGGTACGTCCGCCAGCTCGTCGGCGCGGCGAACATCACCGGCTCCCCCCTGTTCCACCTCCTCAGCGGGAACCTCGGGTACCAGGTCGAGCACCACCTGTTCCCGGACATGCCCAGCAGCCGCTACGCGGAGATCGCCCCACGCGTCCGCGACATCTGCCGGCGCTACGGCCTGCCGTACAACACCGGCCCCCTGTCCCACCAGCTCGGCACGGTGCACCGCACGATCCTCCGGCTGGCCTTCCCCGGCGGCCGGCCCCGCCCGAAGCCCGGCCCGTACCGCGGCGAGGAAGCGGAGCGCGCTGCTTGACGGAGCGAAACTCATCAGGCTGGAGAAGTCGGTCATCGACGCCGCTCGCGAAGCACTCGAGGCGACGACGCGCCGTAGGAGGTTCACCGACCGGCCGCGGACCGGACGGACTTTCCGCGTCAGCCCGTGGGCATGCCGATCCCGTCCCGTTCCAGTGCGGTGCGCAGCAGGGCCAGCACTTCGGCCCCGGCCGCCGCCCGGTCGCGGCCGAGGGTCCCTTCGACCAGTTCGGTCACCCGCTCGGCGAAAGTCCGTTCGGCGGCGTCGGCCAGGCGCACACCGTCGTCGGTCAGGACCAGCAGGGACGACCGGCGATCGGCCGGGTTCGGTTGCCGGGCGACCCAGCCGGACCGCTCCAGGCGGTCGATTCCCTTGCTGGTCGCCCCGATCCCGATCGCGAACTCGGCGGCGAGGTCGGCCACCCGGGAGCCGGGGTGCTCGCGCAGGTGGTGCAGGAACTCGTACTGCGAGGTGACGATTCCGTGCCGCTCCCGCAGCCGGTCGTTGAGCGCGTTGTACAGCCGCGTCTCGCAGCGGACCAGGTCGGCGAACAGAACCCGGGAGTCCGGCCGGGAGTCCCTTGACTTAGATGCCACGGCATATACTGTAGCGGCATGTACTCAGTCAGGCGACACCATGAGTAGGGCGCAGCGAACGAAGATCGACGCGATGCTGCGCCGGCAGCCACAGCCGGAGAAACCTCCGTCGGTCGCGCAGATGCGAGCGGAGTTCGCGACGATGATGGCCTCGATGATCGTGCCGGACGGGATCGAGACCACGGAAACGGTGCTCGGATCGCGACGCGCCCTGCTGGTCGAACCGGCCGGCCGCGCACCCGCCGGCACGATCCTGTACTTCCACGGCGGCTCCTACATCGTCGGCTCACCCGAGACGGCGCTGTCGCTGACCGGGAACCTGGTCGCCCGGACCGGGTTCCGCGCGTTGTCACTGGACTACCGGCTCGCGCCCGAGCACCCGTTCCCGGCCGCGATCGACGACGCGGTCGCCGCCTACCGCGCGTTGCTCGACACCGGCGCGAATCCGGAGTCCATCGCCTTCGCCGGAGACTCCGCCGGCGGCGGGCTGACCGTCACGACGTGCCTGTCGGCCCGCGCCGCGGGACTGCCGGCCCCGGCGGCGATCGTGGCGTTCTCCCCCGGCCTGGACGGCACCCGCACGGGCGAGAGCATGGACACCAAGGTGGGCATCGACCCGTTCTTCGTCCGCGAGAGCCTCGAACGCACCGGCGCGCTGTACCTCGCCGGCGAGGATCCGCACCAGGAGCTGGTGAGCCCCGCCCTGTTCGGCGACCTGGCCGGATTCCCGCCGATGCTGCTCCAGGTCGGGACCAACGAGGTCCTGCTGGACGACTCCACACGGATGGCCGCCCGCGCACGCGCGGCCGGGGTGGACGTCATCCTCGACGTCACCGCCGACGTACCGCACGTGTTCCAGGCGTTCACCGGCCTCCTCGACGAAGCCGGCCAGGCTCTCGACCGCGCCGCGCTCTTCCTCACCCAGCACGTGCACCCCGGCGAGCCGTAGTCGACGGCCGCCACGACGCAGGTCAGCGCGCGGACGAGGGGCGTGGTATTCCCCGTCGTCCGCGCGCGGAGCCGATGCGAGCGCGTAGCGGGCTCCGGCTTGCCGTCCGATGGACCCGTTGGGCAGCCGGGGAACAGGCGGCCGGGGGTCACGGCTGGAGGTGCTCCAGGTCTTCGAGGAGGCTGGAGTGCTTGGGCTGCCAGCCGAGGACCTCGCGGGTGTGGGCGCTGGACGCGGGCTGGTCCATGGCGAAGATCGGGCCGAAGGGGCCGAAGTTCTCCTGCGGGACCGGTTCGACCGGCAGGCCGAGACGCTTGCCGACGACGGCCGCGATGTCGCGGACCGCGTCGCCCTCGTCGGCCACGGCGTGCCAGGCCGTGCCCGCCGGTGCCGACTCGAGCGCCAGCCGGAACAGCACCGCCGCGTCGAGCGCGTGCACCGCCGGCCAGCGCTGGGTGCCGTCGCCGGGGTAGCCGGCCACGCCGGTGCGGCGGGCCTGCTCGGTCAGCAGGCCCGCGAACCCGCCCTTGCCCTCGTTGTGGACCGTGCGCGGCATGCGGACCGCCGTGGCGCGCACGCCGCGTGCAGCCATCGCCAGCAGCGCGTTCACCGAGCGGCCGCGGCCGCCTACCGGTCCGTCGGTCGGCAGCGGGTCGGCCTCGGTGGCGGCGCGGCCGGGAACCCACGGCGTGCCCGAGACCGTGACGATCGGCCGGTCGCTGCCGGCGAGCTCCTCACCCAGTGCGGCCATGGCGGCGCTCTCCTCGGCGATCGACCGCGCCAGCGCTTCCGCGGTGCTGTAGTCGCTGCCGAACGCCAGGCTGATCACCCCGTCGCACTGTGCGGCGCCGGCCCGCAGGACGTCGACGTCGGCCAGCTGCCCGCGCAGCACCCGGGCACCGGCGTCGGTGAGAGCCCGCGCGGAGGTGTCCGAGCGGGCCAGCGCGAGAACGGTGTGGCCGCCGGTGAGCAGCTCGGCGACGACCGCCGAGCCGATGGTGCCGGTACCGCCGGTGACGAAAACCTGCATGAGACGCTCCCGAGTTGATGAGACCTTTGTCCCGTCACCATACACAGCGACGGGACTCTTGTCCCATCACCTATGATGGGCGCATGGCCCGATGGCAACCGGAGACGACGCAGCGGCTCGTCGTGGCCGCGGTCGACCTGTTCACCGAGCAGGGGTACGACGCCACCACCGTCGCCCAGATCGCCGAACGTGCGGGCGTCACCAAGAGCACGTTCTTCCGGCACTTCTCCGACAAGCGCGAGCTGCTGGTCGCCGGCCAGGAGACGCTGAGCCGGTTGCTCGCGGAGGGGATCTCCGAAGCGCCCGCGGACGCCAGCCCGCTTGAGGCGGTCGCCGCCGGCCTCGAACGCGCGTCCGGCGCCATGGGGCCGGCGAACCGGGACCTCGGACCCCGCCTGAAGGCCGCCGTCGCGGCCAGCACCGAACTGCAGGAACGGGATGCGCTCAAAAGCGTCAGCCTCGCGGCCGCCATGACCGCCGCGCTCGTCGCCCGCGGCACTCCCGACCCGACCGCGCACCTCGCGGCCGAACTCGGTGTCCTCGCCTTCAAGCGGGGCTACACGCAGTGGTCCGAAGCCGAGCGCGATGACGAAAACGGGCTCGCGCCCTACGCGCTGGCCGCCCTGCAGGAACTACGCGCGGCCACGGCATCGCTGGGCTGACCCCGGCGCGCCTCTTGTGCCGGCAGGGGACGCCGTCGCCGAGGCGCCCGGGACGGCGGGGACGCGCCGCCGTCCCGGGCGCCGAAGGCGCTTGAGCACCCTCCACGGGCACTCGATCAGTTGATGTGCAGGAAGGTGACGAGCCCGTACTGCTTCGTGATCTGCTCGCCCTTGGGGAAGCTGTGCCGGTAGCGGTAGCCGTCCCCCGGCTCGTACTCGAAGTAGCCGGCGTTGTCGCCGCTCTTGAAGCTGGTGACGCGATCCAGGCCGAGCGACAGATCGCCCGCGTCGGCGTAGCACCGCCGGCTGCCGAGGCCGTTGTCGGCTGTCTGTCCGAAGACGAGGAAGTCCGCGGTCCCCAAAGTGCAATCGAAGATGTTGACCTCGAAGGTCGCCCACGAAGGGGTGGTCGTCGCCAACGTGATACCCAGGGTGGCGAACAACACCACGGCCATCGATCGCATTCGCTTCATGCTGCGTTCCTTTCGGGCGGTAGCCGGGAAGAGTCGGCCCCGAAAGTGAACCAAGCCCGGCAGAAACCCACCACGTGCGGCACTACAACGTCAGCAGCCGCCGAACTGGAGTTCCGCACAAGAGGCTCGAAGCCGACGATCCGGACCGGCGGCACCGCGTCAGGCGCCGTCCGATGGGGGTCCGCGGAGCTTGCGGTACTGCAGGGCCCACCAGACCTCGAACACGGTCTCCGTGTCCTGGAGATCCGCTCCGGTCAGCGCGGCGAAGCGGTCCAGCCGGTACCGCAAGGTGTTGACGTGGACGGACAACTCGGCGGCGGCCTCGGGCATCGAGCGCCGCCGGGACAGGTAGGTCTCGACGCTGGCGAGCAGGGCCTCGCCGATGGCGCTCTCCACCTCCACCGGTTCGACGTAACCGGCGTAGAGGTACTCCCCCAGCTCGGGTTCGTTCGCCACGGCCAAGCGCAGGCCGATCCGCCCGCGGTCCACGATTCCGCGGTGGCCGAACCGGGCGGTCGCCTCGAGCAGGCGCGTGGCCTCGGCGAAACCGGCGCTCAGCCGCGACAGCTCGACAGGTCCGGCGAGACCGGCCATGACGTCACCGGCCGGCTCGTCCGTGACGGGCTGCGAAAGCACGCCCGCCACGTCACCGCCGTAGGGGCTGATCAGGACGGTGGCCTGCGCACCGGCCGCGCGTTCCAGCGCGCGGGTCAGCTCGAACGGGTCGGTACCGGCGGAGCGGGCCCGCAGGACCCAGTAGGACTCACCGGCGGTGAGCCCGAACCCGACCCCGGCCGCGACCATCTGGCCGGTCGTCATCGTGCCGTCCAGCAGGCGCGCGAGCAGGGTCGTGCGCTGCTGTTCCTCGCGGCGGGTGAGGCCGGACTCGGCTTCGCGGTGACCGGTGAGGACGTCGTTGCTGCAGTGGTCGCCGAGTTGCCAGATCCGCCGGGTGCCGAGGAGCACGGCGTCGGCGGAAATGCCGTTGTGCCGGGCGATCCGGAGGAATTCGTCGCGCAGCAGCGCGATACCGCGGCGGTAGGCGGCCAGCACGTCGGAGCTGGGGACGCCCTGCAGGGCCCGGCGCCGCCCGGTCTCGCGCTCGTCTTCCGCCACACCGCCGGGGAGGGACTGCTCGCCGCGGAGGGCGGCGGCCACGCGGACCACGTTCCGGTGCGCGGACGGCCGCACCTCGGCCGGCGGAACCACGCGGTACGAGTCGATCGAGCCGGTCACCCGCAACTGCGCGGCCACCAGCTCCTCGGCCGCGAGCAGCAGCTGTCCGGCCACCAGCGCGATCTCGGCCTCGATCAGCTCGGACACGCCCGACTCCGTCCTCGTCGTCTTGCCGGTCCCCCGGTGGCCGCTCCGGGAGGGGTTCGTTCGGCATCGGCCGATGTCCTGAACGCTAGGGGCCGGCACCCCCGGCGAGCATCACTGCACAGTGGACACTTGCGGGTAGCTCGCACGGGGGACACCGCTCACGCGCGGCCGCCGGCCCTTCGACCGCGATCCCCTTTGGGCGGTTCAGAACCACCGGTTGACGGCTTGTTCGAACGAGCCGCGGTCGCCGGCCCAGGCGACGATGCCGTCGGGGCGGACGAGGACGGCGCCGAAGCCGAGGTCGTCGCGGGCGGGGCCGGGGACGTACCGGATCCGGTCGCCGTGGTGGAGTGCCGCGTCCCGGAAGCGTTCGCCGGGGCCGAAGTCGAAGAGAACACCCCGGCCGTCGTGCATCAGCTCGCCGAGGCGCGTGCCGTCGGCCAGGCGGAAGTCCGGTGCGTTGTGGCCGACCAGCGGCTGCTCGCTGCCCAGGTCGTACCGGATCGACGTGCCCGACGTGCGCTCGAAGACGTAGGTGGTGCCGTCGCGGGTCGCCAGCAGATCGCCCACCACGGCCTGGATCGCCCGGGAGTGCGGGTCCGGCCGCATGACGGCCACCTGGGCGCGCGACCAGTCGAGCACCCGCGCGCCGACCGGGTGCCGTTCGGCGGTGTAGGTGTCGAGCAGGCCGTCCGGGGCGTGGCCGCCTGCCGTCGCCGCCAGCTTCCAGCCCAGGTTGACTGCGTCACCGATGCCCAGGTTGAGCCCCTGCCCGCCCAGCGGCGAGTGGATGTGCGCGGCGTCGCCGGCGAGCAGGACGCGGCCGCGCCGGTAGGTGGTCGCCTGCATCGCCCGGTCGGTGAAACTCGAGGCGAAGCGGACGTCGTCCAGCGTGACTCCGGTGCCGGACACGCGGCGCAGCACCGTTTGCAGGTGCTCGCGGGTCAACGGCCGGGAACGGTCGTACGCGCCGCCGTCGAAATCCAGCACACCGAAATGGCCGGGCTCGGACATCGTCAGGTACATGCCCGCCTCGGTCAGCGTGAAGCCCGGGCGCAGCTGCTCCGGATCACGCACCGTGGCGAGCGCGAGGTAGCCCGTGAACTGCGGTTCGGTGCCGGTGAAGGCGAAGCCCGCGAGGCGCCGCACCGTGCTGCGCCCGCCGTCGCAGCCGACCAGCCAGCGGGCCGGGTAGTCGTGCTCACCGGCCCGGACGACCACGGTTTCGCCGTCCTGGGTGACGCCTTCGACCGCGGTCCCCCGCCGGATCTCGACGCCGAGCTCGCCGGCCCGCTCCGCCAGCACCGTCTCCACCGCGTCCAGGCTGGTCATCATGCCGTCCGCGGCGGGACTGGGCAGCCGGTAGGGCAGCCGGGTGAGGTCGACGTCGGCCGGATCGAGCGGCAGCCCGGCGAAATGGCCGACCGACCGCGGGGGTGCCGGCTCCTCCGCGCCGGGCGGCTCGGCCACGCCCGAGGCCGCCAGCAGGGGCGACAGCAGCCCGCGGCGGTAGAACGCCTCCACCGAGCCGCCCGACAGGCCGCGCATGCCGAGCGGAAAACTCCGCCACGGGGAATGCGGCTGCGGCTCCCGCTCGAGGACCAGCACCGAGCAGCCCGCGAGGCCCAGTTCGCAGGCGAGGAACAGACCGACCGGCCCGCCCCCCGCGATCACCACGTCGTGCACGACAAACCACCTTCTCGAAGTACGCCATTCCGGTACGCCGAGAATCACCGCCGCCGCTTGCAGGACGCGCACACCGCGCTCACACCGCGGGTTCGTGGTGGCCCGGCCGCCGAACCGGGGTGGCCGGATCGGCCGTGGTCACCGCGGCCTCCGGGGCCAGTTCCCAGCCTTCCGCGTACGCCGCGGCGAACTCGTCCGCGCCCAGCGCCGCCTTGCCCCGCCGGGTGAGGTCGCGGACCTGCGGATCGGTGTGGTCGTGCGCGCCCCGCAGCCGGGCGGCGGCACCGAGCAGCACGGCCGACTCCCGGTGCCGCCCGAGTGCCTCGGCGAGCCCCGCCGTGTGCACGGTCACCAGCGACAGGACCGGGAGGTCACGCGTGACCAGCGCGGCGGCGTAGGCCGCCCGCAGCGCCTGGTCCGCGGCGGGCAGGTCGCCCCGGGCCAGGCAAAGCGCGGCCCGGGTGCCGCCGACCAGCGCACGGGCGTGGTCCGCGGGGAACGCGGTGTCGCCGAGCAGGCCTCGTTCGGCGTCGTCGAGGAGGGCGCCGGCCCGGTCGAGGTCACCGAGCCGTATCCGGAGGTCGGCCTCGCGGGCGTCGATCAGCACCAGCATCTCCGCCGAGGACGTGCGCACCGCCCGCTCCCGGGCGGAGCCGAGCACCGCCATCGCCTCGCCGGTTTCGTCCCGCCGCACGTGCAGGTCGATCCAGCGCAGGTCGCTGTAGAGCTGGTCGCCCAGGCTCAGCGAGCCGAACTCCCCCGCCAGCGTCCGGGCTTCGCGCAGGTCGGCCAGCGCGCCGTCGAGGTCGTCGTAGCACCGCAGCCGGGCGCGCAGCGGCAGCGTGGCGGCTTGGCCCCACCGGTCGCCGACCTGCCGGAAGCGGCCCAGGGCCGCCTCCACGTGGACCCGCGTCCGCCCCAGCGCGCCCTCGTTCTCGGCGATGTCGGCCTGGAACAGGTGGGCCAGCCCGGACAGCCACGCGTCGTCGCCGTCGGCCAAGCGCCGGAAGGCCGTCCGCGCGGCGGCTTCCTCCTCCAGCACGAGCAGCAGCACCGGACCGAACGCGCGGTACTGGCTCGGCAGGTGCGGGTGCGCGAGCAGCCCGTCGGCCAGCTCCCGCATCCGCGCCCGGTCGCCCGCGGCTTCCCCCGCGGTGATCCCGGAGGAGATGTCCGCCCGGTTGAGCAGGTACACGGCCCGGGCGCAGTCCCGCTCGGCCGCCGGGCCCCCGCCCGGCAGCGCCAGGACCTTTTCCAGCCAGTAGCCGGCGTCGGAGTTGCGGCCGGACATCTGCCAGTACCAGGCCAGGCTCAGCGCGAGGGTGATCGCGGCGGCGGAGTCGCCGGTGGTGCACCGGTGGCGCAGGGCGGCGAGGGTGTTGTCGTACTCGGCGTTGATCACCCGGAGGGCCTGCCGTTGGCCGTGGCCCCGCAGCCGGGCGTCCTGGCGGGCCATCAGCTCGGTGAAGTGGGCGGCAGCCAGGTCGCGGGCCGCGTCGAGACCGCCGGCTCCGGTCAGGCGGCCGATGCCGTACTCGCGGATGGTTTCGAGCATGCGGTAGCGGCCGGTGCCGGGCGCCAGCTGCAGCAGTGACCGGTCGACGAGGGCGGCGAGCAGTTCGGGGATCTCGGCGGCGGGCACGCTCGTGCCGGCGCAGACGGCCCCCGCCGAGGCGGGGGTGACGCCGCCGGGCAGGATCGAAATCCGTTCCGCGACGGTGCGTTCCCGCTCGCCGAGCAGCTCCCAGCTCCAGGCGATGACCGCCCGCAGGGTGCGGTGCCGGGGTGGCGCGGTGCGGTGGCCGGTGGTGAGGAGCCGGAACCGGTCGGCGAGCCCATCGGCGAGGTCGGGCAGGGACAGCGTCCGCAACCGGGCGGCGGCGAGTTCGAGAGCCAGCGGCATCCCGTCCAGACCACGGACCACGCGCACGATGTCGGGGAGCGTGGTCTCGTCGACCGAGAAACCCGGCCGCACGGCGGCGGCCCGCTCGGTGAACAGGCGTACCGACGCCGCTTCCCGGACCTGTTCGAGGCTGTCGTCCGGAGCCGGCAGCGGGAGCGGCCCGAGCGGTACGAGGGCCTCGCCGTCGATCGCGAGGGGCTCACGGCTGGTGGCGAGCACCCGCAGCCCCGGACAGCGGGGCAGCAACGTCGCGACCAGCCGGGCCACGGCATCGATCAGGTGCTCACAGTTGTCGACCAGCAGCAGGACCTCCCGGCCGCCGAGCTCGCTGAGGAGAACGCCCAGCTCGTCGCCCTCGGCGCGCCGGTGGACGTCGAACAGTGCGCCGCCCCGCAGCCCGATGCCGGCGAGCACGGCCGGCCCGATCTTCGCCGGTTCGGTGACCGGCGCGAGGTCGATGAAGCAGGCGCCGTCGCGATATTCCTGTTCGTGCCGCCGCGCGGCCTCCAGCGCCAGCCGGGTCTTCCCGGCGCCGCCGGGGCCGAGGACGGTGACCAGGCGCCCGGTGGTGAGCAGGGCGCCGATGCGGGCGAGGTCGCCGTCGCGGCCGATGAAACCGGTCAGTGGCGCCGGCAGGCCGTGCTCCGCCGTCGCGTTCACTTCAGTCCGGCGTGCCGGGTGGGCGACCGGTGCCGGGACGGGCGGGCCGGGCCGCAGGAGGCGCAGGTGGCGCTCCCGCAGGGCGGTTCCGGGATCGACGCCGAGGGTTTCGGCCAAAGCTCGGCGAACGCGCTCGTACGCGGTCAGTGCCTCGGCCTGACGCCCCTGCGCGGCCAGGGCGTCCATCAGCAGCGCGGCCGCCCGCTCGTGGACCGGGTGCGCGGCCAGCAACCCGCTCAGCCGGGCGGCGGCCGCCTCCGCGCGTCCCCGCGCGAGCTCCGCGTCGGCGAGGTCGGCGACGGCCTCGACCGAAACCCGCGCCAGCCGGGTCGCGACCGTGGGCGCGACTGCGGCGACGACCCCGGGCTCGGTACCGGGGTGCTCACCCCACAACGCCACGGCTTCGGTGAGCGCGGCGCTCGCGGCGTCCGGATCACCCGCCCGCAGCCGCTCCCGGCCGGCCGTGGTCAGCTGCTCGAAGCGCAGCGCGTCCACGTCGGCGGGGTCGACGTCCAGCCGGTAGCCGCCGGCGACCTGCACGACGACGCCCTCGACGGCGCCGGTCGGGGCGAGGGTGCGCCGCAGCCGCGAAACGAGGGTCTGCAGTGCGGAGGTGGGCCCGGACGGCGGCCGCTCGCCCCAGATCGCGTCGACCAGCGCGTCCGGCTCGACCGCGCGGCCCCCGGCGAGGGCGAGCCGGACCAGCAGGCCCTGCAGCCGCGCGCCCGGCACAGGCAGGACCGAGTCGTCCCGAGACGCCTCGAACGCGCGCAGCAGCGTGATGCGAAGCCGGGCACCACCGTCCATGTCCCGATCTTCGCGTGCTCGCCCGCGCCCCCGCCAACCAGGGCGTATCAGCGCCGTGTTCGTCCGGTGTGAGCGAGCGGCCCCAGTGTTCGCACCACACAACCACGAACGCGGAGGCACCGATGACCGAGACCGACAACGCAGGCAGCTGGGTCCGCGCCTGGAGCGCCTCGCCCCAGGCGCCCGACGGCGGGCTGGGCTCGCTCGACGACCACCCGCCGCTCGCCGACGTGACCCTCCGCCAGGTGGTGCGCCTCAGCGGTGGCGGGCGCCGGGTGCGGATCCGCTTCACCAACGAGTTCGGGACCGCCCCCTGCACCATCGGCGCCGCACGGGTGGGCCTCGCGGCGCCCGGTGGCGCGGTGCGGTCCGGCAGCGAGCACGTGCTGACCTTCTCCGGTGCCCCGGCCGTCACCATCCCGGCCGGCGCGCCCCTGCTCAGCGATCCCGTCGACCTGCCCCTGCCGGACCTCGCCGAGCTGTCCGTCAGCCTCTACCTGCCGGAGCGCGTGGATGTTTGCACCTGCCACGACCCCGCGCTGGACGCCGGCTGGCGCATCCCGGGCGACGCCGTCGCCGCCCCGGCCCTGCCGGAGAACGCCGCGGACCTGCCCGTGCGGGCCCTGATCTCCGCCGTCGAAGTGCTCGCCGACCCCCCGGCCGAGACGATCGTGGTGGTCGGCGACTCGCGCACCGACGGCGCTGGCTCGACCCCCGGCACCCACCACAGCTGGCCGGAACTGCTGGCCGAGCGGCTCGTCCGGCGAGGAGCAGCCGCCCGCTACGTGGCCAACCAGGGCATCAGCGGCAACCGCATGCTCAACGACGGCATCGGGTCCGCGGTCCTGGCCCGCTTCGACCGCGACGTGCTGGCGACCCCCCGCCTCGGCTACGTGGTGCTGTCGATCGGCGCGAACGACATCGCCATCTCCGGTATCCCCCGCGACGACGATTCCCTCGCCGGCTTCCTGGCGATGTTCCCCGCCGCGCCGGTGACGACGGACGACGTCATCGCCGGTTACCGCCAGCTGATCGCCCGGGCACGGGCCCACGGCGCGCGGGTCTACGGCACGACCATCGCCCCCTACGAAGGCGCGGAGGTGTACACCGCGGAGAGCGAAAGGGCCCGCCAGACGGTGAACGAATGGATCCGGACGGCCGGGGCCTTCGACGCCGTCCTGGACTTCGACGCCGTTTGGCGCGACCCACACCACCCCAGCCGGATCCTGAGCGGCTTCCACGCCGGCGATCACCTTCACGGCAACGACGCGGGTTACCAGGCCTTGGCCGACTCCGTGGACCTGTCGCTGTTCACCTGAGCCGGCTGTGTCATTGCCTCGACGGCGCGACAGATTCGTCGACTGTGCCCGGGGATCCGGGCACCGGAGCGAGGGGGACCTTTGCGGCATAAGAGGTCACCTGATTTGAACACCGCGCCTCCTCGGCCGGAACCGGCCTTCGGGCGGCCGGCGCGCGGTGCTCGCCGTGGATCTCGATCCGGTCGCTGAACCCCGGCCACCCGTACGTGCCGACGATGATCGCCGGTTCGCCGCGGCCGTCGGCGATGTGCTGGAACCGGAACCCGCGGGTGCTGAGCGTGTGCAGCCCTCCTCGAGGGTCGTCACCGGCGGTCCCGCGCGTCCGCGGCGCGCCGGGCGGTGCCGGTGGGCCTGCCGGGCGGGGCGGGCACCGGCCGGACGGGCTCGGGTGGTGTCCCGCCGCCCCAGGGTTCTCGACCCAGCGGACGGTCACGGTCGCCTCCGCGGGCCGGTGCCGGCGTCTTCCAGCTGCTGGGCGGCGCGCCCACCCCGCCCAGCAGTCACACCTCCACCTGCTCGCCGGGCAGGCGTGCGGCTGCTGGCCAACGCCAGCATGGAGCTGGGCTGCTACGGCGCCGCCGCCGAACAGTTGCGCGCGGCCTGGGTCTACGCCGAGATCATCGGCCACAATGGACTCAAAGCGTTGCTGCGCGGCACCGAGGCGCTCATCGCGTTCTGGTCGGGCCACCCGCGCGAGGCGGCGAACCTGGCCCGGGCCGGCCGCGAGCACCGGCATCTGCGCGACCCTGGAGACGCCGCCCTACCGGCACTCCCGGGAAGCCCGGGAACTGGCCGAACGGATCCGCACCCACCCCGCTGCTCGGGCCGGAGCCGGGCGGGGCGCTCAGCTGAGCGGGTAGTGGATCAGCTCCGCCCCGCCGGTGGCGTAGTTCGGCACGTCCGCGGACACCGCCTGGCCCGCTTCGGACGCCAGTGCGGCCGCCATCGTCTCGGCCGACTCGAAGTCGGCGTGGAACACGGCGAAGTACCGGGATTCCCCGCGGAGGGCGGCCACGTCGAAGGAGTACTGCGACTGCAGGAGGCCGGGCAGCTTCGCGGCCAGCGGCAGGTGGGTGCGGACGTAGTACTCGCGGAAGTGGGCTTCGTCGGCGGGCGGCGGGTAGAGCACGGTGAGCCGGTGCATCGGGTTCCTTTCGGTGACGATCACGCCCAGCTTGGCACACCGTCCACCGATGGGCGCGGGTATTGCCATTCGCTCGTATCACGGCGCCGCACCTCCTACTCTCACTGGTGTGGACGGCATCGACAGCCTTCGGCACGCCATCAGGACCATTCCCATCCCCGGTGCTCCGCCCCGCCTGTCGCGGCAGGGCGCCGCCGTCGGGCTCGCGCTGCTGGACACCTCCCTGCGGCTCAACCACGTGCGCCGGCTGACCGAGCGGCTGACCGTCGTCGAGCACGGCACGGCCCGGCGCAGCACGGAGGTCGACGTCAGCCTCAAACTCCTCGACGAAGGCCAGCGCCAGGCCGGCGCGCAGCTGCAGGACCTCATCGGCCGCGAACACGGCGAGCGGGCCGCCTCCGGGCCGGCCCGGCAGCGTTCCCTGTGGGTGCCGCTGGCCCGGCTGCCGCGCCGGGATGTCAGCCCCGTGGACGTGTTCGACAGCTCGGGGCAGAAGCTGCCGCGGCTGACCCAGCACGAGGCGTCGCGGCTGGTCGCCGCCGGGCTCTACCGGCTGCTGCGCGGGATACTGGCCGGCGACGAAAACGCCCAGACCGCCAAGCACGAGCTGAACATGTTCCTGTTCCAGGTGCACGAGCCGCGCTGGCTGGTCCAGCAGGCGCTGCTGACGCTGCTCACCGAACGTAACCACCCGGACGAGGAGTTCGCGCTGGCCGGCGCCGACGGCACCGTGCACGGGTACGGGCGGCAGTGCCGGGAGCTGGCGCTGGACATCCTCGACGGCTGTGCCGGGCTGCTGGTCGAGTACGCCTACCTGCTCAACGTCGCGGTCCGCGACTACATGCTGGTGGTGGCCCTGGACGACGCGGCCGAGGAACACCGGCTCAGCTACGAAACCCCGCTGCACGTCGACGCGCGGCAGTCCGCCGCGAAAGAGCAGTGGCGGCGGCTGGCGTCCAGCCGCCGCGGCTACGTCGTGAGCTACGAAACCGTCATCCCGGCGACGCTGAAGTCCTACCACCTGGTCGCCCGGACGGCCCCCGAAGCCGAGATCTCCCGGATGTACCTGTCCACCGACGCCGACCAGCACCAGGTCGACGGCCTGGCCGAAGACCTGGTTTCGCTGGCCGAACGCCAGGACGCCGCGCCGCTGCAGGAAACCGACGGCGGCCGGCACAAGATCCTCGAACTGCAGGCGCAGACCGTGCTGCGCCGGCTGGCGGACCTGCTGCGCCGCCGCAAGTGGGAGGCCGGCCAGTCGGGGGTCGAGTTGTCCCCGCGCAGCATGCCGGCCAGCCACCGGCTCGCCGCCGCGGCCACGACGGGCGAGGCGGTGCGGACGGAGTCGGGCGAGCTGGACAACTCGCTGCGGCGGCACCCGGAGTTCACCGCCGCGAACCTGCGTGCGGCCGCGCGTGAGCTGACCGACCGCGAGTTCGGGCAGGACCTCGTCCTGGTGAACGGCATCGCCGACAACGAGGCGCGGGCGTACTGGCGCCGGTCCGGCGGCCGCGACCCGCGCGGGGACCACGTCCGGGTGCGCGCGACGCTCGTGCTCAAGGACTCCACGAAATCCGGGCCGCTCAACGTGACGTTCTACGCGCTCGCCGTCGCGGCGGTCTCGTTCGTGCTCGGCTGGCTGCTGGTCGGCCGGCCGTGGCCCTACGGCCGGGCCGCCACCGAAAGCCTCGGCCACATCGGCGACGGCCAGTCGGTGATCACCATGCTGCTGCTGTTGCCCGGTTTCCTCTACAGCCGCCTGTCACTGCCCCCGCGCCGCACGGTGCTCGGGTACCTCGGCACGCTGCCGCAGGCGCTGGTCCAGCTGAGCATCGCGGCCGTCGCCGCGTTCGCCGCGGCCGTCGCGACGCAGAGCCGGGGCGAGGTCGTGCAAACCACCCTCACGGTCGCGGTCGGGCTGCCGGTGCTCGCCGCCTTGGTACTGCTCGGCCAGGCGTCGTGGCGCGAATCGGCGATCCCGCTCTCGCGCATCGGGGCGCCGCGGTGGGCGGGCGCCGGGGCGTGGGACCGCCGGCGGCCGCTGGAAGCCGACGTCCGGTTCGACTCGTCCGGGGGGCGGTGAAGGTGCGCGGTCAGCGGATCTCCGTGCGGAACGTGGCCGACCTGGCCCGGGCCGGCTTCGAAATCACCCGGCAGCCGGTGACCGAAGTGGACTTCGAGGTGCACCACGCGATGGCCCGCCACGGCTATCTGCGCGACCTGGTGGCCGCCGACTCCGACAGCGCGGTGTTCCTGGAGACGCTGTGTTCGGCCACCAACGGTGCCGGCGTCGTGATCGGCACCCGCACCCGCCGGCCCCCGGACGGCACGGAACCGGCCGCCCCCGCCGCCGACGGGCCGACGGCCGAACCGCCGCGGCAGCGCGACGGCGGCTGGGTGTTCCACCGGACCACCTCGCCCAACCCGACGTTCATCTACGAGTCCGCGCAGACGTTCGAAGGCCTGATCGCCGTCGACCCGGCGGCGAGCGAGGTGTGCGAGTGGCACGGCCTGGCCGTGCGCGACCTGGTGCGGGAGATCGCCGACGCCGCGGCCTCCCTGGTCGGGGCGCCGCTGCTGTCCCTGCAGTGCCCGGTCCAGCTGCCGACGATCGTGAAGACCCGCAACCACGACCTGCGCACGCGCAAGGAGGTCGCGTCCCCGTGCGCGTCGCTCGCCGTGCGGTTCGCGATCGCGCTGCGGGACGCGTCCGCGGCCGCGCGGTTCGACCTGGCCGACCGGTTCCGCGAGCTGTGCGAGAAGCACGGGTACGGCTTCTGGCTCGCCGACACGCGGCCGGGTCACCGGCAGGGGAACTGGTTCGAGGTCTGCCACGCCGACGGGCAGTTCTCCCCGCTGTACCAGGGCGATCTGCGGTCGCGGCAGCGGATCGGCACGTGCCTGCCGGTGACGTTCGTCGGGCCGGCGCGGATCGGCTCCACGCACGCCATCGTCTCCTTCCTGCAGCGGTACCCGCAGGTGGGGGTGGTGGGCTGCGCGGCAACGACGCTCTCGGACGTCGCGTTCGTGCACCTGCAGCTGGCGATCCACGGCGTGGCCGCCGACCGGCTCGGCCGCATCCTGGGCAAGCTGCTCGGCGAGCCCTCGACCCCGGCCCGGCCGGACAGGCTGCTGCGCGAGCTGTTCAAACGGCTCGGCCTGCCGCCCGATCCCGACGGGCCCGGCACGTCCCCGCAGGACCCGACCGGCGACTACCAGACCTTCACCGGGCCGGCGTTCGCCTACCGCCCCGGCCAGATGCCCGACTCCCTGGCCGTGTGGGTGTCGTGGGAGATCGCCCGCCAGCACCAGGGCCTCGCCGCCCCGCTGGAGTGCCTGTACCGCGCGCTGGACCAGATCGCGCCCGCGGTGCCGGTGGCCGGCGCGCCGGCGGTCTCGACGGCCTCGACCGTCCCGGCGGGTGAGCTGGCCACGGTCGAGTACCTCATCTGCCGCGCCACCGAGCAGTCGGTGCTCCGCGGCAAGGCGAAACTGGCCCTCCCCCGCTCGGTCCTGCGCTGCTTCTCCGCGAGCGGCGGCGAACCGCCCGCGTCCAAGCTCTGCGCGGCGCTGGAGGAGGCGTGGAAGGCCCACGTCGACCGGTCCGGTGTGGACGGTGTCAGCGAGCTGACGGTGGCCTGGCGCGAGTCATGGCTCGGCCACTGGACCTACTCGTGACCTGCCGGGCTGTCAGGACGTCACGGCCAGTCCTTCCGGTTCGCTGCCCACCGGCACCGTCGCGATGACGGCGTTCGTCGCGATGTCGATCACCGACATCGAGCCCGAGGCCGAGTTCGTGACGAAGACGTAGCTGCTGTCGGGGGCCGCGGCCACGCCTTCGGGCTCGTTCTGCACCGGGATCGACAGCGCCGGGCTGCGGCCCAGCACGGACACCGTGCCGGAACCGGCGTTGGCCACGTAGACCTGGCCGCGCGGGGTGACCGCCACCCCCATCGGCACCTGCCCCACCGGCTGCGTCGTCATCAGCGTCGGCCCGGAGGCGCTGATCGCGTTGACGCTGTTCGCGCCGGTCGCCGCCACGTAGACCCGGTCACCCGCCGGGCTGACCGCGACCCCGGCCGGGAAGCGGCCCACCGGCAGCGTGGCCACGACCTGGTTCGAGGCGACGTCGATGACCGACACGGTGGCCGCGCCGTTGTCGGTCACGTACACCCGGCGCCCGTCCGGACTGGCGGCGGGGCTGTGCGGGAACCGGCCGACCGGGATCTCCCCCACGACGGTGTTCGCCGCGGTGTCGATCACGGAAACGGTGTCGGCGCCGAAGTTCGTCACGTAGGCGTGCGAGCCGGCGACCGCGACGCCGAAGGGGTGCAGGCCGACCGGCACCGTGGCCACCGTGGAGTACGTGCGGGCGTCGATCACCGAAACGGTGTCGGAGAGCTCGTTGGTGACGTAGACCCGGTCGCCGCCGGGTGCGGTGCCCACGCCCACCGGCGAGTGTCCCACCCGGACGGTCGCGACCACCTCACGCATCCGGGTGTCGTACACCGTCACGTTGTCCGAACCGCTGTTCGCGACGAACACCTGCACCCGGGAGGGATAGGCGTGCGCCTCCGGGCACACGGACGCGAAAGCCAGCAGCAGCACCGCCAGCACCCGGCCTGCGCGCGGCTTTCCGGCCGGCCGCCGGGCACGCGGAATCGTCGCCGCGCCATTGCCGAATGACATTTCCTTCTCCCCGTCGAGGAGCCAACGTGTCTTGCCCGGAAACGAAGGCCGTTCGGATCTGCTGATCGGACGCCTTCGGGGAAGCCGGTCGGCGAAGCGCTTGTGGCGCGCCGTTTCCCCGGCCCGGCTCACGCTAGCCGACGGGTCGGCGAGCCTGCCACCGGAACAAGATCATGATCGCCTTGACGAGTGAACACTGCGGCGGAGGCGCGGATTGCCGCATAAACCTTTTCGACCCGTCCGGGTGTCACCGAATGGCACGGACGAGATGGTCGGCGTCATTTCGGGAAAAGGTTTCGCGAAAAAAGGGGAAGCCCCAGCCGGCGGTCGGCTGGAGCTCCCCTTTTCTCGCGGTCGTCGCCGTCCGGCGGCGCCGGCTAGCGCTGCAGCGTCAGCAGGCCCGGCCGCCACGGCAGCTGGTCGTACGGTCCGCTGGCGTTGGGCGCTTTGCCCTGGTAGAGCAGCTGCAGGTTGCACGGGTCGACGGTCATGGTCTGGTCCGGGTTGCTGCGGACCAGGTCACCGTGGCTGATGTCGTTGGTCCAGCTCGCGCCGCTGTTGGCCTTGCCCGCGAAGGGGTTGCTTTCGCTGGCGGCCTGCGGCGTCCACGAACCGCTCAGGCTGCTGGCGGTGAACGAGCGGAAGTACCGTCCGTTCGCGCCCATCGCCTCGACGATCATCAGGTACTGGTTCTGGCCCTGGACCTTGTAGACCTGGACCGCCTCGAAGAGGTTGGCCTGGGAGTCGCTCATGACCGTCGTGTAGTTCGAGCCGAAGCTGCCCGGGAAGTTCCCGATCGGCATGCTCGCCCGGTAGATCTTGCCGTTGTCCCCGGCGAAGAACAGGTACATGTTCTGCCCGTCGCCGATCAGGGTCTGGTCGATCGGGCCGGTACCGGAGCCGGAGATGCTGCCGGTGAACAGCGGCTGCGGCGCGGACCACCCGTTGGGGTTGGTCGGGTCGCTCGAGGTGCGGTAGATGAACGGCCAGGCCCCCCACTGGTAGGCCAGCACCCAGATGTTCTTCGGGGCGAAGTAGAACAGCGTGGGCGCCACGGTCGAGGAGTTCATCCCCGTCTGGCCGGCCGAGGCCATGTCGGACCAGTTGGTGAAGGGGGTGAAGGCCATCGAGCCGTAGGTCGATCCCGAGACGTTCGACGCGTAGACCAGGTGCTTGCCGTTGTAGACGACGTTGGTGAAGTCCTTGAGCGACACCCACCCGTTCTTCGGCTGCGCCAGCGCGCCCGTCGACGACCAGTGGTAGGACGACGGGAGCGAGCAGCTGCCGCCCGGGCTCGTCGGGGTCGTCGGCGTGGTGGTCGGCGTGCCGGACAGGCCGGTCCACTGCTGGTTGCTGCCGCCGTTGCACGTCCAGATCTCGACGGCCGTGCCGTTGGCCGTGCCGGCGCCGGTGACGTCCAGGCAGAGGCCGGACTGCACGCCGACGATCGTCCCGTCGGCGTTGACCCGCCACTGCTGGTTGGCCCCGCCGTGGCAGGTCCAGATCTGCACGCGGGTCCCGGCGGTGGTCGCGCTGCCGGGGACGTCCAGGCACTTGCCGCCGAACACCGTCAGCAGGCCCGCGGACGTCGAGGTCCACTGCTGGCCCGCGCCGCCGGAGCAGTCGTAGATCTGCAGGGAGGTGCCGTCGGTCTGACTGGCGTTCGGGACATCCAGGCAGCGACCCGAACCGGTACCCCGCAAGGCGCCGGTGGAGTCGGCTTGCGCGGCGCCGGCGCCCCACAACGCCGTCACCGCGACCGTCGCCGCGGCGGCGAGGACGGCGATCAGGTGCCGGCTTCTGCGGCTGAGACTTCCTCTGTTCATGACGACCTTCTCCCGGTCAGCTACCCGCCGTTGGACGGCCAGATCGGTTCCGCTGTTATCGCTAACATGCGCCGCGCAAGCCTGGACTTCCCGGGAACGGATTGTCAATGCGGCGGCACCGGCCCCGGCGGCGTCGGCACCGGGGCGGGACACCTTGGCTCCTCACGGCACTGCCCGACGTCCACAAAGGACAACGCGGCCGTGAAACTTACACGCCGTCCGGGACTTCGGCACCGGGGAATCCCGGACGGCACCCGGCAAACCGTGGGACTTCGAAAGTTTCGCCGGTCACCACCGTCGACGGCCCGGAAGTGGTCGGGCGCATCGGGCGCGTAGTTGATCGCGTGCCCGTAGCCCCGCAGCGCATACATGACCGGCCGGTCGATCAGCAGCGAGTACGGCGCCACGCACCAACACCCGGCTCTACGGCGGCGTGGCCCGCCAGCCCACCGGCTGACCGCGCCCGCGTCCACCGCAGAACGGCTCACCGCTCGTCCGCGGTCCCCCGCACGCGGTCGCGGAACGCAGCCGGCGTCGTCCCGGTGCGGTGGTTGAAGTACTTCGAGAAGTTCGACGCGTCCTCGAACCCCAGGTCCGCGGCGATCCGGGCCACCGGGTCCGGTCCGTGGGCCAGCAGCCGCTTGGCCTCGAGCACGATCCGCTCGTCGATGAGCTGCTTGGCGCTCAACCCGGTGTTCTCCCGGGCGAGCCGGTTGAGCGTGCGGGTCGAGTAACCGAGCCTGGCCGCGTAGGCCGTGACCTGGTGCCGGCTGCGGAACTCCTTCTCCAGCTCGTCGCGGAACCACACGAACGCCGGGTGCGTCGGCGCGCGGCGGCCACTGCCCTCCGGGACCGCCAGCACCAGCAGCAGCAACGCCGCCGCGAGCGCGCGCGCCAGCGCGGCGTCCCGCAGGCCCGCGACCTGGGCCGAAGCGGTGGCCAGCGCCGCCGTCAGCGCGGCCGCCGCGGGCGTGCCCGCGACCGTGGCCGCCGCCCAGTGGTTGGGGGTCGCCACGCCCGCGGTCCGGATCAGCTCCCACGTGCCCGGATCGATCGCCGACGGCGTGAACAGCAGCACCGGCCCCTCGAGGTCGGCGACGGCACCCCACTGCTGCACCTGCCCGGCCCGCACCCACAGCACATCACCCGGCGCCAGCGGATGACCGGTGAAGTCGACGGTGTGCACCGCGCGGCCCGCCTCGACCACGACCAGCAGGTCGAAGCCCAGCCGCTGCGGGGCGTCGAACTCGCGCGGACCCCCGCGGACCCGCATGCGCGCCACCGACGTCAGCTCGGCCTCCCCGGTCACGCCGGGCGGTGGCTGATACCGAACGGACCGGATCGCCTGTCCCATTTTCACCATCATAGGTCCCGCGACGACCGTGAAAAGCCCCGGTCGGCTTTCTACGCTTCGGTCATGAACGCGAAATCAACCCTCGGGTACCACGTGATCGACGCCGCCGACACCTCGCTCAACAAGACGAGCGTGCTGGTCACCGGCGAAACCGAAGCCGCCGTCGTGGACGCGGCCTTCACCCGCGCCGACGGCCACCGGATCGCCGCCGCCGTCCTCGACTCCGGCAAGCGTCTCACCACCGTGCTGATCACCGCCGGCGACCCCGACTTCTACTTCGGCGCCGAAGTCATCGCCGACGCCTTTCCCGAAGCCGTGTTCCGCGCCCCGGCCGACGTCATCGCGCACATCCGCGAAACCTACGAGCAGAAGCTCACCGCGTGGGCCCACCTCGGCGCCAACCTGCCCACCCGGCTCGTGCCCGTCGAGCCGCTGACCACGCCGTCGATCACCGTCGACGACGTCGCCCTCGAAGTGCGCCGCGGCAGCGCGGCACTCGGCGACCGCGCCTGGTACGTCTTCGAACCCGCCGGCCGCGCCCTGCTCGGCGGGGTACTGCTGTTCCAAGGCCTGCACGTCTGGACCGCCGACACCGCCACCACCGAACAGCGCGCGGAATGGCTCCGCGCCCTCGACGGCCTGGAAGCCCTCGAACCGGCCTTCGTCGTCGCCGGTCACCGGGTCGCCGGCGCACCGACCGACCGGACGGCCATCCGGCACACCGCCGAGTACCTGCGCTTCTTCGAGAAGACGGTCGCCGAAAGCCCCGACGCCGCCGCGGCCGAAGAGCGGCTGCTGGCCGCCTACCCCGACGCCGGGCTGCAGATCGCCGCGTCGCTCGGCACCCAGGTCGCCAAGGGCGAGCTCGCCTGGGGCTGAGGCACGTCGACCGCGTCGGCCTGGCTTCGACCGCGGTGCCATCGCGTTGGTCCGCCCGGACGTCCGCCGTAGAAGCTCGACCCCCCACCCGGGTCGAGCACGGCTCGCTCACTCCTCCGTCAGCACCGCCGCGAGCACCGCCGCCTGGCTGATCGCCGGGGAACCGCTGGCGGTCAGCAGCGTCACCGGGCCGTTGCCCGCCAGCTCCCGCAGGCGCTGCAGGGCCGCCACCCGGTCGGGCTCGCGCAGCTCGGCCCGGTAGCGCTCGGCGAACTCCGGGAACCGCTCCGGATCGTGGCCGTACCAGGTGCGCAGCTCGTCGGACGGGGCCAGGCCGCGGTACCAGCCGTCGAGGACCACCGCCGTGCGGGCCGTGCCGCGCGGCCAGAGGCGTTCGACGAGCACGCGGACGCCGTCGGCGGGCCCGGCCGGGTCGGCCAGGCGCGCCACCCGGACGACCGTCGGCTGCATGGGCGCATTCTGCGTCGAGCCGGGACGAGCCGCCACCGGAGCCGTCACCGGCCGTGACCACCGCGGGGGAGGACGGGCCGCGCGGTGCTACCGCAGCCGGCAGCAGCTGCTCCAGGCAGCGATCCGGCACAAGGGCCACCACGGCGACCGTGGAGGGGCCGCCGTGGTGGTCCTACCCCCAGCTCGTGCCGCCTGTGGAGCGACAGCCGAATCCGCCGGTACCACCGGCGAGCCGAGCCGGCCGCGGGCATCGTCGGGACCGTGCCCCGCGGCCCCGCCAGGATGGCGGACCGGGGCGTGCCCACGCTTGCAGTACGCTTGCACACCCGATCGGGCGTATGGAGGTGACGGGGTGGAGTTCCGCGTCCTCGGCGCCGTCGAGGCGACCGCGGACGGTGCCCCGGTCGACCTCGGTTCCCGCAAGCAGCGCCTGGTCCTCGCCGTCCTGCTGCTCGAGACGCCGCGCCCGGTCACCGTCGAGCACCTCGTCGACCTGCTCTGGCCCGACGATCCCCCGGCCAGCGCGCGCAACACCGTCCAGGTGCTGGTCTCCCGGCTGCGCGCGGTGTTCCGCGCCGCGGGCGGGCCCGAACTCGTCACCGAAGGGCACGGGTACGTCTTGCGTGCCGACCCGGACACGATCGACGCCCACCGCTTCACCGCCCTCACCCGCCGCGCCCGCGCCGCGAGCGACGAGACCGCCGTCGAGCTGTTCGACGAGGCGCTCTCGCTGTGGCGGGGCGACGCCCTCGCCGGCACCGCGTCGGCCGGCGTCGCCGAACCGCTGGTCGCCGGGCTCACCGAGGCTCGCTGGAGCGCGTTGGAAGACCGCATCGACGCGCAGCTGCGGCTCGGCCGGGGCCGTGCCGTGCTCGCCGAGCTGACGGCGCTGGTCGCCGCGCACCCGCTGCGGCAACGGTTCGTCGGCCAGCTCATGCTCGCCCTGCACCGGGAAGGCCGCACCGACGCCGCCCTCGCCGCCTTCCGCGGCCTGCGCGCCCGGCTCGTCACCGAACTCGGCCTCGACCCCGCTCCCGACCTGACCCGCCTGGAGTCCGCGATCCTCGCCGCCGACCCGGCGCTGGAGCCCGCGCCGGACCCGCCGACCGAGCCGGCGCGCCCGGCCCAGCTGCCCCACGACGTCCGCGGTTTCACCGGTCGCGCCGCGGAACTGGCCCGGCTCGACGCCCCGGCGGACCCCGGTCCCGGGGTGGACATCCGCGTGGTCACCGGCACCGCGGGCGTCGGGAAGACCGCGCTCGCCGTCCGCTGGGCCCACCGCGTCCGCGACCGGTTCCCCGACGGCCAGCTCTACCTCGACCTGCGCGGGTTCGATCCCGACCACGAGCCGCTCACCCCGGCCGCCGCGGCCGCGCAGCTGCTGCGCGCGCTGGGCACCGACCCGCGGGCGATCCCGCCGGACCCGGACGGGCGCACGGCGCTCTGGCGCTCGCTGCTGACCGACCGGCGGGTGCTGGTACTGCTGGACAACGCCCGCGACAGCGCCCAGGTGACGCCGCTGCTGCCGCCGTCGGGCACCGTGCTGGTGACCAGCCGCCAGCGGCTCGGCGACCTCATCGCCCGCACCGGCGCGCGGGCGGTGCCGCTGTCCGTGCTGCCCGCCGAGGATTCCCGGCAGCTGCTGGAAACCGTGCTCGGCCCGCCGGCGGTCGCCGCCGAACCCGCGGCGGCGGCGGAGCTCGCGCGGCTGTGCGGGCACCTGCCGCTGGCCCTGCGGCTGGCCGCGGCCAACCTCGGCGCCGGCGAAGTGTCCGGCATCGCCGAGCTGGCCCGGGAACTCGCCGACGGCGACCCCCTCGCCGGGCTGAGCGTCGACGGCGCCGAAGAAAGCGCCGTCACGACGGCGTTCTCCGTGTCCTACCGGGCGCTGCCCGCCGAGCACCGCCTGCTGTTCCGGCGGCTGGCGCTGGTGCCGGGCCAGACGTTCACCGCGCCGGTGGCCGCGCAGCTCGCCGCGGTCCCCGAAGGGCGGGCGAGCCGGCAGCTCAAGGCGCTCGCCGCGGCCAACCTCGTCGAACGGCACCTGCCCGGCCGCTACCGCTTCCACGACCTGCTGCGCAGCTACGCCGGCGGGCGCGCCGCGGCCGACGACCCCGCCGCCGAACGGGACGCGGCCCGGCGCCGGCTGTTCGACCACTACCTCGCGACGGCCGACGCGGCGGGGCGGCTGCTGATCCCGCACTTCCTCCGGCTGCCGCGGCCCGACCCGGAGCAGCCGTTCGAGGGCACCGAGGACGCGCTGGCCTGGCTGGACACGGAGTGGCCGAACCTGGCCGCCGCCGTCGAGAACGCGGCCGGGCACGCGGCCGGGCACGGTCCGCGCGAGTACGCCTGGCACCTCGCCGATGCGCTCCGGGCGTTCTTCCACCACCGCGGCCACCACACGGAGTGGATCGACACGGCCACGACGGCGTTGACGGCCGCCCAGGCCGCCGGTGATCACCGGGCGCAGGCGGCGATGCGGCTGTCCATCGCGCTCGCCGGGGTCAACAGCGGCCGGTACGCCGAAGCCCGCGCCCACCTGACGACGGTGCTGGCGGACGGGCTGGCGGCGGAGTGGCCGGCCGGGCGCGCCGCGGCGCTCAACAACCTCAGCGCCGTGCACCAGCGCCTCGGCGACGCGCACGAGGCGATCGCGTGCGGCCTGGAAGCGTTGCGGCTGTGCGAAGAAGGGGCCCTGCCGGGCATCACGATGGCGCTGGCGAACCTCGGGTTCGCGTGCGGCCAGGTCGGCGACTTCGCCGCCGCGCTCGGCCATTTCGGCCGGGCGCTGGAGATCGCCGAACGCGACGGCGCGCGGTTCGGTGTGGCCGTGCTGCTGGTCGATCTCGGGCACGTCCACCGCGACCTCGGGAACGCCGTCGCGGCGGAGTTCTACGAACGGGCCCTGACGGCCAACCGCGAACTCGGTTACCAGTACGGCGAAGCCGCGGCCCTGTCCGGCCGCGCGGTCATGGAGGCCCGGGCGGGCGACGCCACCCGCGCGCTCACCGACGCGGCCGAAGGGGTGGAGCTGACCCGCCGCATCGGCGACCGCGGCACGGAAGCCTCGGCGCTGGCCGCGCTCGGCGAAGTCTGCCTCCGCCTGGACCGCGCGGCGGACGCGGTCGAGCACCTGGCGGCGGCACTGGACATCGCCCGCGAAACCAGCTTCACGTGGTGCGAGGCCGCGGCGCTGACGGGTCTCGCCGAGGCTGCCCTCGTTCTCGGGGACGGTGACCTGGCCCGCGCCCACGCCGAGGCGGCGGCGAAACTGGCCGGCCCAGCGGGTTACCGGCCGCTCGAAACCCGTATCACCCGCGTCCTCGCCGTGGTGTGACGGTCACTGCCGCGCACCGGACCCGGGCACCCGGACTTTCCCCCGCATACAAGACGAAAGCGGCAGCCACGAGCCGGAACCCGACTCATGGCGGGTTCCGCCTGCCCGGGCCGCAGAGGACGCTTCTCCTGGCTCCCAGGGGCGGAGCCGGGAAAGGACGACCTCCATGAGATCGAGGGTGCTTTCTGCTGCGCTCGCCGTGGCCACCGGCCTGCTGGGCTCAGTCGCCGTCGCCGGGCCGGCCGAGGCCGCCGCGGTGTGCGGTGACCAGATCGTCGGCAACGGCGGGTTCGAAAGCGGGACCGCGCCGTGGACCCAGACCAGCGGCGTCATCTCCGCCGCCACCACGGCGGAACCCGCGCACGGCGGGTCGATGGTCGCCTGGCTGGACGGCTACGGCAGCACGCACACCGACACCCTGTCGCAGTCGCTCACCCTCCCCGCGGGCTGCGCGTCGGCGACGCTCTCGTGGTGGACGCACATCGACACCAAGGAGACCTCGACCGGCACCGCCTACGACAAGCTGGTGGTCCAGGCCGGTTCGGACACCCTCGCCAGCTACTCCAACCTCGACAAGAACACCGGCTACGTCCAACGCACGGTGGACGTCTCCCGCTACCTCGGCCAGACCGTGACGCTGAAGCTCACCGGCACCGAGGATTCGAGCCTGGCCACCAACTTCGTCCTCGACGACTTCTCCCTGTCCACGACCGGGACGAGCAACCCGCAGTCGCCGGTCGTCACCTCGCCGGGCGCGCAGACCGGTGCCGTCGGCCAGGCCGCGTCACTGCAGATCCAGGCGAGCGACCCGCAGGGCGACGCCCTCACCTACAGCGCCACCGGCCTGCCCGCGGGCCTGTCGATCGGCGCGAGCACCGGCAAGATCACCGGCACGCCGACGACCGCGGGCACCTCCTCGGTGACCGTCACGGCGAAGGACCCGGCCGGCAACAGCGGCAGCGCCACCTTCACGTGGACGATCACCGCGGCGCCCGCGGACTCGACGCGCACGCCGGTCAACCCGGCCTACACGGTGAACCTGACGTCGAACACCGCGGGTGACACCTGGACCGGGCACCAGAGCGTCAGCTTCACCAACGGCTCGGCGACCGCGCTGCCCGAGGTGTACCTGCGGCTGTGGGACAACTACCACGGCAGCTGCCCGAGCACGCCGATCACCGTCACGAACGTCACCGGCGGCACGCCGTCCGCGCTGAGCGTCGACTGCACGGCCATGAAGATCACCCTGCCCGCGCCGCTGGCCCAGGGTCAGTCGGCGACCATCGGCTTCGACCTGGGCATCGTCGTGCCCAGCGGCGCCGACCGGTTCGGCCACGACGGCGCGTTCAACATGATCGGCAACGCGCTGCCGGTGCTCGCCGTCCGCGACGGCGCGGGCTGGCACCTGGACCCGTACACGAACAACGGCGAGGCGTTCTACTCGGTGATCAGCGACTTCGACGTCACGCTCGTGCACCCGGCGTCGCTGCTGACCCCGGCCACCGGCACCTCGACCGAGACGACCAGCGGCAGCACGACGACCACGCACGCGGTGGCTTCGAAGGTCCGCGACTTCGCCTGGGCGGCCGGGCCGTTCGCGAAGATCAGCACGACGTCCGGCAAGGGCGTGCGGGTCAACGTCTACTCGGTCAGCGGGATCTCCACCAGCAGCGCCAACCAGATGCTCACCCTGGCCGCCGACGCCATCGACGTCCACTCGGGCCGCTTCGGCGACTACCCGTACGGCGAGGTGGACGTGGTGCTGGACAACAACTTCTGGTTCGGCGGCATGGAGTACCCGGGTTTCGTGATGGACCTCGTCTCGACCACGGCGCTCCCCCACGAGCTGGCGCACCAGTGGTGGTACGGGATCGTGGGTGACGACGAGTACAACTCGCCGTGGCTGGACGAGAGCTTCACCGACTACGCCACCGATCTGTACCGCGGCATCGACGGCAGCGGCTGCGGCATCACGTGGCAGTCGAGTGCGGAGAAGCTGACCAACTCGATGGCCTACTGGGACGCGCATTCGTCCCGGTACTCCACAGTGGTCTACAACTACGGCAAGTGCACGCTGCACGACCTGCGGCGGCTGATCGGCACGACGGCGATGGCGAACCTGCTGAAGTCGTACGCCCAGTCGCACTGGTACGGCGTGTCGACCACGGCGGAGTTCAAGGCCGCGGCCCAGGCGGCGGCCGGCTCGACCGACCTGACGTCGTTCTGGGCCGCGCACCGCGTGGAGGGCTGAAAAACCGGTTGGAGTTCCCCGTCCGCGTCCGCCACTGTGGGGACGTGGACGGGGAACGGCTCTTTTGCGACACAGCTCTGGCCGAGCGCATCGAACGGGCGGAAGCGCAGTTCCTCGCGGCCTGCTGCGACGCGGCCCGGGTGCGGCGCGGAGACGATCCGGGCTTCACCCGTCCGCTCGCCGGGGGTGTCGCGACCTTCGCCGAAGCGGGCTCGCCGTTCAACAAGGTCGCGGGCCTGGGCTTCGCCGGCTTGCCGGACTCCGCGCAGCTCGACGAGGTGGAAGCGGCGTTCGCCGAGGTGCAGGCGCCGGTGCAGGTCGAGCTTTCGCAGTTCGCCGAGCCGTCGATCGGCGCGTTCCTCACCGCTCGCGGCTACCGGCTGGAGTCCTACGAGAACGTGCTGGGGCGGCGGGTCGGGGGCGGCGCGTTCCCCGGTGACGTCCGGCCCTGCCGCGACGACGAGCTGGAGACCTGGCTGTCCGTCGTGGCCGAAGCGTCTCTCGTGGCCGACGAGCAGGGCCTGCCCTCGAACGAGCACTTCCCCCGCGAGCTGCTCGTCAACGCCCTGCGGGACATGGACGGCGTCCGGCGGTACCTCGCGGAACGGGACGGCGAGTTCGCCGGCGGCGCGTGCTTCCGGGTGACCGACGGCATCGCGCAGTTCGCCGGCGCCGCGACCCGGCCGGCCCACCGGCGCCGCGGCGTGCAGACCGCGTTGCTGCAGGCCCGGCTCGCCGCGGCCGCCGAGGCCGGCTGCGACATCGCCGTCGTCACCACGCAGCCCGGGTCGAAGTCGCACCAGAACGCGCAGCGGCAGGGGTTCGATCTGCTCTACGCGCGGGCGATCCTGGTGAAGGGCACCTCGGCGACGAGTTCCTCCGGGGCCGACAGCCGCCAGGCTTCGTAGAGGAGCTCGGCGAGCTCGTCGATGTCGATGCCGTCGAGGTACACGACCACCCAGCCGAAGCCGCCGGCGGTGAACTGGACCTCGAAGACGTCCGGCCGTTCCGAGACGAGCGCCAGTTGCTCGGACACGGTCTGCTTGAGCCCGACGGTCCGGGTCCGCGGCCAGAAGTAGCCGAACCGCGTGCCGCGCACGCTGAACGACGAGTAGTCGCGCGCTTCCGCGCGCTGGACCTCCGCCAGCGTCCCGAGCAGCTGTTCGAGTTCCCGGACCTGCACCGTCACCGTCGTTCCCCCTGCCTTCCGGCGACCACCGTAGCGCGCCGGTACCGTGCGGGACATGAGCGACGTCCGCGAAGCCGTCCTCGACGACGGCCGCGAGGTGGTGGTCAAGCGGGGCCACGCCCCCGGCGCGACGGCGGCCGAGGCGGCGGGCCTGCGCTGGCTGGCCGCGGCCGGCACGGTCCCGGTGCCCGCCGTGCACACCCACGACGAGGACCGGCTGGTCATCGACCGCGTCCCGGCCGGGCGTCCGTCGGCGGCCGCAGCGGAGGGCTTCGGCCGCGGGCTCGCCGGCCTGCACGCCGCGGGCGCCCCGGCGTTCGGCGCGCCACCGCCGGACGGGCCGGCGCAGGCGTGGATCGGCCGGGCGCCCATGGTCAACGTCCCGGCGGCGGACTGGGCGTCCTGGTACGCGGCCGACCGGGTGCTGCCCTACGTCCGGCTGGCGGTGGACGCGGGAACGTTCGGCCCGGCCGAAGCGGCGGTGCTCGAGCGGGCGTGCGCCCGGATTCCGGCCTCGGCCGAGCCGCCGGCGCGGCTGCACGGCGACCTGTGGAACGGCAACGTCCTGTGGGACGGCGACGAGGCCTGGCTGATCGACCCGGCCGCGCACGGCGGGCACCGCGAGACGGACCTGGCGATGTTGCACCTGTTCGGCTGCCCGCACCTCGACCGCGTCCTCGCCGCCTACGACGAGGCGGCTCCCCTGGCGGACGGCCGGCGCGACCGGATCGGGCTGCACCAGCTGTTCCCGCTGCTGGTGCACACCGTCCTGTTCGGACAGTCCTACGCCGGGCAGGCGCTGGCGGCGGCGCGCTCGTTCTAGCAGTGGCCGAGCATGGTCTCCAGCGCCTTCTTCTCGGGGACGGTGATCGTCAGGCCGTAGTTGCGCTTCACGACGATCCAGTCGGTGGCGTAGGTGCACCAGTACGAGACCAGCGGCGGCTTCCAGGCGTCCGGCGCCTTGTCGCTCTTCTGTTCGTTGAGGTTGTCGGTGACCGCCTTCAGCTGCGGGCGGACGAGGTCGTTGGCGAACTGTTCACGCCGCTCGCGCGTCCACGACTTGGCGCCGCTGATCCAGGCCTGCCCGAGCGGCACCACGTGGTCGATGTCCACATCGGACGCCTTGTGCCAGGTCTGGCCGTCGTAGGGGCTGACCCAGGTACCGGACTTCGGAGCGCACTGGGCGTCGGTCTTGACGTCCTTGCCGTCGCGCTTGAGCACCTGTTCGCGGACGTCGCAGTTGGCGTCGACCTTGTCCCAGTGCGGGAACTCGTCCCGGCTGTAGCCGTCCATGGTGCCGCGCACGGCGATCTTCAGCGCGGCCAGCTCGTTCTTCGCCTCGGCGGGCGAGATCGGCGGGGCGGCGGCCGTCCCGGGCGCCTGGGTGGCGGACCCGCCGGCGGCGAGCCCGTCGGGGATCTTGCAGCTGGTGAGGGCGGAACCCGCGAGGACGGCGAGAAGGACAAGCGCTCGGGTGCGCGGCATTCTGAACCCCTTTCACGTCTACCGGGAGGTGCCCAGCCGGCGCGCCCGGGAAACGGTGCAGCGGGCCCAGCTGACGCGAAAGAATCGTTGCAGGTCAGGAGCCGTGGAAGACCTGCCCGACGAACACGGCGGCCACGACGCCCACGGTGACGAGCACGGTGAGGACGAACAGCAGACCCCACGGGACCTGCCGGATCGGCCGCGGCCGCGGGAAGACGGCCGAGGCGGGCCCGCGCGCGGGCGGGATCCACGGGTCTTCGTCCGGAGCGGGCGGCGGTTCCGGGACCACGGGGATGACGGCGGGCAGGTCCGGCACCCGGGAGAGGACGGGCAGCCGCGCCGGGAACCCGTCGGCGATCAGCGCCGCCCGCGGCGGGGCGAGGTGGGCCAGGGAGAGGGCGTAGCAGGCGTCGAGGACGTCGTCGGCCGACCAGACGGTCCGCCACCGGTTGTGCTGGGCGATGATCCGCCGCAGGCCACGCGGATCGGCGAGGACGACCGCGACACCGGGCACCGCGTGCGGCTCCGGCCAGTGCAGGACCGGTGGGCCGAGGCGCTGCGGTGCGGGGGTGGCTTCGGTTTCCGGCGGGGGGATTTCCCGGGCGGGCAGCTCCGGTGCTCGGGCGTGCTCGGGTTCGTGCGGAGTCTCGGACGCCTGCGGGATTTCCCCGCCTCTTCCCCCGCGCGCGGGTATCTCGGGCTCGGTGGTCGGCGCGCCCGGGTGACCTGTCTCCGGCTCATGTGCCCGCACATCCGGCGTCGATCCGGGTTCGCCCGCTGCCGGGGGGACCACCGCCACCAACCCCGTAACGTGCCGGCCGCCCTCGTGCCCGGCCAATGCGCCCTTCGCGGCCGCCACCGCGGCTCCCGTGCGGTCGCCGGGGCCCGGCCACTCCGCCGGGCCCGGTTCGTGCGCCGCGATCACCACCACGCCGCAGCGGGTGAACACCAGTGCGTCCACCGGCCTCGGGCCCAGCCGGGTGGGGAGCGTGATGCCGGCGAGCGCCAGGCCCGTCAGGTGGTCCGGACCGGGCCCCCACGAGCGCAGCAACCCCACCAAATGCTCGGCCGCCGCGGGGAGCGGCCGGTTTTCGCCGGTGCGCTGGAGGGTCACGAGCACGCCGGGCACACCTCCCACGACGAAACGGCGAGCGCTCCTTCGACGGTAGGAGGCAACCCGCCGCGACCCCAGCAGCCGAACGAGTGGTCGATCACCACGGTGTGTAGCCGGGGCGCGCTCGAGCCGCTTCATCAGGGCCCCCGCCCTGGCGATTACTTCGAGTTCTTCGCCGAGATGAACCTGCTCTGTCGGTGCCGCTGCGGGGCCGGCGGCGTCCAGGCGGGCCGCAGTCCACTGTGGACCGCGGCCCACCGGCGTTACGGCCGCGGGGTGTTGCGCAGGTTGGCCCGGGCCAGGTCGGCCATCTTGCCGACGCCGCCGTTGAGCACCGTCTTCGTCGCGCCCAGGGCGAACCCGCGCACCATCTCGCCGGTGATGCGCGGCGGGATCGACAGGGCGTTCGGGTCGGTGACCACCTCGACGACGGCCGGGCCGGGGTGGGCGAACGCCTTCTCCAGCGCGCCGCGCACGTCGGCCGGGTCCTCGACCCGCACCGAGAACACGCCGCAGGCCGCCGCGATCGCCGCGAAGTTCACCGGTGCGTGGTCGGTGCCGAAGTCCGGGAGGCCGTCGACGAGCATCTCCAGCTTCACCATGCCCAGCGTGGCGTTGTTGAACACCACGACCTTCACCGGCACGTCGTAGGTCGGCAGCGTGAGCAGGTCGCCCATCAGCATCGCGAGCCCGCCGTCGCCCGACAGCGACACGACCTGGCGTCCCGGCTGGGACAGCTGCGCGCCGATCGCGTGCGGCAGCGCGTTCGCCATGCTGCCGTGCCGGAACGACCCCAGCACGCGGCGGCGGCCGTTCGGCGTCAGGTAGCGGGCGGCCCAGACGTTGCCCATGCCGGTGTCGACGGTGAACACCGCGTCGTCGGCGGCGACGTCGTCGAGCACTGAAGCGACGTACTCCGGGTGGATCGGGCGCCGGTGCTCGATCTTCGTCGTGTAGGCACCGACGACCTTTTCCAGCTTCCGCACGTGCTCGCGCAGCATCCGGTCGAGGAACGCGCGATCAGTGCGGGGCCGCAGCAGCGGGAGCAGCACGCGCAGCGTCTCCTTGACGTCGCCGTGCACGGCCAGGTCCAGCGGGGTGCGCCGGCCCAGGCGGGAAGCGTCGTGGTCGAGCTGGATCGTGCGCGCCTGCGGAAGGAAGTTGTCGTACGGGAAGTCCGTGCCCAGCAGGACGATCCGGTCGGCCTCGTGCATCGCGTCGTAGCAGGCGCCGTAGCCGAGCAGGCCGCTCATGCCGACGTCGAACGGGTTGTCGTACTGGATCCACTCCTTGCCGCCGAGCGAGTGCCCGACCGGCGCGGCGAGCTTTTCCGCCAGCGCCATGACTTCGTCGTGCGCGCCGCGGACGCCCGCCCCGGCGAACAGCATGACCTTCTCGCCGGAGTTCAGCAGGTCCGCCAGCTCCTGAACGGTCTCCGGAGCCGGCACGGCGGGTGAGGGTGTCACCAGCGGGAGGCGCTCGGTGAGCGGGCCGGTGGCCTTGCGGTCGGCGAGGTCGCCGGGGATGGTCAGCACGGCGACGCCGCCCTTGCCGACGGCGGCCTGCGTGGCGATCCGGAGCAGCCGCGGCAGCTGGGCGGGGTCCGCCACGACCTCGCTGAAGTGGCTGCACTCGGCGAACAGGCGGTCGGGGTGGGTCTCCTGGAAGAACCCGGTGCCGATCTGGTTCGACGGGATGTGCGAGGCGATGGCCAGCACCGGCGCGCCGGAGCGGTGGGCGTCGAACAGGCCGTTGATCAGGTGCAGGTTGCCCGGCCCGCAGCTGCCCGCGCAGACGGCGAGCTTGCCGGTGACCTGCGCTTCCGCCGCGGCGGCGAAGGCGGCGGTCTCCTCGTGGCGGACGTGCACCCAGTCGATGCCGTCGGTGCGGCGGACCGCGTCGACGATCGGGTTGAGGCTGTCGCCGACGATGCCGTAGATGCGCTCGACTCCCGCGTCGCGCAGGGTCCTGACCAGTTGTTCTGCCACGGTTGCCATACCTCCAGGGTGGACCCGCGTGATCGATGCGTCCAATGCCTGATTGGGCGAAATTCCATACACTCGGGGCATGGACGTGCAGACGTTGCGGCTGTTCCGCGAAGTCGCCACCGGCGCCACGGTCACCGAGACCGCCGCGCGCGGGCACCTCACCCAGCCCGCGCTGTCGCGGGCCCTGCGGCGGCTCGAGCACGAGGCCGGAGCCGAGCTCTTCCGCCGGTCCGGGCGCGTCCTGCGGCTGACCCCGGCGGGACACGCGTTCAAGCGGCACGTCGAGCTCGCGCTCGACCAGCTCGACCAGGGCCTGCGCGAGGTCGGCGAGATCGTCGCGCCGGGCACCGGTGTCGTGTCGCTGGCGTTCCTGCACACGTTCGGCACCTGGCTGGTGCCCGCCGTGCTGCGCGGCTTCCTGCGGGAGCACCCCGGCACCCGGTTCGAGCTGCGGCAGCACGGCGAGGCCGGGCTCGAGGCGGAGCTGCTGGCGGGCACCGCGGACCTGGTCATCACCAGCGGCGACCCCGGTCACCCCCAGCTGCACTGGTCCCGGCTGCTCGTCGAGCCGCTGCGGCTGGCCGTCCCGCCGCAGCACCGGCTCGCCGGGCGGCGGCGGGTGCGCCTGGCCGACGTCGCGGACGAGACGTTCATCCTGCTGCGGCCCGGCTACGCCCTGCGCGAAACGACCGAGCGGCTGTGCGGCGAGGCCGGGTTCGCCCCGCGCATCGGGTTCGAGGGCGACGAAGTCGAGACGCTGCGCGGACTCGTCACCGCCGGGCTGGGCGTGTCCGTGCTGCCCCTGCCGCACACGGCGGCGTTTCCCGCACCGCACCTGCGACTGACCGATGTGGACGCTGCGCGTGACATCGGGCTCGCCTGGGCGGCCGGGCGGAACCTGCCGCCGCCCAGCGAAACCTTCCGGCGGCACGTCCTCGCCACCGTGCCCGCCGAGTTCGACCGTCCACATCGGACAATGCCGGAAATGTGAGAATTCCGGTACCGGCACGCACCGTGACCGGCGGTGTGCGACGCTGGGGGTATGGTCGCCGCGCTGAGATCCTTCCTGCTGTCCTGGACCTCCGTCACCCCGGTGCTCGGCGTGCTCGTGCTGGCGCTGTCCTGGGGCCGCGACCTCGGCCCGGTCTTCGTGGCGATCGTCGCCGTCGCGTTGGGGGCGACCGTGCTGGCCGCGGTGCACCACGCGGAGGTCGTCGCCCACCGGGTGGGTGAACCGTTCGGCTCGCTGGTGCTTGCGGTGGCGGTCACCGTCATCGAGGTCGCGCTGATCGTCACGATGATGGTTTCGGGCGGCCCGGACGCGGGCTCGCTGGCGCGGGACACGGTGTTCGCGGCCGTCATGATCACCACCAACGGCATCGTCGGCATCTCGCTGCTCGTCGGCGCCCGCCGCTACGGCTCGACGCTGTTCAACCCCGAAGGCAGCGGGGCCGCGCTGGCGACGGTCGCGACGCTGGCCACGTTGAGCCTGGTGCTGCCGGCGTTCACCTCGAGCACGCCCGGGCCGGCGTTCTCGACGACGCAGCTGACGTTCGCGGCCTTGGCGTCCCTGGTGCTGTACGGGACGTTCGTGCTGACGCAGACGGTCCGCCACCGCGACTTCTTCCTCCCGGTGGCGGCCGACGGCGCGGTCAAGGAGGACGACCACGCCGAGCCGCCGTCCACCCGCGCGGCACTGGGCAGCCTGGCGTTGCTGCTGGTGGCGCTGGTCGCGGTGGTCGGGCTGGCGAAGGTGGAGTCACCGGCGATCGAGGCCGGGGTACGGGCCGCCGGATTCCCGCAGTCGTTCGTGGGTGTGGTGATCGCGCTGCTGGTCCTGCTGCCGGAGACGCTGGCGGCGGTCCGCGCGGCCCAGCGCGACCGGATGCAGATCAGCCTCAACCTCGCCTACGGCTCGGCGATCGCGAGCATCGGCCTGACGATCCCGGCGATCGCCCTGGCCTCGGTGTGGCTGCCGACCCAGCTCCTGCTCGGCCTCGGTCCGACGCAGATCGTCCTGCTGGCCCTGACGGTGGTGGTGAGCGTCCTGACGGTGGTCCCGGGCCGCGCGACCCGCCTCCAGGGCGGCGTCCACCTGGTCCTGCTGGCGGGTTTCCTGGTCTTGGCGATCAACCCCTGACCCCGTGTCGTCCCTTCAATCACGAGTGATGCACCTCCAATCACGAGTGATGTCCGTCCAATCACGCTTGATGTCTCTTGGATCACGGCCGCTACCCGATTCGCGTCACCGACCGGCTCATAGCGGAAGGTCCGGGCCCGTGCGTGGAGAGGCATCACGCGTGATTGGAAAGCCATCACTTGTGATTGAAGGGTCATCACGCGTGATTGGAGGGTCGACACGGCGTCAGGCCGTGGTGACCTCGATGCCGACCACGCACGTGTCGTCGTCGGTGTCCGCGGTGCTGTACGTCAGGAGCGTGTCCAGCTGGTGCTCCAGGCCGCCGTCGTGGCCGTGGACCAGGGTGACCAGGCGGGACACCGAATCCTGGACCGGGCGGTCGCGGCGCTCGATCAGGCCGTCGGTGTAGATCAGGAGGATGTCGCCCTCGGCCAGCTGGAGCTCGTCTTCCTCGTAGGTGACGTCGCGGACCGCGCCGAGCAGCGACCCGCGGATCAGGGGCAGCGTCGTGGCCGTTCCGTCGCCGTGGCGGACGATCGGGGGCAGGTGGCCCGCCCGGGCCCAGCGCAGCTTCCGGTGCGCCGGGTCGTACACCGCCGCCACCGCCGTGGCCGTGACGTGGTCGGTCAGGTGGTAGGCCACCAGGTTCAGCCACGTGAGCAGCTGCGCGGGCCCGGCTCCGGTCGCCGCGAGGCCGCGCAGGGCGTTGCGGAGGCTCACCATGCCCGTCGCCGCGTCGATGCCGTGGCCGGCGACGTCGCCGACGCACAGCAGGACCTCGCCGGTGGGCAGCGCGACCGCGTCGTACCAGTCGCCGCCGACCAGGTGCTCCTTCTCCGCCGGCCGGTAGCGGACCGCCGCGCGCAGGCCCGGCATGTCGATCGGACCTTTGGCCGGCGGCATGATCGCGTGCTGCAGCTGCAGCGCGAGCCGGTTGCGCTCCATGGCCTGCTGCTCGGTCTCGGCCAGCCTGTCCCGCGTCGCGGCCAGCGCCACCTCGGTCCAGTGCTGCGAGGAGACGTCCTGGTAGGCGCCGCGGACCGCGACCAGCTCGCCGCGGGCGTCGACGACCGGTTCGGCGACCACCCGGATGTGCCGGGCGACGCCGTCGGAGCGCTGCAGCCGGAACGCCGTCGACGACGGGCGCTTGTGGTGCAGCACCGCCCGCAGGAACCGGCCGATCGCCTGCGCGTCGTCCGGGTGCGCGTGCCCGGCCAGCTCGTGCAGCGACAGCGGCGCGGCCGTCGACGGCAGGCCGTACAACGAGAACAGCTCGGTGTTCCAGGTGATCGCCCCGTTGACGACGTTCTCCTCGAAGCCGCCGATCCGGCCGAGCCGCTGGGCGTGCTGCAGCAGCACGGCGAGCTTCGCCGCGTCGTCCTGGATGCGCAGGATCAGCAGCACGTTCCCGGCGAACCGCGTCACGCTGACGTCGGTCAGCACCGTCAGCGGCACCTGGTCGACCAGCGTGGTGACCGCCATGCTTTCGGCCTGGAACGGCTCGCCGGTGGCGTAGACGCGCTGGATCTTGTCCAGCAGTCCGCTCTCCTCGGCCGCGAGCGGGTACGACTCCAGCAGCCGGGTGCCGACGATCCGGCTGCGCGGCCGGCCGCCGGGGTCGGTGAAGCGGACGTTGGCGTGGTGGATGCGGAAGTCGCTGAGCCGGTCGCCGCCGTCGATGCACGGCGACAGCAGCACCGCCGGGTCGTGCAGGCCGTCGATGAAGTCGACCAGCTCGCCGAGGAAGTCGCCGGAACCGTCCGCGGCCACCGGCGGGACGACGCCGTCCCACGTGTCGAGGGTGTGCGCACACAGCTCGGCCAGCGCCTCCAGCTGGCGGCGCTGCCGCCCCGGTTCCGCGGGCAGCGGCTCCGGCCAGCACATCTCGACGACGCCGATGATCCGGCCGCCGGTGCCGGTCGGCACCGTCACCCGGCCGCCGCCGGAGAGCGTGTGCTGCCCGATCGACGGCAGCCCGGCGCCGGCGAGCGTGGGCAGCCAGACGGTGTCGCGCTCGATCAGCGCGCTGCGCGCCGGGGTCGCCACGCCGGGCGGGACGTAGCACCAGCGGGTCGCCTCCTCGGCGGAGAACCCGGCCGAGCCGGCCAGCGTGAGCGACCCGTCCGGCCCGGCCAGCCACACCGCGACGGCGGTCGCGCCGAGCGGCCGCAGCGCGTGCTCCAGAATGGACTCCGCGACGCGCTGGGTGTCCCCGGCCGCGAGCACGCCGCTCTCGGCGGTCCGCAGCCGCACCGCGACGGACTCCTCGCCTTCGGCGCGGGCCAGGAACTCCTGCGTCACTTCGCTGATGCGGTCCTCGGCCGCCTCGCCGACGACGTCCGCGGCGAACTCCAGCGGCGTCATCCCGGAGCGCTCGGCGAGGGTCTCCAGCTGCTTGGCCGCGTCCGACGGCGTGCACTGCAGGCGTTCCATCAGCACGCCCTTGGCCAGCTCGATCAGCCCGCGGCCGTCGGCGACGGCGTGGGCGTGCTCGACCTCGCCGCGCAGGCGGGCGACGGTGTCGGCGAGCCGAGCGAGGTTGGCCGACACCTCGGCCGGCGAGGGCAGTACGGGCACGGTCTGGTCTTCGGCGGGCAACCGGTCGTCGTCGATCACGCGGTCACGTGCCGCTTGATGCGGGTGATCAGGTCGTCGGCGTCCACCGGTTTCGTCACGTAGTCGGTCGCTCCCGAGGCCAGGCTCTTCTCCCGGTCGCCCGGCATCGCCTTCGCCGTCACCGCGACGATCGGGATCCCGGCGTGCTCCGGCATCGCGCGGATCTTCGCGGTCGCGGTGTAGCCGTCCATCTCCGGCATCATCACGTCCATCAGGATCAGGTCGATGCCGGGGTGCGACGCGACCGTCTCGACGCCCTTGCGGCCGTCCTCGGCGTGGAGCACGTGCATCCCGTGCAGCTCGAGGATCCCGGTCAGCGCGTAGACGTTGCGCGGGTCGTCGTCGACGATCAGGACCGTCCGCCCGGCCAGGGTCGTGTCGACGTCGGCCGCCCGCACCGGCGCCGCCGGCTCGTCCGGGCGGACCAGCGGCAGCACCGCGCCGGGTTCCTCCGCCGACAGGTGCAGCGCGATCCGCTCGCGCAGCTCGTCGAGCCCGGACAGCACCTCGAGGGACTGCACGTCGGCGCGGGACTGCACGAGCTGCTCGAGCTCGCCGTCGAGCCGACGGCTGTTGTGCGCGAGCACCGGGACCAGCCGCAGCGCGCTGTCGCCCTGCATCGCGTCGAGGAAGGTGAACGCGGTCCGGTCCGGCAGGTCCAGGTCGAGCACCACGCAGTGGTAGGCGTCGGTGGCCAGCGCCGCGGCCGCCTCCTGCGTGCCGACGGCGGTGACGACTTCGACGTCGGCGGGCGAGAGGCCGATGTCCCGGCTGTCGGCCAGGTCCGCCGCCGCGCTCTCGGCGACGAGCGTCAGCAGCCCGTGCTGGCGTTCCTCGACGACCAGCAGCCGCCGGTGCGCCCGCGGCCCCGACACGGCGAGGGCGGCACCGGGCTCGGTGGTCACGACGACGGTCCCGGGGTGCTCGCCCGCGGGCAGCGGCGCGAAGTCCGGGCGCGCGACCGGCAGCGTGAAGGTGAACGTGCTGCCCTCGCCCAGGGTGCTTTCGGCGGTGATCACGCCGCCGAGCAGCTGCGCGATTTCGCGGCTGATCGACAGGCCGAGGCCGGTGCCGCCGTACTTGCGGCTGGTCGTGCCGTCGGCCTGCTGGAACGCGCCGAAGATCGATTCCAGCTGGTGCTCGGCGATCCCGATGCCGGTGTCGGTGACGCGGAAGGCGACCGCGGGCCCGTGCACCCGCAGCGGCCGCGGCAGCGTGTCCGGGTCGACTGCCTCGATGTGCAGCTCGATCCCGCCGACCTCGGTGAACTTGACCGCGTTGGACAGCAGGTTGCGCAGCACCTGCCGCAGCCGGGAGTCGTCGGTGAGCAGCTCGGCGGGCGAGCCGGGGGCGACGGTGATCCGGAAGTCCAGGTTGCGCTGGGAGGTCATCGGCCGGAACGTCGCCTCGACGTAGTCGATGAGCTGGCGCAGCGACACCTGCTCCGGGGTGACGTCCATCTTCCCGGCCTCGACCTTCGACAGGTCGAGGATGTCGTTGATCAGCTGCAGCAGGTCCGACCCGGCGGAGTGGATGATGCCCGCGTACTCGACCTGCTTCGCGGTGAGGTTGCGCGTGGGGTTCTGCGCGAGCAGCTGGGCCAGGATCAGCAGGCTGTTGAGCGGGGTGCGCAGCTCGTGGCTCATGTTGGCCAGGAACTCCGACTTGTACTTCGACGCCAGCGTCAGCTGCTGGGCGCGGGCCTCCAGCTCCTGGCGGGCCTGCTCGATCTCCAGGTTCTTCGTCTCGATGTCGCGGTTCTGCGTGACCAGCAGGGCCGCCTTCTCCTCCAGTTCGGCGTTGGAGGACTGGAGTTCCTCCTGCCGGGCCTGCAGTTCCTCCGAGCGGGCCTGCAGTTCCGCGGTCAGCCGCTGCGACTCGCCGAGCAGCTCGTCGGTGCGGGCGTTGGCGACGATGCTGTTGACGTTGACGCCGATCTGTTCCATCAGCAGCTCGAGGAACGCCCGGTGCACCGTCGTGAAACCGTGCACCGACGCCAGCTCGAGCACGCCGAGCACCTGGTCCTCCACCACGATCGGCAGCACGATGAGGCTGGCCGGCGTGGTGCTGCCGAGGCCGGAGGAGATGGTGGCGTAGCCGGGCGGGACGTCGTCGACCGCGATCGCCTTGCGGCTGCGGGCGGCCTGCCCGACCAGCGACTGGCCCACGCGGAACCGGGCCACCGGACCGTCCCCGTCGTCCGGGTGGCCGTACGCGCCGACCAGCCGCAGCTCGGGAACCTCGGCGGTGTCGTCGGCCAGGTAGAACGCGCCGTACTGGGCGTTGACCAGCGGGACGAGCTCGTCCATCACCGCGGCCGCGACGACCGCGAGGTCGCGGCGGCCCTGCATCAGCCCGGTGATGGTGGCCAGGTTGGACTTCAGCCAGTCCTGCTCCTGGTTCGCCCGCGTGGTCTCGCGCAGGGACTCCACCATCGAGTTGATGTTGTCCTTCAGCTCGGCGACCTCGCCGGAGGCGTCGACGGTGATCGAGCGGGTCAGGTCGCCCTCGGCGACCGCGCTGGTGACCTCGGCGATCGCGCGGACCTGCCGGGTGAGGTTTCCGGCCAGCTCGTTGACGTTCTCGGTCAGCCGTTTCCAGGTGCCCGAGACGCCCTCGACCTCGGCCTGGCCGCCGAGGCGGCCTTCGCTGCCGACCTCGCGCGCCACGCGCGTGACTTCCGCGGCGAACGCCGAGAGCTGGTCGACCATCGTGTTGATCGTGGTCTTGAGCTCGAGGATCTCGCCGCGGGCGTCGACGTCGATCTTGCGGGTCAGGTCGCCCTGCGCGACGGCGGTGGTCACCTGGGCGATGTTGCGGACCTGCCCGGTGAGGTTGTTCGCCATCGAGTTGACGTTGTCGGTGAGGTCCTTCCACGTGCCGGCGACGTTCGGCACCCGGGCCTGCCCGCCGAGCATGCCTTCGGTGCCGACCTCGCGGGCCACGCGGGTGACCTCGTCCGCGAACGCGGACAACGTGTCGACCATCGTGTTGATGACGTCGGCCAGGGCCGCGACCTCGCCCTTGGCCTCGACGGTGATCTTGCCCGACAGGTCGCCGCGCGCGACCGCGGTGGCGACCTGCGCGATCGAACGCACCTGGCCGGTCAGGTTGGACGCCATGACGTTGACGTTGTCGGTGAGGTTCTTCCACGTCCCGGACACGCCGCGGACGGTGGCCTGACCGCCGAGGTTGCCCTCGGTGCCGACCTCGCGGGCGACGCGGGTGACTTCGTCCGCGAACGCGGACAGCTGGTCGACCATCGTGTTGATGGTGTCCTTGAGCTCGAGGATCTCGCCGCGGGCGTCGACGCGGATCTTCTGGGACAGGTCGCCGCGGGCGACGGCGGTGGTGACCTGGGCGATCGAGCGGACCTGCGCGGTGAGGTTGTCGGCCATGACGTTGACCGACTCGGTGAGGTCCTTCCAGGTGCCGGAGACGCCCTTGACGTCCGCCTGGCCGCCGAGGCGCCCTTCCGTACCGACTTCGCGGGCCACGCGGGTGACTTCGTCCGCGAACGCGGACAGCTGGTCCACCATCGTGTTCAGCGTGTCCTTGAGCTCGAGGACCTCGCCGCGGGCGGTGACGTTGATCTTCTGCGACAGGTCGCCGCTGGCCACGGCGGTCGCCACCTGGGCGATGTTGCGGACCTGGTCGGTCAGGTTGCCGGCCATGAAGTTCACCGAGTCGGTGAGGTCACGCCAGGTGCCGGAAACGCCCTTGACGTCCGCTTGGCCGCCGAGCCGGCCTTCGGTGCCGACTTCTCGCGCGACGCGGGTGACTTCGTCCGCGAACGACGACAGCTGGTCCACCATCGTGTTGATGGTGTTCTTCAGTTCGAGGATTTCACCGCGGGCGTCGACGGTGATCTTCTGGGACAGGTCACCCTTCGCGACCGCCGTCGTCACCTGGGCGATGTTGCGGACCTGGTCGGTCAGGTTGCCGGCCATGAAGTTCACCGAGTCGGTGAGGTCACGCCACACCCCGCCGACGCCGGGCACCTGGGCCTGCCCGCCCAGTCGGCCTTCACTGCCGACCTCGCGGGCGACGCGGGTGACTTCGTCGGCGAACGACGACAGCTGGTCCACCATCGTGTTGACGGTGTCCTTCAGCTCCAGGATCTCGCCGCGGGCGTCGACGTCGATCTTCTGCGACAGGTCGCCCTTGGCCACCGCGGTGGCCACCTGGGCGATGTCGCGGACCTGGGTGGTCAGGTTGCCGGCCATGGCGTTCACCGAGTCGGTGAGGTCTTTCCAGGTGCCGGACACGCCGGGGACCTTCGCCTGGCCGCCGAGCTGGCCCTCGCTGCCGACCTCGCGGGCGACGCGGGTGACCTCGGAGGTGAACAGCGAGAGCTGGTCGGCCATGCCGTTGAACACCGTGGCGATTTCGCCGAGCAGGCCGTCGGCCCCGCCGGGCAGCCGGATGCCGAAGTCGCCGTCGCGGACCGCGGTCAGGCCGGCCAGCAGCCGGCGCAGCTCCTGTTCCCCCGCCTCTCCCACGCCCGAAGCGTCCGCCCCCGCACCCGGGCGCGTCCCTTCGACCATTGCCCCGCTCATCCGCCACCCGTTTCTTCGGTTGTCCGCTGCAGGCACAGCGGATGGCTCAGCATAGAGCAGCTGCACTATGCTGAGCGGCAACGGTTGAGCAACCAGCCGCGCCGACGTCCCTCGCGCGCTCCTCAGGCGGTGCTCGAAAGCCTTCCCTTCTGTCCCAGGCCAATCCGGTCACGTTGCCCTGTTGGGCTGAACGGCGTACCGGGTTCCGGTGATGTGCGCACGGCCGCCGTCGCCGGGCTTTGCCGCGCGCTAACCGCGTCCGGTGTGGACACTCCACTGTGGAGCGCGGCGGGCCGGGCAGCGGCCGGCGGGCTCAGAGCCAGTCCTTCTTCTTGAACACCGCGTACAGGCCGAGCGAGAGCACGAGCACCACGATCGTCGACGTCCAGAAGCCGCCCGGGGTGCCGTTGCCCGGGTACGGCACGTTCTGGCCGTAGAAGCCCGTCACGGCGGTGGGCACCGCGATCACCGCGGCCCAGCCGGTGACCTTCTTCATGATCAGGTTGAGCCGGTTGCCCTGCAGGTTCAGCTGCGTCTCGCGGACCGTCGCGATCAGCTCCCGCAGCGCCTCGGTCTGCTCGGCCGCCTGGCGGGCGTGGTCGTGGACGTCCTCGAAGTACGGGCGGGTCAGCTCGTCGGCCAGCTTCAGGTCCGGCCGCATCAGGGAGCTGATCACCTCCCGCATCGGCAGCACCACGCGCCGCAGCGCGGTGAGGCTCTTGCGCAGCCGGAACGAGCGGCGCTGCAGTTCGGAGGAGTCCGGGCGGTCGGCGAAGACCAGGTCCTCCAGGGCCTCGACCTCGTCGTCGAGCGCCTGCACGGCCTCGTACTGCCCGTCGACGACGTGGTCGAGCAGGCCGTGCAGCAGGAACGGCACGCCGGACTTCGCGAGCTCCTCGGCCTGGTCCCAGCGGCGCAGGACCGGCTCGATGTCGAAGCCGTCGTCCTTGCGCACGGTCACCAGCGCCCGCGGGGTGACGAAGGCCCCGAGTTCGGCGGTGGTGACTTCGCCGGTCCGCGTGTCGAACCGCACCGCGTAGGCCGACAGGAAGGCGTGGCCGTCGTAGCGGTCGAGCTTGGGCCGCTGGTGTTCGGCCACGGCGTCCTCGACGGCGAGCCGGTGCAGGCCCAGTTCGCCGGCCAGCTCGGCCAGGTCCGCCGCGGTCGGGGCGCAGAGGTCGACCCAGACCGCGGTCCCCGGCTCGGCCAGGAACTCGGACACGTCCTCGACGGGGAAGTCTTCCTTCTGCAGCTCGCCGTCGCGGTACACCCGGGTTCTGGTCATGCCGGCGGAATGCCCCCGCGGCCCGCGCTTCACACGCTCGGTGGGCATTGTCGCCGAAGATCGTATCGCTTATCGTATACGACGCCGTGCCCTCCCACCGCTGCGAGGTGACCCCGTGCCCGCTCCGACGACCCTCATCGCCCGCGACTTCACCGAATTCCGCGCCGCCGTGTCGCAGTCCTTCGTGCCCCTGCACGTGACCGCGGGCGGTGACGGCTTCCGCGGCCGGATCCGCTCGTCGTCGGCCGACGACGTGCAGGTTTCCGAGATCACCGCCTCACCCCACGTCGTCGAGCGGACGCCGGAGCTCATCGCGCGCGGCGAGCGCCGCTACTACAAGCTGAGCCTGATCCTGGCCGGCACCGGGCTGCTGGTGCAGGACGACCGCCAGGCCGTGCTGCGGCCCGGCGACGTCGCCCTCTACGACACGCACCGGCCGTACTCGCTGGTGTTCGAAGAGGACTTCCGGACCCTCGTCGTGATGTTCCCGCAGCGGCTGATCGACCTGCCCGCCGAACTCGTGGGGCGGCTGACGGCGGTGCGGATGTCGGGCAAGGAGGGCGTCGGCAACGTCGTCGTGCCGTTCCTCGCCCAGCTCGGCGGCAACCTGGAGCAACTGGCCGGCCCGGCGGGCGCGCGGCTGGCGCACAGCGCGGTCGACCTGCTGTCCACCCTGGTCGCCACCGAGCTGGACCTCGCGCGCGCGAACGCCGACCCGCACCACGAGCTGATGCGCCGGATCCGCGCCCACATCGACGCGAACCTGCAGTCGGCCGACCTCAACCCGGCACGGATCGCCGCCGAGCACTTCATCTCCACCCGGCACCTGCACGGGCTGTTCCGGGAGCAGGGCACCACGGTCTCCGGCTGGATCCGCACCCGGCGGCTGGAGCACTGCCGCCGCGACCTGCTCGACCCGGTGCACGCCGGCCGCCCGGTGGCGGCCATCGCCGCGCGGTGGGGGTTCGTCGACGCCGCGCACTTCAGCCGCGTGTTCAAGAGCGCGTTCGGGCGGGCACCGAGCGAGGTGCGCCGGGAGTTGACCGTCAGCGTCCGGTAGTTGCCCGCCAGCGCGTGACCGCTCGCCCGGGGGCGGGGCCCACCCGACGATGAGGCCATGCCCGAAGCCCCCACCGACGACGGCTGGCGCACCTACGACGAGTTCGCCGCCGGCATCGCCACCTACCGCCTGCCGAACGCCGACCTCACCGGCCGGACCGTCACGATCACCCTCGACGACGGCGAAACCCTGGCCCTGACGTTCGAGGACGCCGGGCACGTCGTGTGCAACGGCGTCGAAGACCCCTACGACGCGGTCGCGGTGCGCGAGGACGTCTTCTTCGTGAACCTGCCGCTGACCAGCGTCGAGGGCGAAGCGCTGACCGTCGTGTACTCGACGGCCACCCACCGCGCGCTCGCCGTCCGTTCGGTGATCGGCGCCGAGGACGTCGAGGGCGTCCCCCGCGTCTCGCAGGAGTTCCGCGCGGGCGTCACCGGCGGCGGGGAGCCGTCGGGGGCGGCGCCGGGGCCCTCGCGCGACCTGATCGGCAAGCGGAACCTCTACCGCTACAGCCCCGACCACCTCTACGAGCACGTCTACGTCTCCTCGCAGCGGTACGCCTGGCAGTGCCTGGAAGGCGTGCAGCGCGGGCACGGCGACATGGACCTGTCGACGGTGTGGAAGTTCGCCGACGGGCTCTACCTGTTCTGCTTCCGCGAGTTCCGGATCGCCGTGGCCAGCGTCTGGCTGCACGACCTCGGCTACGCCCTGCGCACCACCGGCGTGTTCCTCGGCCTGACCGGCGACGGGCGGTCCGAGCACTCCCGCGCCGGCGGGCACATCTACCCCCTGGGCGCGGTGGCCTACCCCGACGCCCAGCCCGTCTGAAGGAGCCCGACGTGTCCAACGTGCACCCCGTGTCCCCCGTGTCCCCCGTGTCCCCCGTGTCCAATGTGGACGTCATCCGTGCGCACTACGCCGCCAGCGACCGGGGCGACCTGCCCGGCATGCTCGCCCCGCTCGGCCCGGAGACGACGTGGACCGAGGCCGCCGGGTTCCCCTACGCCGGCACCTACACCGGCCCGGACGAGGTGCGCGAGCACGTGTTCGAGGCGATCGGGCGGGACTGGGCCGGCTACCGCTTCACCCTCGGCGACCTGCTGGACGCCGGGGACACCGTGATCGGCGTCGGCACCTACACCGGCACGCACCGCCGGACCGGCGGGTCGTTCACCGCCCGCGTCGCGCACCTGTGGCGCTTCGGCGGCGGCGAGGTCACCTCCTTCGAGCAGATCGTCGACTCCGCGCCCGTCGTGGCCGCAACCCGGGAGCAGCAATGAGAAAAGTCCTGCCCACGCTGGCGATCGCCGCCCTGCTGGCCACCGCGGGCTGTGCCGGGTCCGACGCCGGCGCGAACGGCCCGATCGTCGTCGGCTCGGTGAACGCGCTGTCCGGCGCCGCGACCTTCCCGGAGGCGTCGCAGGCGGCGAAGGCGGTGCTCGACGCGGCCAACGCGGCCGGGGGCGTCAACGGCCGCAAGATCGAGTACAAGGCGATCGACGACAAGGGCGACCCGGCCGCGGCCGCCGCGGCCGCGCGCGAGGTCGTCGGCGGTGACCGGGCCGTCGCGCTCGTCGGGTCGTCGAGCCTCATCGAATGCGAGATCAACGAGAAGTACTACGAGCAGCAGAAGATCCTGTCGATGCCGGGCATCGGGGTCGACCCGGCGTGCTTCGCCGGCCCGAACATCGCACCGGTCAACGTCGGCCCGTTCCACGACATGACGCTCACCCTGCTCTACGGCTCCGAAGTGCTGAAGCAGGACGACATCTGCGCGCTGCTGGAAATCGCCGGCAACACGCTCCCGGCCTACCAGGCCGCCATCGGCGAGTGGACGAAGATCACCGGCAAGAAGCTGAAGTACGTCGACTCGACCGTCCCCTACGGCGGCTCGGACTACACGCCCTACATCGTCAAGGCGCGCGCGGCGGGCTGCAGGGCGATCACCGTCAACCCGGTGGAACCGGACTCGATCGGCCAGCTCAAGGCCGCGCAGGCCCAGGGCTGGACCGACGTCACCTGGCTGCTGCTGACCAGCGTCTACAGCGAGAACTACGCCAAGGCGATCGCCAACGCGGGCGCCGGGGTGTACGTGCCGGCGGAGTTCTACCCGTTCACCGACGCCGCCGCCCCGGCCAACAAGGAGTGGCGGGACCTGATGACCCAGCACCGGATCCCGCTGACGTCGTTCAGCCAGGGTGGCTACCTCGCGGCGAAGTACTTCCTCGCCGTGCTCCGCGGAATGAAGGGCGACATCACGCGCGAAACCGTGTCGAAAGCGCTGCGCGAAATGAAGCCGATCACCGACCCGATGGTCGGGACGCCGTACGTGTTCGGCCCGGGGCAGTCCCACCACGACAACACCGCGGGCTGGCCCGTCAAGCTCGCCACCGGCGCCGGCAAGTGGGAACCGGTGGCGCAGGACTGGCTCCGGATCCCGCGGTCCTAGGAGGACGTTCATGCTGCAGGGCGCTCTGGCCGGTCTGGCCGCCGGCGGGCTCTACGCGGTGCTCGCCGTCTGCCTGACCCTGATGTCACGGCTGGTGCGGGTGGTCAACTTCGCCCAGTCCGCGACCGGGATGTTCGGCTGCTACGTCGCCGTCTTCCTCGCCGTCCACCTCGGCTTCCCGTCGTGGCTGGCGACCCTGGCCGGGATCCTCCTCGGCGGCGCGCTGAGCGCGGTGCTGGGCTGGATCGTCTCGACGTGGCTGGCCGAGGCGGACACGGGCACGCGCTCGGCGGCGACCGTCGCGGTGCTCCTGCTGCTGATCTCCCTGGCGTTCATCCTCTTCGGGAACAAGCCCCAGCCGTTCCACCCGCTGCTGGCCGGGCCGGCGTTCACGGCCGGCGGGGTGGTGGTCAGCCAGGTCACAGTGGTGACGGTCGCGCTGGCGGTGCTGGTCGCGCTGGGCTGCCGGGCTGTGCTGACCCGGACTTCGCTGGGCGTCCGCCTGCGGGCCCTGTCCGAACGCCCGACGACGGCGGAGCTGCTGGGCATCCCGGCCCGGCCCCTGTCGGTGGGGGTGTGGACGGCGACCGGCGTGATCGCCACGCTCGCGGTGTCGATCGTGGCGCCGTCGCAGTCGAACGACCCGACGTCACTGGCGATGCTGGTGGTCCCGGCCGCCGCGGCGGCGCTGCTGGGCAGCTTCCGGCGGCTGGACCTGGCGGTGGCGGGCGGGCTCGTGCTCGGCATGGCGCAGGGCGCCCTCGCCCAGAGCGACCGGCTTTCGGTGCTGCGGTACTTCCTGCCGTTCCTGGTCATCGTGGCACTGCTGCTGTGGACGCAGCGCAAGGAGGTCTGGGATGCGGCTCGCTGAAAACCCGCTCGCGCGGGCCGGTCTCCCGCTGCTCGTCGCGGCCGCCGCCGTCGCGGTCGGCTACGCGCTCAGCGTCGGGCTGGCCGGGTACTTCGTCTACCTCGGGGTCAGCGCCGTCGTCGCCGCCATCGCGCTGCTCGGGCTCGGGGTCGTCACCGGGACCGCCGGGATGATCTCGCTCTGCCAGCTCACCTTCGCCGCGGTGGGGGCGTTCGTCGTCTCCGCGTGCAACGTCGCCGGGGTGCCCGGCGGGTTCGGCACCTGGCTGCTGCTCGGTGGCCTGGCCGCCGCCGCGGCCGGGGTGCTCGTCGGGCTGCCCGCGCTGCGGCTGCGGGGCATCACCCTCGCGGTGGTCACCCTCGGGCTCGCCGCGGCCGCCGACCTCACCCTCGTGCAGATCCAGTTCCCCGGCGCCACCGAAGGCGTCTCCGTCGAACGGCCGGCGGCGTTCTCCGACGACCGGTCCTACTTCCTGTTCGCCGTGCTCGTGCTGGTCGCCTGCGGACTGGCCGTGCACTTCCTGCGCCGCGGCCGCTGGGGCAGCAGCTGGCACCTGGTCGCCTTCTCCGAACGCGGGACCGCCGCGGTCGGCGCGGGCGTGCGGACGTCCAAGCTCACCGCCTTCGCGGTCAGCGCCGCCCTCGGGGGCATCAGCGGCGGCCTGCTCACCGGCCAGGTCGGGCTGGCCTTTCCGGCCAGCTTCACCGCCATCCAGTCCCTCGCCCTCTACGTGCTGGCCGTCATGTCCGGCGCGCACCTGATCGACATGGCCGTCTTCGGCGCGCTGCTCTGGGTCGCAGTGCCGGAGCTGCTCAAACGCTGGGGCGTGCCGCAGGACTGGGGGTTCGTCGTCTTCGGCGTGCTCGGCGTCCAGGCCCTCACCAGCCGCGGCAACCTCGGCACCGCCGTGCGGGCCCTGTGGTACCGCCGCCGGACCCGCATCACCTCCGAGCTGACCGGCATCGCCGACGTCGAGCCGGTGCCGATCGGCGATCCCGTGCTCGAAGTGCGCGGGTTGAGCGTCTCGTTCGGACACGTCACCGCACTGTCCGATGTGGACATCACCGTGCCGGAACACGGGATCCTCGGCGTGATCGGCCCCAACGGCGCCGGGAAGTCCACCTTGGTCGACGCGCTCAGCGGCTTCCTCCCCCGCGCCACCGGCACCGCCACCCTCGACGGCCGGCCGCTCACCGGCTCGCCGGCCCGGCGGGCCCGCGGCGGGCTGCGGCGGACCTTCCAGCAGGACCGCGTGCCACCCGGCCTCACCGTCGGCGCCTACGTGCGGTTCGTCGCCCGGCGGCGGCTCGCCGCCCGCGAGATCGCCGAGGCACTGGCGTTCTTCGGCTGCCCAGGTCCGGCGACACCGCTGTCCCGGGTCGACGCGGGCGCGCGGCGGCTCGTCGAAGTCGTCGGGCACCTGCTCGCGAAGCCCCGCGTCCTGCTGCTCGACGAACCGGCCGCCGGGCTGCCGCACGAGGAGCACGTGGCCTTCGGGCGGCGGCTGCGGCAGGTCCCGGCCCGGTTCGGGGTGTCGGTGCTGCTCATCGAGCACGACCTCGACCTCGTGCGGTCGGTCTGCGACACGCTCACCGTGCTCGACTTCGGGCAGGTCCTGGCGAGCGGGCCGCAGGCGGACGTCCTGGCCGACCCGGCCGTGCTGAAGGCGTACATGGGCGAAACGGAGCTGCTGTGAACACGTTGCGAGCCGACGGGCTGACGGTCGAGCGCGGGGCGGGCCCGGTCATCCGGGACGTCGGGTTCACCCTCGCGCCCGGCCGGATCACCGCGCTGGTCGGGCCGAACGGCGCCGGGAAGACGAGCCTGCTGGAGGCCCTCTCAGGCGTGGTGCCACCGTCGGCCGGCCGCGTCCACATCGGCGGGGTGGACGTCACCCGGCATTCGCGGGTGGCGCGGGCGCGGCTCGGGCTCGCCCACATCGAACAGGGCCGGGCGGTCTTCCCCGGGCTGACGGTGCTGGAAAACCTCCGCCTCACCGCGCGCACCCCGGCAGCCGTCGACGAGGTCCTGGCGCTGTTCCCCGAACTCGGGAAGCGGCGCGACTCCCCGGCGGCGCTGCTCTCGGGCGGCGAGCAGCAGATGGTCGTGCTGGCGCGCGCGTTCGCCGCGCGCCCGGCGTTCCTGCTCATCGACGAAATGTCACTGGGCCTGGCGCCGGTGGTGTTCACCCGCCTGCTGCCCGTGGTCACCCGGTTCGCCGCGGAGGGGGCCGCGATCCTGCTGGTGGAGCAGTTCACGCACCTGGCCCTCGGTGTCGCGCAGGATGCGGTGGTGGTCTCGTCGGGCCGCGTCACCTACTCCGGCGACGCCCGGACCCTGCTCGACTCCCCCGCCACCCTGCACACCGCCTACCTGGGGGCGTGAACCCACGCCCCCAGGCGGCTCACATCCCGGCGCGCTCGAAAGCCAACGTCGGCAGGTCCACCGCGTGGGCACCGCCATCGGCGACGATCACCGCGCCGGTGATGTACGACGACTCCGCCGACCCCAGGAACCGCACGATCGCCGCGATCTCCGCCGGCTCGGCCGGGCGCCGCAGCGGGACCTCGGCCGTCACACGGCGGTAACCCTCGTCGTGGCCGCCGGTGAACCCGGCAGCCACGGCGAACTGCGCCATCTCACCGTCCGCCATCGGCGTGCGGACCCAGCCCGGGCAGACCGCGTTCGCCCGCACCCCGCGCGGCCCGAAGTCACGGGCGATCGAGCGGGTCAGGCCGAGCAACGCGTGTTTCGCGACCGTGTAACCGGCGACGTTCGGGCCGGCGAACAACCCGGCCAGAGACGACACCACGACCACCTGCCCGCCGGTCTCCACCAGCGACGGCAGCGCGGCCCGGCAGAACACGAAGGCACTCGACAGGTTCGAGCGCAGGGCCAGTTCCCACTCGTCGTCGCCGGTGTCGACCACCGACGACAGGCCGTGCCCGCCGGCGTTGGCCACCACGACGTCCAGCCGGCCGAACCGGCCGACGATCTCCGCGACCGCCGATTCGGCGTCGGCCCGCACGCTCGCGTCGCCGGCGATGACGTGCGCGCCGGTCTCCGCGGCCACCTGCTCGAGCGGCTCGCGCCGCCGCCCGAGCACGACCACGTGCGCACCCTCGCCCGCGTAACGACGAGCGACCGCGGCGCCGATGCCGGTGCCGCCGCCGGTGATCGCGACGACCTTGCCTGATGAGTCCGACGAGTACACTGTGGATCCTTTCTCACGCAGGGAACGCAGAACGCGCCGACATCCCGAAGTCGGCCAGCAGGGCCTGGCCGTTGACCGGCCGCGAAGCCGGGGACGCGAGGAACAGCACCTGCCGGGCGACGTCCCCGGCGGCCTGCACCGGGAACGCGGGATCATCCAGGACGGGGCCGAGGTCGGCGCGCGCCATCGGTGTGTCCACCACCGACGGGCAGACACAGTTGACCCGGACGCCCGGCACCTCCACGGCCAGCGCACGGGTCATCGCGACCACCGCACCCTTGGACGCGCAGTAGGGCACCATCCCCGGCGCCGCCGTGAACGCCGAGTCGCTCCCGAGCAGCACCACCGCACCACCGTCGCCCAGCCACGGCAGCGCGTGCTTGACCAGCAGGAACTGCCCGGTGACGTTGACCGCCAGTACCCGGGCCACGTCCTCGGCCGTGGTCGCGGTGAGCGGCTTGCCGACCGGACCGGAGATCCCGGCGCAGCCGACGACGACGTCGAGACCGCCGAAGCGACGAGCCACGGCGTCCACCGCGGCCGCCAAGGCAGGCTCGTCGGTGACATCCGCCTGGACGACGTCAGGACCGGCCGCCCGGTCGACGACGCCGACGCGGGCCCCCTCGGCGCGGAACGCCCGGACGCAGGCCAGGCCGATGCCGGACGCACCGCCGGTCACCAGGACCGCCTTCCCGGCGAGATCGGTTCGCATGCGCCCATCCTCACCGCGGGCACCGCCCGGATGGTTGGCCGCCAGCGCAGCGTTGTTGTCCGCCGCCGCACGAGCGGTACCGCACGCGCCGACCGCGACCGAGACTCGACGGGGTGAGCACGCTCTCCGACACCTCGACCTGGCTCCCGCTGGACGGCCTGGCCCCCGGCTTCGACGCCAACAAGGCCCCCGTCACCGGCGACCTGGACGGCCGGACCTTCGACCTGCACGACGACGGCTCCGGCCACTCCGTCCGCATCACCGGCACCACCGTCACCTGGGACGGCTCGGCCGCGCCCGCCGAAACCTTCCTCGTCGACGACGACCTCTACTACCTCCAGTTCCACCCCGCGGCCCGCGAAGCCGTCTCACTCCTGCTCGACCTGCGCAACGGCCGCGCCCTCGTCGTCACCACCACGATCGGCGACCACGGCACCCCGCGCGTCACCCAGCAGTTCCGGCCCGCCACCCTCGGCGGCACCGAAGCCCGCGGCGAGCCGATGGCCCCGAGCACCGCCCTCACCGGGCGGCGCGTCCTGTGGGTCTACAGCCCCGAGCACGCCTACGAGCACGTCTACCTCAGCCCGCACTGGTACACCTGGCAGTGCCTGGCCGGCCCCGAACGCGGCCTCGCCGACACCGACGAGAACACCGTCTACCGCGTCCGGCCCGGCATCCACGTCTTCGCCTGGCGGGAGAAGGTCATCCCCTGCGCGTCGGTCACCGTCGCCGACCACCGGGACGCCCGCCGCCTGCGCTCCCACGGCGTCCTCTTCGGGCTCGACGGCACCGGCGAACACCCCACGCACTTCACCTTCGGCGCGCACGGGCGGCTGCTGAGCACCACCGTCCACCCGGCCGGGCTCGACCCCGCGGAGGACTGAACCGTGCCCGCCGACCTGCTGCTGACCAACGCCGTCGTGTACACGCTCGACCCCGCGCGGCCGTGGGCATCCACCCTCGCGGTGTCCGGCGGGAAGATCACCTCCCTCGAAGACACCGGCCCCGCGACCGAAGTGCTCGACCTCGGCGGCGCGTTCGTCATGCCCGGCCTCGTCGACGTGCACAACCACCACGCGCTGGCCGGCCGCGCCGAACTCTTCGAGCTCACCTTCGGCGCCGGCGCGGACCTGCCGGACATCCTGGCCGCCGTCCGCGCACGAGCCGCGTCGCTCGGCCCGGAAGAGTGGCTGACCGGCGGCGCCTGGGCGTCCACTCTGGTCTCCCGGCTCTCTTCGGCCGACGCCCGGCGCGCGCTCGACGACGCCGCGGGCGGCCGGCCCGTCTCGCTGTCGGACGACAGCAGGCACAACCGCTGGGTCAGCACCCGCGCCCTCGAACTGGCGGGCATCACCGCGGCCACCCCGGACCCGCCCGGCGGGGTGATCGTCCGCGACGGCGGCGAACCCAGCGGACTCCTGCTCGAAGCCGCCGGCGTGCCGGTCGAGCGCCTGGCCGGCGACCTGACCCCCGCCCAGCACCGGCGCGCGTCGAAGCGCGCGATCGAAATCCTGCACGGCTTCGGCGTCACGGCGTTCCAGGACGCCGGAGTGTCCACCGACATCCTGGCCGCACTCCGCTCCCTGGACCTCGACGGCGAACTCGACGCCTGGGTCGTGTCCTCACTGCTGGTCAACGACCCCATCTTCGGCGTCGACCCGGTCGGCGCACCGCTGCTGGAGGTGGCGCAGCAGTACCGCACCGAGCACCACCGCCCCGACTTCGTCAAGATCTTCCTCGACGGCGTACCACCGACCCGCACCGCGGCGTTCCTCGAGCCGTACCTGCCCGACGAGACCCACGGCGCCTGCTTCCACGGCACGACGACCATGTCCCCGGACGAGCTGACCGAGTGGCTGCTGAAGGCGGCCGACGCGGGCCTCTCGGCCAAGGTCCACTGCACCGGCGACGCCTCTGTCCGGCAGTTCCTCGACGCCGTCGCCCAGGTCCGGGCCGCGGGATTCGCCGCCACCCGCTTCCAGGTCGCGCACGGCCAGTTCGTGCACCCCGACGACCTCCCGCGGTTCGCCGCACTGGGCGTCGCGGCGGACATCTCACCGTTCCTGTGGGTGCCCGGAGTGATCCCCTCGGCGATCGCCGACGTCCTCCCGCCCTCGCGCGCCGCGCGGATGCAGCCGAACCGGACCCTGCTGGACACCGGCGCACTGGTCGCCGGCGGATCGGACTGGCCGGTCAGCGAGTCCCCGAACGCGTGGGAAGGCATCGCCGGGCTGGTGACACGCGAGGACCCGCACGGCCGCCGTCCGGGCGCGCTGTGGCCGGAGCAGGCGATCACCCTGGCCGAGGCGATCGAGGTGTTCACCCTCGGCGGCGCCCGGGCCTGCGGCCTCGACGACGTCACGGGCGCGCTGACCCCGGGCCGGTCGGCCGACTTCGTGGTCCTGGACCGCAATCCGTTCCGGACCGCGCAGGTGTGGGACACCCGCGTCGCCGAGACGTGGTTCGCCGGGCGGCGCGTGTTCCGGCGCTGACCCCGGACTGTCCTCGACCACACTTTCTCCTACACTGGTAGAGAAACCAGTGCGGGAGGTACCGGGTGCCCAAGATCATCGACCACGACCAGCGGCGCAGCGACATCGTCGACGTGACGTGGGACCTGATCGTGCGCGGCGGCATCGAAGCCGCCACCATGCGGGAGATCGCCGCCGCCGCGGGATTCGCCAACGGCGCTCTCAAGCTGTACTTCCCCAGCAAAGAAGACATCATCGCGGCCACCTACGAACGGGCACTGGGCATGATGCGCCAGTACGTCGCCCTCGACGGCCTGCGCGGGCTCGCCGCCCTGCGCGAGCTCTGCGTGTCGTCCATGCCGATCGACGAAACCCGGATCACCGCCGGCCGCGTCCTGCTCATCTTTTGGCAGATGTCTCTGGCCAACCGGCGCATGCACGACAAGTACCTCGAACACGTCCGCGAATGGCGCGGGCTCCTGCACCGCTTCCTCACCGAAGGCCGCGAAGACGGCGACATCGTCACCACCACCCCCGACGAGCAGATCGTCGACGAAATCGTCCTGCTCAACGCCGGCGCCAACGTGATGAGCCTGGTGGCGGGTGAGTTCTCCACGATCGACCTCCAGCACCGGCACCTGGAGTCCCTCCTGGACCGCCTCACCCGCCCCTGACCTCAGTCGAAGACCCCCCGCAGGTACGCGGCCACCTCGGCGTGCGACCGCGCCGACGCGGGCAGATCCGTGTACAGCCCGTAGAAACCGTGGATCTGCCCGGCGTACCGGTGGACGTCCACCGCCACCCCGGCCTCCGCCAGCCGCCGGGCGAACGCCTCCCCCTCGTCACGCAGGACGTCGTACTCCGCCGTCAGCACCAACGCCGGCGGCAACCCCGCAAGATCCCGGCACCGCGAAGGCAGCACGTACGGGTCCTCCAGCGAAGCCGGCGCGTACTGGGCGAAGAAGAACCGCATCGCGTCCGCCGTCATACCGTAGCCCGTCGCGAAGTCCACATAGGACGCATGACCGTCGTCGGGATGGCCGAACACCGGGCAGACCAGCACCTGCGCCGCGACCGGCGGACCGCCACGGTCCCGCGCCATCAGCGAGACCACCGTGGACAGGTTGCCCCCGGCACTCTCGCCACCGACCGCGATGCGCGACCCCACCACCGCCGGACCCGCCCCACCCGCCGCCAGCCACTCCAGCACCGCGTAACAGTCCTCAGGCGCCGCCGGGTACGGATTCTCGGGCGCCAGCCGGTACTCGACGGCCGCGACCGCCACCGACGCCGCCGCGCACACCGCCCGCGAAGCCACCTCGTTCTCCTCGATCGAGCCGATCGTCCAGCCGCCGCCGTGGATCCACACGAACACCGGCACCGGACCCGCCGCCTCCGGCAGGTACAGCCGCACGCGCAGGTCACCACCCGGCCCGGGCACCCGGTGCTCGGCCACCGAAGCCACCGGCGCCACCGCGCCCGGCGCCGGGCGCGACGCCGCGAACGCGGCCCGCAGCTCGACCGCCGTCATCGGCCGGGCGGGACCGCCGGAGCTGCGGGCCAGCAGCGCCCGCACCGCGGGATCGAGACCCGTGCTCACACCGCCTCCGCGACGAGGACCCGCGGCGAACCCGGCAACGTCAGCCGGTCCACCGGGCGCCACCCGGCGCCGGCCAGCCAGCCGCGGACGTCCCGCTCCGGGTACACCACCGTGCCGTCGATGACCAGGTACTCCCCCGCGTGGAGCGCGTCCAGGGCCCGCGGTTCGGGATCTTCGTCCAGGAAGAAGTCGAGCAGCAGCAGCCGCGCCCCCGGAGCCGCCGCGGCCCGCGCGTGCCGCAGGATCGCCCGGTTCTCGTCGACGGAGAACCGGTGGACCACGTGGTTGACCAGCACCAGGTCGAACTCGCCCACCGGCTCGGCCTCCGCGGTCGGTGCGCCGACGACGGTCGTCCGGCCGGCGAACTCCGCGACGGCCGCGGTCACCGAGTCCACCGACCGCGGGTCGTAGACGAAGGTGGCCCGCAGGACGTCGTTGACGTGCAGGGCCTGCAGCGCGAACTCGGCGGAGAGCCCCCCAGGTCCAAGAGGTTTTTGTATCCGGTGAAGTCGAAATTTTTCGACAACATCCGAGCGTGTAGGGCGTTATACACCATGACTCCGGCGAGAAAAGTGGTCCAGCGGTCGCCGGCGAGGTCGAGTTCGCCGGGTTCGCCCGTGTCGGTGGTGTGGGTGAACTGGAGCCAGTGGGGGTAGCTGATGGTTTCGAGGAAGGTCAAGAAGGGTGCGAGGTCCAGACCTCCTCCCCCGAGGTACTCGGCGGTGTCGGCGCCGAGGGTGTAGCGACCGTCCACGCGGGACAGCAGGCCGCGCGCGGCGAGGGCGTCCGCGAGGATGCGGACGATCTTCTCCGGCTTGCCGGTGCGCTCGGCCAGCTCGCCCGCGTCGAGCGGGCCGGCCGCGAGGGCCGGGAACAGGCCGATCCGGTTGGCGGCGAAGAGCTGCTGGGCCGCCATGTAGCCGACGGCGGTTTCCACGATCCGGTCGGGCGTGGCTGGGGTGGTCGTCACGTCGTTCTCCTTCTGTTCGACGCGGACACTCTACATCCGTAGATAAAAGAATCCAGTCGCGGATTTCGCCCGCACAGCAACAAAAAGCCGTGATGTTTCAACTTCCTACGTTTGTAGAATAAAACCATTGACACGTCTCCCGGCCAGTGTCAACATGCGTAGAACTACCCCTGCCGGTGCCCGGCAGTCCGGCCCGCCCCCTCGTGGCGGGCACGAGGAAGGGGAATCCATGACGCTGCTCGAAATCCGGGAGCTCACCGTCGGCGTCGTCACCGACGACACCGAGCGCGAACTCGTGCGGGAGCTCTCCCTCGATCTCGGGCAAGGACGGACGCTCTGCGTGGTCGGCGAGTCCGGCAGCGGCAAGACCGTGACCGCCCTGTCGATCATCCGCCTGCTCGAGTTCGTCGCCCCCGTCCGCACGCGCGGGCAGATCGCCTTCGACGGCGTGGACGTGACGAAGCTGCCCGCCGACGCGATGCGCGCCTACCGCGGCCCGCGGATCGGCATGATCTTCCAGGAGGCCCTGGACTCGCTCAACCCGGGCCGCCGCGTCGGCCCCCAGCTGGCCGAGGCCTACCGCGAACCCGGGTCGCTGCCCGGACAGGCCGCCCGCCGCGGCAGCCCGCTGCGCAAGCGGGCCGAAGCCAAGGCGAAGCGCCTCCTGACCGAGGTCGGCCTGACCGACACCGACCGGATCCTGCGGCTGTACCCGCACCAGATGTCCGGCGGCATGCAGCAGCGCGTGATGATCGCGCTCGCCCTGATGGCCGACCCCGACCTGCTGATCGCCGACGAGCCGACCACCGCCCTCGACGTCACCACGCAGGCGGAGATCCTCACGCTCTTCGACCGCGTGCGCCGCGACCACGGCACGGCCTGCGTGTTCATCACCCACGACATGGGTGTCGCCGCGCAGGTCGCCGACCGGATCGCGGTGATGTACCGCGGCCGCCTGGTCGAGGTGGGCTCGCGCGACGAGGTGCTGACCCGGCCGAAGCACCCGTACACCCGGGCGCTGCTCGGCTGCGTGCCGCAGCTCGGCGTCGACCGCCGGGACGGCTTCCCGACCATCTCCCCCGCCCTGCTCGAATCGGCCATGGCGGGCGAAGCGACCGAAGCCGTCGAAACCCGGGCGTTGAAGCCGCGGCCGCCCCGCGACCACGACGGTCCGCCGCTCAGCGTCACCGCGGTGTCCAAAGTGTACGGCCGGAAAGGACACCGGGTGCAGGCCGTGCGGGACGTCTCCCTCGAGCTCCCGCCCGGGGAGTTCTTCGGCCTGGTCGGCGAATCCGGCTCCGGCAAGTCCACGCTCGGCCGGCTGGTCAGCGCGCTGGAACCGCCGACGTCCGGCACGGTCGTCTTCGGCCCGCACGGGATCACGCCGGCCGGGCTCACCGGCGACGAACGCACCTTCCGGCGGCGCGTCCAGCTCATCTTCCAGGACCCGCAGAGCTCGCTGGACCCCCGGCACACCGCGGCGCGGATCATCGCCGAGCCGCTGAAGGAGCTGACCCCGCTGCGCGGCGCCGACCTGGACCGGCGGGTGGCCGACCTGATCGACGAGGTCGGCTTGCCGGCGGACACCGCGGGGAAGCTGCCGTCGCAGCTGTCCGGCGGCCAGCGCCAGCGCGTCTCCATCGCCCGGGCGATCGCCGCCGGGCCCGAGCTGATCGTGGCCGACGAGCCGACGTCGGCCCTGGACGTCTCGGTGCAGGGGCAGGTGATGAACCTGCTGCTCGACCTGCGCCGCACCCGCACGCTGAGCCTGCTGTTCATCACCCACAACCTCAGCCTCGTGCTGTCGGTGGCCGACCGCGTCGGCGTGATGTACCGCGGCGAACTGATCGAGACGGGGACGCCCGAGGAGATCCGCCTCTCCCCCCAGCACGACTACACCCGGCGGCTGCTCGCCGCCAACCCCGACCTGCCCGCCCTCCCCCACACAGGATCGACGCGCCCATGAGACGAACTCCCCTGCTCGCCGCCCTCGCCGCCGCGGCCACGCTGCTGGCCGGCTGCACGGGCAGCGCCGGCACCACGGCCGCCGCCGACGGGCCGCCGGTCCGCGGCGGCAACCTCACCGTCGCCGTCCCGACCGATCCGCAGTCGCTCGACATGGTCGCCAACCCCGGCCAGGTGACCGCGCAGATCGGCAACATGATGTACGAGAAGCTGTTCGAGGTCGACCGGCACTTCGTCGCCCGGCCGATGCTCGTCGACACCTACACCACCAGCCCGGACCGGCTCGCCTACACCTTCAAGCTGCGCCAGGGTGTCACGTTCCAGGACGGCAACCCGCTGACCGCGAACGACGTCGTCGCCAGCCTGCAGCGCTGGCAGAAGAGCCACCGCACCGGCCAGCTCGTCACCCCGGACATCGCCGCCATCACCGCCCCGGACCCGGCGACGGTGCGCATCGAGCTCAAGCGGCCCCGCTACCCGCTGATCGACGAGCTGGCCGGCGCGGGCACCGAAATCTACGAGGCGAAGAACCTGGTGGGCCTGCCAGCCACCGGCTTCGGCCAGGACAAGGCCGTCGGCACCGGACCGTACAAGCTGAAGAGCTGGGACATCGGCCAGCAGCTGGTGCTGGCGCGCTACGACGGTTACCGGTCGCGGGCCGAAGAGGACTGGGGTGGCCAGGCCGGCGCCAAGCACGCCTACCTCGACACCATCACCTACAAGGTCGTCGGCGACCAGGACGCGCTGGTCAACGGCCTGCAGACCGGCCAGTGGGACCACGCGATGCCGGCCAACGACCAGTACGAGCAGCTCAAGGCCAACCCGAACCTGGTGGTGCACAACCTGCCGGGCGGCAACGAGAACGTCGTCATCCCGAACTTCAACCCCGGCTCGAAGTTCGCCGACCCGCGGGCCCGCCAGGCGCTGAACCTGCTGCTGGACAAGCCGGCCATCAACGCGGCGACCGGCGGCAGCAAGGACCTGACCATCGAGACGGGCGCGTTCGCCTCGCCGGACAACAAGGCGTCCTACTCGACCGCCGGTGAGTCGGTCTACCGGGAACACGACCCGGCGCGCGCGAAGCAGCTGCTCGCCGAGGCCGGCATCACGACCGGAGCGACGATCCACATCGTCACCACGAACTCCTACCCCGAGTTCGGCAAGTGGGCCGTGCTCATCCAGGACGCGCTCGGCAAGATCGGGCTGCAGACCAAGATCGACACCTTCGACTTCGCCACCATGCTCGGCACCCTGACCAAGGACCCGGGCGGCTGGGACATCACGACACTGTTCTTCGACTCGTCGCTGACCTCGCCCGCCCAGATGCCCGCCCTCACCCTCGGCACGCTCAACGGCTCGTCGTCGCCGGAGCTCGACGGCCTGCTGGCCCGGTTCAACGCCTCGACGACACCCGAGCAGGCCAAGGCCGTGATCGACAAGCTGCAGGCGTTCACCTGGAAGCAGCTGTCGGTGATCACGCTCAGCCAGTCGAAGCTGTGGGCGGCCTACACCCCGCGGCTCAAGGGCTACGGCGACTTCTACCGCGTTTTCTGGAACTCCTGGCTGGCCGCATGACCGGGGTGCTGCTGCGCCGGCTGCGCGACCTGCTGATCATCCTGGTCATCGTCGGCACGATGATGTTCTTCGTCATCCGGCTGATCCCGGGTGACCCGGCCCAGGCCATCCTCGGCCCGACCGCGCGCCCGGCCGACGTCGCCGCGCTGCGGACCAGCATGGGCCTCGACGGTTCGCTCTGGCAGCAGTACCTGAGCTGGGCCGGGCACGTGGTGCGCGGCGACTTCGGGACGTCGATCACGTACCACCAGCCGGTCCTGCAGGTGGTGGCCGCGCACATCGTGCCGACGCTGACCCTGGCCGTGCTGTCCACGATCATCAGCTTCGTCCTGTCGGTGGCGATCACCTCGTGGCAGGCTGTGTCGCCGCGCAACCCGGTGGCCCGCACGCTCGACCGGCTGTCTTCGCTCGGGATGGCCATGCCGGACTTCTGGATCTCGCTGGTCCTGGTGCTGGTGTTCTCGGTGACGCTGCGCTGGTTTCCCTCCAGCGGCTACCACGACCTGGTCACCGACCCGGTGGCCGCGGTGCCGGCGCTCGTGCTGCCGGTGACCGTGCTCGTCATCGGGCAGACGGCGCTGTTCGTGCTCACCCTGCGCGAGAGCGTGCTGGGCGAGCTGCCGCTGGCCTACCTGCGGACCGCGCGCGTCAAGGGGCTGCCGGAACGCCGGGTGCTGCTGAAGCACGTCCTGCCGAACGCGCTGATGCCGCTGGTGACGCAGCTGGGCAGCAACTTCGCCATGCTCGTCGGCGGGATCGTCATCATCGAGTCGATCTTCGTGGTGCCCGGCCTCGGCCACCTGCTGATGGGCGCGGTGTCCACCCGCGACTTCCCGCTCATCCAGGGCGTGACGTTGTTCGTCGCGGTGCTGTTCGTGGTGGTCAACCTGCTGGTCGACCTCTCGTACGCGCTGCTCGACCCGAAGGTGCGTGTCGCATGAGCCTCGCCGTCGCCGAACCGGTCCCCGCGGTCGGCACTCCCCCGCCGCGCCGCGCGGCGCGGGTGTTCCGGCGCAACCGGACGCTCGTGGTGTGCTCGGTGCTGCTCGGCCTGATCGTCCTGGCCGTGCTCGTCCTGCCGTTCTTCCTGCCGAGCGTCAGCGCGACCGACCCGGTGCACCGGCTGCTGCCGCCGTCGGCCGCGCACCCGCTCGGCACCGACTCCTTCGGGCGGGACGTCCTCGCCCGGCTGGTGTCCGGCGGACGCGCCTCCCTCGGGCTGTCGGCGTTGATCACACTGTGCGCGGCCTGTTCCGGCATGGTGATCGGCCTGGTCAGCGGCTTCTACCGGGCCGCGGACGCGGTGCTCATGCGGCTGATGGACGCGTGGATGTCGTTCCCGGCGATCATCCTCGCGATGGCGCTGGCCATCGCGCTCGGCGCGAGCATCTGGACCGAGCTGATCGCGCTGACGGTGATCTTCACGCCGTTCACCGCCCGCGTCATCCGCAGCCGCGTGCTCGGCATCGCCGGGCGGCAGTACATCGGCGCCGCCCGGGTGTCCGGGATGAGCCGCGGCAAGATCCTGCTCGTGCACGTGTTCCCCAACGTGCTGCCGCTGGCCCTGGTCCAGGTCGTCATCCTCGCCGCGGCCGCGATGCTGGTCGACGGGGCCATGAGCTTCCTCGGCCTCGGTATCGCCCCGCCCACCCCGACCTGGGGGAACATGATCGCCGAGGGCCGGTCGTACCTGGTCACCGCGCCGTGGCTGGTCGTCGTCCCCGGCGTGACGATCATGGTCTGCGTGCTGCTGCTCAACCTCATCGGCTCCGCGCTGCGGATCGCCGTCGACGCCCGCGCCCGCACCCTCGGCGAGCTCCAGCGCCTGCGCCGTGCTTCCTGAGAAAGGATCTCCTTGACGCTCCCGACCTCCCTGGCCGTGCGCCGGTTCACGCCCGAAGGCCCGCCCGCCGGGCCGCCGGTGCTGCTCCTGCACGGCTTCGCCTCCGACGGCCACACCGACTGGGTCAGCACCGGCTGGCCGTCGGCGCTCACCGGCGCGGGCCGGCCGGCGGTGGTGCCGGATCTGCCCGGCCACGGCTCCAGCCCCGCGCTCGCCGACCTCACGCCGAAGGCGATCGCCGAGGAACTCGCCGCCGCCGTCGATGACCAGTCCGAAGTGGACGTCGTCGGCTATTCGCTCGGTGCGCGCCTGGCCTGGGAACTGCCCGCGGTGCTGCCGGTCCGGCGGCTGGTGCTGGGCGGGATCAGCCCGCACGAGCCGTTCGGCGCGGTCGACGTCGAGGCCGCGCTCGCCTTCGCCGGCGGCGGGCGGCTGCCGGCCGACCCGCTGACGGCGGCGATCGCCCGGATGATCACCGCACCCGGCCGCGACCCGGCCGCCCTCGCGCGGTGCATCGAGGGTCTGCGGCGGGAGCCGTTCGCCCCGCGCGCCGGGACGATCGGCGTGCCGACGCGGTTCGTCGCGGGCCAGGACGACCCGATCAGCCAGGGCATCGAAGCCCTGGTGCCGCTGGTCCCGGACAGCGACCTCCGGCGAGTGCCCGGCGACCACGGGGGCGCCCTGCGCGGTGCCCCCTTCCGCACCGCCGCCCTCGCCTTCCTCACCACCCCCTGACCGTCCTCCGGGGCGGGCACTTTCACATGAGCGTGCCCGCCCCGGAGGTGTCACCAGGAGCCGTCGGGGCGGACCGCCCGGTCGAGGCGGAGGTGGTCGAGGGCCGCGCGGATTTCGTGGCCGTGTTCGCGGGCCAGGAGGAGCGCGCCGAGGTTGTCGACCAGCTGTTCCGCGCGGCTCACTCCGAAGAGGACGTTCGCCACCGGTTCGTAGGCCAGGCAGAACGCCAGCGCCAGCTGGGCCCGGGTGGCGCCGAAGTCCGCGGCGATGCGGCCGATCTCGGCGGAAGCGGCCACGATGGACTCCCGGATCCCGCCGACGTCCGCACCGATCTTCCGCGCCGGGACAGTGGTGCCCAGCAGGACGCCGCCTTCGAAGACGTCCGACGCCTGCAGCGCGAGGCGTCCGCTCGCGAAGTGCTTGCGGTACGGCTCGCCCTCGGCCATCGAACGGCGGGCGATGGAGTACTTGAGCTGGGCGAACTCCGGCGCCGGGAGGCCCTCGCGCTCCGCGAACTCCAGCGCGGCGTCCAGGTCCGCGGCGAGCCAGTTGTTGACGCCCCAGCCACCGGTCCGCCCGGCCCGGATCTCTTCGGCGACCTCGGTGACGACCCGGGGGATGTCCGGGCGTTCCCGGTAGTCCCCCACGACGACCAGGTCCGCGTGGGCGGTGCCGATCCGGCCGAGCGACGTCTCCAGCTGCCCGGCGAAGCCGCTGCGCGGGTAGTCCCAGAGCCAGAGCTTCCCGCACAGCACGTAGTCCTCGCGCGCGATCCCGGCCTTCCGGACGGCCTCGCCGAAGAGGATGTCGGTGCGCGAGTGCTCTGCGTGCGGGCCGAAGTCGTAGTGGGCGACGTCGAACAGCGTGACGCCGGCGTCGACGGCCATCCGGAGCAGCCGGACGGCGTCGTCGAACTCCATCCGGTCCCAGGTGTTCCACGAGCCGAGGCCGAAGGCCGATCTGGTGAGCACGAGTTTTCCTTTCACCGCAGCACCTCTTTCATCTACGATTGTAGAATGAAAACACGGGTTGTGGTGGTCACCGGGGGCGCGAGCGGGATCGGCCGGGGGGTCGCCGAAGCGTTCGCCGCCGCGGGGGATCGGGTCGTCGTCGCCGACGTGGACGTGTCCGCGGCGCACGACGCCGGCCGCGAAATCGGCGCCGAGCACGTCGAACTCGACATCGCGGATCCGGCGTCGGTCGACGCGGCGGTGTCGCTGCTGGCCGACCGGTTGGGGCCGGTGGACGTGCTGGTCAACAACGCCGGGCTGGCCGGCGGCGGCGGATCGCTGACCGGACTCGGCATCGAGGTGTTCGACCGGTGTGTCGGCGTCAACTTCCGGGGGACGTTCCTGATGACCCGCGCGGTCGGGGCGCACATGGTCGCGGCGGGCACGCGTGGCGCGATCGTGAACGTCTCCTCGATCGGGGCGCGGCAGCCGACACCCGGGCTCGGGCACTACGAAGCGACGAAAGCCGCCGTCGACGCGCTGACCCGGTCCGCGGCGCTGGAGCTGGCGCCGCACGGGATCCGCGTCAACGCCGTCGCGCCCGGACCGGTGCTCACCCCGATGACCGCCGGGTTCGCCGCGGACAACGCCGCCCGGGCGGCCTGGGACGCCCGGATCCCGCTCGGCCGCATCGCCGAGGTCCCCGACGTCGTCCCCGCCGTGACGTTCCTGGCCTCGGCCGCCGCCGGGCACATCACCGGGGTGAGCCTGGCGGTGGACGGCGGCCAGCTGCTGACCTGACTATCCCTTGTGGACGACCCGGCCGCCGGTCACCGTCAGCTCGACCGTGACCGACGGCAGGTCGGCCAAGGCGGTGGTCACCGGATCGGCCCCCAGGACGCAGAGGTCCGCCGCCTTGCCCGGCTCCAGCGACCCCTTCCAGGCCGCCGATCCGTCCTGTGCGGCCGCTTCGGTCGTGTAGCAGCGAAGCAGCCGGGTGGTCAGGTCCGGCGTGACGCCGTGCGCGCCCAGCAGCTCCCCCGCCGCCGCGAGGTGGACGCGCCAGTCCGGGGTGACGACCGGCGCGTCACTGCTGAGCGTCAGCGGAACACCGAGGTCCAGCACGTCCCGCAGCGGCCAGGCCTTCGCGGCGACCTCCGCCCCGAGCGCCGTCGCGACCATCGGCCGCATCGCGGTCGCGATCGCGGGCTGCGTGGTCAGCCCGACCCCGCGGGCGGCCATCCGCCGCAGCTGGGCGGGGGTGACGAGGTCGCCGTGCACCAGGTGGTCGCCGGCGCGCAGGTGCCCGAGGGCGGCTTCGATGCTGCGTTCGCCGGTGGCGTGGACGCCGACGACGAGACCGGCTTCGTGCGCCAGCGAGATCATCGCCGCCAGGTTGGCCGCGCGCTCGTCGTCGCCGGGGCCGTCGACGAGCAGGCCGCCGTGCGTGCCGTCGGCGTAGCAGTGGTGGGTCCAGGCGGTGCGCATCGGCGGGATGCCGTCGGCGAAGATCTTGACGCCGGGGACGGCCAGCCACTCCGGATCCGCCGCCGGCACCGGCGTGGCCAGGCCGCGGGCGAAGTCCGGCAGCGAGCTGGCGCCGTCGAGGAGGCCGAACAGGCGCAGCACGGTGACCCGCGCCCGCAACCGGCCTTCGCGGTGCAGGGCCGCGTACTCCTCGAGCACTTCCGCCGAGAAGCAGCCGGTTTCGCCCGGCCCGAGCCCGGGTTCGGTGTAGCTGGTGATGCCGAGCGCCGCGCAGAGGTCCCCGGCACGCAGGATCGCCGCCCGGCGGTCTTCCGCCGTGACCACCGGGGTTTCCTCGTGCGGCGCGCCGAGCAGGGGGTGCGGCCAGCGGGCGCCGAGCCACGTCGCGTGCAGGTGTGCGTCGTTGATGCCCGGCAGGACCACGCGCCCGCCCAGATCCAGCACTTCGGTGTCCGGTCCGATGTGGCCGGTCACGTGCTCGCCCACCGCGGCGATGCGGCCGTCCCGGACGGCGAGGCCGCCGGTGACCGTGCCCGCGGGACCGAAGGTGTGCACCACACCGCCGCGGAGGACGAGGTCCGCCGGGCGAATCCGTTGTGCCGTCATGGTTTCCTCCCGGACCTGGACTTTTTCTTCCACGACTGTAGACTAAAAAGATGGCCCTGCCCACCCACACGGAGGCCGCCGTTCTCACCGGCCACCGCGGTCCCCTCGCCCTGCGCGAGCTCCCCCTCCCCGGCGAGCCGGAACCCGGCGCCGCCCTCGTCCGGCTCACCTGCACCACGTTGTGCGGCACCGACGTCCACCTCTGGTCGGGGCAGATGAGCCTGCCCGGCATGCTTCCGATGGTGCTGGGCCACGAGATGGTCGGCGAAGTCGTCGCCGCCGGCCCCGGCACCACCGACACGCTCGGCCGCGAGATCCGGCCCGGCGACCGCATCGGCTGGTCGGAGTCGACGTGCGGGCGCTGTCACGGCTGCACGATCCTGCGCGAGCCGGTCGCCTGCGAACACCGCGGCTACGGGTTCCTCCAGCGCGCCGACCGGTTCCCGTACGCCACCGGCGGCCTGGCCCGGCACTGCTACGTCACGCCCGGCGCGGCGAAACTGCTGCTGCCGGACGACGTCCCGGACACGTGGGCGTCGATGTCCGGTTGCGCGGGCAAGACCGTGCTGCGGGCGGTCGGCCGGTCCGGTGGCATCCGTCCGAACGCGACGGTCGTCGTCCAGGGTGCGGGCGCGCTCGGGGTGTTCGCCACGGCGGTCGCGCGCCTCTGCGGTGCCGGGACGGTGATCACCGTCGGCGGCCCGCAGTCGCGGCTGGCGGTGGCCGAGCGGTTCGGGGCCACCGCGACCGTCTCCGTCGAGTCCACTCCGGACGAACGCGTCGAGCGGGTGCGCGAGCTGACCGGCGGCCGCGGCGCCGACCACGTCTTCGACTTCGCGGGTGGCCCGACGATCGGCGCGGAGGCCGTCGCCTTCGCCGCGCAGCGCGGGACGGTCGCGATCGTCGGCTCCACCGGCCCGGTCCCGGTCCCCGTCCCGCTGGGCACGGTGATGGGCAAGGAGCTGACCGTCGCCGGCTCGCTCAACGGCGACATCGCCGACTACCACCGCTCGGTCGAGTTCTTCCGCTCGTTCGCCGGCCGGATGCCGTGGAACGAGCTGTTCAGCCCGCCGGTCGGGCTGGCCGGCGCGTCCGCCGCCGTCGAGTCGATGTCCCGGCTCGGCGAACTCAAAGCCGTCGTCGACCCCCGACTGCCCTAGGAGCGTTCCCGTGCCCATCCCCCAACGCCGCATCGGCCGCGACGGCCCGCGCACCGGCGTCCTCTCGCTCGGCTCGTGGCACACCTACGACCGGATGGACTTCCGCGAAGCCGTCGCCCTGCTGCGCACGGCCGTCGACGCCGGGGTGAACCTCTTCGACGTCGGCGTGTACGGCCTGCCCGGCCACCCGCCGGTGTTCACCGACGTGCTGTTCTCGGCCATGGTGCGGGCCGCGCGCCTGCGCCGGGAGGACTACCTGCTGTCGGCGAAGCTCTGGCTGGAGGGCTATCCGGAGCACAGCCTGCGCGCGCAGCTGGAGAACGCGTTCTTCCGCGCCGGCGTCTCGCACGCCGACCTGGTGATCCTCGGCGACCTCCGGCACGACGGCACCGACCTGCACCAGCTCGTCACCGACCTCGCCGAACTGCACGCGGCGGGGCTGATCGGGCAGTGGGGCGTCAACAACTGGTCGGCGTCGGCGATCCGGGCGATCCACGGCTTCGCCGCCGCGGACGGCGTGCCCGGCCCCGCCATCGCCCAGCTGAAGTACAGCGTGGCCCGGCGGTCCATCCCGGACGGCGAGCCGTTCGCTTCCGTCTTCGGCCTCGGGATCTCCCTGCAGTCGTCGGACGTCTTCGAGGGCGGGGTCCTGCTCGGCAAGGGCGGCCGCCCGGTCGGCCGGGACCCCGGGGGCGTCCGGCAGCGGATCGCGGACTCCGCCGCCGGTCTCGCCGAGGTGGCCGGGAGCATCGGCGCGACGCCGGCGCAGCTGTGCCTGGCGTTCACCCTCACGCACCCGGCGAACACGACGACGCTGTTCGGCGCCACCGGCGTCGGGCAGCTGACCGACAACCTGAAGGCGGTCGCGCTGGTCGAGCGGGTGGGGGCGGCCCAGCTGCGCGCGCTCGTGGAACCGTTTTGGGCCGACCGGGACGCCGTCGATCCGGAGGGCCCGTGACTTCGTTCGAGCTCTCCGCCGAGACGCTGCCCGCGATCCGCGCGTCCTTCCGCAACCCCGCCCCGGACGAGGCGATCGGCGACCGGAACATCGTGTGGTCGGACCACACCCTGGACGACGGAATCGTCGTCACGGTCCTGCAGCCGCGGCATACGCGGCCGGACGCGCCCGGGCTGTACAGCATCCACGGCGGCGGGATGGTGATGGACGACCGGTTCGCCGACCTGCCGCGCCTGGTGCCGTTGATCGAGGAGTTCGGGTTCGTCTGCGCGACGGTCGAGTACCGGCTGGCGCCCGAGCACCCGCACCCGGCCCCGCTCGAAGACTGCTACGCCGGGCTCGTGTGGTTCGCCTCGACCTTCGGCTTCGAGCGGCTCGTCGTCGGCGGCGGCAGCGCCGGCGGCGGACTGAGCGCGGGGGTCGCGCTGCTGGCCCGTGACCGCGGCGGACCGGCGCTGGCCGGGCAGCTGCTGCTGTGCCCGATGCTCGACGACCGGACGTCGGCCGACCTCCCGGATCTCGTGTGGACGAAGGAAGCCAACGACTTCGGCTGGCGCAGCCTGCTGAACGGGCAGGTCTCGCCGTACGCGGCCCCGGCGCGGATGACGGACCTGACCGGCCTGCCGCCGGCGTTCGTGGAGGTCGGCGGGGCGGAGCTGTTCCGCGACGAAGACGTGACGTACGCCCAGCGGCTGGCCCGGGCGGGGGTGCCGACGGAGCTGCACGTCTGGGCGGAGACGCACCACGGCTTCGACCGGTTCGACCCGGAGGCCGAGGTGACCCGCGCCGCCCTCGCCGCCCGCTCCTCGTGGCTGCGGCGCCTGCTCAGCTCCCGGTGAGGAACCGCGCGGCCTGCTCCCCCACCAGCACCGCCGGCGCGTTGGTGTTGCCCGTCGGCACCCGGGGCAGCACCGACGCGTCGGCGACCACCAGGCCGTCCAGGCCGTGCACCGCCAGCTCCGGGTCCACGACCGCGTCCGCGCCGGTGCCCATCCGGCAGGTGCCGACCTGGTGGTGGTACGTGATCGCCGTCCGGCGGACGTACTCGCGGACGTCGTCCGCCGGTGCGGGGTACACCGGCCGCGCGCCCCACTCCCCGGCCAAGGCCGGGGCCCGGCCGACCTCGAGGCACTGCTCGACCGACGCCACCAGGCTCTCGAAGTCCGCCGGCGCCGCCAGGGCCGCGAGGTCGATGAGCAGCTCGTCGTCCGGCGTCGGCCCCGACAACCGCAGGCTTCCGCGGCTCTCCGGCGTCACCATGCCCGCCATCAGCGAGAACCCGGTGGGCGGCCCGGACATCCACGGCTCGTACATCGGCACGCTGAAGCAGATCGGCTGCGTGTCGGGCACCGCGAGCCCCGCGCGGCTGCGCCAGAACCAGTGCACCTGCGTCACCGGCCGGCGCGGCGCGGGCGTGACCTCGCGGGACGTCGAGAAGATGACCGGGGAGAGCAGGTGATCGTGCAGGTTGCGCCCCACGCCCGGCAGGTCGGCGACGACGCCGATGCCGAGCGCCGCCAGCTCGGCCGCCGGGCCGACGCCGCTGCGGAGCAGGATCGCCGGGGACGCCAGGGCCCCCGCGGCGAGCACCACCAGGTCCGCGGCGAGCTCCTGCAGCACCCCGTCCAGCGACACGACCACGCCGGTCACGCGGGAGCCGGAGAACCGCAGCCGGTGCACCAGCGCTCCCGTGTGGACGGTCATCCGCGAGGCCACCGGCGAACCGTAGGCGTGCCAGGTGCTGAACCGCCGTCCGCCGCGGAGGGTGATCTGCTGGACGGACACGCCGTCCAGGGTTCCGCTGTTGTAGCCGGGGTTGAGCGGCAGGCCGATCTCGCGACAGGCGTCCACTATGGACTGCTGGACCGGGTGCAGCGGCTCGTTCGGGACGACGTCGAGAAGGTCCTTCTCGATCCGGGCGAACACCGGCTCGACGTCGGCCCAGCGCCAGCCGGGCAGGCCCCAGCCGTCGTAGTCGGCCGGAGCGCCGCGGACCCAGATCATCGCGTTGAGCGCGTGCGAACCGCCCAGCACGCGACCGCGCGGCAGGTGCAGCCGCCGGCCGGCCGCGTGCTCCTGCGGGACCGTGTACAGGTCCCAGTCCTCGGGGCCGTGCCACAGCTCCCCGGCCCGCGCCGGGTCGTGGATCGCCGGGTTGACGTCCTCGCCCCCGGCCTCCAGCAGCGTCACCGCCGCGCCCGCGTCCACCAGCCGCCGCGCCACCACCGAACCGGCGGAGCCGGCGCCCACCACGATCACGTCCATGCGGACCAGCCTGGCGCGCGGCCCGGTGCCCCCGCGGCATCCCTTCGCCGTCGGTCAACGGGCGTGCGGGAGCGGACAAGACCCGAAGCGGCCCGCCGCCCGATACTCGGCTCACCCCAGGCCGAGGAGGACGACGGGATGGCGACACGCCTCTGCATCGACGGACAGTGGACCGAAGCCGGCGGCGGCGCGCTCCCCACCCACGACCCGGCCACCGGGCAGGTCATCGACGAGGTCGGCACGGCGTCGCGGGCCGACGTCGACGCCGCCGTCGCGGCCGCCCGGCGGGCGCTTTCCGCGCCCGCGTGGGCCGGGCTGCTGCCGGTCCGGCGCGCCGCGCTGCTGTTCCGGCTGGCCGAGCTGGTCGAGCAGCACCACGAAGAGCTGGCGCGGCTGGAAACCCGGGACCAGGGCCAGCCGATCGGGGTGTCCCGGCAAGTCAGTGTCACCGGCGCGGCGGAGCACTTCCGCTACTTCGCGGGCTGGGTGACGAAGCTGCAGGGCACGACCAACCCGGTGTCCTTCCCGGACACGCTGCACTACACCCGCCGCGAGCCGGTCGGGGTGAACGCGCTGATCACGCCGTGGAACTTCCCGCTGATGATCCTCGCCTGGAAGCTCGCGCCGGCGCTCGCCACCGGCAACACGGTGGTGATCAAGCCCAGTGAGGTCACGCCGCTGACCAGCATCCGGCTGGTCGAACTGGTCCACGAAGCCGGGATCCCGGCGGGGGTGGTCAACCTCGTCACCGGCGACGGCGCGGTCGGCGCCCTGCTGACCGAGCACCCCGGCGTGGACCACGTGTCCTACACGGGTTCGACGGCGGTCGGGAAGCTGATCACCGCGGCGAGCGCGGCGTCCAACCTCAAGCGCCTCACCCTCGAACTCGGCGGCAAGGCCCCGAGCGTCATCGCGGCCGACGCCGACATCGACGCCGCCGTCGCGGGCAACCTCGCCGGAGCGACCCTCAACACCGGCCAGGTCTGCGCGGCCTACACGCGCTTCTACGTCGACCGGAAGCGCGAGCAGGAGTTCGTCGACAAGCTGGCCCGGGGCCTCGAAGGACTGCGGCTCGGTCCGGGCGTCGAGGAAACCACGCAGCTCGGCCCGCTCGTGTCGGCCAAGCACCGCGAACACGTCGACTTCCTCGTCAGCACCGGCCACGAGCAGGGCGCCGACCTGGTCACCGGCGGCACCCCGGTGGACGGCGACGGCTACTTCTACGCCCCGACGCTGTTCGCCGGTGTCCGCGACGACATGGCGATCATGCGCGAGGAGATCTTCGGCCCGGTGCTGGCCGTGACCGCCTACGACGACGGTGACGAACTCCTGGCCCGGGCGAACGACACCGAGTACGGCCTGGCCGCCACGGTGTGGACCCGCGACCTCCGCACGGCCCAGCGCTACGCCGACGGCATCCGGGCCGGCGCCGTCTTCGTCAACATGCCCCCGATCCCCGACATGGCGGCGCCGTGGGGTGGCTACAAGGCGTCCGGCTGGGGCCGCGAAATGGGCCCGTGGGCGCTCGACGCCTACACCGAAGTCAAATCCGTCTGGCTCCACTACGGCGATTGAGCGGGGTTCCCCGCGCGCCAGATCGTATATGATTTGAGATACCTTTCCCCCACCGGCAGGCAGGACCACGGATGACGCCCCCTCCGCAGCGGCCCGGCAAGATCATCGCCCTCCACCTCAACTACCGGTCCCGCGCCGCCCAGCGCGGCCGGGTGCCGGAGCAGCCGTCGTACTTCCTCAAGCCGCCGACGTCGGTCGCGGTGAGCGGAGCCGTGCTCGAACGCCCGGCCGGGACCGAGCTGCTGGGCTTCGAAGGCGAGATCGCGCTGGTCATCGGCCGCACCGCACGCCGGGTCACGCCCGAGGAGGGCTGGTCGTACGTCGAGGGCGTCACCGCGGCCAACGACTTCGGCGTCTACGACCTCCGCTACGCCGACAAGGGCAGCAATCTGCGGTCCAAGGGCGGCGACGGCTTCACCCCGCTCGGCCCAGCGGTCCTGCCCGCCGCCGGCGTCGACCCGGCCGCGCTGCGGCTGCGGACCTGGCTCAACGGCGAACTGGTCCAGGAGGACACCACCGCCGACCTGCTGTTCGGCTTCGGCCGGCTGGTCGCCGACCTCTCGCAGCTGATCACCCTCGAGCCCGGCGACGTCGTCCTGACCGGCACGCCCGCGGGCGCGTCGGTCGCCGTGCCCGGCGACGTCGTCGAGGTCGAGGTCGACACCGCCGGGCACACGACCGGACGGCTCGTCACGCCGATCGCCGACGGAACCGTCCCCTTCGGACCGTTCGGCGCTCTCCCCCGCGTCGACGAAGAGCAGCGTGCGGACGCGTACGGGACGGCCGAGCCGGAGTTCGAGCTGACCGCGTCGCTGAAGGAGCGGATCGAGTCCGTCGGCACCGCGACGCTTTCGGCCCAGCTGCGCAAGCGCGGCTACAACGCGGTGTCGATCGACGGGCTCACCTCGACGAAACCGGGCGCCCGGCTGACGGGCCGCGCGCGGACCCTGCGGTACCTGCCGTACCGGGAAGACCTGTTCAAGGCCCGCGGTGGTGGCTACAACGCCCAGAAGCGGGCGATCGACAGCCTCGGCCCCGGCGACGTCCTCGTCATGGAGGCCCGCGGCGAACGCGGCACCGGCACGGTCGGCGACATCCTCGCGCTGCGGGCGCAGGCGCGCGGCGCGGCCGGGATCGTCACCGACGGCGGCGTCCGTGACATCGCCGCCGTGTCCGCATTGGACATCCCCACCCACCACGCCGGGCCGCACCCGGCGGTGCTCGGCCGGCGGCACGTGCCCTGGGACGTCGACGTCGCGATCGCCTGCGGTGGCGCCGCGGTCTGCCCCGGCGACGTCGTCGTGGGCGACGCCGACGGGGTCCTGGTCATCCCGCCGGACCTCGTCGAAGAGGTGGTCGAGGCGGCGATCGAGCAGGAGCTGCAGGAGACGTTCATCGCCGAGCAGGTCGCCGCCGGCGAGCGCGTCGAGGGCCTCTACCCGATGGACGGGCACTGGCGCGGGAGGTACGCCGCATGGCGCGCGAAACGGTGACCGGCGCCGCGATGAGCAAGTCGCGGATCGCCTACCGGTGGATCAAGGCCCGGATCGCCGACGGCACCTTCTCCCCCGGCTATCGGCTGGTCCTCGGGCAGCTCGCCCAGGAGCTCGGCGTCAGCGTCGTCCCGATCCGCGAGGCGATCCGGCTGCTGGAGGCCGAAGGGCTGGTGACCTTCGAGCGCAACGTCGGCGCGCAGGTCGCGATGGTCGACGAAAGCGACTACCAGCACACCATGCAGACCCTCGCGCTGGTCGAGGGCTACGCCGCCGCGCTCGCCGCGCCCGTCCTCCCACCGGGCGCGCTGGCCGAGGCGCGGGCGCTGAACGCCGAACTGGCGGACTGCCTCGGGCACTTCGAACCGGCCCGGTTCACCGGCCTCAACCGCGCCTTCCACGCCGTGCTCTTCGACGCCTGCCCCAACCCGCAGGTCCTCGACCTGGTCCGGCGGGGCTGGGACCGGCTCAGCGGGCTGCGCACCTCGACGTTCAGCTTCGTGCCGGGGCGCGCCCGCGAATCGGTCGCCGAGCACGAAACCATCCTCGGCCTGCTCGACGGCGGCGCCCCCGCGGCCGAGGTCGAACAGGCCGTCCGCGCCCACCGGCTGGCCACCCTGGACGCCTACCTCGCCTACCGCCGCCACTGACCCAGGAAGGAACCCCATGCGCTTCCGCTCCGACCCCCAGGCCGTCCGCGGGTCGATCGCGCCGCTGATGACGCCGTTCACCGCCGAGGGCGCGGTGGACCACGCCGGCCTCGAAAACCTCGTGCGCTGGCAGCTCGCTTCGGGCACGCACGGCATCTCGATCGGCGGCTCCACCGGCGAACCCGGCTCGCAGACGGTCGCCGAACGCGCCGAGGCCATCCGCACGGTCGCCGCCGCGGTCGGCGACCGCGTCCCCTTCGTGCCAGGCACCGGCTCGGCGAAGCTCGACGAAACCCTGGAGCTGACGTCTCTCGCGCGCGACGCCGGGATCGACGCCGCGCTCGTCATCACGCCGTACTACGCCCGGCCCACGCAGGACGCGCTGTTCGTCTGGTACCGCACGGTCTGCCGCGAGTTCCCCGACCTGCCGATCGTCGCCTACAACGTGCCGAGCCGGACCGCGGTCGACCTCGCCCCGGAGACCGTCGCGAAGCTGTTCCGCTCCTGCGACAACTTCGTCGGCATCAAGGAGACGACCAAGGACTTCGAGCACTTCTCCCGCGTGCTGCACCTGTGCGGCCGCGAGCTGCTCGTGTGGTCCGGGATCGAACTGCTCTGCCTGCCCCTGCTGGCCCTCGGCGGCGCCGGGTTCGTCAGCGCGACGGCCAACATCGCCCCGGCGGCGTGCGCCGAGATGTACACCGCGTGGCAGGCCGGCGACCACGAACGGGCGCGGGAGCTCCACTACGGTCTGCACCCGCTGGTCGACCTGCTGTTCGTCGAGACCAACCCGGCGCCCGGGAAGTGGGTGCTCCAGCAGCGCGGGCTGATCGCCTCCGGGTACGTCCGGCCGCCGCTGATCCCGCCGACGGAGTCCGGCGTCGCCCGAATCACCGAGCTGATGGCCGAAGGCGCGAAGTACCTCACGCCCGCCGACGGCTTCACCGTGGAAGGAAAGCAATGACCCACTACGTCCCGGACGGCCTGCCGGGCGAGCTGAAGCACTACATCGGCGGCGAGCTCGTCGACAGCGTCTCGGGCAAGACTTTCGACATCCTGGACCCGGTGTCCAACACGCCCTACGTCACGGCGGCCGCGGGGCAGGCGGAGGACGTCGACCGCGCGGTCGCGGCCGCGCGCACGGCGTTCACCGAAGGCCCGTGGCCGCGGATGCTGCCCCGGGCGCGGGCGCGGATCCTCCACAAGATCGCCGACGCCGTCGAGGCCCAGGACCGGCGGCTCGCGGAGCTGGAGACGTTCGACACCGGCCTGCCGATCACCCAGGCGCTGGGGCAGGCCCAGCGCGCGGCCGAGAACTTCCGGTTCTTCGCCGACCTCGTCGTGGCGCAGGCGGACGACACGTACCAGGTGCCGGGGCGGCAGGTGAACTACGTGCACCGCAAGCCGGTCGGGGTCGCCGGCCTGATCACGCCGTGGAACACCCCGTTCATGCTGGAGAGCTGGAAGCTCGCACCCGCGCTCGCCTCGGGCTGCACGGTGGTGCTCAAGCCGGCCGAGTTCACGCCGCTGTCGGCGAGCCTCTGGGCGGGCATCTTCGCCGACGCCGGGCTGCCCGAAGGGGTGTTCAACCTGGTCAACGGCTACGGCGAAGAAGCGGGTGACGCCCTGGTCAAGCACAGGGGTGTCCCGCTGATCTCGTTCACCGGCGAGACCACGACCGGGCAGACGATCTACCGCAACTGCGCGGCCCACCTCAAGGGCATGTCGATGGAGCTGGGCGGCAAGTCCCCGGCGATCGTGTTCGCCGACGCCGACCTCGACGCGGCCCTCGACTCGACGCTGTTCGGGGTGTTCTCGCTCAACGGCGAGCGCTGCACCGCGGGCAGCCGGATCCTGGTCGAGCGCCCGGTCTACGACGAGTTCTGCGCCCGGTACGCCGAACGGGCGGCGAACATCGTCGTCGGCGACCCGCACGACCCGGCCACCGAGGTCGGCGCGCTCGTGCACCCCGAGCACTACGACAAGGTCATGCGGTACGTCGAGCTGGGCAGGACCGAGGGCCGGCTGCTGGCCGGCGGCGGTCGTCCGGCCGGACTGGACAGCGGCAACTACGTGGCCCCGACGGTGTTCGCCGACGTGCCGCCGACCGCGCGGATCTTCCAGGAGGAGATCTTCGGACCGGTCGTCGCGCTGACGCCGTTCGACACCGATGCGGAAGCCCTGGCGCTGGCCAACGACGTCAAGTACGGGCTGGCCGCGTACCTCTGGACGTCGAACCTCCAGCGGGGGCACACCTTCGCGCAGTCGGTCGAGGCCGGGATGGTCTGGCTGAACTCGCACAACGTCCGGGACCTGCGCACGCCGTTCGGCGGGGTCAAGGCCTCCGGCCTCGGCCAGGAAGGCGGCTACCGCTCCCTCGACTTCTACACCGACCAGCAGGCCATCCACGTTTCGCTCGGGCCGGTCCACACGGCCCGCTTCGGTGCCGTCCGGAAGGGACAGTCATGACCACCACCCCACCGGACGTCCTCCGCTGCGCGTACGCCGAACTCGTCGTCACCGATCTGGCCGCGTCGCGCGCGTTCTACGTCGACGTGCTCGGGCTCGTCGTCACGCACGAAGACCCCGAAGCCCTGTACCTCCGCGCGTTCGAGGAGTACCTGCACCACTCCCTGGTGCTGCGGAAGGGGGCCACGCCCGCTCTGCGCGTCCTGGCCTACCGGGTGCGCGGCGCCGCCGACCTGGACCTGGCGGAGGCGTACTACCGCACGCTCGGCTGCCGGGTCGAGCGCCGCCCGGCCGGTGCCACGCGGGGCATCGGCGAGGCGGTGCGCGTGCTGGACCCGCTCGGCTTCCCGGTGGAGTTCTTCCACGAGGCCGAGCACGTCGAGCGGTTCACCCAGCGCTACGACGTCCACGGCGCCGGGGCACTGTCGCGACTGGACCACTTCAACCTCGACACCCCGGACGTCCCGGCGGCCCGGAAGTACTACGAGGGCCTGGGTTTCCGCGTCTCGGAGGACATCCAGGACGGCGAAGGCACGGTGTACGCGGCCTGGCTGTTCCGCAAGCCGACGGTCCACGACGTCGCCCTCACCGGCGGCGACGGCCCGCGGCTGCACCACATCGCGTTCGCCTCGCACGAGCGGCACCAGATCCTGCACATCTGCGACCACCTGGGCGCGCTGCGCAAGCCCGGGATGATCGAGCGCGGACCCGGCCGGCACGGCGTGTCGAACGCCTTCTACCTCTACGTCCGCGATCCCGACGGGCACCGCATCGAGATCTACACCCACGACTACTACACGGGCGACCCGGACAACCCGGTGATCACCTGGGACGTCCACGACAACCAGCGCCGCGACTGGTGGGGCAACCCGGTGGTGCCGAGCTGGTACACCGACGCGTCGGTGGTGCTGGACCTCGACGGCGCGGTGCAGCCGGTCGCCGAACGGGCCGAGCCGCGCGAAGCCGACGTCACGGTGGGTGCGGACGGGTTCTCGTTCACCGGCTCGGCGGAGTACAAGCTAGGCGAGCAGGTCTGAAAACCAGGCGCGGGTGCGGCGCAGGTAGTCGAGCTGGTGGCCGCGTTCGCGGAGTGAGTGACCTTCCCGGGGGTAGACGACGAACTCGTGCGGCCGGTCGGCGAGGGCGTGGTGCAGGAGTTCGGCCTGGGACAGCGGCACGTTCGTGTCGTCCTCGCCGTGCACGATCAGCACCGGTGTCCGGATGCGGTGGGCGTGGGTGATCGGGCTGTTCTCCCGGCCACCGAGGGCGCCGTCGTACCGGCCGTGCTCCCCCGTCGCGGCGAGCAGCGGCCAATCGATGACGCCCGCGTTGACGACGGCCGCCTTGAACCGGTCCGTGTGCGCGACGGCCCAGGCGGCCATGAACCCGCCGTGGCTCCCGCCGGCGATGCCCAGCCGGTCTTCGTCGGCGACGCCCGCCGCGACGAGCAGGTCGATCCCGGTGAGGAGGTCGGTGAACTCCGCGCCCCCGACGTCGCCGGCGACGCTCGCCGCGAAGGCGTGCCCGTGGCCGAGGCCGCCGCGGGGATTCGGGAGGAACACCGCGAACCCGGCCGCGGCCAGCCATTGGCCGTGGCGGAACCAGCCCAGCTGGGACCGGTCGGCGAAGCGGTCGTACGGGCCGCCGTGGACCTGGGTGACCAGCGGGAAAGGCCCATCGGCGCGGGTCCGGCCGGGTGGGAGGACCAGGAGACCGTCGAGTTCCAGGCCGTCTCCGGCGCGGTAGGAGAGGCGTTCCTGCGTGCCCCACGGGATGTCGGGCTGCGGCGGTTCGCCGAGCCGGGTGCGCGAGCCGCCGATCGGTCCACAGTGGACGGCCTCGGGCTCGGTGGCGGTGCTCGCTACGACAGCGATCCGGCCGCCGCCCGCGCTCAGCTCCTGCAGGCTGCCGGTCGCGCGGCCGAGTTCGGCGAAGGCGCCGGCGGCGGGGTCGAAGCGCCGGATCGAGGTGTCGAGACTTTCGGCGAACAGGGCCAGCAATGAGCCGTCGCCGGACTCGGCCAGTTCGACCGGGCAGACGCTCAGCCCGGCGGTGAGGTTCCGGTGGTCACCGGCAGCGAAGATCGCGTTGCCCCCGATCAGGCCGGCCGGGGTGAGGCCGCGGTAGGCGAGCTGCCAGCCGGTTTCGTCGCGCCACCAGGTGAGCGACTCGGCCTCCAAGGCGGGGACGCCGAGATCCTGCCGGGCACCGGTGGCGGGGTCGACCAGGTGGAGGCCGAGGTCGAAGCGCCCGGGCTCCCGGTCGGCGACGGACCAGGTGAGGACGGCGAGGGTCTGGCCGTCCGGCCGCGCGGCGGCTTCGACGACGTGCCGCGGGCCGAAGTCCACGAGCGGGCGGACGGTGCGGGTCGACGGGTCGAGGAGCCACAACCGGTCAGGCCGGGCGAGCGTGTCCCAAGTGGGTGCCTCGGCGGCACCCGGCCGCACCACGCGCACCCGCGGGTCGGCCGCCGTGTCCCCTTCCGCCGGCGCGACGAACACCACCGCACTCCTGCCCGGCAGCAGCACGTAGTCACCGACGCCGGTGCGCCAGTCCGTCAACTGCTCCGGCTCGCTCTCCAGCCCGGCCCGGTACAGCTGCGCGGTTCCGCGGTTTGCCCGGTCGGAAAGGAAGTACACCCACGCGGAGTCGGCCGACCACCGCGGCTCCCGGTCCTCCACCGCGGCGGCGGCGAACTCCCGAGGCGGCTCGCTCCCGTCCGCGGGCGCCAGCCACAGCCCACTCACCGGATGCTCTCCGGGACGACCGACCGGCGAACTCGCGAACACCACCCACCGGCCGTCCGGCGACACCCGCGGTGTCCGCGGTACCAGCCGGTCGACCACGGCCTCCGCCGTCAGCTCCCCCATGCCCCCGAGTCTGCCATCATCCGCGGCCGGCGGGGGTCACCTCCGGGACCAGCGCGAGGAGCCGCTCGTGGTCGCCCGCTTCACGCAGGACCGGGGGCTCGAGCGTGCCGGCGTCCGGGTCGTCCGCGCGGACCGCCGCCAGGAAGCGGACCACCGCGCGGGGCTCCGGGAAAACCTCGCCGCCCCGGTAGGTCAGGACCGTCGCACCGGTCGCGTCTTCGATCGCCGCCGCCCAGCCGTGGACTTCGTCCCAGACCAGGGCCAGGTCGTGGCCGGGAAAGCGGGACAGGCGCCAGTCGAGGGCGATGTAGGCGGCCGCCGGGGTGCCGGTGTCGAGCGTGCACGATTCGAGGCCCACCCCCACGGCCCGGGCCACCGCCCCCACGTAGCTCCGCAACCGCCGCTCGAACGAGAACTCCGTGTCGCGCTCGAAGTCGATCAGAATGCTCAACGCCGCCTCGCTTTCCCGGTCCGCCGCGGGATCCTCCGCGATCACTCGATCGGGTACCCCGCCGGTGCGGTGCTCAACCCCGGCGCAGCGGACTGCCGTGTCGTCTATCCGGCGACATCTTGCTTGTCATCATTTCGATGACATGTTAGAACCGAAGCAGCCGAAGAGAAAGGTGAGCCATCCCCGTGACCGCATCGATCGAACTCCCGACCGGTTACCAGAACCCCGCCGTCCCCGCGCTGCTCGAGTACCTCCGTGACGTCACCGCCGAGCTCGGCATCGGCCTCGAGTCCTGCACCCTCGACCACGACCGCCCGATCTCGGCGTACGTCGCCCTGGACACTCGGCTGCCGCACTACCCCGACCGGGACGTGGCCCTCCTGTGGGACGAAGAGCGCGGCTGGGCGGCGGCGATCGAGACGCACTCCGGTGAGGACCTGATCGTCCTGCGCTACCTCGGCGGGCCGGCTGTCGCTCCCGCACCACGCCGGGTCGCCCGGTTCGTCACCGCCCTGCACGAAGACGACCACACCGTCGGCCGACCCGACCCGGTGCGGCTCCGCACCGCGGGGGACGCCGCCGACCTCGCCGCGCTGCTGCGCCGGCCGGCCGTGGCCCGATGACGGCGCCGCTGCCCCTGCCCGAAAGCTTCGCCCTGACGTTCCGCGGCTACGACCGCGAGCAGGTCGACGAGCGGATCGACGAGCTCCTCGCCGAGATCCGCCTGCTGACGGCCGACCGCGACGCGGCCGTCGCCGAGGCCGAGCACCTCGCGCGCCGGCTCGAACGGGCCCGCGCCGACCACGCCGAGCTGAGCGCCCGCACCGACCGGCTGTGCCGCACGCCCGCCGACCCGGCCGCCGTCGGCGACCGCGTCCGGCACCTGCTCGAACTGGCGCACGGCGAAGCCGACGAGATCGTCGCAACCGCCCGCGAGCGGGCCGCGGCCATCGTCCGGGAGGCGGAGGAGGCCGCACAGCAGCGCATCGCCGACGCCCGCGCCCAGGCGTACCGCACAGTCGACGACGCCCGCCGCCGCGCCGACCGCCTGGCCGCGATCGAGCGGCGCACGGCCGACCGGCTGCGCGAGATCGACGCCTTCCTCGCCGACGCCGAAGGCCTCCTGGGAGAGCACACCCCGCTCCGCGCGGTGGCCTGACCCACCGTGACGGCGCCGGGGCCCGGCGCCGGCCGCGATCGAGCCGGCGCCCCGGGATGCGAGTCCCCTCCGCGTCGTCGGCCGGCCGTCGTGGTGCCCAGGCCCGGGCCCTCCGATGACCAGGGACACGTGATCAGGTCATCCGGGCCCCTCCGCGTCGTCGGCCGGCCGCCGTGGTGCCCAGGCCCGGGCCCTCCGATGACCAGAAACACGTGATCAGGTCATCCGGGCCACCAGTGTCGGCCGGTCGGCCCTCGTGGTGCCCGGTCCGCGCCTCCGCCGACCAACGACACGTGATCAGGTCATCCTGGCCACCGGCGTCGGCTGAACCGATCCCACCACCCGGGACAGCGCGGAAAACCGTGCCCTGCCGGCGCAGTGCGCCCGCCGTCGGCGTGAGGCAGGATCGAGCTCGTGACCATCGATCAGGCCGGGGCGCCGGAAGCCCCGCCGTTCCCCGCGCACGAAGCCCGCGTCGACGCACTGAGACGGCAGCTCGCCGCCATCAGCGGCGCCACCACCATCCGGCTGGCGAAACGGACGTCCAACCTCTTCCGGTCCCGCGCCGCGACGAAACACCCCGGACTGGACGTCTCCGGGTTCAGCCACGTCCTGCGCGTCGACCCGGCCACCCGCACCGCCGACGTCGAGGGCATGGTCACCTACGAGCAGCTCGTCGACGCCACCCTGCCGCACGGCCTGATGCCGCTGGTCGTGCCGCAGCTGAAGACGATCACCCTCGGCGGCGCGGTGACCGGCCTCGGCATCGAGTCCTCCTCGTTCCGCAACGGCATGCCGCACGAATCGGTCCTGGAGCTGGAGGTGCTCACCGGGGACGGCCGGATCGTCGTGGCCACGCCGGACAACGAGCACCGCGACCTGTTCCACGGCTTCCCGAACTCCTACGGCACCCTCGGCTACGCACTGCGGCTGCGGATCGTCCTGGAGCCGGTGAAGCCGTTCGTGAAGCTGCGCCACGTCCGCCACCACGACCGCGGCAAGTACTTCGAGGCCCTGGCCGAGATCTGCGCGGAGAGCGAGTACGAGGGCGAGCACGTCGACTTCGTCGACGGCACGGTCTTCGGCCCGGACGAGCTCTACCTGACGCTCGGGACGTTCACCGACACCGCGCCCGCGACCAGCGACTACACCTGGCTGGACATCTACTACCGCTCGATCCGGCGGCGGGAGACCGACCACCTCACCGTGCGGGACTACCTCTGGCGCTGGGACACCGACTGGTTCTGGTGCTCGCGCGCCTTCGGCGTCCAGCACCGGCTGCCCCGGCTGCTGCTCGGCCGCCGGTTCCTGCGGTCGTCGGTCTACTGGAAGGCCGTCGCGCTCGACCGCCGGTTCCGGATCGCCGAGCGGCTGCTGAAGCTCCGGCGGCTGCCGCCGGAGGAGACGATCGTGCAGGACATCGAGGTCCCGATCGGCCGCGCCGCGGAGTTCCTCGAGTTCTTCGAACGCGAGATCCCGATCAGCCCGGTCTGGGTCTGCCCCCTGCGCCAGCGGCCCGGCGGGGTCCGCTGGCCGCTCTACGAACTGGACCCCGAAGAGCTGTACGTCAACTTCGGGTTCTGGTCCGCCGTGCCGCTCGACCCCGGCGAGCGCGACGGCGTGCACAACCGGATGATCGAAGCCGAGGTCACCCGCCTCGGCGGGCACAAATCGCTCTATTCGGACAGCTTCTACACCGAGGACGAGTTCTGGCGGCTCTACAACGGCGACGCCTACCGGGAGCTCAAGCGCGCCTACGACCCGCGCGAACGGCTGCTCGGCCTCTACGAGAAATGCGTCCGCCGCCGGTGAAAGGAACCAACGTGACCCAGGAAAGCATCACCGTCGGCGCGGTCTTCGAACGGCTGCTCGGCCCGCGCGCCGAGGTGTCGATCACCGCCTACGACGGCAGCCGCAGCGGCCCGGCCGACGCGCCGGTGGCCATCGAGGTGCGCTCGCCGCTCGCGCTGGACTACCTGATGTCCTCCCCCGGCGACCTCGGCCTCGCCCGCGCGTACGTCGCCGGCGCGCTGGACGTCGAAGGCGACCTCTACACGGCGCTGCGTGCGCTGTCCACGCAGGTCGACCAGCTCACCCCGGCCGACCGGCTGTGGCTGCTGCGCAACCTCGGCCCGCGCCACCTGCGGCTGGTCAAGCCGCCCGCCGAGGAGCACCCGAGCCGGTTCCGGCGCGGGCTGACCGCGCTGCGGCACTCCAAGGAGCGCGACAGCGAGGCCATCGCCAGCCACTACGACGTGTCCAACCGGTTCTACGAGCTGGTCCTCGGCCCGTCGATGGCCTACACGTGCGCGGTGTTCCCGCACGAAAGCGCCACGCTGGAGGAGGCGCAGGCGCACAAGTTCGACCTCGTCTGCAAGAAGCTCGGCCTCAAGCCCGGGATGAAGCTGCTCGACGTCGGCTGCGGCTGGGGCGGCATGGTCGCGCACGCGGTCCGGCACTACGGCGTCGAGGCCATCGGCGTGACGCTGTCGCGCGAGCAGGCCCAGTGGGCGCAGAAGAACGTCGTCGCGCTGGGGATCGCCGACCGCGCCGAGATCCGGCACCAGGACTACCGGGACGTCACCGAGACCGGGTTCGACGCGATCTCGTCGATCGGCCTGACCGAGCACATCGGCGCGCGCAACGTCCCCGGCTACTTCCGCTTCCTGGCCGGCAAGCTCAAGGCGCACGGACGGCTGCTCAACCACTGCATCACCAACCCGGACACCAGCGTCGCGCACCGCTCGCGCGGGTTCATCGACCGGTACGTCTTCCCCGACGGCGAGCTCGAAGCCCCCGGCGAGCTGATGACGGCCATGCACGACGCCGGCCTGGAGGTGCGGCACGCGGAGAACTTCCGCGAGCACTACGCGAAGACCCTGGCCGGGTGGTGCGCCAACCTCGACGAGCACTGGGACGAGGCCGTCGCCGAGGCCGGTGCCGGGCGCAGCCGGGTGTGGGCGCTCTACCTCGCGGCCTGCCGGCTGGCCTTCGAGCGGCGCGAGATCGAACTGCACCACATCCTGGGCGTACGCACCGACAGCGAGGGCGGGATGGGCATGCCGCTGCGCCCCGATTGGGGAGTTTGACCACCGGGGGTGGCAACACCGGGCCGGTAATGGGATAATGGTCTTGAGACCGGGTGTCCGAACGGGACATCCAGGCTCACAACAAAGAGTAGGTATGGGTATGGCTCAGGGCAGTGTCAAGTGGTTCAACGGCGAAAAGGGCTTCGGCTTCATCGCGCAGGACGGCGGGGGTCCGGACGTGTTCGTCCACTACTCCGAGATCCAGGGCAGCGGCTTCAAGTCGCTCGACGAGGGTCAGCGCGTGGAGTTCGAAATCGGCCAGGGCCAGAAGGGCCCGCAGGCCCAGCGCGTCAGCGTCATCTGAGCCACGAGGCAGCCTGAGGCCCTCGCCCCGACCAGGGGCGAGGGCCTTTCTCGTGCGCGCTCACACTGCGGGTTCACAACGATCCGGTAACCTGGGAAGCGGCGAGAGCACCTCAGTACGCCGGCGTCCGGCCGGCCACACTCCCGCCCGTGGCCTCGAGGCCGATCGCCGGCAGGAGCGGCGACCCGCCCGGCCACCTCCAGACCGCTCACCCGCCGGGTGTTCCCGCCCCCGGCCTTCCGCGCCCGGCTCGGTCGGCGCGGCGTAGACCTCGAATCGAGAAGTGCATGACCGCATCCGTGAAGGCAGCCCGCCCTGCCCCGAAACCCGTGCTCTCGGGCAAGCAGACCGTCCCCGAGCTCATCACCATCCGCACGTTCCTGCTGGTCCCGTTCCTCGCGCTGGCCGTCGCCGTCCCGGTGTTCTGGGGCTGGGGCATCAGCTGGGTCGACCTCGCGATCGGCGGGGCGTTCTTCGTGGTGTCGACGCTCGGGGTGACCGTCGGCTACCACCGCTACTTCACCCACGGTTCCTTCCGCGCGAAGCGGGCCCTGCGGATCGCCCTGGCCATCGCCGGCGGCCTCGCGGCCCAGGGCCCGGTGATCGGCTGGGTCGCCGACCACCGGCGCCACCACGCGTTTTCCGACCGCGACGGCGACCCGCACTCGCCCTGGCTCTTCGGGACGTCGCCGGTGGCGCTGGCCCGCGGGTTCTGGCACGCGCACATGGGCTGGCTCTTCGGCCGCGACAAGACCAACGTCGAGCGGTTCGCCCCGGACCTGGCCGCCGACCGCGACCTGCGCGTCGTCGACCGGCTCTTCCCCCTGTGGGTGGTGCTGAGCCTGCTGCTCCCGCCGCTGCTGGGCGGCCTGATCACCCTTTCGTGGTGGGGCGCGCTGACCGCGTTCCTGTGGGCCGGCCTGGCGCGGATCTCGTTCCAGCACCACGTCACGTGGTCGGTGAACTCGGTCTGCCACATGATCGGCGAGCGCCCGTTCACCAGCCGCGACCGCTCGGCCAACTTCTGGCCGCTGGCCATCCTGTCGATGGGCGAGTCCTGGCACAACACCCACCACGCGGACCCGACCTCGGCCCGCCACGGCGTCCTGCGCGGCCAGCTCGACGTCTCCGCCCGGGTGATCTGGGTGTTCGAGAAGCTGGGCTGGGCGTGGAACGTCCGCTGGCCGACGACGAAGCGCCTGGCGGCGCTGGCCCGCTAGCCGGCGGCCCGAAAGCGGCCCGAAAGTCCTTGCCCGCCGCGGCGCGGGCGGGTGATCTTGGACGGATGGACACGGTCGCGCTCACCTTCGACGACGGCCCCTACCCCGAGACGACCCCCGCGCTGCTGGCCGCGCTCGGCGGCGCGCGTGCGACCTTCTTCCTGTGGGGCGAGCACGCCGCCGCGCACCCGGACCTCGTGCGGGCGATCGCCGCGGCGGGGCACGCGATCGGCAACCACACGTGGACGCACCCGCACCTGACCACGCTCCCGGCGGCGGTCCAGGACCAGGAGGTCCGGCGCACGCAGGACCTGTTGACCCGGCTGACCGGGATCCGCCCGGCGCTGTTCCGGCCGCCCTACGGCGACACCGACGCGGCGGTCGAGAAGACGCTGGTGACGCACGAACTCACCGAGGTCCTGTGGACCGTCGACACGCGCGACTGGGCGGGGTGCACCGCGGACGAGATCGTCGCCGCGGCCGGCGAAGTGCAGCCGGGCGGTGTCGTGCTGATGCACGAAGGCCGCCCGGCCACCCTCGACGCGGTGCCCCGCATCCTCGCCGCGCTGACCGCACGCGGCTTGCGTCCCGGTCCCGTCCGGCCGTGAAGGGCACCTGACTGCCCTTCACGGCATCATCGGATCGGCACTATCGGATCAGGGGTTGAGGGCGAAGTACGCCGGCTTCGGACGCAGGTTCTCGTCGAAGAGGCAGGCCGCGCCTTCGCCCGGGAAGACGTCCGGAACCCACGAGTGCCGGTCCGTGAAGCCCCACGTCGTGAACTCGACGCACTTGCGGACCGCGTGGCAGCCGTCCCACAGCTGCCCGAAGTAGCTCGCCTGGGTCGCGAGCTTGGCCGCGTCCGCCGGCAGCGGGATCCGGACGTCGGCCTCGGTGACCGCCGTCTCCACACCGATCCGCGCGAAGCGGGCCAGGTTTTCGCGGTACTGCCCCGGGAAGCCGTACTGGATGGACAGGTGTCCCTGGATGCCGACGCCGCTGATCGGCACACCCTGCCGCCGCAGCGTCTTCACCAGGTCGTAGACCGCGTCGCTCTTCGGGTTGATCCCTTCGATGTTGTAGTCGTTGATGTAGAGCTTCGCCGCCGGGTCCGCCGCGTGCGCCCAGCGGAAGACGTCGGCGACGAAGCCGTCGCCGAGCTTCTGCCGGAAGACCGTGTCCCGCCGGGTGCCGTCTTCGTTGAAGATCTCGTTGACGACGTCCCAGGCGCGGATCTTCCCCTTGTACCGCTTGACTTCCGTGGTGATGTGGTCGTGCAGGACGCGGCGGAGCTCGTCGGCGGGCAGCGCGGCGACCCAGTCCGGGAGCTGGGAGTGCCAGACCAGCGTGTGGCCGCGCACGGTCTTGTGGTGCTTGCGGGCGTAGTCGACGATGGCATCCGCACCCGACCAGTCGTACTGGCCCCGCACTGCCTCGATCGTGCCCCACTTCATCTCGTTCTCCGGCGTCACGTTGTCGAATTCCCGCGTGAGCACCGCTCGGTAATCGGTTTCCGACGCGAGGTAGGCCGCCGCCACCGCACTGCCGACGTAACGGTTCGTGGTGTATTGCAGCGGCACCGACGCCGAAGCGGCCGGCGCCTGCCAAGCGGCAATACCCATGAGGGCCGCAACCGCCATCAGGACGCGTTTCTTAGGAATTCTCACTGACATCTTCATCCTCCGCTGGACAATCGTGCTGACGCTGCTCCGAAACTTTCCAACCGTTTCAAATCAGGTTTCGATGACCTAGAATCTCCGTCATGACAACGAAGTCTGACGAGCTCGAGCCGTCCGAGTCCCGGGTGACCATCGCCCGGATCGCCGCCGAGACCGGTGTCTCCGTCCCGACAGTTTCGAAAGTGCTGAACGGCCGTCCCGACGTCGCCGAAAGCACGCGCGCGCGTGTCGAGGCGGTCATCGGGAAATACGGGTACCGGCGCCGGGCCGACGAACGTTCCCGCCGTTCCCGTCTGCTGGAACTGATGTTCCACGAACTCGAAAGCACCTGGGCGCTGGAAATCATCCGCGGGGTGGAGTGCGTCGCCCGCGAAAACGGAATGGCGGTGGTGCTGGCGGAATCTTCGGGCCGGCACACCCCCGGGCAGAGCTGGCTGGAGAGCGTGCTGGCCCGGCGCCCGGTCGGCATCGTCTCGGTGTGCTCCGACTTCACCGGCGGTCAGCTGGCGAAGCTGCGGGCCCGCGACATCCCGCTCGTCGTCGTCGACCCGGCCGGCGCGCCCGGCCCGGAGACGCCCTCGATCGGGGCCACGAACTGGCAGGGCGGGCTGACGGCCACCCGGCACCTGATCGAGCTGGGCCACCGCCGGATCGCGATGATCGGCGGGCCGGAGGGCGTGCTGTGCAGCCGGGCCCGGATCGACGGGTACCGCACGGCGCTGGAGACGGCCGGGCTGGCGTTCGACCCGGCGCTGGTGCGCCGCGGCGACTTCCACGTCCGGGCCGGCTACCGCGAACTGGCTTCACTGCTCACCCTCCCCGACCGGCCGACGGCGGTCTTCGCCGGCAGCGACCTTCAGGCACTCGGCGTGTACGAGGCGGCCCGCGACGCGGGGCTGCGCATCCCGGACGACCTTTCCGTGGTGGGCTTCGACGACCTGCCGATCGCCCGCTGGCTGACCCCCGAGCTGACGACGGTCCGCCAGCCCCTCCAGGAGATGGCGGCGGCCGGCGCCCGGCTGGCGATTTCGCTGGCCCGCGGGGTCGACCCGGAGAGCCACCGCCTCGAGCTGGCCACCAGCCTGGTGGTCCGCCACAGCACCGCGGCGCCGGCGCACCGGGGCTACCGGGTCCTGACCGGCGGCGCGAGTTAGGACGGATCGGGGCTGACCCACGGCCGGCGGGCGCGGCGCCGGCGGTCGGTCAGCGGCTTCCGGCCCCCGGGATCGTCGGTGCCCACCGGTAGCGTGGAAAACGGGGGGCGCCCCCGGCGGCCAGGCGCTCGGCAGCCGTTCCGGCCGGTGTGGCCTCTCTTCGCCCCTCTTCGCCGCACGGATTCCGGCGGCCCGAGGGAACTCGCTCACCACGGCCACCGCACGCTCTCCGGCGGGCCCAGGTAGCTCGCCCGCAGCCCACCGGTGTCGACCACCAGTTTCTGCACGATCACCGCCGGGTCGACCATCCAGAACTTGAGCACGTGCGGGCCCGCCGCCCCGATCTCGTGCCGCGTCGACGTCAGGTTCACGTTGTCCGAAGTGGTCCGTTCCCACTGGCGGTTCATGGCCGTGTCGTCCGCGCCGGTGGCCTTCGTGATGTTCACAACCTGCGGTTCGGCGTCGTCGAACGAGACCGCGTACCGCAGCCCGTCGCCCGCCAACACGTTGCTGCGCGGGGACAAGTACGCCCACACCGTCACCGGGCCGGTCGTGAACAGCGTCATCCGGTACTCCAGCCGCGGTCCCGCCCCCGGCGGCCGGCTCGCCGCCGTCACCGGGAACGGCGTCATGCCCGCCCCCGTCCGGCCGAGGTCCGGGATGCGCCGCCACGACACCGCGGGCGCGCCGACGTTGGCCGTGCAGTGCTCGGCCTCCATCGAGACGTACCCGCCGGCTTCGACGAACCCGCGGACCGGCCCGGCCGGATTGCGCACGACGGCGTCCACCACGACCGAGCTCCCCGCGCCCGACACCGTGATCGGCACGGTCGTCGTGCCCTTCGGCGCCCGGGCCCAGTCGATCCGCACGGTCATGCGCAGCTCCTCCTCCACGCGGCCACCCCGCGGCTCGGCCAGCACCCACGGCACACCGGCGGACACAGTGCAGCGGAACGGCGTCCGGCCGCGGTTGAAGACGTCGATGTACTGCGGTGGCGCGCTCTGGTACGGGCTGAACTCCGGCAGCACCGGGCGGCTCGCGGCACCGGGCCACGCCTCTTCCGAGCCGTCGACGGCGACCCCCAGTGACGCCGCCGCGGGCAGGTCGAGGCGGTTCACCGCCGGGAAGACGACGTCCGGCAGGGCCACGTTGTTCAGCTCCGGCTGCTGCCAGGGCGCGTTCGGGCCGTAGCGGGCGACGTCGCCGTAGTCGATGTGCGGCTGGGTCTGGAAGCCCTTCCACTTGCCGCCGGCGATGCCGGTGTTGTACTTCTCCGCCAGCGCGAGGTCGTCGGCGAAGCGGGCTTCCGTGCCGGCGGCCAGCGCGTTCGCCGACGCGCGGCCCTGCGCCGCGTACAGCAGGTTCGTGAACTCGGCGCGCCGCAGCGCGTAGAGGTTGGCCGTGGCCTGGACCTCGTACCCCACCAGCTCGTAGTAGGCGTCCTGGAAGGCCCGCGGCAGCCGCGCGCCGATCTTCGCCGCCCGGGCCGCGAGGTCGCGCCACTCGTCGGTGACCCGGTCCAGCTCGCGGTAGTTGACCAGGCTGAACGGCGTCATCCGGTCGTCGTAGGTGATGGTCCCGGCGGAGTCGACCGTGATCCGCCGGTTGAGCAGCTCCGGCTTGCGGCGCGACTGCAGCCGGCCGTAGTCGTGCAGCACCCCGGCGATCTCCGTCGCCGGTGCCGCCCCGAAGTTCTCCGACGCGAACTGACGCTCCCAAGTGGACAGCCGCTCGACCGGCAGGGCCGCGGGATCCCAGGCGTAGTCGAGGAAGAACTGCAGGGGCAGCTCGTTGCCCTTCATGTCCCCGACGTTCGCCACCCAGAGGCGGTCGTTGCCGTAGGCGGACGCCTGGTGCAGCTGCTCCCACGTGTTCGCGAGCAGCGCGGTGTCGACCCACTTGTAGTTGCGGCCGCCGCCGACGTAGTCGAAGTGGTAGTAGAGCCCGTACCCGCCCGGGTGCGGCGGCAGGGACAGGTCCGGCAGCTTGCGGATGTTGCCCCAGTTGTCGTCGGTGAACACGACGATGACGTCGTCCGGCGGGCGCAGGCCCTGGGCCCAGTACCGCTGGACTTCCTTGTACAGCGTCCAGACCTGCGGCACCGTGGTGAGGTCCCGGCCGGTCTCGCGGGCGAGGATCTCCCGTTCGGTGGCGATGATCTCGCGCATCAGCTCGATGCCGTCGCCGTCGGGCAGGCCGACGTCCCCGTTGCCGCGCATGCCGAGCGTGACGACGCCTTCGAAGTCCTCCCGGACCATCCGGCGGATGCCGTCGGTCCAGTAGGCCTTGATCGCTTCGCCGTTGCGGCGGAAGCTCCACTCCCCCGTGCCGCCGTACGGGTCGTGGCCCGGGGTCGTGATGTTCCCGGCCGCGTCGCGGACCGCGGCCACCGCGTGCCGGTTCCACTCCTCGATGCCGCGCATCATCGGCGCCTCGTGCGAGGTGCCCATGACGATGCCGTACTCCTTGGCCGTGGCGTGGTTGAGCGGGTCGTCCTCGGCGAACGCCCGCCCCCACACCGCCGGCCACAGGTAGTTGGCGCGCAGCCGGAGCATGGTCTCGAAGACCTTCGCGAAGAACAGGTGGTTGAAGCCGTTGGGGTACCCGGGAGCTTGGCCCGGCCCGAAGTAGGCCGGGGCCCACGTGCCGAGCGCCGGGTTCTCGTCGTTGATGAAGAAGCCGCGGTACTTCACGTGCGGCGTGCCCAGGCTGAACCGCTCGCGCGGCAGGTGCAGCTCCGGCTGCCGCCGCGGCGGGACGTCGGCCCACCAGTACCACGGCGAAACGCCGATGCGGCGGGAGATCTCGTAGACGCCGTAGATCACCCCGCGCTGATCGCTGCCGGTGAGCACGAGCCGGCCGTCGACGACCTGGCTCAGCGACGTCTCCCACTTCCCGGCAATGCCGGTGACGTCGAGCTTCCCGGCCGCGACCAGCCCGTCGACCAGCGGGCTGTGGCCCAGGGTGCCGACCACGACGACCGGACCCCGCGCCGGGACGGCGTCGAACACGACCGCCGGCCGCACCCCGGTGACGCGTTCGACGTCCGCGGCCAGGTCGCCGACGACCCGTCGCACGCCGGGGAGGTCACCCGAACCGACCACGATCGTCGCGGCCTTCCCCCGCGACACCAGCGGGAACCCGGTCCCGGCCTCGGCCAGGCCCGGGGAGGCCGCCGACCCGGCCCCGGCCAGCGCGAGCAACTGCAGGAACGCACGACGGTGGACCTCGGACGGCACGGCAGACCTCCTGAGTCAGCCCTTCACGGATCCGGTCAGCCCGCCGACGATCCGCCGTTCGGCGAGCACGAAGAAACCGAGTGCGGGGATCATCGACAGCGCGGTGAACGCGAGCACCCGGGCGGTGTCCTGCGAGAACTGGGACTGGAACATGGCGACGCCGAGCGGGAGCGTGAAGTGCCCGGAGTCGTTGAACACCAGCAGCGGCAGCAGGTAGGCGTTCCAGCTGGTGACGAAGGCGAGCACGGCGACCGTGGTGAGCGCCGGGGTCGACAGCGGCAGCAGGATCCGCCAGAAGAAGCCGAGCCGGGTGGCGCCGTCGAGGACGGCGGCGTCTTCGATCTCCCCCGGGATGGCGTGCATGAACGGGCGCAGGATCACGATCGTCACCGGCAGCGAGAACGCCGCTTCCGGGATCGCGACACCCCAGAAGCTCTCCAGCATGCCCAGCTGCCGCAGCCACAGGTACAGCGGCAGCGTCGCCACGGTGAGGGGGAACAGCAGGCCGAGCGTGAACAGCGTGTACAGCCCTTCCCGGCCCTTGAACTGGTACCGCGAAAGGGCGTAGCCCGCCATCGAGCCCAGGCCGACGGCGACCGCGGTCGCGATCACGGCGATCAGCGCGCTGTTGCCGAGGAACGTCCAGAACGCGCTCGAGCCGAGGACCGACGCGTAGTTGTCCGTCACCCACGGGCCGGGCAGCCCGGCCGGGTCGGTGTTGATCTGCGCGTTGGTGCGGAACCCGCCGAGCACGACGAACAGCAGCGGCACGAGCGTCACGCCGATGACGACGATCGCCGCCAGGTACCCCATCGACAGACCGAACCTGCGGGAGCGCATCAGCCCACCATCCTGGTCAGGGCGCCCTGCGTGTCGCGGCGGAGTGCGAACCGCTGGTACAGCAGCGCGAACACGAAGCAGAAGACGAAGAGGATCACCGCCACCGCGGAGCCGAACCCGAACTCGTAGCGCTTGAAGCCGTGGTCGATCAGGTAGGTCGCCATCGTCGTCGACGCGTTCGCCGGGCCGCCGAGAGTCATGATCCAGACGACGTCGAACAGCTGCAGCGAGCCGATCACCGACAGGAAGATCCAGATCCGGATGGTCGGGCCCAGCAGCGGCAGCACCACGTGGCGGGTGGTCTGCCACGCGGACGCGCCGTCCAGCGCCGCGGCTTCCCTCAGCTCGGCCGGCACCCCCTGCAGGCCCGCGAGCAGCAGGATGATGCCGAAGCCGATGAACTTCCAGGTGACGACCACGAAGAGCGTGTAGAGCACGATGCCGGGGTCGGCCAGCCACTGGTGGATCAGGCCGCCGAGCCCGGCGCTCTTGAGCGCCTGGTCGGCGAACCCGTTCGGCTGCAGCATGAGCGCCCAGATCACCGCGGTGATCGCCTCGGACAGCACGTACGGCGCGAAGACGAAGGCGCGCAGCACCGCGCGGCCCCGCAGCTTGCGGTTGAGCAGCATCGCCAGCCCGATCGACAGCGGCAGCTGCACCACGATCGACAGCCCGGCGATGATCAGGTTGTGCACGATCGCGCCCTGGAACACGGTGCCGCCGAAGGCGTCGGCGTAGTTGTCGAAGCCGACGAAGTCGTCGAGCGGGCCGAAGCCGTTCCACTTGAAGACGCTGTAGAACGCGGCGATCCCGATCGGTACCAGCACGAAGCCGCCGAACAGCAGCAAGGCGGGCCCGAGCAGCAGCGCCAGCTCCAGCTTCTTGCCCAGCCCGGGGCGTTTCGCCCGGACACCGGCCGCCGGTGCGGACGGCCGTGCGGCCGTCCGCACCGGAGTCGTCGCCGTGGTCACTTGTTGCCCGTCGCAGCCTGGTTGACGGCGGTCACGATGCCTTCGGGGGTGCCCTGGCCGGCGAACATGTTGGCCACCGCGTCGTTCAGGGCGGCGCCGACCGCCGTCGGGAACGCCCGGTCGAAGTACATCTGCACGTACGGCGCCTTCGTGCCGTAGTCGTTGACCTGCCGGAGCGTGTCGGTCTTCAGCGACTTCGCGGCCGCGACGTTCACGGGCAGGCCGGTTCCCTTCTCGGCGAGCTGCGTCTGCACCGGCTCGCTGACCAGGTACTGCAGGAACGTCGTGCAGGCCTTCGCCGCGCGGGTCGTGCAGGCGAAGCCGTCACCGCCGCCGAGCGCGGCCGCCGGGTCGCCCTGGCCACCCGCCACGGACGGGAAGGGGAACCAGCCGATCTTCGAGTCCAGGTCCTTGTCTTCGGTCAGCGACGACATCGTGCCGGGCTCCCAGTCGCCCTGCAGCTCCATCGCGGCCTTCCCGTTGGCGACGAGGCCGGCCGAGCTGCCCGCGCCCTGCTGGGCGGGCGTGCCCGCGAACCCGGTCTGGAAGGGTTGCGTGGCCAGGAAGTTCTTCAGGTCCTGCCCGGCCTTCGTCCAGCACGGGTCCTCGAGCTTGACCGCCTTCACCGACTGCTTGAGCACGTCGGCCGAGCATTCCCGGACGGCGAAGTAGTTGAAGTAGAAGGCATCCGGCCAGCGGTCCTTGCCGCCGACCGAGATCGGCGCGATGCCCTTGGCCTTCAGCTGCGTGACGGCGGCGTTCAGCTCGTCCATGGTCTTCGGCGGGGTGGTGATCCCCGCCTGCTGGAACAGGTCCTTGCGGTACCAGAAGCCGACGAAGTGCTGCGCGAACGGCACGCCGTACTGCTTGCCGTCGACCTGCCACTTCTCGCCGAAGTTGCCGGTGGCCTGTTCGATCCACGACTTCGTGTCGCCGGTGATGTCGGCGACCTTGCCGGAGGTGATCTGCGAGGCCAGGTCGCCCGCTCCCCAGGACTGGTAGACGTCCGGCGGCGTCGCCGACTGCAGGGCGAGGGGCACCTTGGTGTTGAAGTCCTCGTTCTGCAGCGGCTGCGCCTTGATGGTGACGTCGGGGTGCGCCTGGTGGTAGTCGGTGACGACCTTCTCCCAGATCGACTTGATCGGATCGGTGGTGCCGTTGTGCCACCAGGTCAAGGTGACCGGACCGCTCGGCTGCGCGGGGGTTTCGCTCCCCCCGCTCCCCCCGCTGCACGCGGCGAGCGCGAGCGGGACGACGGCCGCCAGGGCGGCGAGAACGGGAATGCGGCGTTTCACAAACATCGTGGGTCCACTCCTGACGACTTCGGCCGAGTTGGACGGGGCGGCTTCCGCGCCCGGGTTGGCGAAGAGTCTGCTCCCGGACAAATGCCGTGTCAATCGTTGTCGATAACGTTTTCTATGGTTAGTCTGAGCCGATGCAGCCCAGTTCCAGGGTGACCATCCGTGACGTCGCCGCCCGGGCCGGCGTCTCGGTGGCCACGGTTTCGAAGGTGATCAACGAGCGCTACGGCGTCTCCGCCGCGACGCTCGCGCGGGTCCGCGCCGTGATCGAAGAGCTCGGTTACGAAGCGAGCCTCGTGGCGCAGAGCCTGAGAAACCACCGGACGAACGTCATCGGCATCCTGGTCGCCGACCTCGAACCGTTCTCGACCGAGCTGCTCAAGGGAGCCGCGGACGCCATCCGCGGCAGCGGTTTCGAACTCGTCGTCTACTCCGCGGGCGGGCGCACCGGCGACCCGGTCGGCTGGGAAAAGCGCTACCTGTCCCGGCTGAGCGGCACCCTCGTCGACGGCGCCGTGCTGGTCACCCCCACCGTTTCCCTGGATGTCGTACCGGGCACGCCGGTCGTCGCCGTCGACCCGCACACCGGGCCGTCGCACCTGCCGACGATCGACTCGGACAACCTGCGCGGCGCGCAGCTGGCCACCGAGCACCTGCTGGAGCTGGGGCACCGGCGGATCGGTTTCCTCGCCGGCCGGCCCGACCTGCAGTCGGCCGAGCTGCGGAAAACGGGGTACCTGCGGGCGTTGACGGCGGCGGGCATCACGCCCGACGACGACCTGATCCGGGTCGGTGCCTACGACCCGGCGGTCTCCGCGGCCTCGGCGCACGCGCTGCTGACCGGCCCGGACCGGCCGACCGCGGTGTTCGCCGCGAACGACATCTCGGCCATCGCGACCGTGGGCGCCGCCCGCGAACTCGGGCTGGCCGTGCCCGACGACCTTTCCGTGGTGGGCTTCGACAACGTGCCCGAGTCGGCGCTCTGCAGCCCGCCGCTGACCACTGTGGACCAGCCGATCCGCGAGATGGGCCACCGGGCCATCCGCATGCTGATCGCGCTGATCAACGGCGACGACGTCGAGCGGACCCACGTCACGCTCGACACCGGCCTGGTCGTGCGGCACTCCACCCGCGCACTCCCCTGAACCGTCTCCTCTTCCCCACTCCTCCCCAGACGAAGGGCGGAAAGCCTTGACCACGCAGCCCACCACGGCCGGAGAGCCGTGGCGCGACCCCGCGGCCGACCCGGGCGAACGCGTCCGCGCCCTGATGGCCCGGATGACCCTGCGCGAGAAGTGCGCCCAGCTCTACGGGGTCTGGGTCGGCATCGACTCGGGCGGCGAAATGGCGCCGCACCAGCACGAGTTCGTCGACGCGGCGGTCGACTTCGACGACCTGGTCCGCCACGGCATCGGGCAGCTGACCCGCGCGTTCGGCACCCGGCCGGTCGACCCGGTGATCGGGGCGCACAGCCTCGCGCGCACCCAGCGGCAGATCGTCACCAGCGGCCGGTTCGGGATTCCCGCGGTGGTGCACGAGGAATGCCTCACCGGGCTGGCCGCGTGGCAGGCGACGATCTACCCGGCCCCGCTGTCGTGGGGCGCCACCTTCGACCCGGACCTGGTGCGCCGGATGGCGGCGAAGATCGGGCGGACCATGCGCGGGCTCGGCGTGCACCAGGGCCTCGCCCCGGTCCTCGACGTGGCCCGCGACCTGCGCTGGGGGCGGGTCGAGGAGACCATCGGCGAAGATCCCTACCTGGTCGGGACGATCGGCAGCGCGTACGTCGCCGGGCTCGAATCGGCCGGCGTGGTCGCCACGCTCAAGCACTTCGTCGGGTACTCCGCCTCGCGCGCCGGGCGCAACCTTGCGCCGGTTTCGGCCGGCCCGCGCGAAATCGCCGACGTCCTGCTGCCGCCGTTCGAACAGGCGCTGCGCGCCGGCGCCCGGTCGGTGATGAACGCCTACACCGACACCGACGGCCTCCCGTCCGCCGCCGACGCGGCCCTGCTGACGGGCCTCCTGCGGGACACCTACGGGTTCGACGGCACGGTCGTCGCCGACTACTTCTCCGTGGCGTTCCTGCACCGGCTGCACGGTGTCGCGGCCGACCGCGCCGATGCGGCGGGCCAGGCGCTCACCGCGGGCATCGACGTGGAGCTGCCGACGATGGACTGCTACGGCGAGCCACTGCTCGCCGCGGTGGAAGAGGGCGCGGTCGATGTCGCCGCCGTCGACCGCGCCCTCGAACGCGTGCTGCGCCAGAAGTGCGAGCTGGGCCTGCTCGACGCCGACTGGGCCCCCGAGGTCCCCGACGAGATCGACCTCGACGACGCCGAGTCGCGGGCGCTGGCCCGCGAAGTGGCCGAGCGCTCCATCGTGCTGCTGCACAACGACGGCACGCTCCCCCTCTCCCCCGGCACCCGCCTCGCCGTGGTGGGCCCGCGCGCGGACACACCCGGCGCGATGCTCGGCTGCTACTCGTTCCCGCTGCACGTCGGCGTGCACCACCCCGACGTGCCCTTCGGCGTTTCGGTGCCGACCCTGCTCGAAGCGCTGCGTTCCTCCTACGACGACGTCACCTACGCGCTGGGCTGCCCGGTCACGGGCGGCGACGACGAAGGGATCGCCGAAGCCGTCGCGGCCTGCGCGGACGCGTCGGTGTGCGTGGCCGTCCTGGGCGACCGGGCCGGGCTCTTCGGCGGGGGGACCTCCGGCGAAGGCTGCGACGCGGCCGACCTGCGGCTGCCGGGCCGCCAGGAGGAACTGCTCGACGCGCTGCTGGACACCGGCAAGCCGGTGGTGCTCGTCCTGCTCTCGGGACGGCCGTACGAGCTGTCCCGGCAGCTCCCGCGGCTGGCCGCGGTCGTCTGCGGGTTCTACCCCGGCGAGGAGGGCGCCGGCGCGCTGGCCGACGTCCTCGGCGGGCGCGTCAACCCGGCCGGCCGCCTCCCGGTGAGCTTCCCGGGCGCCGGGGCGGGCCAGCCCTCGACGTACCTGGCCGCGCCGCTCGGCCGGCGCAGTGAGGTGTCCACTGTGGACCCCTCGCCGCTCTTCCCGTTCGGGCACGGGCTGTCCTACGCACCGGCCACCTGGCTGGACGTCAGCGCGACCGGTTCGCTCTGGCCGACCGACGGCGTCTGCCGGGTCCGGGTGACCCTGCGCAACGACAACCGGCGCGAAGCGTCCGAAGTCGTCCAGGTCTACCTGCACGACCCGGTGGCCGAGGTCGCGCGGCCGGAGCGCCAGCTCATCGCCGCCCGCCGGGTGTCCCTGCCCCCGGGCCAGACCTGCGTCCTGGAGATCGGCCTGCACGCGGACCTGACGTCCTACACCGGGCGGGCGGGACGGCGGCAGGTCGACCCCGGTGACGTCGAGCTGCGGGTGGGCACCTCGAGCGAGCAGATCGTCACGACCCTGCACTGCACGCTGACCGGGCCGCGCCGCGTCGTCGGCGCCGACCGGGTCCTGACCCCGGAGTTCTCGTTGTGAGACGTCCTTTGGTCCTCTCCGTCCTGGCCGTGCTGGCCGTGCTCTTCGTGGGCGCGTCCGCCCGTCCCGCGCCTGCGCACTGGGTGGCGACGTGGACGTCGATGCCGCAGCTGACCGAGCCGGGCAACCTGCCGCCGGCCCCGTTCACCGGCACCGACCGGGTGCTCGACGACGCGTCCCTGCGCGAGACGGCGCAGGTGACCGTCGGCGGCCCGCGGATCCGGCTGCGGTTCTCCAACGCCTTCGGCGGGGCCCCGCTCCCGCTGACCGCGGTGTCGGTGGCGCGCCCGGTGTCCGGCGCGGCCGGGGTTTCCGGTGTCGTCCCGGGCAGCGTCGTCCCGGTGACGTTCCACGGCAAGGCGTCGACGACGGTCCCGCAGGGCGCGCAGGTCGTGTCCGACCCGCTGCCCTTCCCGGTGCGGCCGCGCGAGAACATCGCGGTGACGGCCTACCTGGCGCACGGCCAGGCCTCGACGTCGATCACCTCGCACCCCGGTTCGCGCACGACGTCGTACCTGCTGGCCGGCAACCACGTTTCCGACCTCGAGCTGCCGGGCGCCACCCCGGTGGACCACTGGTACTTCCTCAGCGGCATCGAGGTGCTGTCGCCGGCGTCCGCGGTGGCGGTGATCGGCGACTCCATCTCCGACGGCCGCGGGTCGACGACGAACGGGAACGACCGCTGGCCGAACGTGCTGGCCGCGCGGCTGCACGGTGTGTCGGTGGTGAACGAGGCCGCGGGCGGCAACCGCGTCCTGCAGGACGGCCTCGGCCCGAACGTGCTGGCCCGCCTCGACCGCGATCTGCTGGCCACCAGCGGGGTTTCGTGGGCGATCGTGTTCGAGGGCGTCAACGACATCGGCACCGCCACCCCGGCGGCCGCCGCGGACGTGGCGGACCAGCTGATCGACGCCTACGACCAGATCCTGGTCCGCGCGCACGCGCAGGACATCCGCGTGTACGGCGCGACGATCACGCCGTTCGGCGGCAACACCGGCTACGACGACCCCGCGCGGGAAGCGGCCCGGCAGCGGGTGAACGCGTGGATCCGCCAGCCGGGCCACTTCGACGCACTGCTGGACTTCGACAAGGTGGCCCGTGACCCGGCGGCACCGTCCCGGCTGCTGCCGGCCTACGACGTCGGCGACCACCTGCACCTCAACCCGGCGGGATACCGGGCACTCGGTTCCAGCGTTCCGCTCGGGCTTTTCCGGAACGGCGGCTGAAATCGTCAAGAACCAGAAAGACGACAATTCCCGGACGCGGTTTCCCGCGCGTGATCACCGGCCGCCGAACGCGGCCTGACGGACGGTGATCGGCCGGATATCTGTTGGGACACAAGCGAGTCTCGAAGGCGGGGGCCCGTGACGCGCGTCACGGGCCCTCCCCTAGCATGTCGCCGTCTGCTGTCCCCACAGGTAGTCGTCGCGCCCCGGAAAGGGAACTCATGTCCGACGTCATGAACAGCATCTTCGGCCGCCCCGACAACGAAACCCCCGGTTCGGGCGGGTACACCTACGGCACCGCCGAGCCCGCTCCCGAGAACCCCGAGCCGCCCGTCGCCGACGAGGCGGAAGCCACGGCGGAGGCGGATGTTGCCGACGAAACCGCCGAAGGCGAAGCAGCCGACAGCGACCAGGCCGGATCCGACGGCGACGACGAGCCCGAAGCCGACACGGACGAAGCCGCCGAGACGAGCGACGAGGACGTCACCGGGACCGACGAGGAGGCGGTCGCCGAGGACGGCTCCGAGTCGGAGGACGCCGGCGACGCTGACGAAACCGAGCCGGTGGCGGAGAACGAACCGGTCGAGGAAACCGACGCCGCCGAAGAAAACGAGCCTGCGGCCGAAGCCGCGGAGACCGAGCCGGCTGCCGCGTCGGTTGTCGCCGAAGCCGAGGCGGTCGTCGCCGAGGCCGCACCGGTCGTGGCGGCCGAACCGGCCGCCGCCGCGGTCCGCCCCGCGGCGGGGAGCCGGGGCAGCACCACGATCGCCGACGGGGTGGTCGAGAAGATCGTCGTGCGGATCGCGGCCCAGGCCGAAGGCGTGCACAGCGTCGCCGAGGACGGCATCACCGTCGAGCTGGCCGACGAGGTCGCCTGGGTGACCATCCCCGTGGTGGTCGAGTTCGGCCACGCGGTCAAGGCGCTGGGCGAGCGGATCCGCGTCGCGGTGATCGACGCCGTCGAGCAGTACCTTGGCCTGGACGTCGAGGTCGTGGACGTGCACGTCACCGACATCCACTTCCCCGAGGCGGCCTGACCGGCGCCGGTGCCCGGTTTCAGCGCCCGGTGTCAGTGACCGGACCGGGCACCGGCCCGTACGCGGTACCGCAGGTGGAGCACGTCGCGGTCCTCGAGACGCCGGACGAGTTCGAGTTCCGCTTTGGTGGCCCCGAAGAGCCGTCGCCCTTCGCCGAGAAGCACCGGGACGACGTGGAGTTCGATTTCGTCGAGCAACCCCGCCGCGAGCAACGCCTGTGCCGCGCCGGCGCCGTGCACCATCACCGCGCGATCGCCGGCGGCGGCACGTGCTTCTTCGGCGGCCGTGGTGACATCGGTGAAGAACCGCGCGCTGCCGGGCGGCGTGTCAGCGGGATCGACGTGGTGGGTGAGCACGTGGCTCGGCACGCCGTCGTGGTGGTCGCCACCCCACCGGCCCGCCAGCTCGAACGTGCGGCGCCCGGAGATGAGCGCCCCGGTGGCCAGCGCCTCGCGGTAGACCTGCGCGCTGGGGCCGTCGCCGTGGCGGTCGTCCAGCCAATCGAACAGCCGCCCACCACCCCGGCCGAGCTCCTGCCCGGGCCGATCGTCGGGGCCGGCCACGAAGCCGTCGAGGGACATCGACATGTAAAGGCGGATCATCGGGGAACTCCTCGGGTCGGGTGCGCTTCGCCGACGCGTCGAACGAACCCCGCCCGGATCGACAGCTTTCAGTCCTTCCGCGCCCGGACTGCCCTTGGCCGTGACTGTCCGCCGAAAACGGCGTAAAACGCACCGCACGGCGGCATCTTCGCAGCCCACCGATCGGCAACCGGCTGCTGTTCCTGTGCCGTGCCGTCAGTGCGGGTTCAAGCCCGGATCCCCTCCAGCTGGAGGGTGATCAGCCGGCGCCACTCGCCGGGGACTTTCATGTTCGCCATGGCCGCGCGGGTGATGAGGACGAAGTCTTCGCGGTCGAAGTCCGCGCGGAGGCGGCCGGCCGCCACCGCGCGGTGCACGATCCGCTCGACGCTCGCCGAGAACGCCAGTTTCTCTTCCTCGATGTCGGCCCAGCTCGGCTCTTCGGGTCCGAGGATGGCGAAGCGGAACGCCGCGTCGGGTTCCGCCGCTTCCAGATAGCCGTAGAGCAGGGACTCGAACGCCGTCCACGGGTCGCCGGCCGCCTCGGCGGACTGGGCGAGGACGGCCATCTCCTCGAACCGGCGGCCGATGATCGCCGCCCGGAGCGCCTGCTTGTCGGCGAAGTGGCGGTACAGGGTGCCGACGCCCAGTCCGGCGCGGTCGGCGATCTCGTCCATCTGCACCGCGTCGCCCCGCTGGGCGAACAGTTCGCCCGCGGCGTCGAGGATGGCGTCGCGGTTGCGGCGGGCGTCGGCCCGCAGGGCACGTCGGGAAGCGGTCATGGTGGCCCCAGCGTACCGACCGGGCTATATTCGGAACCGGAGTTCATCTTCAGCTTAGGAGCAAGCCATGATCGTCGTGACCACCCCCACCGGACAGATCGGCCGCCGGGTCGTCCGGCACCTGCTGGCCGGGAACGGCGAGGTCAGGGTCGTCGTCCGGGACGCCGCCCGGTTGGCCGACGACGTCCGCGCGCAGGTCGACGTGGTCGAGGGCAGCCACGACGACCCGGCCGTGCTCGACGCGGCCCTGCCCGGCGCCGAGGCGGTGTTCTGGCTCGTCCCGCCGAACCCCGCCGCACCGAGCGCCGAGGAGCACTACCTCGCCTTCGCCCGGGCCGGCGCCGAAGCCGTCCGCCGCCACGGTGTCGGCCACGTCGTCGCGGTCAGCAGCGCCGGGCACGGCTGGCCGAAGCCGGCGGGTGTCCTCTCCGCGGCCTTCGCGATGGACGTCGAACTGCAGAAGCCGGGCGCGCACTACCGGGCGGTTTCGCCGCCCTTCTACCTGGAGAACCTGCTCGGGCAGCTGGCCGCGCTCCGCGAGCGGGGCGAGTTCACCCTGCCCTGCGCCGGTGACCGGCCGCTCGCCACGATCGCCACCCGCGACGTCGCCGCGGCGGCCGCCGGCCTGCTGACCGACCTGTCCTGGACCGGGCAGTCGGACGTCCCCGTGTTCGGTCCCGACCGGCTCACCCCCGACGGCATGGCACAGGTGCTGAGCGAGGAACTCGGCCGTCCGGTCCGCTACCGGCGGCTCGCGCTGGCCGACTTCGCCGCGATGCGCCGCTCCCAGGGGGCGACCGAGCGGATGGTCGCCGACGCGACCGAGATGTTCGCCGCGCAGGACGACGGCATCTACGACGCCGACTGGGCGACCGCGACGATCACGCGGACGGACTTCCGGACCTGGTGCCGGGAGGTGCTCGAGCCCGCCCTCTGACCAGCGGGAATCAGGCCGGGCCGAGCAACGCGATCGACGCGCGCACCGCGACTTCGGTGACGTCGCCGGCCCGGCCGCCGTCCTCCACGGTCGTCGCGATCAGCTCCCGCAGGCCACCCAGGAGCATGATCGACAGCTGGCGCGACGGCGGGTTGATCCCCGCCGCGCGCATCTCCGGGGTGTCGGTCAGGCGCTGCGTCATCGCGATGAAGCCCTCCATCGCGTCGCGTTGCAGGTCGCGGGCCGGGGCACCGAGCGCGGGAACGTCCCGGATCCAGCTCAGGGTGATCGCCGGCTCGGACTCCGCGCTGGCGATCCACGCTTCGATCGCCTGGCGGACCTGGACCGCCCACGGGGCCCGCGGGTCGACCGCCTCGGAGATCTGCCGGATCATCGCGCGGTTCGCGTCGGCCAGCAGGGCGATCAAGCACTCCTCCCGGCTGGAGAAGTGCTCGTAGAAGGTGCGGCGCGAGGTGCGGGCGCGGCGGACGACGTCGGCCACCGTCGTGTCGCGGAAGCCGGTCTCGGTGATCGACTCGGCCAGCCCGTCCAGCAGGCGTTGCCGGTGCCGGCGGGTGTCGACGTCCACGAAAGTCACGCTATACCCCTCCTCTTGAAAGGAGATGGTACACCGGCGTACCGTACCGACGGTACGCTCGCGTACCATCTTCCGGGAGGGTCGATGACGACCATGACAAGCCCCACGACGCTGCCGCCGGGGCCCACCGTGCCCCGCGCCGTGCAGGGCGCCTACGCCCTGACGCGGCCGATGCGCGGGCTGCGGCGGCTCAAAGACCGCTACGGGAACGCCTTCACGGTGAACGTGCCGATCTTCGGCCACGCCGTCGTGATCAGCGACCCCGCCGAGATCAAGCAGCTGTTCACCTCCGGGCCCGAGCTCGTCGACAACCTGGAGGTCAACCTCGGGCGGGTGCTCGGGCCGCGGTCGATGTTCGCGCTGTCCGGCGACGAGCACAAACGCCAGCGGAAGCTGCTGGTCCCGCCGTTCCACGGCCGGCGGCTGGCGGCGTACGAGAAGATCGTCGAGGAGGAGACCGTCCGGGAGCTGGCGACCTGGCCGGAGGGCCGCGCCTTCGCCACGCTGCCGTCGATGATGCGGATCACCCTCAACGCCATCCTCCGCGCGGTCTTCGGCGCCGAAGGAGCCGAGTTCGCCGAGCTGCGGGAGCTGCTCCCGCCGTTCGTCACGCTGGGCTCCCGGCTGGCCGTGCTGCCGATCTCCAAGAAGGGCCGCTTCAACCCGTGGCGCCGCTTCGAACGGATGCGCCGCGAATACGACGCGATCGTCGACCGGCTGATCGCCAAGGCCCGGCCCGACGGCGACGACGTCCTGGCGATGATGCTGCAGACGCGCTACGACGACGGGTCGGGGCTGAGCCGCGACGAGATCGCCGACCAGCTCCTCACGCTGCTCACCGCCGGCCACGAGACCACCGCGACCACGCTGGCCTGGGCCGTCGAGCGCCTTCGCAGGCACCCCGCACTGCTGACCGAACTGGCCGAAGCCGACGGGAAACTCCTCGACGCCACGATCCTCGAGGTCCAGCGCACCCGCCCGGTCATCGACCTCACCGCCCGGCAGGTCAAGCAGGACGGCTTCCGGCTCGGCCGGTGGACCCTGCCGAAGGGGTACGCCGTGCTCGTCAGCATCGCGCTCATCCACGACGACGACGCCGTCTTCCCGCACGCGGCCACCTTCGACCCGCACCGCTTCGCCGGCGCGCGCCCGGACCTCTACCAGTGGATCCCGTTCGGCGGCGGCACCCGCCGCTGCCTCGGCGCCGCGTTCGCGACCATGGAGATGACCGTCGTGCTGCGCACCCTGCTGCGGAACTTCACGCTGGTACCGACGCAGGAGCCCGGCGAACGCTGGCACTCGCGGGGCGTGGCCTACGCACCCGCCAAGGGCGGCCGCGCGGTCGTGCGCCGCCGCAACACCGGAGGAGATTCGTGACCGAACAGACCACCGACGTCGGCCGGGGGATTTCCCTGGCCTGCGAACGGATCGGGGACACCGGCGCCGAGCCGCTGGTCCTCGTGGCCGGGCTCGGCCAGCAGCTGCACAGCTGGCCGGACGCCTTCTGCGCGCAGCTCGCCGGCCGCGGGTACGAGGTCATCCGGTTCGACAACCGCGACACCGGCCGGTCCACCCACCTGCGCTTCCGGCCACCGAGCCTCCTCGGCATGCTCGCGGGCCGGTTCCCCGCGCAGCAGTACGACCTGAAGGACATGGCCGCCGACACGATCGGCCTGTTCGACGCCCTGGACCTGGAGACCGCGCACATCGCGGGGGTGTCCATGGGCGGCATGATCTCCCAGACCACCGCGGCGCTGTACCCGGACCGGATCCGCACCCTGACGTCGATCATGTCGACGACCGGGTCGCGCCTGCTCGGCCGTCCCGCGCTCTCGACGTTGCGGATGATGGGCGGCAAGCCGCCGAAGTCGCGGGAAGAAGCGGTCGAAAGCGCCGTGCGGATGTTCCGCCACATCGGCTCGCACGGGTTCCCGTTCGACGAAGCGAAGGTGCGCGAGCTCGCCGGGACCGGCTGGGACCGCGACCCGACGTCCGGCGGGGTGGGCCGCCAGCTCGCCGCGATCATGAAGTCCGGCAACCGGACGCCGCTGCTGCGGAAGATCACCGCGCCGACGCTGGTGATCCACGGCGACCGCGACCGGATGGTGCACCCCACCGGCGGGGTGGCCACCGCGCGCGCCATCCCGGGCGCCCGCCGCGAAACCGTCCGCGGCATGGGGCACGACCTGCCCGAAGGTGCCTGGCCGACCGTGCTCGACCTGATCGACAAGCACGCGAGGAGCAGCGATGTCACGGCCCCGTGAGCAGCACAGCCTCACCGGGCGGCCGGTGGTCCTCACCGGCGCGGCGTCCGGCATCGGCCGGGCCCTGGCCACGCGGCTGTCCCGGCTCGGTTCACCGGTCGCCCTCGCCGACGTCGACGAAGACGGCCTGAAGGCCACCGCGGCCGCGTTGCCCGGCAAAGTGCTGACCCGCGTGCTCGACGTCCGCGACGCCGAGGACCAGCTGCGGTTCGCCGCCGAAGTCCGCGAGTGGCTCCCGGCCCCGCTGGCCGCGGTGTTCAACAACGCCGGGGTCGCGGTCACCTCGACCGTGCTCGACGCGGTGCCCGAGGACGACGACTGGCTGCACGACATCAACTTCCGCGGGGTCGTGCACGGGACGCGGGCGTTCCTGCCGATCCTCGTCGAGCAGGGCGAAGGCGCGGTCGTGAACACCTCCAGCGTGTTCGGCCTGCTGGGAATGCCTTACCAGAGCGCGTATTGCGCGGCGAAGTTCGCCGTGCGCGGGTTCACCGAGTCGCTGCGGCAGGAACTGCGCGGCACCGGCGTCCGCGCGGTGACCGTCCACCCGGGCGGCATCACGACGAACATCGCGCGCAACGCCCGGGTGCGCCGCGATCCCGAGGGCCGGGGCCGCACCCACGAGCAGATGGCCGCGCAGTTCGAGGCCATGACCATGACGTCGCCGGAGAAGGCGGCGGCGGTCATCCACACCGGGGTCGACCGCGGGAAGGCCCGCATCCTGGTCGGCCCGGACGCCTACCTGTTCGACGCGCTCGCCCGCATCACCCCCACCCACTACAACGCCGTGCTGACGCGCGTGATGCAGCGCGCGCGGCGGACGGAGGCCGTGTGAGATGACCGAACACCTCGACGTGCTGATCGTCGGCGCCGGCCTGTCCGGTGTCGGCGCGGCCCACCACCTGCGGACGGCGTTCCCGCGCAAGAGCTACGCGATCCTCGAAGCCCGCGACGCCATCGGCGGGACCTGGGACCTGTTCCGCTACCCCGGTGTCCGGTCCGATTCGGACATGCAGACCCTCGGCTACCGGTTCCGGCCGTGGACCGACGCGAAGGCCATCGCCGACGGGCCGTCGATCCTGCGGTACGTCCGCGACACCGCGGCCGAAGCCGGGATCGACCGGCACATCCGGTTCGGGCACCGGGTGATCCGGGCCGGCTGGTCCACCGAGGACGCGCGGTGGACGGTCGTGGCCGAGCACGACGGCCGGTCCGTCGAGTTCACCGCGAAGTTCCTGTACCTGTGCAGCGGCTACTACGACTACGCGGCCGGGCACACCCCGGAGTTCCCGGGCATCGAGAACTTCGGCGGGACGGTCGTGCACCCGCAGCACTGGCCCGAGGACCTGGACTACGCGGGCAAGAAGGTCGTCGTCATCGGCAGCGGCGCGACGGCGGTCACGCTCGTCCCGGCGATGACCGACCGCGCCGCGCACGTGACGATGCTGCAGCGCTCCCCCACCTACATCCTTTCGCTGCCTTCGGAGGACGAGCTGGCCAACCGGCTGCGGAAGGTGCTCGGCCCGAAGCTGGCCTACCCGATCGCGCGCTGGAAGAACGTCGCGGTGAGCACGCTGATCTACCAGCTCAGCCGGCGCCGCCCGGGCGTGGTCAAGGCGCTGATCCGCAAGGCGACGGTGAAGCAGCTGCCGGCCGGGTTCGCCGTCGACACGCACTTCAAGCCGCGCTACCAGCCCTGGGACCAGCGGCTGTGCCTGGTGCCCGACGGCGACCTGTTCCGGTCGCTGCGCCGCGGGGACGCCTCGATCGTCACCGACCGGATCGCGTCCTTCACCGACCGGGGCATCCGGCTCGAATCGGGCGACGAGCTCGAGGCGGACGTCGTCGTCACCGCCACCGGGCTGCGGCTGCTGGCCTTCGGCGGGATCGAGCTGTCGGTGGACGGCGACCCGGTCAAACTGCCGGAAACCATGGCCTACAAGGGCATGATGCTCAGCGGGGTGCCGAACTTCGCCTTCACGATCGGGTACACGAACGCGTCGTGGACGCTCAAGGCCGACCTGGTCGCCGAGTACGTCGTCCGGCTGCTGCGCCACCTCGACCGGCACGGCCACGACCAGTGCGTGCCGGTCAACGACGACCCGGCGGTGACCGAGCGGCCGCTGCTGGACTTCGACGCCGGGTACGTCCGGCGGTCGATCGACGAGTTCCCGAAGGCGGGTTCGCGAGCGCCGTGGCAGCTGGGCATGAGCTACGCCCACGACGTCGTCAAGCTGCGGCACGGCAAGCTCGACGACGGCGCCCTGCGGTTCTCGCGGCGGCCCGGGGCGGGAGCGGGCAGACTGAGCGCATGACGCTCGGTACCTCCCCCGTCCGGAGCCGCTGACATGCACTCCGCGGGACTCGTGCTGCACCCCCGCCGCGACTCGGCGGCCGCCGTCGAAGCCGTGCTCGGCTGGGCGGGCAAGCGGAACATCGAAGTCCTCGGGATCGAGGACGAAATCGTCCGGCTCGACTGCGCGGCGGTGGGCGTGCCGCCCGAGGAGCTCGGCCGGCGGGCCGACCTGCTGGTCAGCCTGGGCGGCGACGGCACGATGCTGCGGGCCATGCGGCTGGCCGACGGGCAGCGCGCGCCGGTGCTCGGGGTGAACCTCGGCAAGCTCGGCTTCCTCGCCGAGGTCGACGTCCCCGACCTGCCCGGCGCGCTCTCGGCCATCGACGACCACCGGTTCACCGTGGAGCCGCGGCTGGCCGTGGACGCGGTGCTGCAGGGGCGGCGGATCACGGCGTTCAACGACATCGCGGTGGTGCGCGTGCCCGGCGACGGCAGCGCGGTCGTCGCGGTCCGCGTCGGCGGCCAGCCGTTCGTGAGCTACTCGGCCGACGCGGTGGTGGTGGCGACCCCGACCGGCTCGACGGCCTACAGCTTCTCCGCGGGCGGGCCGATCACCAGCCCGGCGGTCGAGGCCCTGCTGGTGACGCCGGCGGCGCCGCACTCGGCGTACAGCCGCGGCGTGGTGCTCTCGGTGCACGACGAGGTGACGCTGGAGCTGCTGCCGACCAGCGGCCGGCTCGCGGTGGAGGTCGACGGCCAGGTCCAGGGGTACGTCTCGCCGGGCGAACGGCTCGACCTGCGCGGCCGGCCGAGCGCGGCCCGGGTGGTCCGGCTCGGCATGACGACGTTCTACCAGCGGGCGCGACGCAAGCTGCGGCTCACCGACTCGGCCGAGATCCCGCAGGACGGCGACCACTGAGTGTCCTCGGTCACAGCCCGGGCGCGTCGGCAATGGTCACGGAAAGGTCACGGGTAGCGTCCGCGGCTGCGCCTGAACCAGCCGAACCGTCCCGGAGTGTCTTCCCACATGCTGTGTCCCGCACCCGTCCGTCCCCGCCTGCGCGCCCGCCTGCTCGTTCCCGGGGCGCTGGCCGCCTTCGCCGGCGCGGTCGTCCTGCTCGCCGTGCTGCACGTCGACCGCAGGCTCGCGCCCCTCGACCCGGTGAGCACGATGCTCAGCGACTACGCACTGAGCCCGGGCCGGTGGATGTGGGACGGCGCGCTGCTGCTGACGAGCACGGGGTCGGTGCTGCTGCTGGTCGCGCTCTGCCGCCGTGGCCTGCTGGCCAACCCGGCGCTGGTGGCCGCCAAGGTGCTGTGGTGCGTGAGCCTGCTGGCGGTGGCGGTGTTCGCGAAGGATCCCCAAGGCGGCGCGATCACCGCGACGGGCAAGATCCACCTGTACGCCTCGGCGGTGACGTGCCTGAGCCTGCCGGTGGTCGGCTGGGCACTGGGCCGCCGGCACCGCGCCGACCCCCGCTGGCGCCGGTCCGCGACATGGTCCCGCCGGCTGGCGCTCGCGGCCATCCCGTTCTACCTGCCGTTCATCGTCCCGTTCGCGGTGAACGTCATCCTGGGCGGCCACGTGCCGACCGTGGCGACGGGCCTGGTCGAACGGCTGATGATGGTGCTGGAGATCGCGCTGCTCGTGGTGCTGGGCCCACCGCGCGATGCCGACCGGGGTCCGGTTCCGGCCGCGGGCCCGGGTTTCGGCCGCCTGACGCACGCCCACGCTATTCGGGCTGGTCCCGGGTCCGGTGCAGCAGCCAGTCGCTCGACGTGCGGATCAACGCGTACCGCACCGCCGCCGTCCGGCCGTGCAGGGTGAACAGGATGCGCTTGGCGGTCCGGTCGTGCTCCTCCCACCACCCGGTGTCGGCGATCTTCTTCGTCTCGTCCTCGTAGGCGAGGTGGCCGAGGGCGTGGTCCGGCACCGCGACCGCCAGCCGGTTCGTGGCCGCGTCCGGAGGCAGGCCGCGCGGGACGGCCCAGGACCGCAGCACGCCGTTCTCCTCCAGCCGCAGGTCGAAGTGGTGCTGCGGCCGGAAGTGCTCGTGCAGCACGAACGCCGGACGCCGATCGGTCACGCCCCTCACCCTGCCAGAACCCGCCCCGCTAGGTTGGACCGCAACGGGGAATCCAGGGAGGCCGGGGTGAACATCGCCGGTGCGGTGCTGCCGGGCGCCGCCGGGGTGGCTCTCGTCGTGTTCGCCGTGCGGCTGGCGCGCGAACCGCGGCGGCTGGGCAACGCCGTCTGGCTCGGGGTGGCGCTGTTGCTGATCGCGTTGTGGCTGCTGCGCGCGGCCCTGCACCTGGAGTGGCTGACGCCGGTCCTGGTGGGCGTGCTCGGCGTGGTCACGGTGCTCGTCGCGCTGGGGCTCCCGCTGGCGCTGGTCGTCAACGGCGTCCGGATGTGGCGGCGGGAAGGGCGCAGCGCCGGGAACCTGCTGTCGCTCGGCCTCGGCGTGGGACTGGTCGCGCTGGAGGCGCTGTTCTTCGTGCCGCTCGGGCGGTGGGGTTCGGCGCTCGTCGGCATCGCGGCGGTGCTGGCCTGCTACTTCGGGTTCCTGTTCCTGTCGCTGCTGGTCTACTCCGTGGTGTACAGCCGGCTCGGCCGCCGAAGCGGGTTCGACGCGGTCATCGTCCTCGGCTGCGGCTTGGCCGGCGAGCGCGTGCCGCCGCTGCTCGCCGGACGGCTCGACCGCGCGATCCGGCTGCAGGAGCGGGAAGCGAAGCCGCCGCTGCTCGTCGTCTCCGGGGGGCGGGGCGCCGGCGAGACGGTCACCGAAGCCGAGGCGATGCAGGCCTACCTGCGCGACCGCGGCGTGCCCGAAGACCGGATCGTGCGTGAAGACCAGGCCGAGACGACCGAGGAGAACCTGCGGTTCTCGGCCGAGCTGCTGCCCGCCGACGCGCGCCGGGTGGTCGTGGTGACCAGCAACTACCACGTGTTCCGGGCGGCGGTGGAGTGCCGCCGGCTCGGCCTGCCCTTCCACGCGACGGGCTCGCCGACGGCCCGGTACTTCCTGCCGAGCGCCCTGCTGCGCGAGTTCGCGGCCCTGATCCTGTACTACCGGCGGACGACGATCGCGGCGTGCGTCGTGATCATCGGCGCGGGTCTGGCACTGACGATCTTCGGCTAGCCCGGGCGCAGGATCGAGCACGCCCGCGCCACGCCGTCCTCGGCCCGCAGGCGCGCGCCGACGTACTGCGCGCCGCGCCGGAACAGCGGGTTCCCGGTCAGTTCACGCAGCCGTGCGGTCAGGGTGGCGGCGTCGAGGTCCCCGAGCGGCAGGGGTTTCGGGCCGGCGCTCAGCCGGCGGACGCGTTCGCCCCAGTAGGGCTGGTCGGAGAAGACCGGGCAGACCAGGGCGGGCACCCCCGCCCGCAGGGCCGCCGCGGTGGTCCCGGCGCCACCGTGGTGCACGACGGCGGCCGTGCGCGGGAACAGCCACTCGTGCGGGACGTCCCCGGCGACCAGCAGGTCGTCGGCGTCGACCCCGGCGCTGAGCACCCCGCGCAGCCCGGCCCGGCGCAGGGCCGTGCGCACGAGGCCGAACGTCCGCTCCGCGGCTGCGGGCTGCATGCTGCCGAACCCGACGTACACCGGCGGCGGCCCGGCGGCGAGGAAGTCGCGCAGCCGCGGGTCCGGGCGCCACTGGTGGGTGTCGAGGAACCAGTAACCGGTGACGTGCACCCGGGCGGGCCAGTCGGGCGGCCGCGGCACGACGGCCTCGGAGAACCCGCACAGCACGGCCGAACGCCGCCGCGGTCCCCGGAGCCCGGCTTTCGGCAGGCCGAGCGTCTCGACGCGCCAGCGGTCGAGGTCCGGCCGCAGGACCTGCCAGGCGAGGGTGTCGACGGCGGTGAAGCTGAGGTGCCGCGCCCAGGGGCCGAGCCGCTCGGCCCGGGGCAGGAGGGGGTGGGCGAAGGCGCGGGTCGGGACGCTGGGCTGGTAGTGCAGTTCGGCATCGGGGACGCCGAGGTGGGCGCCCAGGTGGGCGCCGAGGAAGCCGAGCGTCGGGGCGAGCAGCAGATCGGCCCCGGCGGCCCCGGCGTGGACGTCGGCGAGGAGCCGGTCGAGCACGGGCCGGAGGACTTCCCGAAGGCCGGAGAGGAAGGCACGTCCGCTGGTCCACCCGTGCCCGGCGGCGGAGTTCAGGAGGGCGGTGGGGTCGGCCGAGAGGGGCGCGAAGCCGAGGCCGTGGGATTCGACGAGCCCCCGGAACGCCGGCGCGGCGAGCAGCCGCACCCGATCACCTCCACCGGCCAGCCCCCGTCCGAGAGCCACGCACGGTTGCACATCACCCCGCGAGCCGGGAGCGACGATGACCACGAGGCGGCTCATCGCGCACCTCCGGCTCGGTGCCGGGGAGGGGAGCTTCGGGCGCACCTCGGCGGTCGGTTCATCTCGCCATTGCCGCGGCCGCATCGAACGACCGACCGCGCCGGCCCACCGACCCGCCGCCTCCGCTCCCCTGCCGCCGAGCCGAGCTCCCGCCCACACCTCACGCAGAGCAGGTCCCGGCCACCACCCCACCTCGGCCGCCCGTTCACCGCTTCGCCGCCGTCAGGTGGTACCGCAGGCGGAACGGCAGGTTCGCCAGCACCGCGGCGACTCGCGCGTCCGTGCCGACCAGGTATCGCGGTGCCGGGCGGCGGGCCGTCAGCGCGCGGACCACCGTCTCGGCCGCCCGGCGCGGGGGGACGCCCGTCCGGGCCGAGCGAGCCGCGCTGCGCTCGGCCGTGGCCAGCTGCTCTCCGTACCTCTCCAGCGCCACCGGCGACAAACCCGCGCGGACCTCCTCGGCCGCCGCGCGGGCGCGGGGCCAGATCGGGGTCGCCACCGCGCCCGGCTCGACCAGCACCACCCGGATGCCCTCCGGGGCCAGTTCCGCGCGCAGGCTGTCGGTCAACCCCACCAGCGCGAACTTCGAGGTGTGGTACGGCCCGACCATCGGCCCGGCGATCCGGCCGCCGATCGAGCCGATCGTCACCACGCGGGCCGCCCCCGCGCGCCGCAGGGCCGGCAGCATCGCGCGCGTGACCGCCAGCTGGCCGGTCACGTTCACCTCCAGCTGCTCCCGGAACGCCGCCAGCGGCACGTGCTCGAGCGGCCCCGGCCGGGCCAGCCCGGCGTTGTTCACCAGGCCGTGCACCGGTCCGGCCGCCGCGACGCGATCTCCGCACCGGGCGATCGACTCCGCGTCGCGCAGGTCCATCCGCAGCACCGTGACCGCGTCGCCGTAGGCGCGCACCAGGTCCGCTTCGTCCCGGTCGCTGCGGACGCTCGCCCACACGTGGGCGCCCCGCCGGACCAGCTCCGCGACGCAGGCACGGCCGATCCCGCCCGCCGCGCCGGTGACCACATAGGACGGTTTCACGACGCCAGCACCTGCAGCATCCGCGGCCACGTCTTGTGCAGCTGCTCCTGCCAGTACGCCCACTGGTGGGTGCCCGGACCGTAGAGGTCCGCCGTCACCGGGACGCCGAGGGCACGCAGCCGGCCGGCCAGCGCGGTGGTCTGGGCACCGCAGAGGAACTCCAGGAGCATCGCGCCGGGCAGGACGTCGATCGGCAGTTTCGCGTCGAGGGGGCCCGGCAGCCCGTTGCCCGCCGAGAGGTACAGCTCGGTGCCGCGCAGCCGGTCCGCGTTCACCAGCGGGTCGTGCGCTTCCCAGCGCGCGGCCTCGCGACGCCGGTCGCCCCACAGCGCTTCGGGATCGAGACGGGCCGACGAGACGATCGCGTCGGTCAGCAGTTCCCCGGTGGGGCCGGACGGGTTGACGTTGCCGCTGAAGGAGGCCGCGTACCGGAACACCCCCGGCCGCCGCGCGGCGAGTTCGAGCGCGCCGTACCCGCCGAGGGACAAGCCCGCGGCCGCGCGCCGGCCGTCCCCGCGGTAGCCGCGGTCGACCAGCTGCGGCAGTTCGACGGCGGTGAAGGTCTCCCACTGGTTGAGGGCGAGGTCCTTGCCGTGGTTCCACCAGTCGCTGAAGAAGCCCGCGGCGCCCGAGCCGGGCATGACGACCAGGACACCGGCGTCGTCGGCGAGCCGCCGGATGTCGGTGTTCGCGCTCCAGCCGCGGTAGTCCTGCAGCCGGGTCTCGCCGGCCAGCAGGTAGATCGCCGGCCAGCGCCCGGCTTCCCAGTGATCCGGCAGGATCAGCCGGACCATCGCGTACGCCCCGACGCCCGTCGACCGCACGGTCAGGTCGAGCACCCGGCTGTCACCGTCCACAGTGGTCTGCGCGACGACGTGCGAGCCGTCGTCCGCCCGGACGTCCGGGACACCGGCCGCGGCCGGAGCCGGCGTACCGGGCAGCGCGCACAGTGCGGCCGTCAGGGCCGTCAACCACCTCACGAATGGGCGCATGCGTTTCCTTTCCGACGGATTCGGGGTGCGGCCAAGCTAGAGGGATCACGGGCGAGAAATCAATTGTCCTGTCCACGATGTGAGCGGACAATGTGAATGGCAGGAAAACAAACTCCCCCGCGAGGGTGAGGCAACGCTCGCGGAGAGTGACCGAACCCGGACGGCCGTGCCACAACCGGCCGCCGAACTCGTCAGTAACCTGCGATTGTGCAGCTCACGCGCTGTGCCCGAAGATGTTTACGCCGTCTTGAGGTGCTTCCGGCAACCGATTTCTCCCCGTAGCCTTCGCCGTGCCGCCGGGACCGGCCGTCGCTCGACGCGTCCCCGGCGAAGGGTTCCAGCGCAGGGGCCGCACTCCCCCGAGAATGCTCCCGGAAGGGTTCTTCATGGCTGCCCGAATTCGCTTTCCCCCCGCCGCTGCCGCCCTGGTCGCCGCCGCGGCGGCCGTGGTCACCATTTCGCCCGCGAAACCGGCCACCGCGGTCGTCGTTCCCGCGCCACCCGCGGTTCCGCCGGCGGCACTGCTGCCCGCCGAGGCGGTGCCCGGGCCACCCGCGGACCGGACCGTGTTCGACGTGGCCACCGCACTGTCCACTGCGGACCGCGGTGACGGCACCGGGTGCGCCGACGTCGTCCACGGCCGCGTGCTGCCGCCGGGCGCGGTCGCCGGCCAGGGGTTCCAGGCGGCGGTGGCCGGTGGTCAGCTGTCCGAACTCGTCGCCCGCACCCCGCACCCGCCCGACCTCGCCGCCTGGGCCGCGCAGGCGCGTCGCTGCGCCCGCGTCACCGTCGACGACCAGGGCCCGCCCACCGTCTCGAGGACGACCATCGGGACCGGGCCCACGGTTCCGGGCGCCCGAACCCTGTCCTACCAGCAGGTCCTCACCCTGCCGGGCCAGCCGGCCGGACTGCCCGGGCTGCGCCTGCGCACCGTCGCCATCGCCGCCGACGGCGTGCTGGTCCTGCTCCGCGACGCCGGAGCGACCGACCTCGACCTCGACACCCTGGCCGTCGCCGCGTGGCAGCACGCGGCGACGCGGCTGGGCCGCTAGCAAGGAGAACCCATGTCCCAGAAGGATTTCCCGGCGGTGGGCGGCGACACCCTGACCGCGTGCCTGCGTCACTGGGCGGCGACCACCCCGGACGCCCCCGCCCTCACCTTCGCCGACTTCGCCGACGACCCCGCCGGGCGACGGCGCACGCTCACCTGGCAGCAGCTGGCCGGCCGCGTCGACGCCGCCGCGGCCGCGCTGCCGGTGTCGCCGGGCGACCGGGTCGCCGTGCTCTGCCCGCAGGGTCCGGACTACGTCGTCGGGTTCCTGGCCGCGATCACCGCGGGCGCGATCGCGGTGCCGCTGTTCGACCCGGGCCTGCCGGGGCACGCGGGACGGCTCGCCGCGGTCCTCGCCGACTGCGCCCCGGCGGCCGTCGTCACCACCGCCGCCGCCCGGCCGGGGGCCGAAGCGTTCCTCGGCCGTGACATCCCCGTCGTCGCGGTGGACCGCCCGGAACCGGCGCAGGCCGGGCAAGCACCAACGGCGGCCCCGGACGACATCGCGTACCTGCAGTACACCTCCGGCTCGACCCGCAGCCCGGCCGGCGTGGTGCTGACCCACGCGAACGTCCTCGCCAACGTCACCCAGGCCGTCCGCGGGCTCGGCCTCGACCCGGCCGCGGCCACCACGGTGTCCTGGCTGCCACTGTTCCACGACATGGGCCTCGTCCTCGGCCTGATCACTCCTCTGGCGCTGGGCCTGCGGTCGGTGCTGATGGACCCGCTCGCCTTCGTCGAACGGCCGGTCCGCTGGCTGGAACTGCTCGGCGACCACGCGGGCAGCTGGAGCGCGGCCCCGAACTTCGCCTTCCACTACTGCGCGAGCCGGATCCGCGAAGCCGACCGCGCGCGGCTGCGGCTGGGCCGCGTCGCCGCGATCGTCAACGGCGCCGAGCCGATCAACCCGGCCGTCCTCGACCGCTTCCACACCACCTTCGCCGACGCCGGCTACCGGCCGGAGATGACCCGCCCGGCGTACGGGCTGGCCGAGGCCACCGTCTTCGTCACCACCGGGCCCGCCGCCGTCCCGCGCGTCACGACGTTCGACCGCGACGCCCTGGCGACGGGGACCGGGCGACCGGCCGGAGACGGCGTCCGGCTCGTCGCGTGCGGCACTCCGGCCGGACAGCTCGTCGCCGTCGTCGACCCGGACCACGCGGTGGTGCTGCCCGACGGCTCGGTCGGCGAAATCTGGGTGCACGGTCCCAACGTCGGCGACGGCTACTGGCAGAAACCTCTCGAAAGCACGGAAACCTTCGGGGCCCGCCTGGCCGGCGGCCTGCCCGAGGGGCCGTGGCTGCGGACCGGCGACCTCGGCGTCCGCCACGACGGCGAGCTGTACATCGCGGGCCGGATCAAGGACCTGATCATCGTCGACGGGCGCAACCACTACCCGCAGGACGTCGAAGCCACCGCCGCGGCCGCCGACGCGGCCATCCGGCCCGGCAGCGTCGCCGCCTTCGCCGTCGAGGGCACCGACACCGAGGCCGTCGTCGTGGTCGCCGAACACCGCGGCCACGCCGACCTGACCGAACCCGCCGAACGCGCGCTGGCCGCCGCGATCCGGCGGCTCGTCTCCGACGCGCACGGCCTCGCGCTGCGGGACGCCCTGCTCGTGCCGCCCGGGCGGGTCCCGCGCACGTCCAGCGGCAAGATCGCCCGCGGCGCCTGCCGCGACCGCTACCTCGCCGGCGACTACGGAAAGGCCTTGGCGCGATGAGTGAGCCCACGACCGAAACCCTGCGCCGGTGGCTGCTGGACACCGTCGCCGAGCACACCGGCGTCCCGGCCGAGCCCGACCACCCGCTCGGCGACTACGGCCTGTCCTCCCGCCAGGCCGTCGGCATCGCCGCCGACCTCGAGGAGCGGCTCGGCCGGCGGCTGCCGCCGACGCTGCTGTGGGAAAGCCCAACCATCGACGACCTCGTCCGCCGTCTCACCGGTGCCGCCGAGCCCGACGTCCGGCCGAGCACGGACCGCCGTCGCACCGACCCCGTGGCCGTCGTCGGCCTGGGCTGCCGGTTCCCCGGCGCGGACGGGCCCGAAGAGTTCTGGGACCTGCTGCACACCGGACGGGACGCGGTCCGCACCGCGCCGCCCGGCCGGTGGGACGCCGACGCGGCGCCGGTCCTCGGCGGGTTCCTCGACGACGTCGCCGGGTTCGACGCCGAGCACTTCGGGATCACCCCGCGCGAAGCGGCGGCGATGGACCCGCAGCAGCGGATGCTCCTGGAGGTGACGTGGGCGGCGCTGGAGCACGCCGGCATCGCGCCGTCGTCGCTGCGCGGCAGCCGGACCGGCGTGTTCACCGGGATCGCCACCCATGACTACGGCCACCTCACGATGACCGGCGGCGCACCGGACCTGTGGACCGCCACCGGCGCGGCGGGCAGCATCGCGGCCAACCGGCTGTCCTACGTCTACGACCTGCGCGGACCGAGCATGGCGGTGGACACGGCGTGCTCGTCGTCGCTGGTCGCGGTGCACCACGCGGTGCGGGCGCTGCGCGACGGCGACGCGGACCTGGCGCTGGCGGCGGGGGTGAACCTGATGCTGCTGCCGGGCCCGACGGCGGCGTTCGCGGCGGCGGGCCTGCTCGCCGCCGACGGCCGGTGCAAGACGTTCTCGGCGGACGCGGACGGCATCGCCCGCGCCGAGGGCTGCGGCGTGGTGGTGCTGAAGCGCCTGGCTGATGCCGAGTACGACGGCGACCGGGTCCTCGCGGTGATCCGCGCTTCGGCGGTCAATTCCGACGGCCGCTCGAACGGCCTGGCGGCGCCGAACCCCCGGGCGCAGCAGGAGATGTTGCGGGAGGCGTACCGCGGGCTGGATCCGTCCACAGTGGATTACGTGGAGGCCCACGGAACGGGCACGCTGCTGGGCGACCCGATCGAAGCGGGCGCGCTGGGCGCGGTGCTGGGCACCGGCCGCGCACCGGAGGCCCCCCTGCTGATCGGCTCGGTGAAGACGAACATCGCCCACGCCGAAGCGGCGGCGGGGATCGCCGGACTGATCAAGGTGGTCCTGGCGCTGCAGCACGGTTCGCTGCCCCCGCAGCTGCACTTCGGCGAGCCGAACCCGCACATCGCGTTCGGTTCGCTGGGGTTGAAGGTGGTGACGGAACCGACGCAGTGGCCCCGCCACACGGGCCGCGCGACGGCGGGAGTGTCGGCGTTCGGGTTCGGCGGGACGAACGCGCACGTGGTCCTGGAGGAACCGGCGGCCCCGGGCGGAGTGCGGGAAGGCGGGCGGCCGTGGGGCGGCGCCGCGGTCCCGACCCACGGCGGCCAGCAGGCCACCGCGCGCGCAGTCGACAAGCGGCCGCTCAACGGGGTCGCCGTGACCTCGGCACCACACGGCCACCAGCAGGTGGCCGCCGGACGCGCAGTGGGCGGCCGGCCGCTCAGCGGCGCCGCGACCCCGGCACCCGGCACCGCCGGTGTCCGGATCGCGGTGCTCTCCGCGCGGACCCGCGACCGCCTCACCGAGCGGGCCGCCCAACTCGCGACCTGGCTCGACTCGCCCGCCGGGCGCAGCGCCCGCTTCGCCGACGTCATCCACACCCTCTTCCGCCGGGACGACTCCGGGCCGCACCGGGCCGCCCTCGTCGCCGGGGACCGCCGGGAACTCGCCGTGCTGCTGCGGGACGTCGGCGACGGCCGTGAACTGCTGCCCGCCGGGGCGTTCACCGGTGTGGCCGTCCGGGGGGAAGGGCCCGTCTTCGTCTTCTCCGGGCACGGGTCCCAATGGGCCGGGATGGGCCGGCACCTCCTCGCCGCCGAAGCCGCCGATGCCGCCTTCGCCGCCCAGGTCGACAAGCTCGGCGATCCCTTCACCGAACACGCCGGCCGGTCGCTGCGCTCGCTGCTCACGGGCGCCCCTCCCCGGACGCTCGCGGAAACGCAGCTGGCCATCTTCGGGACGCAGATCGCGCTCGCCGCCCGGTGGGAGGCGCTCGGCGTCCGGCCCGCCGCCGTCCTCGGGCACTCGCTGGGGTCCGCGGCCGCCGCCGTCGTGGCCGGGGCGCTCACCGACGACGAAGCCGTCCACCTCGTCGCCACCCGCGCCCGCCTGCTCGGCACCATCGGCTCCGGCGGCGCGATGGCCGCGGTGGAACTGGCGCCGGACGACCTCGCCGGCCACCCCGGGGTCGAGCTGGCCGTGGACGCCGCGCCCGGGCAGGTGACCGTCTCCGGGGACGCGGGCGTACTCGACCGGCTCGTCGCCGAACTCGAGGCGGCCGGCCGCAGCGCCCGGCGGCTGCCCGTCGACGTCGCCGGGCACTCGGCCGGGGTCGAGCCCGTCCTCGGCACCCTGCGCGACGCCCTGGCGGAGCTGGGCGGCCGACGCCCGCTGGCGCCCTGGTACGACACCGTGCTGACCGACCCCCGCGAACTCCCGGACTTCGACGCCGGGTACTGGGCCGCGCACCTGCGCCGCCCGGTCCGCTTCCGGCAGGCGGTCACCGCGGCCGCCGCGGACGGGTACCGCGTGTTCGTCGAAATCTCCCCCCACCCGATCCTGCGCGGTTCACTGGCCCGCACGCTGGAAGCAACCGGCACGGCGGACGCCGTCGTGACCGGCACCCTGCGCCGCGGCCAGGACGAGCTCCGCGCCTTCGGCGCAGCAGCGGCGACGCTGTACTGCGCAGGCACCCGCATCACCTTGACCACCCCGGACGACGACGTGCAGCTCACGGACGTACCACCGATGCCGTGGCGCCACGAGCGGCACTGGTACACCGACACCGCCGCGACCGAGCCCCCGCCGAACCGATCCCGGCCGGCACCGAACGAAGCCGCGGGCGATCCGCTCACCCGGATCGTCGCCGCCGTCATGGGCCTGTCCCCCGACCGCCTGGACCCCGACACCCCGCTCGTCGAACTCGGGCTCGACTCCCTGATGGCCAACCGCATCCGCGAAGCCGTCCGCCGGGAGCTCGGCGCCGATCCCGACCCGGCCGCCGTGCTCCGCGGGGCCACCCTCGCCGACCTCAACCGCGACCTCGCCCCGCGCGGCGACGAACCGCCGGCCCGCGGCCGGGCGTGGGACGCCGCCGACCGGCTCGTCCTGCGGCTCTGGCGGCAGCACACCGGCACCGACGCCGCCGGGCCGCACGTCCGGCTCACCGGCACCGAAGAACCGCACCGCCTCGCCCGCCTGCTCGCCGACGACCTCACCGCCGAACTCGACACCCCCGTCGCCCCCGAAGACCTCCTCCGGCACGACTCCCTCGCCGCCGTCGCCGACGTGGCCCGCGCCCTGCTCGACACGCGCGAAGAACGCGGGCCCGTCCACCTCCTCAAAGCCGGGGACGCCGGCACCGCTCCCCTGCTGCTGTTCCACCCCGGCGGCAGCACCTGCACGGTCTACCGCCCGCTGCTGGACCGGCTGCCCGACGGCGTCCCGTGCGCCGGGTTCGAACGCGTCCCCGGTGCCGGGATCGAAGACCGCGTCGAACGGCTCCTTCCGCTCGTCCGCGCCCGCGTGCCCCACGGCCCCTACCGGCTCGCCGGCTGGTCCTTCGGCGGCGCCCTCGCCTACGGCGTCGCCACCCGGCTCGCGGCCGAAGGCGAACCGGTCGAGCTCGTCGCGCTCATCGACACCATGCTGCCGCTGCCGGAACCGGACCTCGACCCGCGCGCGTCGTCGGCCCGGCGGTTCCTGCGCTTCACCGGCTACGTCGAAGGCACCTACGGCCGGACCGTCCGCCTCGGCCACGACGAACTCGCGGCCCTACCCGAAGAAGCCCAGATCGAGCTCACCATGCGGCGCGTCGCCGAAGCCGGGCTGCTGAGCCCCGGCGTCCTCCGGCACCAGCACCAGTCCTTTTCGGACACCCTCGCCGCCGAACGCGGGACGCCGGTGCCCTACGACGGCCGCGTCGTGCTCTACCGCGCGACCGAACCGTACGCCGCCGGCCTCGCCATGGAACCGCGGTACTCCCGCACCGACCTCGCCGCGGGCTGGGACGAACTGTGCCCGCGGCTGGAAATCGTGCCCGTGGCCGCACACCACCTGTCGGTGGTCGACCCGCCGCACGTCGACGTCGTGGCCCACCACCTCGCGGACCTGCTGTGGCCGTGACCGTCCGGGCGTGGCCGCTCCTGGCCGTCCTCGGCGCCGGCCTGTTCCTCGTCGCGGTGGACGCGACCGTCCTGCACGTCGCCCTGCCCGACCTCGTCCGGCAGCTGCGCCCCGGCGCGGCCGCCCAGGTGTGGATCGTGGCGATCTACCCGCTCACCGCGGCGCCGCTGCTGCTGCCGTTCGGCACGCTCGGCGACCGCTTCGGACGGCGGCGGGTGCTCGTCACCGGCTACGCGGTGTTCGGGGCCGCGTCGCTCGGCTGCGCGCTCGCCCCCGGCGTGCCGGCCCTGCTCGCCGCCCGCGCGCTGCTCGGCGTCGGCGGTGCCCTGATCATGCCCGTGACGATGTCGCTGCTGCGGGAGCTGTTCCCGGACCGGCGGCAGCGGCGCACGGCGATCGCGGTGTGCAGCGGCATCGCCGGGACCGGTTCGGTGTTCGGCCCGGTGCTCGGCGGGGTGCTCGTGGAGGCGTGGGGCTGGCGGGCGACGTTCCTGGTCAACCCGCCGGTGATCCTGGCCGCGGTCGTGGCGGCGCTGCGCCGGCTGCCGCGCAGCCCACCGGGCCGGCAGCCGTGGGACGCCCGCAGCGCGGTGCTCGCGGCCGGCGGCGTGCTCGGGATCGCGTTCGCCGCCGGGCCGTCGGACAACGGCCCGGCGACGGGCGCGGCGGGAGTGGCCGGGGCCGTCCTCCTCGTCCTCTTCGTGCGCCGCCAGCGGCGGGCCGAAGCTCCCCTGCTGGACCTGGCCCTGTTCCGGCGGCCGGGCGTCCCGGGCGCGGCCGGTGGGATCCTGCTGGTGATGAGCACGCTCGTCGGCCTCGGCCTGCTGCTCGCCCAGTACCTCCAGGTGGTGCTCGGCCTGTCCCCGGCCGCCGCGGCCGCGCGGCTGCTGCTCGTGCTCGGCGCGTCGGCCGCGGGCAGCGTGGTGGCCCCCGCCCTGCTGGAGCGGTTCGGCAACGCCCGCGTTCGCACGGCAGGCTTCGCGCTCGCCGCCGCGGCCCTCGCCATCCCGGCGGCGGGCGGGCTGACGTCGCCGTGGTGGCTGGGCGGCGCGCTCGTCGGCGTAGGTCTCGGCATGGCGCTCGCGCTGACGTCGAGCACGGACACGCTGCTGACGGCCGCCCCCGCCGACCGGGCGGGCGGCGCGGCCGCCGTCGAGAAGACCGGTTACGAGCTGGGCGCCGGCCTCGGCACGACGGCGTTCGGTTCCCTGGCGGCCGCCGTCTACGCCGCCCACCTGGTCGTCCCGCCCGGCGTGCCCGAGGCAGCCGAGCGGCTCGCATCGGCCGGACCGGCCCAGGCCGAAGCGGCGTCCCAGGGGCTGGCGGTGGCCGGCGAGCTGCTCGCGGCGGCCCGGGCGGCCTGCACCACCGGCGTCGAGGTCGCGGCGGGTGTGGCTGCTGCGCTCTTTGCGGTGGCCACGTTGTTTTCGTCGGCTGTTTTGAAAAAAACCGTGGCCGTATAGGTCGTTATACGATCAGAAGTGTTCGCGCTCCGCTTCCCGGGCCACGACTTCGGCGCGGTCGGCGAGCCGTTCGAGGCCGCGGAGGGGCTGGCGCATCCGGTGGTTGCCGCGCAGCCGCTGCGCGTTGCGGTCCAGGAAGGCCCAGTACCCCGCGGTGAACGGGCACGCCCGGCGCTCCGTCCGCTGCTTCGGGTCGTAGACACAGCCGCCGCAGTGGTCGCTCATCCCGTTGATGTACGCGCCCCCGGCGGCGTACGGCTTGGTCGCGACGACCCCGCCGTCGGCGTACTGGCTCATGCCGATGACGTTGGCGGGCATCACCCAGGGGAACCCGTCGACGAACGCCGTGGCGAACCAGCGGGTGAGTGCGGCCGGGTCGTACCCGCGCTGGAGCGCGTGGTTGCCGAGCACCATGAGCCGTTGGATGTGGTGGGCGTAGCCGCGGTCGCGGACCCCGGCGAGCGCGGTGCGCAGGCACGCGGCCTCGACCGCGTCGGCGTCCAGCGAACGCCACCACGCCGGCAGCGGACGGCGGGCGTGCAGGGCGTTGCGCCGCAGGTAGTCCGGTCCCTGGTGCCAGTACAGGTGCCACACCCATTCGCGCCAGCCGAGCACCTGCCGGATGAATCCCTCGACGCTGTTCAGCGGCGCGCCACCGGCCCGGTACCGCTCTTCGGCCCGCCGCACGACGTCGCGCGGGTCGAGGAGGCCGAGGTTCAACGGGACGGACAGGAGCGCGTGCGCCATCGCCCAGTCGTGGGTGAGCATCGCGTCCTGGTGCGGGCCGAACGCGGGCAGCCGGTGGTCGAGGAACCGGCGCAGCGCCCGGTTCGCTTCGTCGTGCCCGACGGCGAACTGCCGTGGCCCGTCCACGCCGACCGGATGGATCTTCCCGGCGCGCTCGGCCGCGTCGAGTTCGGCGCGGACCCGCTCGTCGAGCTCGTTTTCCCGCGGGTGCCACGGTGGTGGGACGCCGAGCCGGGTGGTCTTCGGCGGTGGCTGCCGGTTGTCGTGGTCGTAGTTCCACTGCCCGCCCTCGGGCTCGCCGTCGGGTTCGAGCAGCACGCCGAACTTCCGGCGCTGGTCGCGGTAGAAGTCCGCCATGACGAACCGGGTGCGCCCGGCCGCCCACGCGGAGAAGTCCGCTTTGGACAGCACGAACCCGGGTGTCGGCAGGATTTCCGTGACGACGCCTTCTTCGCGCAGCCGCCGGACGAAGGCGTCGGCCGCGTGCGACGTCGGCTCGTGCACCACGACCGGCCGCCCGAATCGGCGCAGGCCGGTGCGGTAGTCGGGGGCGTCGATCAAGGTGACGCGGTCGCCGAGGTCGGCCGCGAGCCGGTACAGCGCCGCCCGGACCAGGTGCAGCTTCTGCCGGTGGAAGGGTTTCGCGGCGAAGGCCGCCGCCGAGGCGATCAGCAGCACCTCACGGCCGCGGTGCTCGGCCGTGCCGTGGAAGTGGGGCCCGAGCTGGTCGGCGAACAGCCACAGCGCGGGCTCGTCTCGCATGCGCGGAACGCTAACCCGCTCCCGGCGGCTCCGCAGCGTAGGCGCGGATGACTTCCGTGGCGTCCGCGAGGAACTGCGCCACCACTTCCGCCTGTCCCGGCGGCAGGCCGTCCGTCAACCGGGTGATGGCGTCGACGAGCGGGGCCAGCGCCGCCCGGACCTCGGCGCGGGCCGCCTCGCTCACGACGAGGGTGACCCGCCGTCCGTCGCGGGGGTGCGGATCACGGCGGACGTGGCCGGCCGCCGCCAGGCGGTCGACCAGCACCGTGGCCGACGCGGAGCGGATCTTGAGCGCGTGGGCGAGGTCGACGGTCCCCATCGGCACGCCGGCGGCCAGGTGCTGCAGCGCCTGGACGTCGGTCGCCCCGAGCCCGAGCCGCCGGGCCAGGGCGATCTGGACGTCGTGGGCGAGGGCGAGCAGCTCCCGCAGGGCGAGGTTCACCCGCAGCGCGACGGGACGGTCTTCCACCCGGCCATTCTAAGGTAGCTAGACAATCTAGCTAGTTTTGCTACGGTGGAATCCGTGGACGTCCGAGCGATGAACGCCGAAATGACCGCGAAGCTGATCGATGCCCCCGCCGAGTCGCCACCCGAAGGCGGGTACGCCCTGCGGGTGGTCGAGACCCGGGGCCGTCGCTCCGGCGAGCCGCGACGCGTGCCCCTGGCCGTCGTCGCCCGCGACGGCGGGCACTACCTCGTCTCCCCCGTCCGCGACCGCGACTGGGTGGAGAACCTCCTGGCCACGCCGCAGTGCGCGCTGCTGTCCGGCGGCCGCCGCGAGGACCGCCGCGCCGACGAGGTCGGCGGCGACGAGGCGGCCGCGGTGGTCGCCGCCTACCTGACCGCGATGTCGGTGCCGTGGGCGATCCGGGCGTTCCCGGTCCCCCAGGACGCCGGTGCCGGGCAGATCCTCGAGCACCTGCCGGGCATGGCGGTGTTCCGCCTGTCGGCAGCGGACACCCCGTGAGCGTCGCGATCGCGGGCGGCGGCCCCGGCGGCCTGCTGCTCGGCTACCTGCTCGCCCGCGGCGGCATCGAGGTCACCGTGCTCGAGTCGCGGTCGGACTTCGACCGCGACTTCCGCGGCGACTCGTTGCACCCCTACACCCTCGAACTGCTCGACCGGCTCGGCCTGGCCCGCGACCTGCTCGAACTCGACCACTTCAAGGCCCGCTCGTTCCGCTTCCACACCCCGGACGGCGTCTACCGCGCCGCCGACTACGACCGCCTCCGCACGCCGTTCGGCTACGTCGCCCTGATGCCCCAGGTGCGGTTCCTCGACTTCCTCGCCGAGCGGGCGAGCGCCCTGCCGTCGTTCACGCTGCGGACCAACGCCAAGGTCACCGGCCTGCTCGAGGCCGACGACGGCACGGTGACCGGCGTCCGCCACCGCGGCGGCGAACTGGCCGCGTCCGTCGTCGTCGGCGCCGACGGCCGGTTCTCCACGGTGCGCCGCCTGGCCGGGCTCGAAGCCCGGTCGCTCGGCGCGACCACCGACCTGCTCTGGTTCCGCCTGCCGCGCTCCCCCGGTGACCCGCCGGACGCCGACCTCGACCTCTACTTCGGGCGGGACGCCTACGTCGGCGTCCTCGGCGGCGTCCGCGACTGGCAGGTCGGCTACAGCATCGAGAAGGGCTCGTACCCGGACCTGCGCGAACGCGGGGTCGAGCCGATCCGGGCGTTCGTGCGCGAGCGTGTGCCGTGGCTGGCCGACCGGGCCCACCTGCTCACGGACTTCTCGCAGACCACGCTGCTGTCGGTGGACATCTCGCGCGTGGACCGCTGGCACCGGCCGGGGCTGCTGCTGCTCGGCGACGCCGCGCACGTCATCTCCCCGGTCGGCGGCAACGGCATCCTGATGGCGGTCCAGGACGCCGTCGCCGCGGCGAACCGGCTGATCCCCGCCTTCCGCCGCGGCGGCGTGACACCCGAGGACCTCGCGGGCGTCCAGGCCGACCGCCTCCGCGCGATCGAGCGGGTGCAGGCCGACCAGGTACGGGTCGAGCGGCGGGCGGCCGCGGCCCGGGCCCGCGGCCGGGGCACCGCGCCCCCGAAGCTGCTGAAGTACCTGTTCGCCGTGCCCGCGGTGCGCGCCCGCGGTGCCCGCGGCAACGCCTACGGGCCGTTCCCGCCTCAGCTCGAGGAGTCCCTCTTGTCGTCGTAGGAGGTCCAGCCGCCCTGGCTTTCGGCCGCCTCGACGTCGGCGTCGGCGGACGCGGCGTGGGTCATCGCGGCGATCGTGCGTTCGAGGCCCTGCTGGACCTCGCCGCCGTCGGCCTCGCGGACGCTGTGCAGCGTGACGGTGATTTCCGAGGTCGCCGGGCCGTCTTCGCGGATGCGCAGTTCGCCGTGGTAGTCGTCGGGACCTTCGGCGCCCCACTTCAGGGACCGGGTGCCCGGGTCGGTGTGCAGCCACGCCTCGCTCGCGACGCGGTGACCGTGCACCTCGGCCTCGACGTGAACGGTGTCGCCGCCCTGCGGCTCGGCGACCTTCATCTCCGGGAAGTACCGCGGCAGGTTCTCGGGGTGGCTGAGGAACGCGAACAGCTCGTCGGCGGGGATGTCGGCGGTCGCGGTGTGGCGGTACTCGGTCATCGGCTCGCTCCTGCTCGGTGGTGGCGAATCGTGGCCGGATACCCCGGATGCGGTGCATTAAAAGGGCGCCGGCGGGGAACTCCGAAGGCATGACGGCCACCGAACCCGAGACCCGGGCGCCCCGGCGGGGTCCAGCCCCCGTGCAGGGCATGGGCATGCTGATCGGCCTGCTGTTCCTCGTCCTCGCCGCGCTGGAGCTGATGGCCGGGTCCGCGACCGGTGGCGGCCGGACCGTGCTGTTCGGCGTGCTGGCCGTGTCCGGGCTGTGGACCCTCGTGCACCTGCTGACCGGCGCGGCCGCGGTGTTCTGCACGCGCTCGTCGCGCTGGGCGGCGCGGTTCCTCCTCGTGGCCGGCGTCTGCTACGCCGTGGTCGGGCTCGTCGGGCTGCTCCCGCTGCCGCGCGCGGTCACCGACGTGCTGCCGCTGAACACCGCGGGCATCTGCCTCGACCTCGCGCTCGGCACGGCGATGCTCATCCTGGGCGCGGGCTGGCTCCGGCTCGGGCCGGCTCGGCGTCGCTGACGAAGCCGTCGTCACCCGGGAACCGCACCAGCACGGCCGCGACCAGCACCGCGAGTCCGAAGAGGACATAGCCGTTGCCGGTGAGCTGCTGGAGGAAGTTCCACTGCCGTTCCGCATCGCCGCCGCGCGGCCACCACCACTGCGGCCCCGCGACGAAGAGCACCACACCCACACCGGCGAGCGCCGCGTGCCCCCGTCGCCGCGTACGGCGAGCCAGTTCCGCCCAGCCGAGCAGGACCACCACGGCCCAGACCCAGTGGTGGGTCCAGGAAATCGGTGACACGAGCAGCCCGCCGACCGCGTTCAGGCCGAGCGCGATCGTGGTCTCCCCCGCGGCCAGCGCCCGCCGCACGCCCCACGCCGTCAGCACGAGCACCGCCGCCACCAGCGGCAGCCACCACGCCGTCCGCGTCTCCGGCGGCACCCCGGCCCGAGCCAGCAGCCCGAGCAGCGACTGGTCGCCGGCGTAGGTCGGCTCGCCGACGCGGCCGGTGTCCCAGAGCGCGCCCGTCCAGTACCGCACCGAGTCCGCGCCGGCGAGCAGGAAACCCAGCGTCGTCGCGGCCAGGAACGTCACGACGGCGGTCACCGCGGCCCGGCCGTCCCGGCGGAGCAGGAGGCACAGCAGGAACACCGCCGGGGTCAGCTTCACCGCGGCGGCGAGGCCGATCAGCAGGCCACGCGGCCACCGTGGAGTGTCCACCAGGACGTCGAGCACGACCAAGGCCAGCAGCAGCAGGTCGATCTGGCCCGCGTAGAGCGTGCGCAGCACCGGCTCCAGCACCTCGGCGGCGAGCAGCAGGACTGCCACCCGTCGCCAGTCGCACCGCGCGCCGAGGGCGCGCAGCACCGTCACGATCACCACGGCGAGCACCCCGAGGGTGAGCAGGGTGAGCGCGAGACAGGCGGCCCAGTACGGCAGCAGGGCGAGCGGGGCCAGCACGATCGCCGCGAAGGGCGGGTACGTGAACAGCAGGAGCTGGCCGTCGCCGGTGGGCGGCAGCGTCCCGTACAGCGCCTGGCCGTGCAGCAGCGCCGTCGAGCCGAGCCGGTAGACGTCGAGGTCGACGCGGTAGGCCGGGAAGCGCCACCGGCCGCCGTTGTACGACACGAGCACCGCCACCAGCACGAGCAGCTGCGCCCCGAGCAGCACGTACCAGTTCCCCAGCCTGTTCCCCAGCCTGTCCCGCACCCCGGGCCCCCTCCGCCGCACCCCTGGCATTCTGTCGGGTCCCCGGCCGGTGCCCATCCGGGAAACCCCCGAAGCGACCCCGGGAAAACCGGTTGCCGCCCGTGCCACCCTGAGCGCATGGGGACTCCGGAGGGCTTCGCCTACCGCGACGAGCGCGGCACCGTGACGATCACCCACCACGGCCGTCCGGCCGGCACGCTGCGCGGGACGGCCGCCGCGCGGTTCCTGGCCGCGGTCGCGCGGGGCGACGACCAGCAGCTGCTGATGGCCCGCGTCACCGGCAACTACAAGCACGGCAACGAACGCCGGGCACGCGAGCACCCCCGCAACCGCGGACGCTGAGTTTTACGGCTGTTCGGGCCAATGAGCACGACCGGATGGGCTAGCATCCGGTTCCGTGCCGAGCTTGTCAACACTTCACGCCAATCCCAACACCGGCTTCGCGTGGCTGAGGATGATCGGCGCGATCACGGTGATCGTCGACCACAGCATGCCCCTGCTGCACCCGCAGCGGCTGACGATCTTCCCCGCGTCCTGGCACATGTCTCCCGGCTACATCGCGCTGATGGGCTTCTTCGCGATGAGCGGCTACCAGATCCAGGACAGCTGGGCGCGGGACCCGTCGTGGTGGCGGTTCGCCGCGCGGCGGCTGCTGCGGATCATGCCGCCGCTGGTCGTGGTGGTGCTGGTGACGGTGTTCGTGCTCGGCCCGCTGGTGACGACGTGGCCGGCGCACGACTACTGGACGCACATCCAGACCTGGCGCTACCTGGTCGGCACGACCGTGCTGTTCTTCCTGCAGCACCAGCTGCCCGGGGTGTTCACCGGCAACCCCTACCCGTTCTCGGTGAACGGCGCGATCTGGACGCTGCCGATGGAACTGCTCGGCTACGGGCTGGTCCTGGTGGCCGGGGTGGTCGTGCTGATCGGCGTGCCGCGCTGGTTCCTGCTGCTCGTCCTCGGCGGCATGGTCTACACCGACAGCGTGCTGCGGGCGACGTTCGAATACCACGGCGCGGGCGGGTCGCTGCTGGTCGTGCCGATCGGCTCGACGGTGTCGTTCCTCGTGCCGTTCGTGCTCGGGGTGGTGCTGCACGCCTACCGCGACCGGATCCCGCTCGAACCGTGGGTGGCGCTGGTGCTGTTCGGCGCGTACCTGGGGCTGAGCCAGACGCCGGCGAGCCGGTACGCGCTGGCGCTCAGCGCGGCGTACGGAGCCATCACGCTGGCGATGCACTGGCCGCGGCGGCTGGAGGCCGCCGCCCCGCACGTCCACGGCAGCTACGGCACCTACATCTGGGGTTTCCCGATCCAGCAGCTGTTCATCCTCGCCGGCGTGCGGCAAGTGTGGCTGCTGATCCTGCTGGCCGTGCCGGCCGCCTACGTCGCCGGCCGGCTGTCCTGGACCTACGTCGAAAAGCCGACGCAGCGGCTGCGCCGGCACCTGCGGCCGCCCGCGCCGGTCCGGCGGCCGGTGGCGGCGCCGCCGCAGCTGCCGGTCACCGCGGCCGCTCCGCTGCGGCGGCGGTGAGGCATCCTGGCCCGGTGGTTTACGACGTGCAGAAGATCCGCGCGCACTTCCCCGCTCTCGACGGCGGCGCAGCCCACTTCGACGGACCGGGCGGCTCGCAGGTCCCCGACGTCGTCGGCGAAGCGGTGGCCGGCACGCTGTGCGCGGCGATCGCCAACCGCGGCCTCGTCACGGCGGCCGAACGCCGGGCGAGCGCGGTCGTCGCCGAAGCGCGCCAAGCCGTCGCCGACCTGCTCGCCGCCGACCCGGCGGGCGTCGTCTTCGGCCGCAGCATGACGCAGCTGACCTACGACTTCTCCCGCACACTGGCCCAGAAGTGGGGCCCGGGCGACGAAGTCGTGGTGACCCGGCTCGACCACGACGCCAACATCCGGCCGTGGGTCCAGGCCGCGGCCGCGGCGGGCGCCACCGTGCGCTGGGCGGACTTCGACCCGGCCACCGGCGAACTGCCGCCGTTCGGCGGCCTGCTCTCGGAGCGGACGCGGCTGGTCGCGGTGACGGCGGCGTCGAACCTGCTCGGCACCCGCCCGGACATCCCGGCGATCGCGGCGGAGGTCCACGCCGCCGGCGCCCTCCTGTACGTCGACGGCGTCCACCTGACCCCCCACGCGGCGGTCGACGTCACCGCGCTCGGGGCGGACTTCTACGCGTGCTCGCCGTACAAGTTCCTCGGGCCGCACCTCGGCGTGGTCGCGGCGGCGCCGGCGTTGCTCGAGACGCTGCACCCGGACAAGCTGCTGCCCTCGACGAACGCGGTCCCGGAGCGGTTCGAGCTGGGCACGCTGCCGTACGAGCTGCTCGCAGGCACGACCGCGGCAATCGACTTCCTGGCCGGGCTCGTGCCGGCCACGGGCTCCCGCCGGACGCGCCTGCTCGCGTCGATGGCGGCACTGGAGGCGCACGAGGCCGCGCTGCTGTCCCGGCTGGACACCGGCCTGGCGTCGCTGCCGGGAGTGACGCGGTACGGAGCACCCGAGCGGCGCCGGACGCCGACGATGCTGTTCTCGGTGGAGGGAGTGCCTTCCCAGGCGGTGTACGAGCACCTCGGCGCGGCGGGGGTCAACGCACCGGCGGGGAGTTTCTACGCGATCGAGTGTTCGCGGCACCTCGGGCTGGGCGACACGGGCGCGGTCCGGGCGGGAATCGCGCCGTACACCACGGAGGAGGACGTCGACCGGCTGTTGGCCGGAGTGGCGTCCCTACTCCGCGGCTGAGGGCGAGCCCGGCGGGGAGCAGCACGGCTCAGGGTTGCTGTGTGCGATCCGCAGGCCGGGCCATCGCGATCCCCGGCGGTCCGCTCCCCGCGGCCCGCTCCGGCGACAATCCCCTGCGGCCAGCCCTCGGCGGCCCTCCCGCCGCAATCACCGGCGGCCCGTCCCCCGGCGGCCCACACCAGCAGCAATCATTAGCAGCAATCACCAGCAGCCCACCCCCGGCGGCCACCCCCCGGCGGCCTACTCCCGCGGCAATCACCAACGGCCTGCCCTCGGCGGCCCACTCCGGCGGCCCGTCCCCCAGCGGCCCACACCGGCAGCAACCACCAGCGGCCCACCCCGGGCGGCCCCTCCGGCGCCCACCCCGGCGGCCCGCTCCCGACGGCCGCCGTCAGCGCAGCCTTCGTGGGGGTAAGGCGGGTGTCAACCCGCCTTACCCCCACGACCGCGCAGCGGGCCGGGCCGGACCGAGATCCGTCCCGGCCCGCCGTCCTCACCTCACGGCGCCGGTGCGAAACCCGCCGGGCGCGCGGTGAACGTGCCCCGCCCCTGGGTCCGGCTCCGGAGCCGGTCGGCGTAGCCGAACAGCTCCGCCACCGGGACCGTGGCCGTCACCACCGCCGTGCCGGACCGGATCGCCGAGCCCGCCACCCGGCCGCGGCGGGCGGCGAGGTCGCCGAGCACGCTGCCGACCGCGTCCGCCGGGACCGTCACCGCCACCTCCGCCACCGGTTCGAGCAGCCGCAGCGCCGACGAGCGCAGCGCTTCCCGCAGCCCGAGGCGGCCCGCCGTGCGGAACGCCAGGTCCGACGAGTCCTTCGGGTGCGTCGCCCCGTCGGTCAGCGTCACGCGCAGGCCCGTCACCGGGTGCCCGCCCAGCGGTCCCTCGGCCAGCGCGTCCCGGCAGCCGGCCTCGACCGCGCGGACGTACTCCCGCGGCAACCGGCCGCCGACGACGGCCGAGGCGAACTCGAAACCCTCGGCGGCCGGGGCGACATCCAGGACCACGTGGGCGAACTGGCCCGCCCCGCCGTCCTGTTTGACGTGCCGGTAGACCAGCCCCGTCACGCCGGTGACCACCGTCTCGCGGTGCGCCACCGACGGACGGCCCACCGCGACCTCGAGACCGCGCTCCCGCCGCAGTTTCTCGACCGCCACCTCCAGGTGCAGCTCGCCCAGGCCGGACAGCAGCGTCTGCCCGGTCTCCGCATCGACCCGCACGACCAGCGACGGGTCCTCCTCGGCCAGCCGCGCCAAGGCCGTCGTCAGCCGCTCGCCGTCGCCCGCGCGCCGGGGTTCGACGGCCACCGAGACCACCGGGTCCGCCGTCACCGGCGGTTCCAGCAGCACCGGGGCGCCGGGCGCGCACAGCGTCGCGCCAACGCGCGCCGCCTTCGGCCCGACCACCGCGACGATGTCACCGGCCACCGCACTGTCCACTTCGGAATGCCGGTCGGCCTGCACGCGTAGCACGCGCGCGACGCGTTCGGTGCGTCCCGCATCCGAAACCTGGTCCCCCTTCCGCAGCGTGCCCGAGTACAGCCGCAGGTACGTCAGGCGGCCCGTGGGCGCCGAGACGACCTTGAAGACCAGCGCGGCCAGCGGCGCGGCCGGGTCGGCGGGCCGGTCGGGCCGCACCGGCGGGACGTCGGCCGGCGACGGCAGGTACGCGACGATGGCGTCGAGCAGCGGCTCGATCCCGCGGTCGCGGTAGGCCGCGCCGCACCACGAGTCCCTCGCCGCTCAGGGTCAGCTCCCGCAACGCCTTTTCGAGTGTCTCCGCCGAGATCGTGCCGGTGGCGCAGAACTCGTCGAGCGCCACCGGGTGCAGCTCGGCGACGGCCTCCTCCAGCACGCGACGGCGTCGCCGCGCCTCCGCCGAGGCGTCCGCCGGCAAGCGCACCAGGTCGACGACGCCGGTGAAGCCGTCCTCGCCCCCGATCGGCAGCTGCACGACCAGCGGCGCGGGGTGCAGCCGCGCCCGGATCGAGGCGACGGCGGTGTCGAGGTCGGCACCCGCCCGGTCGAGCTTGTTGACGAACGCGATCCGCGGCACGCCGTGCCGGTCCGCCTGCCGCCACACGGTTTCGCTCTGCGGCTCGACCCCGGCGACGGCGTCGAACACGGCTACGGCGCCATCGAGCACCCGCAGCGACCGCTCGACCTCGGCGGTGAAGTCGACGTGGCCGGGCGTGTCGATGAGGGTGAGGCGGTGGCCGGCCCACGTGCAGGTGACGGCCGCGGCGAAGATGGTGATGCCGCGGTCGCGTTCCTGCGGGTCGAAGTCGGTGACGGTGGTGCCGTCGTGGACCTCGCCGGTCTTGTGGGTGGTGCCGGTGCGGTGGAGGATCCGTTCGGTGACGGTGGTCTTGCCCGCGTCGACGTGGGCGAGGATGCCCAGGTTGCGGACGGTGGTCAGGGGTCGGTTGCGCACAGCCGTGTCCTTTGTGGACGAAGTGATCGGGACGGCGCGATTCCCCGCGACGGGTCGTCAGGAACGCGTCACGGAACCCGGTGCGAGCCGCGCGGCTGGCACCGAGGACGCGAAGACACCAGGATCACCTCGGACCGCGAGCGGGAAGCGGCAGCGATGCGGTGACGCACGGCCGGCTCCCTTCGTTCGACGCGGCGGACAGGTTCCGGGGAAGGTTAGCGACCCCCACCCCACCGGCCAACGCATTTTCCGCAGCCATCAAGCGTGCCCGCCGGGGCATCTCGCGTGATCGGACGGGCATCTCATGTGATTGGCGGGACATCACTCGTGATTGAAGAGCCATCTCGCGTGATTGAAGGGACAACACTCGTGATTGAAGGGACATCGGGCTGATGCCCTTCCCATCACGCGTGTGTCCCTTCCGGACACGGGTGGTGCCCCGTTCCGCGGTGTCAGGTGGCGGGTGGGGCGACCACGCGGAGCTGGAGCATCGCCGCGAACCTCGCCTCCGGGTCCGTCATGTCGAAACCGCCGACTTCGGCGAGGCGGCGGAGGCGGTAGCGGAAGGTGTTCGGGTGCACGTGGACCGCCGCGGAGGCTGCGATGACGTCGCCGAAGGCGTCCAGCCAGGCCCGCAGCGTCTCGACGAGGTGGGCGTGGTGCTGGGTGTCGTAGTCGAGCAGGCGGGCGACCGGGCCCGTCGGGCGGTCGCCGCGCACGGCGACCAGGTCCTGCAGCTCCAGCAGCAGTGACTCGACGTGCACGTCGGCCAGCAGCGCGACCCGGCGGCCGGCCCCGCCGGCCGAACGCAGCACGCGCAACGCCCGGTCCGCGCTGCCGCGGGCTTCCGGCAGCTCGGCCGCGCTGCGCGCCACCGGCCCGATGCCGACCACCGCCCGGACGCGGTCGCCGACCCGGTCCAGGAAGTCCGTGGCGATCCGCAGGGCCCGCTGCTCGGCGCCGGTGTCGCGGGTGACCGGCACCAGCCCGTACGCCGTGTCGCCGACGAGCGCCGCGGCGCAGCGGGGGTGCACCGCGCTCAGGTGCATCGCCAGCCCGTCGCTGAGGCGCTGCCGGTCGGCGGCGAGCTCGGCGTCGGGCGCGCCCGTCTCGAGCACCGCCAGCGCCAGCACGACGACCGGCTGGTCGGCCAGCCCGAGCCGGCTCAGGGCCTCGCGCGCCGCGGCCCCGCCTTCGAGCGCCGTGCTCAGCAGGTCCGCCCGCAACCGCCGTTCGACGTCGGCGCCGGCCCGGACGCGCAGCAGGTGCAACGCCACGAGGCGGGCCGCGTCCCGGAGGGCCTGCGTCCGGTCGGGGGTGAGCGGACCGCCCACGGCGGCCCAGATGGAGCCGAGGATTTCGTCCCCCGCCCGGACCGCGACGGCGACGCGGGGCACCATGAAGCCCTCGGGGCTCTCCGGCGGCCGGTCGACGTAGACCGGCTGGTCGCTGCGGTAGAGCTCGCGGAACACCCCGCGGTCGGCGAGCATCCGGGCGAACCGCTCGGGCACCTGCCGGCCCAGGATGGTTTCGACGCGCGAAGGGTCGGCTTCGTCCTGCCGTCCGGAGAACGCCAGCACGCGCGACCGGCGGTCCTCGATGGTGATGGGCGCGTCGATCAGCGCGGCGATCGCGTTCGCCACGGCGAACAGGTCACCCGAGGGCAGCCCGGCCAGGGTCTCCGGCTGGGCGTCGCCGACGTCGCCTTCGGCCAGCAGCGACCGCAGCATCGCGGCGAGCTGGGCCCACGACGCACCCCGCGCCAGGCTCAGCAGGGCGACGCCGGTCTCCTCGACGGCGGCGGTGATCGCCGGGGTCACCGTGACCGGGGCGCGCACCACGAGCCCGGCCGCGTCGTGGCGGGCGAGGTTCCGCAGCTGCTGCACCACCTCGTCCGGCTCGGCGAGGCCGACGCCGAGCACCAGGGCGTTCTGCGGCAGCGCCGGCTCGTCGAGGGGGTCGTGGATGGCGACGCCGCCGATGCCGCCCGGGCGGTCGCCGTCCCCGAGCACCAGGTCCAGGAGCGTGCCGCCCAGGTCGTCGAGGACCCGGCCGAGGCCGGCGTGCGGGCGCAGGTTCACGGATACGAGCACCTCCCGAAACTAGGCGCGACACCGTCAGCTTAGTTCGTCGAGGCGGACGAATTCAGCAGCGGAGTTGGTCGCCGGCGACGAATTCCTCCCACCAGGGGATGATCCGGAAGGAGGTGTCGCCGAGCCCGCGGAAGAACCCGCGCCGCGAACCGACGGCGAAGTCCGGCTTGTCTTCGTACGAGCTGTGCCGCTGGGTCTCCCAGACGTAGAGCGGGACGGTGGCGGGCACGTCGGGTTCCTGGTGGAGCTCCTCGGTGACGAGGACGACCCGGTCGTGCCCGCCGTCGGCGGGCGGCGCGGCGGAAAGGTCCGTGGCGTGCCACCGGATCAGGGCGTGCAGCGGGGACTCGCCGGGTTCCAGCGGGAACCGTCCGCCGCCGAGGAGGACGACGTCGGCGTGCTCGCACCGCTGCGCGAGGGCGATGCCGAAGACGATCCGGGTGTCGCTGCGCGGTTCGACGACGACGAGGGTCCGCCCGCGCAGCCGCGGAACGGCGCCGAGACTGTGCCGCGCGCCGGCCGCGAGGGCGGCTTCCCACCGCCGGCTGTCGACCCCGCCCCAGGCCGCGGCGAACGGCAGCGGCCCCCAGCCCGGACGCCCGCACTTCGGCGGGATCACCGATCCGCGCGGCCATGGCCATGGCGGTTTCGAACCCGATGCCGGCGGCGTCGAACCGGCGCAGGTGCGCGAGCAGCGCGGAGAGGGGCAGGTGCGGGAGCAGGGGTTCCAGGCGGGCGAGACCGCCGGGTTCGGCCAGGAGATCGACGAGGGGCAGGGCGGCAAGAAGGGTGGCGGCTTGCTCGCCGGTGCCCGCGCGACGGAGCTGGGCAAGCTGTCGGCCGGGTGGTGAGTGGCCGGTTCGCAGCCTCGCGACGAGGTGGAGCGGCCCAGCGAGCGATTCGTAGTCAGTCGGGAAAGTCGGCTCAGCTTGCCCCGCCTCTTCGGTGACCGGTCTCCGGCGCACTGGACCAATTCCAGGTTCCTCGGCCAGGCCTGGCGCGTCAGCCACCGCTCCTCGCTGCGGCGCCGCTACCCCGTCCCGGCGCACCGTGGCCGCCCTTGCCGCACCGAGCTCGCCGCTCGAGCCCTGCCCACCGGAATCCTCCGCCGGAGCCACACCGGCCGCGCTGAACTCGCCGCCTGCCACTTGGTCACCGGAGGTTCCCGGGCGTTCCGAAGTGCGGCCACCGGCCCAGCTCCGCAGCAACGGCAACGTTCGCGGAATCGCCCGGACCCTCCCGTGCCGCCGGGCCAGTGCGTACCGGAACAGGTCCCCCTGCGCCCGGTCGCGAGCGCGGGGGTGCACCAGCCTGATCACCTCGCCGAACCGCAGGGGCCGGGGTGTGCCGATCCCGCCGTGCCGGGGCAGGTCGCCGCGGGTGAAGCCCAGCTCGAAGTGGTGGCCGCCGTCGTCGTAGGCCAGCAGCGCCGGCTCGTCGTACAGGCGTGTCACCGCGTCGGCCACTGCGCGCTTCAGCGGCTTGGGCAGTCCTCCGTACGCCGCCGCCCAGTACGCCAGCAGGTGCCCCGGGTCGTCCGCGCGGCACAACACCGAGGCGATCACCTGCCGCGACAGCCCGTGTTCGCCGCGCTCCAGGCGCCCCGCCACGAACGCCGCCGCTCCCACCAACGCCGGGTAGCGCATCGGCGTTGCGGTCCGGAGCCAGCGCAGGAAGCCCGGCGCCCACTCCGGGTCCGCCTCCCACAGCAACGCGACGTACCGCTCCCGCGCCGGCCGCGGCCACGCGAAGAACGCGTCCTGGTAGGCCGCCCTGGCCAGCACCGTCCGGTACAGCTCTTCGCTCACCCGCCCCTCCCCCGCTCGGGACCGCGAGCGAGGAGAACCGAGACCCGGATCGGCTCCGGGCTGGTCGTCGGCGGACGGTGAGGGGAGCACGCGGCACCCCTCCACTCGCTCCGGATCGCGACCCACAGCCACGCACCGGAACTCCTCGCTCGCGGTCCCCGCGAGCGTAGCGGCGAGGTCCGACAAAACCGCGCCTAGATCAGCTTCGCGGCCACGTTGTACGCCTCCACCAGCAGCTTCGCGTTCGGCACCCGCCGCCGCGGCTCGACGCGGATCGTGCGGCTCTCCCCCGGCAGCAGCCAGAAGTAGTTGTCGCCGTAGCGCGTCGGCAGCACGCGGTCGGTGCCGTTGCGTTCGCGCAGGGACAGCCGGATCATCGCCGCGACCGTGCGCCCGTCGTTGCGGATCGTCGCGGTGTAGGCGTCGCCGTCGGGGCGCAGGGACGTCGTCAGGCGCGCGCCGGGGAGCTGGTTCAGCGCGTGCATCGCCGCGTCCGTCCGGTAGCGCCAGTACGTGTTCTCCGAAAGGACCGTGCCGCGGCCGTCGGTCAGGGTCAGCCGGAGCAGGTGCAGGTCCGGCTGGTCGTCGGCGAACGGGACCGTGAACGCGGCCGCGGCGGAAACCGGCGCCACGTCGAGCTTCTGCTGCTGGGCCGGGCCGAGCGCCGTGCCGTCGAGGCCGTACAGCCGGGCGGTGGCGGTGACGCCGGTCAGCGCGCCCGGCGTGTGGTTGACCACCCGCACCTGCCACGTCGTGAGGTCGGCCTGGACGTGCCGGGCCTCGCAGCCCTTGCGCGCACCGTAGTAGCTGCCGTTGACGTCGAGGTCGTAGTCGTAGGTCTGCCACACCGTGCTGTGCCAGGCCGGGTGCGACATCCACAGCAGCACGCCGGTGGCGTCGGCCCACAGTTTCGCGTTCCACGCCTCGAAGATCGCGCGCATGCTTTCGTAGTTGACGAACTGCGCCTTGCGGCAGAACTCGGCCAGGCTCGTCGACGGCGCCAGCCGCGCGTCGATCGCCGCGAGGTAGCTCTGCGGTGACTGGTTGCCGTTCGTGGACCAGTCGTGCAGGAACCACGGCGCGCCGATCGGCCAGCCCGGGTCGTCCGGGCCGACCAGGTTGCGCATGCTCTCCACGACCGGCACCGTGGGCAGCCCGATTTCGCTCCAGAAGCCGTACTTCCCGCCGGTCGCCTCCCCGGTGAAGTACCGCTTCGGGTCCTGCCAGAAGTAGGGCCCGTCGCCGGTGATCACGCCGCCGGCCGAGTTGCCCTGGTAGAGCAGGTCGGTGTTCGTGTGGACGATCTCGCGCAGCGCGTTGTCGATGACCGACGGCGGAGTGCCCTCGTTGCAGCCGAACCACACGGTCGCGCACGCGTGGTGGCGGTAGCGCAGCACCGTGTCCTTCGCCTGCGCCAGGAAGATGTCGTGGTTGGCCGGATCGGTCGACCAGCCGTCCCAGAACTCGTTCCACAGCAGGATCCCGTACTTGTCGCAGGCGTCGAACAGTTCCCGGCGGTACGAGGACCCGACCCAGTTGCGGATCAGCGTGAAGTTCATGTCGCGGTGCATCCCGACGACGGCGTCGGCCCGCTCGGCGGGCATCCGCCGCAGCAGCTCGTCCCAGCCCCAGCTGCCGCGGGCGAAGATCTTCACGCCGTTGACGAGGAACGTCAACGGCTTCGGGCTGTTGTCGACCGACGCGACGTCGGTCCACGTGTCCCCGTCCTGCGACACCTGGATCTTGAAGGTCGCCGCGTAAGCGGTTTCCCAGGTCAGCACGACGCGGTCGAACGCCGTCGGAGCGCCGAGGTCCACCTGCAGCCACTGGTCATCGCTGTATGCGGACGTCCAGCGCGTGTTCGGGTCGCCGTCGAAGGCGCGCTCGGGCGGGTTGCCGTCGGCCACCGACTGCGACGACGCCGGTTTGCCCTGGGCCAGGTCGGGCCCCGAGCCGTTCAGCACGGACATCGTCCAGAGCGAGAATCCCCAGCTGGTGGCCCGTCGCAGCCCCTGCATCCGGACGAACCGGGCGTTCTGCGGGGCGAGGTCGACGGTCTGGGTGGCCCGGCTGTCGGAGATGACGACGGGCTGGTCGTACTGGTAGCCGATCTCGCGCAGGCCGATCCGGACGGTCCGGCGGTCGCTCGTCGTCGCGCCGATCGCGGCGGTCAACGTCAAGTCGTGGAGCTTCGGGTCGCCGTAACCGTTGGGCCACCACAGTTCCGCGTTCTGGATGCGCTGCTCGGGGAACACGACGTCGGTGGTCTGCCCGGCCGGGACGGTGACCGTGCTGGTCACGTTCACCGGCCCGAAGGCGGCGCTGACCTTGACGCGCTGAGCGGTCGCGGCGGCGTTGCGCACGGGGACGGTGAGCGTCACCGCCGCGGTCCTGCCGTCGGGCACCTTCGTGTCGACGCGGACGTCGCCGAGCACGGCGGCGCCGGTCGAGCGCAGCCGCACGTGGTCCCAGAGGCCGGCCGCGCGGTCGCGCACCGCCGGCATCCAGTCCCAGCCGGAGACGGCGAGGTAGGTCGGCGAGTTGTCGAACATCGTGCCGCCCGCGTCGACCCAGGAACTGCCGTTCGCACCCTTGTCGCCGGGGCTGCCGGGCCGCGGCACCGGCGTGATCTTCACGGCGAGGACCTGCTCGCCGGTGCGCCGGAGCGCGGCGGTGACGTCGTGGACACCGCGGCCGAACGGGTGACTCTGGGTGGCGATCGCGGCGCCGTTGAGCCAGATCTCGGCTTCGTGGTTGACGCCGTCGAACTCCAGCCAGACGTGCCGCCCGGGCGAGGTGTCCAGGCCGCGCGGCAGGGCGAAGCGGCGGCGGTACCACCACGCGTGCCGGGAAAGCGCTTCCGGGACGTGCAGGTTGTTCATCCCGGACACCGGGTCGGGCAGCTGCCCCTGCTCGACGAGCGAGGCCAGCACGGTGCCGGGCACGGTCGCCGGGAGCCACCCCCGGGTGTCCACCGCGGAGCCCGAGAACGCCTTGCCGTCGCCGGCCGGCGCCCAGTCGTCCATGGTGAGCACCCAGCCGGACTCGAGCGGGACGGTGCCGTCGGCCGCGACGGCCAGTGCCGGCGGGTCGTCGTCCGGGCGCACCGGGAAGCTCGTCCAGCCGCGGACGGCGGGCCGGGCCTCGCGGCTGGTACCGAAGACCTGGAAGCCGTTGAGGCCCAGGGGGTTGCCCGTCGAGCGGCGGCTCGCGGAGAACCGGACCCAGCGCGCGGTGACGGCCACCGGGATCGTGACGACACCGCCGGTACCGGCGTCGGTGTGGTACACGGTGCGCCAGGCCTTGCCGTCGCCGGAGACGTCCAGGTCGAACGCCGTGGCGTAGCTGGACTGGATCTCGAAACCGCTGGTCCGGGACCGGGAGGCGCCGGCGTCGAAGGCGGGGTCGCCGGACCGGGCCTCGAAGGTGAGGACCACCGACTCGATGGCGCACGCGGCCTGCAGGTCGACGACGATCCACTGGCCGTCGCCGGCGGCGGCCCGCCAACCGGAGCCGCGGACGCCGACCTGGGCGAGGCCGTCGACGGCGAACTCGGCCGGGGTGGCGGCGTAGTCGGTCGAGGAGACCTGGACCGGCCGGAACAGGGCGAGGTCGCTCCGGCGGCTCTCGGGCGCGGCCTCGGCGACCCCGGGCAGGACGGCCGCGAGGCCGAACCCGGCCAGCAGCCCGGTACCGGCGGCCAGGACGTGCCGTCGGGACACGGCCGTCCCCTCGTTCTCCTCCGCCATGCGGACTCCGTTCTCCAAGCGGCGGCCGGGACCTGGCGGGGTGGGGCGCCGTGCGGCTGACAACGTTGCCAGGAAGCTTCCGCCGCGGCCGCGGACACCGTCAGGAAGACAAGGAGGACAAGAATCCGGCTGCCTGACATCGATGTCGGCGGGGGTACCGGTCAGCGGTATTCGACCGCGGCGCAACGGACTCGCAGCGGTTCCGGGCCGCGGCGGCGGTCTCCCGTCGAACACCCGGCCACGGTGGACGCGCCGAGCGGGGCGGGGCGGCGGTTATGTTCCGCGCGTGCTCCACCGGCATCCGAGCGGCCGCGAAGGTGCGGTCGACGGCCGCGGCAACCTCACCCGGGCGGAGGAGGCCGCGGACCGGCCGCGCGCCTCGATGGCCACGCCCGCACCCGCGTGCTCGAAGCGCCGACTCCAGGGCACGTCCACGGGAAAGCGCCTTGGAGCCGGGACGAAAGCGGCCGGTCTGCTCCCCCACACGGCCGTCAGACGGCGGCGTGCTCGACCGCCAGCTCCACCGCCGAAACCAGGTCGTTCACCCAGCGGTACCCCCGGTCGCCCAGGTGCTCCCAGCCCGGGCCCGCCGTGCCCACTTCGCACCCCAAGGCGCGGATCCGGGCCGCCAGGAGGTCGTCGGCCGTGTTCGCGGCCGTCGACCACAGCAGCACCAGGACCGGGTCGAGGCGGGCGGCCAGGTCCGCCACGGTCTCCGCGGGAACCAGCTGGCCGAGGTAGGCGACCGGCACCGCGGCCGCCGCCAGCGTGGCCCGCAGCGCCTCGATCGGCAGCGAGTGCCGTTCCGTGGGACAGCAGGCCAGCAGCACCGGCCGGCCCGGCACCGCCGCCGGGAAACGGCGGCTGAACCGCTCGAACGCCAGCGAGATCTCCGACGTCAGCGCCCATTCCGACGCGAAACACGCGTCGCCGCGCTGCCAGCGGTCGCCGAGGCCGCGCAGGGCAGGCGCCAGAACGTCGGTCCAGGCCGCGGCCGGGCCGAGCGTGCCCAGGGTTTCGTCGAGCAGCCCCGCCACCGAGGCGTACCGGAGCTCGTCCGCGGCGTCGGCGAGCTCGCGCGCACGCCGGGACGCCGGCACCTCGAGCCCCGCCGGTGCGCGGCCGAACGCCGCCTCCGCCGCCTCCCGCACCGGCATCCCGCGCGCGACCAGCCGCTGCATGTGCTGGAGACGGCGGACGTCCGCGTCGGAATAGCGCCGGTGGCGCCCGGTGCCGGCGGCCGGGCCGATCCCGTACCGCGCGCTCCAGCTGCGCAACGTCACCGGCGACACGCCGAGCAGCTCGGCCACCTTGCCGGGCGCCCAGGCCCCGGCGACGGGTGACGCGTCGTTGTCGGGTTCCACCGTGCCCCTTCGCCTCGCCCCTTCGCCTCGCGGACCGCGAACTGCCGAAGTTTAGCGATGCCCCCGCCGGCTCACCGGCGAAGACACGCAGGCCATACTGGACGCGACGGCCGGTGGAACCGCTCCTCGGCCGGATCCGGGCCGCCGCGGTCGGTGGCCTGCCGAAAACCCTGTCACCATACCGCGTCGCAACGGTTGCGCATCGACGCTCCGGACGTCGCAGCCCGGGTTGCGTGATCTGGCGGCCTCCTGGGTACCACTTTCGGTAGGAGGAAGCGATGACGGACCACCACAGCACGCCCGGCCTCACCACCACGACCGACGACGGCATCGTGACCGTCCACTGCCCGGGCCAGCTGGACCAGGACCGCGCCCCGGGCCTCCGGCAGGCGCTGCTGGGCCCGATCCACGCCGGCGCCCGCGGGGTCGTCGCGGACCTCACCGGGACGACGTTCTGCGACTCGACCGTCTTCAGCGTCCTGGTCGAGGCCTTCCGCGACGCCGGGGCACGCGGGGTCCCCTACGCCATCGCGGCGGGCGAGTCCGCGGTCGCCCGGCCGCTGCAGATCCTGGGCCTGGACCGCCTGCTGCCGCTGCACGCCCGGGTGGACGCCGCCCGGGCGGCCGTCGAAGGCTGACCGGTGGCGCCGCCGGCCCGCGGCGAGGTCCGGGCCGGGTGCCATCCCGTCCTGACCGGCCGTTCCATCCGGCCGCGCGCCGCCCCCGCCGGTGGTCCGGCCGGGCGCCGGGCCGTCGGCAGTGCGTCCACAGTGGAGTCCGCCCGGCGGCGAAACCGCTGATGAGCCCGGTGCCGCCGGCCCGGCGGAGCGGACCGGACGGGCGGCTGGTCCGGTCCAGTGCGGCGGGTGCCGCCCCCGCCGGAGCCGGGATCACCCGGGCAGTGACGGAAAACTCGCCGAATTCCCCGGTCCGCCAGACTGCGCCGCGACCCCGTGCTGCCCTAGGGTTCGCATCATGAAGGTCGGCCTGCTCACCCGCGAATACCCGCCGGAGGTCTACGGCGGAGCCGGGGTCCATGTGGAGTTCCTCGCCCGGGAGTTGCGACCGCTGGTCGACCTCGACGTGCACTGCTGGGGCGCGGACCGCCCCGACGCCACCGGGCACACCGACCCGCACGGCTACCGCCAGCCCGCGTTCACGACCATGGACATCGCCGTCTCCATGGCGAACGCCCTCGAAGGTCACAACCTCGCGCACAGCCACACCTGGTACGCGAACCTGGCCGGGCACCTGGCCAAGCTGACCCACGGCATCCCGCACGTCGTCACCGCGCACTCCCTCGAGCCGCTGCGGCCGTGGAAGGCCGAGCAGCTCGGCGGCGGCTACCGCGTCTCGTCGTGGATCGAGCGCGAGGCCTACGAGTCCGCGGACGCCATCGTCGCGGTCAGCGGCGGGATGCGCCGGGACGTCCTGGCCGCCTACCCCGCGGTGCCGCCCGAGCGCGTGCACGTGATCCACAACGGCATCGACACCACCCTCTACCGCCCCGACCCCGGCACCGACGCGCTGGCCAAGCACGGCATCGACCCCGACCGGCCGTACGTGCTGTTCGTCGGGCGGATCACCCGGCAGAAAGGCGTGCCGCACCTGGTGCGCGCCGGCGCGAAGCTCGACCCCGGCGTCCAGCTGGTGCTGTGCGCCGGCGGCGCCGACACGCCCGAACTGGACGCCGAGTTCCGCGGGCTGGTCGCCGAGCTGGAGAAGACCCGCACCGGCGTCCGCTGGATCCCGGAGATGCTGCCGCGCGACGAGGTCGTGCAGCTGCTCACCCACGCCGCGGTGTTCGCCTGCCCGTCGGTCTACGAGCCGCTCGGCATCGTGAACCTCGAGGCCATGGCGTGCGGCACCCCGGTGGTGGCCAGCGACGTCGGCGGGATCCCGGAGGTCGTCGACGACGGCCGCACCGGGCTGCTCGTGCACTACGACGAACAGGACGCGCAGGCGTTCGAGGCGGGCCTGGCCGCCGCGCTGAACGAAGTGGTCGGCTCCCCGGACCGGGCCGCCGCGATGGGCACCGCCGGCCGCGAGCGCGCGGTCGGCGAGTTCGGCTGGAAGGCGATCGCCGAGCGGACGGTCGCCCTCTACGAGGCGTGCGGGAGGTCGCTGTGAACAGCGAATGCCATGTCCTGGGCATCGTGCTCGCGGGCGGGGAGGGCAAGCGCCTGATGCCGCTGACGGCGGACCGGGCGAAGCCGGCGGTGCCGTTCGGCGGCACGCACCGCCTGATCGACTTCGTGCTCTCCAACCTGGTGCACGGCGGGATCCGCCGGCTGTGCGTGCTGACGCAGTACAAGTCGCACTCGCTCGACCGGCACATCTCGACGACGTGGCGGCTGTCCTCGCTGACCGGCGAGTACGTCACGCCGGTGCCCGCGCAGCAGCGGCTGGGCCCGCGCTGGTACCAGGGCAGCGCCGACGCCATCCACCAGAGCCTCAACCTCGTTCACGACGAAAACCCCGAGTACATCGCGGTGTTCGGCGCGGACAACATCTACCGGATGGACCCGCGGCAGATGCTGGAGGCGCACATCTCCTCCGGCGCGGGCGTCACGGTCGCCGGCATCCGGGTGCCGCGGAAGGAGGCGAGCTCGTTCGGCGTCATCCGGACCACCGACGGGCTCATGATCGACGCCTTCATGGAGAAGCCCGCGGAGCCGCCGGGCCTGCCGGACTCGCCCGAAGAGGCGTACGTGTCCATGGGGAACTACATCTTCACGACGAAGGTGATGCTGGAAGCCCTCTACGCCGACGCGGAAAACGCCGCTTCACACCACGACATGGGCCGCGACATCATCCCGGCGCTGGTCAAATCGGGCGAGGCCGCCGTCTACGACTTCAACACCAATGTCGTGCCCGGGGAAACCGAACGCGACCACGGTTACTGGCGTGATGTCGGCACCATCGACAGCTACTACGAGGCGCACACCGACCTCATTTCGACGCACCCGATCTTCAACCTCTACAACCGGCGGTGGCCGATCCTCGCCCACCCCGGCCAGCGGGCGGCGGCGAAGTTCGTCGAAGGCGGTTCGGCGAACCAGTCGATCGTCAGCAACGGCTGCATCATCTCCGGGGCCCAGGTCGTCGACTCCGTGCTCTCCCCCGACGTCATCGTCGAGCAGGGCGCGGTGGTGCAGGGCTCGGTGCTGCTCGACGGCGCCCGGGTCGGCCGCGGCGCGGTGGTGCGGCGGGCGATCCTGGACAAGAACGTCGTGGTCCCGGCGGGCGCGCACATCGGGGTCGACCTGGCCCGCGACCGCGGGCACTACCACGTCAGCGAGGGCGGCATCGTCGTGCTGGGCAAGGGGGAACGCGCGATCTGAGCCGGGGTGCCGGGCTCAGGAGCGGGTGGCGGCCGAGATGCGCTCGACGACCTGCCGGGGGTCGATTCCCCAGCGCTCGGCGAGCTCCGAGATCGAGGCGCCCGCCGCGTACTCGGCGGCGATCATGCTGTCGACGACGCCGGCCACGGCTCACTCCTCGGCCCCGGGTGTTCGGGCACCCGGGATGCTACATGTCCGCTGCGGACGTCGAACGACGTGCCGCACTTCGGCGGTCCGTTCACCGCGGGGATTCCTCCGGCTCCCGCGCCGGATCCGCCGTATTCGCCCGCGCACGCATCGCATTGAACACGGCGTCGAAGATCGGCGTCGGCTCGCCGTCATCGCGCTTCGGCCGCTCGTCCGCCGGGGGGCGCTTTTCCTCTCCCACGCGCCCAGTTTCTGCGACGGCCGCCGATTCCGCTGACACGAGCCCCGAAAATCGCCCGGCCGGGGGACCACCCGCGCGACGCGCTTTTCTGCCTTTCCGCCGGCCGAAAACCGATTTCCCGGCGCGCATTTCCGGAGACGGCGGGAATATCCCGGACCGCACGCGGATTGCACCCGGCATGAAAGCAGTCGTCTACCGCCGTCACGGCGGACCGGAAGTCCTGGAACCGACCGAGCGGCCCGTCGCGGACCCGGGCCCCGGCGAGGTGCGCGTGCGGATCGTCGTGTCCGCGGTCAACCCCACGGACTGGAAGGCGCGCAGCGGGCTGCGTGCCGAGCCCGGGACCGAAGTCCCCGAAACCGTGCCGAACCAGGACGGCGCGGGCGTGGTCGACGCCGTCGGCCCCGACGTCACCGCCTTCGCCCCCGGCGACCGCGTCTGGACGGTCATCGCCGGCGCCCACGGGCCCGGGTCGGGCACCGCGCAGGAGTACACGGTGCTCCCGGCCGCGAAGCTGGTGCGGCTGCCCGACGGCACCGGCTTCGACGAGGGCGCCGGGTTCGGCGTCCCGGCCCTGACCGCGCACCGGGCGCTGACGGTCGCCGAGGACGGCCCGGCGCGGCTCTCCCCCGGCGCGCTCGAGGGCCGCACGGTGCTGGTCAGCGGCGGGGCCGGCGCGGTCGGCAACGCGGCGATCCAGCTCGGCCGCTGGGCCGGGGCGACGGTCCTCGCGACGGTCAGCAGCGAGGAGAAGGCCGCTCTCGCCCGGGCTGCCGGGGCGCACCACGTGCTGCGCTACCCCGACCCGGACCTCGGCGCCCGGATCCGCGAGGTCGCCCCCGACGGCGTCGACGTCGTGGTCGAGGTCGCGGCCGGGGTGAACGCGAAGCTGCACACGGAGGTGCTGCGCCCCCGTGGCACGGTCGCGGCCTACGGCGACGACCGCGGCACCGGCACGCTGAGCCTCGACTTCGGGCAGGCGCTGTGGCTGAACGCGCGGTACCAGTTCCTGGTGCTGTACACGGTGGGCGAGGACAAGCTGCGGGCCGGCACCGAGGACATCACGGCGGCGTTCGCCGACGGCGCGCTGCGGCTGGGTGAAGACCACGGCGTGCCGGTCCACCGGTTCCCGCTTTCCGAGACGGCGAAAGCGCACGCCGCGTCGGAAGACGGCGTCACCGGGAAGGTGCTGATCGACGTCAGCCCGGCCGGTTGACCATGCGCGCGCAGGCCGCGTCCGGCCTGCGCGCGTCCCGGTCAGCCGGTGACGCCGAGGCCGCGGCGCAGCGCGTCGAGTTCGTCGGCGAACATCCGGCGGGAAACGCCGGCCGTCTCGACCATGCTGGAGCCGTGGAAGGTGCCCGGGTAGTGGCGCAGTTCGACGGGCACGCCCGCGTGCGCGAGCCGTTGCGCGTAGGCGATGCCCTCGTCGCGGAGGGGGTCGAACTGGCACGTCGTCACGAAGGCGGGCGGCAGGCCGGACAGGTCGGCGGCGCGGGCCGGGGCGGCGTAGGGCGAGACGTCCGGGCCGCCCGGTTCCGCGCCGAGGTAGCTCGTCCAGCTGTACACCGCGTTGGGCCGGTTCCAGACCGGCGTGTCGGTGTAGGCGCGCATCGACGGGGTGTCCAGCCGGTCGTCGAGCTCCGGGATGCCGAGGTACTGGAAGCACAGCTGCGGGCCGCCGCGGTCGCGGGCGAGCAACGCGACCGCGGCCGACAGGCCACCCCCGGCGCTCTCTCCGGCGACGCCGAGCCGGGCGGGATCGATGCCCAGCTCATCGGCCTTGGCGGCGACCCAGCTGAGGGCGGCGTAGCAGTCTTCGACGGGAGCCGGGAACGGGTGTTCGGGGGCTAGGCGGTAGTCGACCGAGACGACCACGATCCCCAGTTCGTCGACCAGGCGCAGCAGGTGGGCTTCGAAGGTGTCGAGGTCGCCCATGACGAAACCGCCACCGTGGATGTAGAGCAGGCCGGGCAGCGCGGCGGAGCGGCCCGCCGGCGAGTAGACGCGCACGGGGACATCGGGGGCGTCGGACGGCCCGGGCACGGCGGTGTCGCGGACGTCGACGGGGGGGGCGGGTTCGTAGCCGGGAACGACGTCCCGGAGCTGCGCCATCGAGGAACGCGCGGCCAGCAGGGACTCGTGGTCGGTGAGGGTCACGGCCGGGAGCATGTCCAGCCACGGCAGCAACTCGGGATCGATCGCGTAGGTCATGCCTTGATCATGGGCCGAGCGGCGCGACACGGGCCACCGCCAGGCGGCGGGGGTTGCGGGGCGATGGCCAGCCAGACGGCGGAGTGTTGCGGGGGGTTGGCGGTCGGGCGGGGTGACCTGGCGGGCGGCCGCGCCGCCGCCGCGAGTCCCGCAGCCCCGCGAAAGGCGGGGCAGCCGTCGCCGAACCGCCGCAAGCACCGCCGGACCACCCAGGCGACCGGCAGGTCGCGGCGTAGCCCACCTACCGGCCGCGGCCATCACAACTCCATCCCGCCGACCAACCACCGACGATCGCCGAACCGAACCTCCCGACCGGCGGTCGTCCTCGCCTTCCGGTGGTGGGCGCGCCTATCGTGGCGGGATGAAAGGGCTGCTGCTGCGGCTGTCCGGGCTCGATGCCGACGCCGAGAACGCCGTGCGGGTCATCGGGTTCTTCGATCGGCTGATCACCGGGCGCGCCGACCTCGATGCGCTCGTTCGCAGCACCGCCGAACTGGCCGGCTGCCCCGTCGGGGTACATGCTCCCGGCCGGGGCCTGTCGCTGTGCGCTTCGCCCGGCGGGGACGTCCGGACGCCGGCCACCGCGCCCCCGGGGGCGGCCACGCGTGCCCTCGACGGCGGTGTGGTCGTCTGGGTGGCGCGGGACGGCTCGCCCCTCCCGCTCGACGACATGCTGCTCGAACGCTTCGCCATCGCCGTCGCGATCCTGCTGGAGCACTCCGGTGTGCCGCGGCCCGAGCTCGGGGATCCGGCGCTGGTCGAACTCGTGTTGTCCGAAAGCACCGGCACCGCCGACCGGGCACGCGCCCTGCACCTGCTCGGGTTCGGCCCGGCGACCCGGCTGCGCGTGCTGGCGGGCACGGGCGTCGACGCGCTCGCCGGGCGGTCCGCCCACCTCGGCGGGGTGCGGGCGGTCCTGCTGCCCGGCGAAGTCGCCTCGCTGCCCGACGGTGCCCGCGCGGGCATCGGCCCGGAGGGGCCCGCCATCGACGTCGCCCGCTCCTGGACGGCGGCCCGGACGGCGCTGCGGTTCACCTCGGCCGCGGAGCCGGTCGTGTGGTGGGAGCGGCTGGGCGGACTGGCCGCGTTCGCCGGCAAGCTCGGCCCGGCCGAACTCGCGGAACTGCCCGACGTCCGGGCGCTCGACCGCCTGGCGGCCGAACACCACGGCGCCGACACCTTGGCGGCCCTGGACGCCTTGTGCGCCACGGGATCGGCCCGCAAGGCGGCCGCCGCCCTGCACCGCCACCACAGCACCATGCCCGCCCGGCTGGCCCGCGCCGAAGCGGTGCTGGGCTTCGAGGTCGACTCCCCGTCGGGGCGCTTCCGCCTCCACCTGGCCCTCGTGTTGCGGCGGCTGCGGGACAACGCCGACCTCGGCTGACCAGCCCGGCCAAGCGTTACTCATCAGCCGAAGAATTGTCACGAACCGTTATCACCCCGACGTGGGCGCCTGGCCCGCCCGACAGGGGTGCCGAGATCACCGGGCGCCTCCGGCAAGATCACGGGACGGTCTCCGCCATTCGGCCGGTCGGGTCGGTAAAGTCGCAGGTCACGGTCGCGCATCGGAACTTTTTCGCGGTGGAACGACTTTCTCGCGGCCCGATCCCGCGCGCGTAACACGTCCCGGGACGCGGATCAAGGGACCTCCGGCCCACGCAGTCGGGCCGGTCGCCCGCGGTACAACCCGATCGTGAATTTGCACACTCTTCGTGACGGTCCACCCGGACCGGCCGGACCGCGACCGAGCCCCGGCCCTCCCGATCGAACCAGCTCCAAGGAGAACTCATGCGCAAGGTCAGCAAGCGGTCCGCGGTCGTCCTCGGCGTCGCCGGAGTGGTCGTCGTCGCCGGTGTCGCCTACGCCGCCTGGTCCAGCTCCGGCGCCGGCACCGGCTCGGTCGCCTCGACCACCTCGGTCAACTCGGCGATCACGCCCGCGGGCTCGGGTAGCGCCCTTTACCCGGGCGGCGGCACCGACTTCACCGTCACCATCACCAACCCCAACGACTACCCCGTCGTCGTCACCTCGATCAGTTCCGGCTCCTCGGACGCGGTCAACGGCTGCGCCGCCGGCACCGTCACCAGCGCCGCCCCGGCGAGCACCACCGGCACCATCGCGGCCAAGGGCAGCGGCACCTACACCGTGCACGCCCAGATGAGCGGCGGCGCCACCGACGCCTGCAAGGGCCAGACCTTCGTGCTGCCGCTCACCGCCACCCTCGCGTCCAACGCCTGAGCGCGCCGGACGGCGGCCCGATGTCCAGGTGGCGGAGCACGGTTGCGGCCGGCGCGTCCGCGGCCGTCGTCCTCGGGTGGTCCGCGATCGGCCCCGCGCCGGTGGCGAACACCGCGAACGGCAACGGCATCAAGCAGTTCGGCATCGCCGACGTGCCCGGCCGGGCCACCGCGCTCGTTCCCGGCGCGACCGGCAGCCGGTGGGTCCGGCTGGCCAACGCCGAAAACTTCCCGATCCTCGTCCAGACGGTGACGGCCACGGTCGGCACCCCCGTCGACGGCCGCGGCCGTCCGGTCCCGGCCTGCCCGGCGGCCTCGGTCCGGCTCGACGCGCTCGCCCGGCCGGTGACGGTGGCCGGCAACGGCACCACCGACGTCGCCCTCACCACGCACATGCTGCCCGGCACCCCCGAGGCGTGCCGGTCGGTCACCTTTCCCCTGACCTACACAGGAACGGCGGTCAAGCCATGAAGAACCCGACCCTGCGCCGCGTGCTCGTGGTCACCACGGTGGTCGGCGCGACGCTGGGCGGCGGGATCGCCGTCGCGGCGTGGACGAGCTCCGGTTCGGGTGCCGCGAACGCGAAGGCCGGCACCGCCTCCGCCCCGACGACCGGGACGGTCGCCGCCTCGGCGTTCACCAGCGGCCTGCTCTACCCCGGCGGACCGGCGGGCGAGGCGAAGCTCCTGGTGAACAACCCGAATCCCTACCCGGTGAAGGTCGGCAGCGTGGTGGCGAACGGGACGCCGACCGGGTCCGGCGGCGCCGGCACCTGCACCACGACCGGCGTGACCTGGACCGCGCAGTCGCCGAACACGCCGGTGCCCGCGGGCGGGAGCGCCACCCTCACCCTCCCGGGCGCGGTGTCGATGAGCACGGCGTCGGACGACGGCTGCCAGGGCGCCCTGTTCGCCATCCCGGTGACGGTCACGGTGGTGAGCGGATGAGCACGCCGCGGGTGGTCTTCGCGGCCGCCGTGGTGGCCACGGCGTGGACGACGGTGGCCACCGGCCTGCTCGCGGTCGGCGCCGCCCGGGCCGAGGCAGCCTGGCTCAAGCCCGGTCCCGGCACGGGGTACGCGGCGGCGCTGAAGCTGCAGACGCCCGGCCAGCCGATCGTCGACTCGGCGAAGTGCAACAGCAGCAACGGCGGCCCCTCGGCCACGCTCCACTGGTCCTACCCGGTGGCGGCGCTGCCGCCCGGGTTCGAGCTCCTGACCGCGACCAGCGCGGGCGGGCCCGTCTCGACGGCGGGCACCACCACGACCACGTCGGCCACCATCCCCTTGCCGGGCAACAACAAGGTGTACGTCAGCGTGCGCGCGACGGCCGGCCCCTGGAAGGGGACGCGCTCGGTGGAGGTGGCCGCCTGCTGACTCCGGAACGTACCTCGAACCCCTGCAAGGCACCGACCTCGTGGACGCGCTCAGCTCGAGCTCGCCTACCCCCGGCCGCCCGGCGGGCCGGGCGCGCGTCAGGTGTCGGTGCTGAGCTGGTCGGGGAACCGATGACGGTCAGGCGAGGCCGGTCAGCCGCTGGTAGGCGTGGCCGAGCGGGCCGGCCGCGAAGACCGCCACCAGCGCGGCGGCGATCATGAAGGGACCGAACGGCAGGGCGGTCTTGCGGCTGCCCTTGCCGGAGGCCAGCACGACGACGCCGGCGACCGCGCCCAGGAGGAACCCGCCGAACGCGCCGATCAGGAGCGCGCCCCAGGACAGGTACGCGAGGACGCCGCCGAGGATGCCCGCGAGCCGGACGTCGCCGAAGCCCATGCCGGCCGGGTACGCCAGCGCGAGCAGGAGGTAGAAGGCGAACAGGGCGGCGCCGCCGACGCCGGCGCGGGCCAGCGACCAGCCGTCGCCGCGCCACCAGGCCGACGCCGTCAGCAGGACGGCCAGGACCGGGTACGACGGGAGCACGATCGCGTTCGGCAGGCGGCGGCAGTCGAGGTCGATCAGGGCCAGTGCGATCCCGATCGCGCCGAAGTACAGGAACGCGGGCAGGTCCGGCGGGCCGAGCCGCAGGGCCAGCAGCGCGAACAGCACGGCCGTGCCCGCCTCGACCAGCGGGTACCGGACGCTGATCGGGGACCCGCAGCCGGCGCACCGGCCGCGCAGGACGAGCCAGCCGAGGACGGGGACGTTGTGCCGGGCCCCGACGGTCCGTCCGCAGTCCGGGCAGCGCGACGGCGGCCGGACGACGGATTCGCCGCGCGGCACCCGGTGGACGACGACGTTGAGGAACGACCCGACGAGCAGGCCGAGCACCGCCGCGGCCACCACCAGCACCGCCATCGGCCTCCTCCGGGAGTCAGGGACGAACGCCGCAGATCCTGCCGGACCCGGGTCCCACCCGCGACCGGACGCCCGCCGTCCCCAGCCCGTCGGCCGCGCCCGGTCGTGTCGACCCTCCAGACACGCGTGTCGACCCTTCAAGCACGCGAGTCGACCCTCCCGACACGCGAGTCGACCCTCCCGACACGCGAGTCGGCTGAGTGGTCGCCGGAGCCATCCGGTGAATTCCCGTCCCGGTTGGGGTCGGCGGACTGCCGATCGTCGCCGGGGTGGACGGGTCGGCCGGGCACGCCTTGCTGCACCACGCCGCCCGCCCCGTCCGCCTCGTCCGTCCGCCTGGTCCGCACCGCCGCGTGCGGGGAAGCGGAACGGAAGCGGCCCCGGGCAGGATGACGACGCGAGCGAGCGGGAGGAACCCATGAAGACTGCGGTACAGGCCGGGCTGGTGGCACTGCTGGCCGGCACGACGGTGCTGGCGGCGCCGGCCGAGGCGGCGACGACCGTCCAGCGGACGGCCGCCTGCCACGCGGACGGCTACAGCGGCACGTTCACCCTCCGGTACGAGACCGACGGCGGCTACCACCGCATGCTCGGCGGGTACACCACTTCGGGGCCGTACATCGGCGACGTCGCGGGCAGCGTCCGGCTGCAGATCTCCTACCGCAGCGGAACGACGACCCGCACGGTGTACTCCCGGTCGGCACCGACGACCGGGAGTACCACCTTCACGATGCCGTCGGCCACCACCGTGCCGGTCACGTCCGCGGGCACGGCGGCCGCGACGTTCGACAACGGCACGGTGTCGTGCACCGCGACGGTGCCGATCAGCTAACGGGGTCGAGGGCCGCACGCAGGATCGCGCGGGCCGAGGCGGTTAGCACCTCGGCCGCCCGGGGGCGGTCGAGACCGCCGATGTCGGTCAGCCACACGCCGAGGCGCTGAGCCTGCCCACCACTGCCTGCTCGGCCCGGACCACACGGTGCTGCCGCAGGCACTCGCGACCGAGCTCGTCGGGGTGCGCTCGGGACGGCGCACCGACCTGGTGATGAGTGTGCTGTGGGACGCCGTCGACGGGTTCCTGGCCGGGGACCCGCACACCGAACGGCGCCTCGGCGAGCTCGCCAACCTGCTGGCCGAACGCAAGCACCTGGCGGCCGGGTTCGTGGCCGAAGCGCCCAACGTCATGCTGGCCATCCGCGCCGGCCGGTTCCGCGCGGCCGAAGCCGGGGCGCAGGCCCCGGCTCGCTGGTCAGCGGGCGATGAGCTGGTCCTGCCGGTCCTCCAGGCCGAACAGCGGCGCGACCGCCGCGAGGTCCAGAGCCCGCCGCACCACGGGCGACGGCTTCAGGACCAGGTCGATTCCCGCCTCCGCGCACCGGGCCCGCAGCCGCCCCAGCGAGGCCATGCCCGTCACGCCGCAGAACGCCACGCCGAGCAGGTCGACCACCAGCCGGTGCGGGGCCGCGGCGACCGCGCGGTCCAGTTCGGCGTCGAAGCGGCTGCGGGTGGCCATGTCGATCTCGCCCGTCACCGTGACCCGCAGCGTTCCCGGGCGGGGCTCCGCGGTCGTCGCGGTCAGCAGCAGCGCGGACGGGTCGAGGGTGCTCATCCAGGGGCTCCTTTCACGGCAGTCAACGACGGGCGATCACCCACTACCCCACGACCGTCGACGCCAAACGCCCGGAGCCTCACCTCCGCCAACCCGGTGAAAACACCGGCCGGACCCCGACGCCGCCCCGGGCCGTGCCCAGGTCGGTCAGGACGACCTTCTCCAGCCCGTTGCCCGGCCCGCCGTCGCTGGTCACCGCCAGGGCCAGGGTGTTCTGGCCGTGCGGGTCCAGGATCCCGGTCGGCAGCACGAACGTGTGCTGCGGCCCGACGTCCCCGATGTACTGGCCGACGTTCCAGCCGTTGAGGAACACCAGCGCCCGATAGCGACCACCGGAGCGGGGCCGGGCCGGGTCGCCGATCGTCAGGCCCACCGACGTGTCCTGATCACGCGGTACCCGCAGGGAGAACGTCGTGCGGTACCAGGTCGTCCCCGGCGAAGCGGTGGGCGCGGGCACCGCCGCCGGCGCCCACGCGCGGTCCGGGAAGCCGGGCAGGTGCCAGCCCGCCCGTTCGCCCGCCAGGCCGCCGCTGTTCAGCGGGCCGCGCACCGGGTCCGCCGTCCCGCCCTGCAGTTTCCACGCCACGCCGGTCAGCGACGACGAGATGAGGCCCCGGCCCTCCTTGTGCGCGTCGTTCACGCCGCCGTCTTCGTTGTGGCCGTTGTTGCGCACCATCACCGACAGCACGTGCGGGCCGTCGCCGCGCAGGCCTTCGGGCACCGCGAACTCCGCGGTGCCGGTCGTGGGCGGCGCGGCCAGCCCGGACGGCAGGACGTGCTCGCCGAGGTACTGCCCGTCCAGCCACGCCTGGAGCATCCCGGCACCCCCACCGCCGTAGCGCAGGGCGACCCGCTCCCCCGGCGTCCCGGTGAACCGGCCGCGGTACCAGACGTCCCCGACGCCGAAGCCGTAGTCGTCCGCGGTCAGCACCGGCTGCCCGGCCGGCGGCGGGGTGGTGCTGTTCGTCGTGGTCCGGTCCGCGGCCGGCCAGCCCGAGTCGTCGTACCCCGGTTCCGCCTCCGGCGAGCCGGGCGCCGAACGCCAGCCGGTCAGCTCGGGCAGGCGCGGGTCGGCCGGGCCGGGCAGCGGCCGCAGCGCGAGCACGCTGCCGGACGCCGTCGGCCGCACCGGCACCGGGCTGCCGTTCCACCACAGCAGCGGGCCGCGCGCACCCCACACCTCGAGCTCCCGCGGTGCCTTCGTGTCGCCGGTCAGCGCGACCCCGGCGTGGGCGGTCCGGACCAGGTCCGGCCCGCGCACGAGCAGGCCACCCACCGGCCAGAAACTGTCCGCGGTGGCGTCGTCGGCGAGCAGCAGCGTGACGGCCGGGCGGCCGCCGCCGCTGATCCGGACGCGCGCGAGCCCGTCGTGGCGGTAGGCCAGGCGCAGGTCGTGACCGGACCAGCTCGCCGTGACGGCCCCGGCGAGGACGTCCACGCGCGGCTGCGTCGCGTACCGAAGGACCGTCTCGCCGTCCTCCCCCGGCCGGCCGTGCAGCAGCACGGTCCCGGCGGCCCGGGCCATCGGCTCCGACGTCGAGTACACCAGGTGCTGACCGGCGACGTCGAAGTCCGCCACGAGGAACTTCGCGTCCTGGCCGTGCAGCCGGACCGGCACGGTGTACTCGCCGTCCGAAGTGGACAGCGGGAAGGTGAAGCTGTCGTCGGTCGTCGCGTTCGACGGCGAGTGCACCGGCAGGTAGAAGTGCACCCCGGTGTCCGGGTTGACGTTGTGGTAGACCTTCACCGCGGCCGACGACGGTGTCACCGACGTCCCGCGGTCCATCTTGGCCAGATCGGGGACGGTGGCCAGGAAGGAACCGATCTCCTTCATCGTCGACGCCTTCGGCCGCAGCTGACGTCCTTCGTCGATCGCCGCGCCGTAGTCGTAGGAGCTGTAGACCACCGGCGCCGGCAGCCCGCCCCACGACGTGCCGCCGAACGTCATGTAGAAGTTCTGGATCGTCAGGCCGTTCGCCAGGTTGGTGCCGTAGAAGACGCGCTCGTAGCCCGGCCCCTGCCGGACCGCGGTGCACGGGTAGGTGCCGTTGCTGCCCCAGTAGTCGAACCAGCCGCCGCCGAATTCGGCGACGAACCCGGGCGTGTTCGGCGAGGCGCTCGCGCCGCCCTTCGCCCCGCCCGGCCCGTAGGTGCCCCAGTCCGGCGCGGCGTTCGGGCTGCCCGGCGTCGCGTCGGTCCGGCAGGCGCCACCGGGGTAGCCGTCGAAGGCGTAGAGGTCGACCTTCCCCGGCACGGTGCCCGGTACACCGGAGTCCGGCGGCACCCAGATGCCGTTGCGGCCCTTGTCGTTGTGGAAGACCGGAACGGTGATCCCGTCGGCCCGCACCTTGTCGTGGAGGTGGGCGACGTAGGTGCGCTGCGCCGTCCCGGTCGCGGCCAGTTCGTTCTCGATCTGGTAGAGGATCACCGGACCGCGGCCGTCGGTGTACTGGTGGCGGGCGATGATCCGGTCGATCCGCGTCAGCCACTCGTCGGCCGCGGCGAGGTAGTCCGGCGCGTCGCTGCGGGCCCGGCCGGCCTGGGTGCCCAGCCACGCCGGGAACCCGCCGCCGGTGACCTCGGCGTTGATGTACGGGCCGGGCCGCGCGATGACGTACAGCCCGGCTTCGGCGGCGAGGTCGAGCACGCGGTCCATGTCCCGGACGCCGGTGAAGTCGTACACCCCGGGCGCGGACGAGTGGTAGTTCCAGTCGAAGTAGATCGAGACCGCCGTGTAGCCGGTGGCCTTCATCTTCTGCAGCACGTCCCACCAGAGGTCCGGGCTCGGCAGCCGGAACGGGTGGAACTCCCCCGACCAGACGACCTGGCGGCGGCCGTCCAGCATCAGCGAGTACCTGTCGAACGTGACCTGGTGCTTCGCCGGGCCGGCCGTCGCCGGTGCGGCACAAAGCCCGTTTGTGACGAGCAGGGCGAAGACGAGGGCCAGGAACCGGCGCATGGGACCGCTTTCATCGAGGGACGTATAGGTCGTTATACAGGATCAGTGCACGGGGTTCCACCCGTCGCTGCCCGCGAGGTACTTCTGCGCGGTGTAGTTCCCGGCCTGCGCGGCGGGCAGCTGCGGCCGGTCGGCGCCGGTCCCCGCCCCCGGGCCGGTGTTGCGGTACTCGGAGAACCGCGCGTCCTTCCACGAGAACCCGGACATGTCGGTCCACGGCGCCGGCTTGATGGCCGCCGGGAGGGACGTCTCGCGGATCAGGACCTGGGCGACGGCGTCGACGTCCCCGCTCGGGTGCCACGGCCGGCCCAGGTAGAAGCTCGCGGCGGCGGCCGAGCTGAGCACGCGGCTGCCGGCGATCAGGAAGCCGTACGGGTTCGACCGCCGGGTGCTGGCCGCGGTCAGGAAACCGTTGTTGCTGCTCGAACCGCGGTCGAGCGCGGTGATCGTCGCCCGGTCGAACACCGCGGTCGCGCGGCCGAAGAGGAAGTCGACGTCGCCGCTGATCGAGCAGTTGCGGTAGTACTGGCGGCCGACGGTGCCCACGGCCGCGGTGTCGGCGTAGAGCGTGTCCTGGTGCCCGAGGAAGGTGACGTTGTCGAAAACCATCTTGTCGCCGGTGGTCTTGACCGCGACCGCCTGGGTGTCCTTGATCTCCGGGTGGGCCGCGCGGTCGAAGGAGTTGCGGAAGGTCAGCGCGGACGCGGTGAAGCCGTTCGCGGCGATCGTCGCGGTCGCGCTGCCGGACGTGCCGTACGTCGACCCGTCGGGCTTCTTGGTGCCGCTGGCGTTGTCGTAGTCGACGACGACGTCGGCGGCCTTCCCGGTGGTCCCGCGCAGGGTGAGGCCGGTCTTGCCCGACGGCACCGAAATCACTTCGCGGTAGGTCCCGGGTTTGACCGAGACGGTGCCGCCGGCCGAAACCGCGTTGATCCCGGCCTGGACAGTGGTGTAGTTCCCGGATCCGTCCTTCGCCACGACGACGTTCGCGGCCGCCGCACCGGCCGGCGGGGCGGTCAGCGACGCGAGCACCGACGCGACGAGCAGGGTCTTGAACATGACGCCTCCACGGTGGAACGCACCGGGGGCAGGCGGACGGCGGCCGCCACCCCCGGCGCGGGTCGGTTACTTGTAGGTGATGTCGGCCGCGGTGTAGAGGCAGTTCGTCGAGTCCGGGCCGCTGCCGGTCTTCGTCGGCTCGCCGCTGGTGACGCCTTTGTACTTCGTGCAGGGCTCGATCTTGCGGCTCGAGTCGCCGACGATGGTGATCCTCGTCAGCTTCGCGGTGTCACCGTAGTTGGTGTTGATGCCGACCAGCGCCTTGCCCGGCGCGGTGGCGGTGACGTTGTCCACGACGACGTTGCGCTTGTACTGCGTCTTGCAGTTGCCGCACGAGCGGTACAGCTTGCCGAAGTCGCCGACCTGGAAGTTGCGGATGTACATCGTGCCGGGCCCGTTGTGCTGGAACACCTTGTCCGAGGCCTTGCGCGCGCCGCCGCCGTCGATGGTCATCGTCTGGGAGGCGGAGGTGCCCTTGAAGGTCGCGGCGTCTTCGCCGACGTCCTCCCACCACACGTTGAGCAGCGTGCAGGTGCCGAGGCAGTGCACGCCGTCGGCGGCGGGGCTGCCCAGGACGACGTTCTTCAGGGTCGTTCCGTTCGACAGTTCGAAGATCGGGCCCTGGTCCTCGCTCTGGCCGCCGGTGCCGAGGTCGCCGGTGCCGTAGAACCGCTTGAGCCCGCCGTCGTAGGTGCCGCTGGTGACCTTGATCGTCTTCGGTACCGGCACGCTGCTGCTCGGGGTGGGCCAGGAGGCGGCCGACGCGGTGGCGCCGGTGCCGGCCGCCGCCGAAACCACGAGCGCGGCGACCGCCGTCACCCGGACGAACCGGGACAGTACTGGGGGGATCATTTCGTCACTCCCTGGTCTCGAGCTTCAATCGGCGCTGATGGAAAACGTCCGACCGGGTTGTGAAAGCGCTTTCTCGTCCCAGAGTTTCGGGTGGCGGACAGGCCGTGTCAATGTCGTTCGCCGCAGCGCCGCGCATGTCGCCCGGATGGTCGCCGCGCGCGGGGGTTTTCTGAAAACACCGAAAGTGTCGAATGGTTCAGCGGCCGGGACCGGCGCCGGTGAGCACCAGTGCCGGGACCGCCCACGCCGGGTCGAGGCGGTCGGCGAAGGGGGGCGTCCACCCGACGTCGGTCCCCAGATCCGGGTCGTTGGCCGCGTTGTATTCGGCCACCAGGTCCACCGCGCGCGGCCACTGGTTACCCTGGGCCACCAGCGTCCCGGTCGCGTGGAGCACGGTGCCCTTCCAGTAGTGCACCAGCTGCCCCAGTGGCAGCCCCGCCGGGATGCGGAAGAAGTTGTTCTCCGCGTAGATCCGGGACTGCACGCCGACCCCGATCGAATACGTGTACGCGGCCGGGTCCTCGACCAGGTAGAGGTTGTCGTAGACGTGCACCTGGCCGTACCGCACGCGCGGCGCGCGCTGGCCGATCTCGGAGAACAGGTTGTGGTGCAGGGTGACCCGCAGCTTGCCGACGTCGTAGGTGGGCTTGTCGGTGTTGCCGATCAGCATGGTCTTGTCGTGGTCGTGCAGCCGGTTGTAGGAGACCGTGACCAGGTCCGAACCGTTCACGATGTCGAGCAGGCCGTCGTGGACCTCGTACTTGCGGCCGAAGTACGTCGGCTGCGTGTCGTTCCCGCCGTCGCTGAACTCGTTGTGGTCCACCCACACGTGCGTCGCGCCGACCAGGTCGAGGTTGTCGTACTCGGAATTCCAGTTGCCGTCGGCGGTGTCGAGGGGATCCCACTGCGGGAAGCAGTCGTGGGCGTCGGAGAGGTGCAGGTTCCGCAGGATCACGTTGTCGCCGGTGACGCGCAGGGTCAGCCCGTGCAGCGTGGCGTGGCCACCGAGTCCGACGATCGTCGTGTCCGGGCCGACGTCGAGGACGACCTGCTTCGCCTGGTTGGCCTGCGACCGCGCACGGGCTTCTTCCAGCGGCCCGGACGGCGGCACTCTCCCCCAGGTCGCGGGATCGTACGCGGCCAGGTACGCCGGGAGGCTGTAGCCGGGATCGGCGAAACTTTCACAGCCGACCGGCCGGTCGGCGGCGTCGACGTTGCCTTCGATCGTGCCGCGGACGTAGACGATCTTCGGCGCGCCCGGGTGTGCCGCCAGCGCGGCCGCCAGCTCGGAGCGTTTGGTCACCACGCGGACGTCGGCCGGGGCGGCGGCCGCGCCGCCGGTGGTGCCGGTCGTCGCCGCGGCCCAGCCGTCGTGCGCGCCGAGCACGACCCGGCCGGGGTCGCGGCCGTGCGCGGACGCGGGTGCCGCGGTGAGCGTCAGTCCGAGCAGGGCGAGGCACCCCGCGAAAGCCTTCCAGCGCATGTCGGCTCCTTCAGTCGGTGTCCGGTCTCGTGCGCACCCGCGCCGCGTGCCGGGCGAGCCCGGCCGGGTCCGGGGCGCCGTCGATGACGACGACGTGGTGGGTGAGGGTCAGCTCTTCGCCCGGTTCGAGCAGCCACGGCCGGTGGTAGGTCGCGGCGAAGCTGACCACGGGGAACGGCTCGTTGCGGACGTACCAGGCCGTCGGGTGGGCCGCGTTCGCCGGGCTGTCGGCGAACAGCAGCGTCGAGGTCCGCAGGCTCTCGTCGTGCTGCCCGGTGAAGGCGAGCCACGGCGCCCGGTGCCCCATCGCGTCGGCCGCGGACTTCCCGTCCGACGTCCGGACCGTGCCGCCGACGAACGAGCGCGGCCCGCGCCAGAACAGCCCGCCGTAGCCGGCGGTGTCGCGCCCTTCGGTGACCGGGCTGCCCCACCGCAGCTCGTGGCCGCTGGTGTTGCGCAGCCGGCTGGACCAGCTGAGCGTCCAGTGGCCGCCGCGCAGCGAGACGTCGCCGAAGCGCAGTGTCCGGTGCTCGGTGAGCCAGCGCCGGCCGGCCGCGGTGCGCCAGGCCAGCTCGTGCCGCAGCTCGCAGTGCCCGCCGGCGTCGTCGATGCTCTCCCAGCGGACGTGGCCGACGATGCCGTTGTTGTCGAGCGGGGTGTAGCCGCGGCCGCGGACGTAGGTGCGGCCGCCCCAGAAGTTCTCGCCCGAGAGGTGGGCCATGGTGAACTGCAGGCCGTTGTGCCAGGTGTGGTCGTGCGGGCGGACCGCGGTCACCGTCTCCCCCGCCGTGGTGCGCAGGGGGTGCAGGTACGGCTTCGGCGAGTCCCCGGCCGGCGTCGGCGGCTCGACGACGTACTCGGCCAGGACGAGGTCGCCCAGGCGCACGCACACCCGGCCGTCGGGCTCCTCGGTCGCCGCCGGCGTGCTGTCCCCCACCGCGGCCCGGCTCACGCCGGTTCCCCGATCTCCGCCAGCAGCTCGCCGACGGACACGGGCCGGCCGGTTTCCAGGGACCGGTTCGCGGCCAGCCCGGTGAGCAGGGCCTGGAGGCCGGCGTCGTGGTCGGCCGCGCAGCCGAGCGCGTCCGGTTCGGCGTCGCCCAGCAGCTCGGCGAGCATCCGCTCGTCGCCGCCACCGTGCCCGTCGCCGAGGAGCCCCTCGAACACGGTCTCCGGCGGCTCCCAGTGCCGTTGCACGGTCAGCCGGGCGCGCCCCGGCTCCGGCACCGGCTCGGCGCCGGCCGCGTACTCGTTCTCCCGGACGTCCAGCTCCAGCCGCCCTTCGCTGCCGGAGAACGCGACCCGGTAGCCCTCCCGCGGCGAATACGCGTGCAGGTGGTAGTTCAGCACCGCGCCGCCGTGGTGGCGCACCAGCACCGACAGGTCGTCTTCGATGGTGACCCCGGGCGCGAACACGTCCTGGTTGCGGACGTAACCGTCTTCCCGCGCGGCGTCTCGGTAGAGCGCGCGCAGCCTGGGCGAGGCGTCGAGATCCAGCGCGAACCGGTCACCGGCCGCACGGTGGTCGGTTCTGTCGCCGTAGAAGAAGAGCCGGCCCAGCGCGAACACCGTCTCCGGCCCACGGCCGAGCCACCAGTTGACGAGGTCGAAGTGGTGGCCGGACTTGTGCACGAGCAGGCCGCCGGAGTTGGCCTTGTCCCGGTGCCAGCGGCGGAAGTAGTCGGCGCCGTGCGCGGTGTCGAGCAGCCAGCTGAACTCGACCGAGCCGATCTCCCCGATCGCGCCGCCGGCCAGCAGTTCCCGCACCCGGCGGTGCACCGGGTTGTACCGGTAGTTGAACGCGACCCGCACCGACCGGCCCGTCTCGCGGCGGGCGGCCAGGATCCGCCGCGCGCCCTCGACGTCGGTGGTCATGGGCTTTTCCGTGACGACGTCGCAGCCGGCCTCGAGCGCGGCGACGACGTAGTCCGCGTGCGTGTGGTCCGGCGTGCACACCACGACGACGTCGATGCGCTCCTTCGCCAGCATGGCGGTGAAGTCCTCCGGCCGGTAGCCGGGGATCTCCGTGCCCAGCCAGCCGTTGTGGACCCGCATGCGGGTCTCGTTGCGGTCGCAGAAGGCCGCGAGCCCGGCTCGCGGCGACGCGGCCAGTGCCTGGGCGAACAGCTGGGCGCGGGAACCCAGGCCGACGATCGCGTGGCGGCGCACGGCCATCACCTCTCTCGATCCGGTGAAGCGGCGGCCCCGGTCCAGGGCAGGGCGAGTTCGGAGAAGAGCGCGAGCCGCTCGGCCGCGGTGTCGACGGCGCGGTCGACGCCCGGCACGACGAAGTGCCGGTCGGGCCCGGTGTCCACGGTCTCGACCCACTCGGCGGGCAGCGGCAGCGGTTCCGGCGCGTCGCGGACCGCTTCCACCAGCGCGGTGAACGCCCGGGTCACGGCCAGCGGCGCCAGCAGCGGCTCGCCGTCGCGCAGGTGGCCGACGAGGTTGGCCAGCAGGTCCCGCGGCGGAGCGACCGGGAGCCGCCGGTCGCCGATGGTGACCAGATCCGTCTTGTAGTGCCAGCGGATCTGGCCTTTTGTGCCGTGGACCAGCACGTACGGCTCGTGGTCGGCCTCGGCGTCGAGGGTCGCGGCGGCGACGACGTCCGGCGCACCGGCGAAGCCCAGCCGCGCGCAGGCGGTGTCGTCCGACTCGATGTCCCGGGCCCGGTACAGCTCGACGGCGATCCGCTCCGGCGGGACGTCGGCGGTGCCGTTGACCAGCAGCGCGGTGGCGACGGCGTGGGCGAACGGGTTGGTCAGGGCGCCGTCCACGACCGGCTGCCCGCCGACGCGGCGGCGGCCGGCCCACTCGGCGCGCGCGAAGTAGCGGTCCCGCCGGATCCAGGCGCCCGCGGCGGCGATGCCGGTGACCGTGCCGATCTCGCCGGTTTCGATGGCCGCCCGCACGACGGGGACGGCGGCCGAGCCGAAGCTCTGGAAGCCGGTCTGGCAGGCGCGGCCGCGGGCCAGCGCGGTGAGCTCGCCGAAGGCCGCGAGGTCCAGCACCGGCGGCTTCTCGACGAGCAGGTGGCAGCCCGCGGTGAGAGCCAGCCTGGCCAGCGGCAGGTGGGTGTGCGGCGGGGTGGCCACCACGGCGATGTCCGGGGTGGTGCGGGCGAGCAGTTCGGCCGCGTCCCGGGTGATGACGGCGCCTTCGGGCAGGAGGGCACGGGCCGCCGCGGAGGGTTCGCGGATGTCGCAGGCGCCGGCCAGCACCAGGTCGCCGCGGTCGTGCCGGGCGCGGGCCCGGCGCAGGTGGTGGGCCGCGTAACCGGCCGTGCCGAAGACGACGACGTGCGGCCTCATCGGCGGCCGCCGGTCGCGACCGCGGCCAGGGCGAGCGGCCCGGCCACCACGAGGGCAAGGATCGGGAGCATCCAGACGAGCAGTCCGGCGATCCCGAGCGCCGCGGCGAGGAGCAGGCCGTTCTTCGGGTCGGCCGCGGTTTCCCGCGCCGCTGCGCCGAACGCCCGGCACCAGGCCGGGGCGCCGGTGGCCACCAGCTCGCAGGTCCGCACGGCCAGTACCACCCCCGCCGCGGCCAGCGCCCCCAACGCCGGCCGCAACACTCCCGCGCCCGGCATCGACGCCACCACCTCCAGGTCCACCGCGAACAGCACCACCGCCACCAGGCACCCGAGCCCGAAGCCCACCCCGCCGCGGACCACCGACCGGAAGTCCGCCCAGAACGTCGTCCACAGTGGACTCCCGACGCCCCGCCGGGCGCGGTCGAGCACCCGGCAGCCCGCCACGAACGCCGGGCCCGCCGTCACCACCGGCACCGACGCCAGTGCGACGAGCAACCCCGCCAGCAGACAGTCCGAAAAGTCACCGAGCCCGGTTCGCCACCGCGTTGCCCGCTTCCGCGTCCGCATCGGGTCACCCCTTCAGGCCGCTGGTGCTGACGCCTTCGACCAGCAGGCGCTGGAAGGCGAGGAAGAACAGCACGATCGGGACCAGCGCGAGCGCCGACATCGCGAACATCGCCCCGAAGTTCGACTCGCTGCTGGTGTCCACGAACAGCCGCAGACCCAGCGGCACGGTGAACTTCTCCGTGTCGTTCAGGTACACCATCTGCGTGAAGAAGTCGTTCCACGTCCAGATGAACGTGAAGATCGACGTCGTCACCAGCGCCGGTTTCGACAGCGGGAGCACCACGTGCCAGAACGTGCGGTAGACCGAGCAGCCGTCGATGATCGCCGCTTCGTCGAGCTCACGCGGGATCCCGCGCATGAACTGGACGATCAGGAACACGAAGAACGCCTCGGTGGCCAGCAGCTTCGGCAGGATCAGCGGGACGAACGTGTTGACCAGGCCCGCCTGCTGGAAGATCACGTACTGCGGGATCAGCGTGACGTGGTAGGGCAGCATCAGCGTCGTGATCATGAAGGCGAACAGCGCCCCGCGGAACCGGAACTCCAGCCGCGCGAAGGCGAACGCGGCCAGCGAGCAGGACAGCACGTTCGCCGCCACCGAGAGGCCGGCCACCAGGAACGAGTTGAGGAAGAAGCGGCCGAACCCGACGTCCGCCGCGCCTTCCCAGCCCTTCTGGTAACCGTCGAAGACGAACCGGGTGGGCAGCAGCGCCAGGCGCGACAGGATTTCGTCCGGCGGCTTGACCGACGCGAACGCCAGCCACACCAGCGGGTAGAGCACGATCGCGACGACGACGAGACACAGCGCGTGCCGGCCGAACGACCGCGCCGTGCGTGGCAGTACGGTCATTTCTTCTCCCCTGTGCTTTCCACGTCGTCGTAGAACACCCACAGCTTCGCCGTCCGGAACACGATCGCCGTCACGACCGCGATCACGACCAGCAGCACCCACGCCATCGCCGACGCGTACCCCATCCGGAAGTCCTGGAAGCCGACCTCGAACAGGTAGAGCGTGTAGAACAGGTCCGCGTCGGCCGGGCCGCCGCGGCCGCCCCCGATGACGAACGCCGGGGTGAAGGCCTGGAACGCGTGGATCGCCTCCATCACGAGGTTGAAGAAGATCACCGGCGACAGCATCGGCAGCGTGATGTGCCGGAACCGGCGGAACGCACCCGCGCCGTCGATCGCCGCGGCCTCGTGCAGCTCCGCCGGGATCTGCTTGAGCCCGGCGAGGAAGATCACCATCGGCGCGCCGAACTGCCACACGCCCAGCAGCACGATCGAAGCGAGGCTGAACTGCGGGTCGTCGACCCAGCTCGGCGTGTGCCAGCCGAAGAACGCGAGGACCTCGTTGACCGGGCCGCCGCCCATGAACAGCGCCCGCCACACCAGCGCCGCCGCGACACTCGCGCCCAGCAGCGAAGGCGCGTAGAACGCCGCGCGGTAGAAGCCTCCCCCGCCGCGGCGGGTGTTGAGCAGCATCGCCACCAGCAGCGACACGGCCAGCTTCAACGGGACCGAGACCAGCACGTAGATCAGCGTGACCTTGACCGACTGCAGGTAGCGGTCGTCGCCGGTGAACATGTGCGCGAAGTTGCCGAGGCCCACCCACTTCGGCGCGGTGAACATGTCGTAGTCGGTGAACGACAGGTACAGCGAGACCACCATCGGGCCCACGGTCAGCGCCACCGCGCCGAGCAGCCACGGCGTAAGGAAGGCGAACGCCTCCGGCTGGCTCTTGCGGCGGCGCCCGGCCGGCCGGTCCCGGCGCCGGACGCGCGCGGCCACCGGTGGCGCGACCGGCGGGTCCGGGGTGCGCAGGGTCGTCATCGGCTACGACAGTCCCTTCTGGGCTTCGGTCATGAACCGGGTGACGGCGTCGTCGATGCTCATCCGGCCGAACGCGACCTCTTCGTACGTGCGCTGCAGGAGTTTCTGGACGGCCCCGGCGCCTTTCGGCGGCACCGGTGGCGCGGCGCCGAGCTTCGGTTCTAGTGCGGCTTCGTAGTCGTAGAGGGTCTTGTCGTTGCCCTTGGCGCCGGCCGCCAGCTGGGCGCGGACCTTCAGGTTCGGAGCGAGCCCGCGGTCGGTGCCGACGATCTTGCCGACCTCGGGGTCGTTGACCAGGAAGTCGACGAGCTTCGCCGCCGCTTGCTGCTGCTGGCTGCGGGCGGAGACGGCGAGGAACATCGACGGCCGCCGGTACTGCCCGGTGTCGCCGTTCGCGCCGCTCGGGTACGGCGCCACGTTCAGCGGCTTGCCGTTCGCCTTCTGGTACGCCGGCAGCAGGTTGTCGTAGGCGAACTCCGAGCTGGTCAGCTTCTTGCCCAGGGGCGACTGCTCGGGCGAGGTGTTGTAGGACGCGGTGACGTCCGCAGGCGAAGCGGCCTTCGTGTCGCGGAACCTGCTCGCCAGCTGCCAGTAGCGGCGCAGGTCGTCGCCGGTGAAGCCGAGCTTGCCTTCGGGGGTGTAGAACTGCTTGCCCTGCTGGCGCAGCCAGATCTCCAGCGCCGTGTCGAGGATGCCGAAGTCGGTCACCCCGCGCGCCGGACCCGCGGTACCGACCTTCTGGGCCACGTCGGCGTAGGAGTCCCAGGTCAGCCCCTTGGCCGGGTCGGCCCCGGCCGCCATGTATGCAGCGGGGTCGTAGATCATCGCGGGCGTGTTCTGCGCCCACGGCACGGCGTACCGCTTGCCCTGGTAGACACCGGTGGCGGCCAGCTCCGGGTTGATGTCGGCGAGGGAGATCGCCTTGCCGGCGCCGGAGTTCAGGTCGGCCAGGACGTTGCGCCCGCCGTACTCGGCCAGGTAGCGGCTGTCGACGTTGAGCACGTCCGGCGGCTTGCCCCCGGCCGTCTGCGTCGCCAGCTTCTCCCAGTAGGCCGCATACGCCGAGAACGACGTCTGCACCTTGATGCCCGGGTTCTTCTGCTGGAAGAGCTCGACGGCCTTCTTCGTCAGGTTCGCCCGCCCTTCGCTGCCCCACCAGACGAAGTTGATGGTCACGTCGCCGCCGCCACCGGAGTCCGAGCCGCAGGCGGCCACCCCGGTGAGCAGCAGCGGGACCACCACGGCCAGCGCGGCGATCCCCCGTCCCCTGGTCCTACGCACAGTTGCCCGCCCCATCGAACTCTCCGTCCTCAGCCGGTCAGCACTTTTCTGAAAACGCTGTCAGCGGGCTCACGGTAGGCAGTGCGCCGCACCGGTGTCAACGGCCAGTTCCGAGCAGTAGCCCTTGTGCAGCAACGCTTTCAGCATTCAGTGGCCGGTTCGAGCGCACGCTGAGAAAGCGCTTACCGGACCCGGGCCGGACACCCGTTCCTCAGCGCGGTGAGCACCGGCGGGCGTCAGCCGGTGCGTTCGGCGGCCGGTCCGGCCGCCGGGCGTCGCGCGGCACTCGCCCACGGGACGCCGATCTCGGAGAACAACGCAAGCCGGTCCGCGGCGACGGCGACCTCTTCGCCGATCCCCCGCACGACCGGGTGCCGGCTCGCCCCTTCGCCGACGGTGCGGATCCAGCCCGCCGGGATCCGCGACGGCGACGGCGCGTCCCGCACCGCTTCGACCACCGAGGCGAACGCCCGGGTGCCGGCCAGCGGCGCGAGGAGCGGCACGCCGTCCGGGTCGAGGTGGTGGGCGATCAGGTTGCGCAGCAGGTCGGCCGGTTCGCCGAGGTGGCACCGCTCGTCGTCGATTTCGAGGCGGTGGCTCTTGTACCAGAACTTCGCGCGCGCCCGCTCGCCGTGCACCACGACGTAGGGTTCGTGGTCCTGCTCCGCGCACAGCGAAGCGGCGACGACGATTTCCGGCCCCTTGCCGAACCGGATCCGCAGGCACGCGGTGTCGTCGGCTTCGATGTCGCGGGTGCCGTAGAGCTCGAGGGCGATCTCGGCCGGGTCGCGCCCGGCCACCCCGGCGACCAGCAGCGCGGTGGCCACGGCGTGGGAGAAGGGGTTGGTGAGGACGCCGTCGACGACCGCCTCGCCGTCGAGCCACCGGCGGCCGGCCCAGGGGTTGCGGCGGTAGTAGGCGTCGGTGCGGATCCACGCCCCGGCCGCGCCCACGCCGACCACGGCCCCGAGCTTCCCGGCCGCGATCGCCGCCCGGAGCACGGGCAGCACCGGGGAGCCGAAGCTCTGGAACCCGGTCTGGCAGGCGGCTCCGGTCTCCGCGGCGAGCCGCGTCAGCGTGGTGAAGCCGTCGAGGTCGAGCACCGGCGGGGTCTCCAGCAGCAGGTCGCTGCCCGCGCGCAGCACCGCGGCGCCGGTCCGGACGTGCGCGTGCGGCGGGGTGGCGACGACGGTGACGTCGGGGCGGCAGTGGCGGAGCAGGTCCTCGACACCCGGGTGCGCGGTACCGCCGGGCGGCAGCAGGGCGCCGGCGGCGGCCGACGGCGGCCGGATGTCGGCCATGCCCGCGAACCGGACCAGTCCTTCGTCGTGCAGGATCCGCGCGCGGTGCAGGTAGCTGAAGGCGTAGCCGGACGTGCCGACGACCGCCAGCCTCGGCGGGTCCGCCACGGTGCGGCTCCGGCTCCCCGACATGGATCTCCGATCGGCGGGCGCTCCGGGGCGCCCGCGCGGGAGGCGACGAATGGGTCAGGCTTTTCCGGGAGGAACTCCCGGTCGCCACCGTAGGGCGTGCGCGACAAAGGTGTCAATCATCGGACCGGACTGTCGAAATCGTCGAACCGACGATACTCCGGATGGTCGTGCTCGTTTCGAGATAGCGCTTACTGGAACCGACGGTCATCGGTTGCACCGTTTGCAGGATTTGTTGACAACGCACTCAGGGAGTTTCCATGATGTTGCCCGGAGCCTGCCGAGGAGTTGCCGTGACCGTGACGATTCACGACGTCGCCCGCCGGGCCAACGTGTCGATCTCGACCGTCTCGCGGGCGTTCACGTCGCCGGACCTGGTCCGGCAGCAGACGCGCACCCGGGTGCTGGCCGCGGCACACGAGCTGGGTTACCACGCGGCCGGGACGCCGCAGCCGGGGCCCGCGGCCCGGACCGGGCACATCGGGATCGTGGTTTCCGACCTGGGCAACCCGTTCTTCACCGGCGTGCTCAACGGGGTCCAGGCCCGCGCCCGGCAGGACGACATCGCGGTGCTGTTCGCCAACAGCGACGAGGACCCGGCGATGGAGCAGAACCTCGTCCGCCGGATGGCCAAGCAGGTCGACGGCGTCGTGCTGTGCAGCCCGAGCATGACCGACGACCAGCTGCGCGCCCTCGCCGGGCAGACGACCCTCGTGCTGCTCAACCGCGAGGTGCCCGGGCTCCCGTCGATCGTGATGGACGCCGCGGACGGGATGCGGCAGGTGATCGAGCACCTGGCCGCGCTGGGCCACCGCCGGTGCGCCTACCTGGGCGGGCCGCGGGCGTCGTGGGCCAACCGGGCTCGCCGGCTGGGACTGGCGGAGACCGCGGGCCGGCACGGCACGGACGTCGTCGAGTTCGGCCCCTTCCCGCCGGTGTTCGAGGGCGGCCTGCAGGGCGCGGACCTGGCCCTGGCGGCGGACGTGACGGCGATCGTGGCCTACAACGACCTCGTCGCCTTCGGCGCGCTGGCGCGGCTGAACGCCCGCGGGGTGCCGGTGCCGGACGAGATCAGCCTCGTGGGGTTCGACGATCTGGTCTTCGCCGCGATTTCGGCGCCCCCGCTGACGACGATCGCGATGCCGACGGAGGCGGCCGGCCGCGCGGCGGTGACGATCCTGCTGGGCCTGCTCGACGGCGAGGCCGACGAGCACACGACCCAGGTGCTGGACACCCACCTGATCGTCCGCGCCACCACGGCCCCGCCGGCGGGTTAGCTCCCGAAGACGGTGCGGTCCAGGAAGGGGTTGCGGAACTTGCCCTGCGGGTCCAGTGCCTCCGCCAGCGCCCGGAACTCCGCCAGCCGCGGGTGGTTCCCGGGGACGCCGTGGAACAGCTTGCCCCAGTGCGGGCGCACGGCGAACGGCGCCAGGCGCTCCTCGAGCACCGGCAGCACCGCCTCGACCTCCGCCTGGCGCGGCTGCCACGTGAAGTGCAGGGCCACCCGGTCGCCGCCCTGGCACGGGCTCAGCCACAGGTCGTCACCCGCGATCGCGCGGATTTCCGAGACCAGCAGCAGCGGCGCGAGCAGGTCGCCGATCTCCCGGACCGCCCGGATCGCGGCCACCGCGTCCCGGTACGGCACGAAGTACTCCGACTGCAGTTCGTCCCCGACGCTCGGGGTGAACGCGAGCGCGAAGTGCGGGAGCCGCTCGTGCCACGGGCCCGGAACCCCTTGCTGGGGCGTGCAGTTGTCCGCCGGGATGCCGGCGGCGTGCGCCGGGTGGCGGGGCCCGTCGGCGGGCACCGCACCGAACAGTTCCGGCCGTTCGGTGAAGTCGTCGACGCGGCTCTTGACCCACACCTGGTCGATCGCGTCGTTCGCCCAGTTGGTGAACATGCTGACGCTGTAGCCGGCGTCCTCGATTTCGTCGAAATGCGCGTACGCGGCTTCCCACGGCAGGTCGTCGAAGACGTCTTGGCGGACGTCGAACGCGGGGACCACGTCGAGGGTCAGTCGGGTGACGACGCCGACCGCGCCGAGCCCGACGACCAGGCCGGGGAACTCGGCGTCGGCGCGGCTGAACGTCCGGAGTCCACCGTCGGCGGTCACGAGCTCGATCCCGGAGACGGCCCTGGCGAGCCCCGGCTGACGGCGTCCGGAGCCGTGGGTGCCGGTCGCGACGCTGCCCGCCACGGTGATGTGCGGCAGGGAAGCCAGGTTCGGCAGCGCGAACCCGGCGTCGTGCAGCTGCTGCGCGAAGTCGCCGTAGCGGGCCGAGCCGCCGACGGTCACGGTGCCGTCGCCGAGTTCGACACCGGCGTCGAGGGCGCGCAGGTCCAGCAGGAGGCCGCCCGGGGAGTCCGCGATGTCGTTGAAGCAGTGCCGGCTCCCGAGGGCTTTGACGCGCGACGCGGCCGCCACGGCTTGACGCACCTCGTCGACGGTCCGCGGGGTCGCCACCGCGTCCGCGCCGTAAGTGACGTTCCCGGCCCAGTTCGACTCGCCCACCCGTGCTGTCCTTCCGCTGTCTGATCCCCTCTCGACCCTACGTCAGCCGGGGCGGTGCTCAGCGGGCCGGGATGATCGCCTGGTGCGGGCCGCCCAGGCCGTGCGGGCTCAGCAGGCGGCCCATGCGCTTGGGCATCCGCAACGTGATCGCGCGGTCCAGGACCCGGGCGCCGGGCGCGGCCTCCGCGAGCCGCGCCTCGTACGCCGTGCAGTCGGCCGGGACCCGCAGCCACGCCGACACCACCAGGTTGCCCTCCCCCACCACCGCGGCCGAGAGCCGGGTCTCCGGCAGCTGGGCGATCGCCGTGCCGGCCCGGTCGAGGCCGGGGGCCGCGACGTCAAGGCGGTAGCCCGCGATCACCGGCCAGCCGGCCGGGACGTGCGCCAGGTCGCAGCGGAAGTCCAGTTCGTGGTTGCGCAGCATCCGCGCCAGCGTGCGCCGCACCGCCGACTCGCTCATCCCGCAGTCGCGGGCCAGCACCGCGTAACTGCGCCGCCCGTCCTCGCCGAGGGACTCCACCAGCGCCCGCAGGCCCCGGTCGTTCCACTGCTGCGGCACGACCAGCCGGGCCTGCACCGCGGTGTCGTCCAGCACCGCCCGCTGTTCCGGTGCCAGCGCGTTCACCAGCCACCCGCTGCCCTCGCGGTAGACGCGGGTCGCGACGGCGAAGCGGACCTCCCGCACCCCGGGCAGCGCGCCGACGCGGCCGGTGACCAGCGCGTCCAGTGCGTCCAGGTCGCGTGCGGCCAGGCCGAGGAACAACGCGAACCGGCTGGTGGTGCGCTCGACGCTGAACACCGACGGCCAGCCGCACAGCTCACGGGTCAGGGCGCTCAGCGCGTCCGGGCGGCAGGCGAGGTCGACGTACCCGACCGTGGTCGTCGGCGGGGTCGAATAGGCGGTGAGCCAGGCCAGCCCGGCGGCCTGCAGCCGTTCCCAGCGGCGGGCCGCCGTCGTCGCGTCGGTGCCGACGGCGGCGGCGATCCGCGTCCACGGCGCCCGCGGGTCGCGCTGGAGCGCTTCCACCAGCGCGAGGTCCGACGCGCTCAGCCCCGGACGCGCCGTTTCCGGCGGCGCACCGGGCGAAACGGGCATGGCGCATTGTGACCTGATCATGACCCGCTGCCAAGGGGCCGCCGGGCAGCGGCGGCCCCTCGCGTCCTACTGCCGCCGCAGCCGCGGCGCCGCGGCCGCGCCCGCCACCAGGACGAGGACGCCGCCGAACACGAACGGCAGCACCGGGACGTCAGTGGAGTCGGCGGGGTCGGCGGGACCGGTGGAGTCGGTGGCCGGGACCGCGCGTTCCCGGCCGCCGTAGCCGCCGCCCGCGCCGTCGCGGTCGTAGGCCGAGCCCGGCAGCTTGTCCGCGTACCGCCGGTGCAGGGCCGCGCGGTAGTCCTTCAGCGACAGCTTCGTGCCCGCGGCGAGGCCGGTGACCGAGCCGTCCAGGACCGTCACGACGTCGTCGTGCACCGCGTACCAGGCGTTGACCTGCGGCTCGTGCAGGAGGTAGCCGCCGGCCGCGGCCCGGGCGTACTGCCGCTCGTAGTCGCCGGAGGCGACGTTGACGACGGTCCACGCCGGGCCCTGCCGTTCCGCCCACACCGTCGCGGCCGTCCCGTCGCCGGTCCGCGCCGGGACCGCGACGTAGGCGAGGGCGGCGGGGACGTCCGACGTGCCGGCGACGAACGCCGCCGTCGGCTCGTAGACCGGCACCTGCGTGCGCGGGTCGGCCGCCTGCTGCGCCGCCGCGGCGTGGGCGCCGGGGAACTTCGTGTGCGCGAGCCGGCCGAGGGTGGCCGGGCCGCCGGTGACCTGCCCGATGGCGGCGGTGTCGGCGGCGGTCGGCGCGCCGGCGGGTTCGTTCGCCGCGCTCGCGGCGGCGTCCGTGGTGAACATCGCGGCGCCGGCCAGCACGGCCACGCCCATCGCTTTCCGCAGCATGCTCATCCCTCGATCCCGTAGAGCGTGTGGGTCCACTGGAACTGGCTGTTCGAGCGGTAGGTGTCGTAGTTCATCGAGTTGTAGCGGCTGTTGTTCGGCCAGGGATCGCCGTATTCGACGCGGGTGGCGCCACTGGAGTTGTCGTAGCCGTAGAGGACGTGCATGTGGCCGCCGCCGGAGCGCCAGCCGATCCGGGTGCCGATCGGCTGGCCGGCGTCGATCTGGGCTTCGATGCCGCTGAAGGAAAGCGTCTGTCCGTTCGAGTAGTACGTGCCGACGTCGGTGAACCCGAGGTAGCGGAACACGCGCTGCTGGTCGGACAGGTACCCCTGGTTGTTGGCGCAGTCGCTGCCGGATTCGTTGTGCGCGATCTGGCAGAACCGCGTCTGGGTCAGGGAATGGCCCCAGTAGTCGGCGATCGTGTTGCCGCTGGCGTCCCAGCACCACTGGTCCTTCTGCTGGGCCTGCATGGTGATCCCGAGATCGGTCCGCGCCGCGGCCGCGGCGGCCGGGGTTTGCAGCGCGACGACCGCGGCCGTGACGGCCGAAAGGGCCGCGAGTCCACGAAGGACTCTTGAGGTGGTTTTCACGAAGTGTTCCTCCAGCCGGTGAGGTTTCGACGTGGTGGCACGGAATACTCCGCGCCCGGCACGGTGATCCGGTACCTACCAAGGGAGGATTGCGTTGGCGGGAAACGATTCGGGCGGATCCCGGCGGTTCCGGGCCGCCGGATTCCGGCAGCGGCTCCGGCCCGCCGGACGGATTCCGGCGGTCGCCCGCATCAGGAAACGGTCGGCGCGCCGAGGGCGGCGCACCGGCCCGGCGGGTCGGTGTCTTCCGTCGGCGAGGAATTTGTCACGCGCATCCGGCTTCGCTTTCGCGAGTCTGTCATCGCCGGCCGGACACGACCCGGGTTGCCTTCCCGGCAAGAGTGAGTGTACAGTCACTCACATGACCAGACGCGGTGCCACCCTCTCCACCTCGGACGCCCGGCGGGACGCCGTCGTCGACGCGGCCATCGCCGAGTTCGCGCGCGGCGGCTACCACAGCACCCCGATCAGCGCCGTCGCCGCCCGGGCCGACATCTCGCCCGCGTACGTCTTCAAGCTGTTCCCCGGCAAGGTTTCCCTCTTCGTCGCCGCGCTCGATCGGTGCTACGAACTCGTCGCCCACGCCCTCTCCAACGGCGCGGCCCGCGTCGAGGACGGCGATCCGGGGAAGATCCTCCACGAGATGGGTGGCGCGTATGCGGAACTCATCGCCGATCGGAACCTGCTCATGCTGCAGGTGCACGCCCAGTCGGCCGCCGACACCCCCGAGATCGCCGACGCCGTGCGCCGCGGCCTGGCCAAGGTGACCGAGCTGGCCAAAACCCGCTCCGGCGCCGAAGACGACGAGGTGCAGCGCTTCGTCGCCTACGGCCAGCTCTGCCACCTCATCGCCACCCTAAACCTCGACGCGCGCAGCGGCGACTGGGCCGCCGTGCTGTCCGCCGGCATCCGCCACCCCGGCAAACACTGACCCCCGCACCAGGCACCTTTTTCGCGCCCATTGAGTGATTGATCAGTCACTCACAACCGGAAGGAACCCTCATGACCGTCACCGAAATCGTCCTCCCCGGCGTCGTCGAGCCGGACGGCCTGCGTGTCGAACACCGCGAGCTGCCGCGGCCCGGCGCCGGCGAAGCACTCCTCCGCGTCGAGGCGACCGGTGTCTCCTTCGCCGAACAGCAGATGCGCCGCGGCAAGTACTACGACCAGCCGCCCTTCCCGTTCGTGCCCGGGTACGACGTGGTCGGCACCGTGCTCGAAGCCGGGGACCCGGCCCTGCTCGGGCGCCGGGTGGCCGCTCTGACCAAGATCGGCGGCTGGCGCAGCCACCTGGTCCTGCCGGAAGCCGACCTCGTCCCGGTGCCCGCCGGGCTGGACCCGGCCGAGGCCGAGACGTTCGTCGTCAACGGCATCACCGCGTGGCAGATGCTGCACCGGATCGCGAAGGTGCCGGCCGGCGGGACGATCCTGGTGCACGGGGCCAGCGGCGGCGTCGGCACGACGCTCGTGCAGCTCGCCCGCGCGGCCGGGATCGAGGTGATCGGGACCGCGTCCGCCCGCAACCGCGACGTGGTGACCGCGCTCGGCGCGACCGCCGTCGACTACCGCGGCGACGTGCCCGCCGAAGTGCGCAGGCTGGCGCCCGGCGGTGTCGACGCCGTGTTCGACCACGTCGGCGGGCCCGGCATCACCGAGTCGTTCCGCATGCTGGCGCCGGGCGGGACACTGGTCGCCTACGGCAGTGCGTCCACGAAGGACGCTCCGGGGAACTCACGGCTGCCGGTGCTCAGGCTCGTGGGACGCCTGCTGTGGTGGAACGTCCTGCCGAACCGGCGCCGGACGCACTTCTACAACGTCTGGGGCGGCAAGCGGAACCCCGCCCGGTTCCGCGCGCGCCTGGCCGAGGACCTGACGGCCGTGTTCGAGCTCGCCGTCCGCGGGACGCTGACCCCGCAGGTGGCCGCGCGGATCCCGCTGACCGAGGCCGGGAAGGCACTGGCACTGGCGGAATCCGGCACGGTCACCGGCAAGGTCGTGCTCGTCCCGTGAACGAGGGCGGTCAGTCCGTGCCGAACTCCATCGCGGCGTTGTCGAGCAGCTCGACGTCGTCGGTCTTGCCGCGCGAGGCGATGACCTCGGCACCGCCTTCGGGCATCGCGCCGATCAGGCCGGTCGACGCGGCCTGGGCGGCGCCGATCAGCTTCGGGTTGGCGCCGCCGACCATGCCGAGGCTCGCGTACTGCTCGAGCTTCGCCCGCGAGTCGGCGATGTCGAGGTTGCGCATGGTGAGCTGGCCGATGCGGTCGACCGGGCCGAACGCCGAGTCCTCGGTCCGCTCCATCGACAGCTTGTCCGGGTGGTAGCTGAACGCCGGGCCGGTCGTGTCGAGGATCGAGTAGTCCTCGCCGCGCCGCAGCCGCAGCGTCACCTCACCGGTGATCGCGGTGCCGACCCAGCGCTGCAGCGACTCGCGCAGCATCATCGCCTGCGGGTCCAGCCACCGGCCCTCGTACATCAGGCGGCCGAGGCGGCGGCCCTCGTTGTGGTAGCTGGCCAGGGTGTCTTCGTTGTGGATGGCGTTGACGAGCCGTTCGTAGGCGGCGTGCAGCAGGGCCATGCCCGGCGCCTCGTAGATGCCACGGCTCTTGGCCTCGATGATCCGGTTCTCGATCTGGTCGGACATGCCGAGGCCGTGGCGGCCGCCGATGGCGTTGGCCTCGAGGACCAGGTCGACGGCGGAGGCGAACTCCTTGCCGTTGATCGTCACCGGCCGGCCGTGCTCGAAGCCGATCGTGACGTCCTCGGCCGGGATCTCGACCGCGGGGTCCCAGAAGGCCACACCCATGATCGGCTTGACGATCTCGATGCCGGTGTCCAGGTGCTCCAGCGACTTGGCCTCGTGCGTGGCGCCCCAGATGTTGGCGTCGGTCGAGTAGGCCTTTTCGGTGCTGTCGCGGTAGGGCAGGTCGTGCGCCACCAGCCACTCGGACATCTCCTTGCGGCCGCCGAGCTCGGTGACGAAGTCCGCGTCGAGCCACGGCTTGTAGATCCGCAGGGAGGGGTTGGCCAGCAGGCCGTAGCGGTAGAACCGCTCGATGTCGTTGCCCTTGTAGGTGGAGCCGTCGCCCCAGATCTGGACGTCGTCCTCGAGCATGGCGCGCACCAGCAGCGTGCCGGTGACGGCGCGGCCGAGCGGGGTGGTGTTGAAGTAGCTGCGGCCGCCGGTGCGGATGTGGAACGCACCGCACGTCAGCGCGGCCAGCCCCTCTTCGACCAGGGCTTCCCGGCAGTCGACGAGCCGGGCGATCTCGGCGCCGTACTGGGCGGCCCGCCCCGGCACCGACTCGATGTCGGGCTCGTCGTACTGGCCGATGTCGGCGGTGTAGGTGCAGGGCACCGCGCCCTTGTCGCGCATCCACGCGACCGCTACGGAAGTGTCGAGGCCACCGGAGAAGGCGATACCGACACGCTCGCCGACGGGCAGGGAAGTGAGCACCTTGGACATGCGAATGATTATGCACGGCCATGCATCGTCGTGCAATCCGGGGTGCCCTGGCCGTACTGCACCAGGTCGCCGGGTGCGGAGTGTTCGCAGCGGCGAACCGGGCGTCCGGTGGCCCGGTCCGGGCGGGAGCCGGGCCAGCCTTCCTCACACCAAGATCATCCGATCACGTGTCGCACCGACCACAACCTCCCCGGACAGAACACCTGGCGCACGGAAACCCCGTTGACGTGCGTGGTTCGGTGGGCACATGTCCGCCACCGACACCGCGCTCGTCCGGCGGCTGCTGCGCGCGCAGTTCCCGCAGTGGGCGGACCGGCCGATCGGTCCCCTGGCCTCCGGCGGCACGGTCAACGCCGTGTACCGGCTCGGCAACGACCTGACGGTCCGGCTGCCCCGCTCCGCCGAGGACGTCGAGCAGGAACGCCGGACCCTGGACGCGCTCACCGGGTTGCCGGTGGCCGTCCCGGCCGTCGCCGCCCTCGGCGAACCCGGCGAGGGCTTTCCGCGGCCATGGGCGGTGCACCGCTGGCTCGACGGCGAACCGGCGGTCGAAGGCCGCCCGGTCGAGGGCTTGGCGGAGTTCGTCGTCGCGCTGCGGGCGCACCCCGCGGAGGGTCCCCCGGCCTCCCGCGGGCAGCCGCTGTCCACCGTGGACACGGCCACCCGCGAGGCGATCGGAGAACTGAGCCACACCGACGAGCCGTTCGACGCGGCGGCGGCCCTGGACGTCTGGGCCGAGGCACTCGACGCTCCACAGTGGACCGGAGCGCCGTGCTGGGTGCACGGGGACCTGATGCCGAGCAACCTGCTGCTGCGCGACGGCCGGCTGTCCGGGGTCCTCGACTGGGCCACCGCGGGCCGCGGCGACCCGGCGGCCGACCTGATCCCCGCGTGGAACCTGCTGACCGCGCAGACCCGGCACCCCTTCCGCGAGGCCGTCGGCGCCGACGATGCGGCCTGGGCGCGCGGCCGCGGCCGCGCGCTGTCGATGGCCGTGATCCAGCTGCCGTACTACCGGCACACGAACCCGGTCATCTCGGCCAACGCCCGGTACGTGCTCACGGAGCTCGGATGCGTCCCGGCTCCGTGAGCACGCCGGATCAGCTCGGCAGGAGCGCCGGGGCCGCGAGACGGGTGGCGTTCGCCGCCGCGTCGTCCGGGGCTTCCTGGGCCGAGCGCTCCGCCTCGACGCGGGCCAGGTAGTTCGCCACCTCGCGGTCCGTCCGGTGGGAATCCCAGCCCAGCAGCGGTGCCATCAGCGCGGCGACGACCGGGGCCGCCGCGACGCCGCGGTCGCGTTCCTCGATCGAGATCCGCGTCCGCCGGGTGAGGACGTCCTCGAGGTGCAGCGCACCCTCGTGCGAGACCGCGTAGACGGCTTCCACGCGGAGGTACTCCGACGTCTCCGTGATCGGCGAAGCCAGCGAGGCATCCTCCTCGATCAGGTCGAGCAGGTTCCAGATCCGCGTGCCGTACCGCTGCAGCAGGTGCTCGACGCGGGTGAGCGGCAGCCCGGACCGCGCGGCCAGTGCGAACCGGTCGGCCCACAGCTCGTGGTAGCCGTCGGCCCCGACGATCGGCAGCCGGTCGGTCCACGACGGCGGGGCCGGGCGGCCGACCTCCTCGACCGCGGCGTCGACGGCGTCCGCGGCCATCACCCGGTACGTCGTGTACTTGCCGCCGGCCACGATGACCAGGCCCGGCACCGGGCGCGCCACCGCGTGCTCCCGCGACAGCTTCGTCGTCGCGGTCGCCTTCGCCGCCAGCAGCGGGCGGAGGCCGGCGTACACGCCCTCGATGTCGTCGTGCGTCACCGGCGTGCGCAGGACGGCGTTGAGGTGTCCGAGCACGTAGTCGACGTCCGCGCGGCTCGCCGCCGGGTGCTCGCGGTCGAGGTCCCACTCGGTGTCGGTGGTGCCGACGATCCAGTGCCGGCCCCACGGGATGACGAACAGCACGCTCTTCTCGGTGCGCAGGATCAGCCCGGTGTCGAGGTCGATCTTCTCCCGCGGCACCACGAGGTGGATGCCCTTGGACGCGCGGACGGTGAACGGCGCGGGGATCCCGGCCGCCTCCGCCATGTCGTCGCTCCACACGCCCGTCGCGGCGACGACCGTGCGGGCGCGGATCTCGAACTCGACGCCGCTCTCGCGGTCCACGACCTTCGCCCCGACGACCCGCTCGCCCTCCCGCAGCAGTGAGGTCACCCGAGTCCGCGTGAGCACCGAAGCACCCTGCTCGGCGGCGGTCCGCGCGATCGTCATCGTGTGGCGGGCGTCGTCGACCTGGGCGTCGTGGTACTGGATCGCCCCGATCAGCGCGTCGTCGGCCAGGCCGGGCGCCACCCTGGCGGCGCCGCGCTTCGACAGGTGCCGGTGCCGTGGCAGCGCGCGGGCGCCGCCGAGCGTGTCGTACAGCGTGACGCCGGCGCCGATGTAGCCGCGCTCCCACACCCGGTGCTGCAGCGGGACCAGGAACTTCACCGGCCGCACCAGGTGCGGGGCCAGCTTCTGCAGCAGCAGCCCGCGCTCCTTGAGCGCCTCGCGGACCAGCTTGAAGTCCAGCTGCTCCAGGTAGCGCAGGCCGCCGTGGATCAGCTTGGACGACCGGCTGGACGTCCCGGCGGCGAAGTCGCGGGCCTCGACCAGCGCGGTCGACAGCCCCCGGGAGGCGGCGTCGAGCGCGACGCCGGCCCCGGTCACTCCCCCGCCGACGACGAGCACGTCGACCTCTTCCTCGACGAGCTTCCGCAGCGTCTCGGCGCGGTACTGCGGGGAAAGCGGGGTCACGGTGTTCCTCCTCTTGCTCACTGCACGTCGACCCAGTCGAGCGTGCGGCCGACGGCCTTCTGCCAGCCCGCGTAGCCCTCGGCGCGCTGCTCGTCGCTCCACGACGGCGTCCAGCGCTTGTCCTCGTTCCAGTTCTGCTCGAGCTCGTCGGTGGACTTCCAGAACCCGACCGCCAGCCCGGCCGCGTAGGCGGCGCCGAGGGCGGTGGTCTCGGCGACGACCGGCTTGGACACCGGCACGCCGAGGATGTCCGCCTGCAGCTGCATGCACAGCTCGTTGGCGGTGACACCGCCGTCCACCCGCAGCACGTCGAGCGTGACGCCGGAGTCGTTCTGCATGGCCTCCACGACGTCCCGGGTCTGGTAGCAGATCGCTTCCAGGGTGGCCCGGGCCAGGTGCGCGTTGGTCGTGGCGCGGGTGAGCCCGACGATCGCGCCGCGGGCGTCCGAACGCCAGTAGGGGGCGAACAGGCCGGAGAACGCCGGGACGAAGTAGACGCCGCCGTTGTCCTCGACCTGGCGGGCCAGGCTCTCGCTCTGGGACGCGCCGCTGATGATGCCCAGCTGGTCGCGCAGCCACTGCACCGCGGACCCGGTGACGGCGATCGAGCCTTCCAGCGCGTAGACCGGCTTGTCGTCGCCGAACTGGTAGCACAGGGTCGTCAGCAGGCCGTGCTTCGAGCGGACGAGCTCCTGGCCGGTGTTGAGGAGCAGGAAGTTGCCGGTGCCGTAGGTGTTCTTGGCCTCGCCGGGCCGGAAGCAGACCTGCCCGACGGTGGCCGCCTGCTGGTCGCCGAGGACACCGGTGATGGCGACCTCGCCGCCGAGCGGGCCGTCCGCGCGGGTGGTGCCGAAGCCGGGGTTGGACGACGGCCGGATCGCCGGGAGCATCTGGCGCGGGACGTCGAAGAACGACAGCAGCTCGTCGTCCCAGTCGAGCGTTTCGAGGTCCATCAGCATGGTGCGGGAGGCGTTGGTCGGGTCGGTGACGTGCACGCCGCCGTCCGGGCCGCCGGTGAGGTTCCAGATCAGCCACGTGTCGGTGGTGCCGAAGAGGGCGTCGCCCTTCTCGGCGTCTTCACGCACGCCCGGGATGTTCTCGAGGATCCACTGCAGCTTGCCGCCGGAGAAGTAGGTGGCGGGCGGCAGGCCGGCCTTGCGGCGGATGACGTCGCCCTTGCCCTCGCGCTCGAGCGCGGAGGCGATCCGGTCGGTGCGGGTGTCCTGCCAGACGATGGCGTTGCCGTACGGGCGGCCGGTGCGGCGGTTCCACACGACCGTGGTCTCGCGCTGGTTGGTGATGCCGAGCGCGGCCAGGTCGGTGACGCTCAGGTTCGCCTTGTTGAGCGCGGTCGCGATGACCGAGCGGGTGCGTTCCCAGATCTCGGTGGCGTCGTGCTCGACCCAGCCCGGCTTGGGCAGGATCTGCTCGTGTTCGAGCTGGTGGCGGGCGATCTCGTTGCCGCCGTGGTCGAAGATCATGAAGCGGGTGCTGGTCGTGCCCTGGTCCACGGCACCGACGAAGTCCGGCATGGTCGTGCTCCTACTCGGTTGGGCTCAGTTGGCGGGCTCGAGGTCCTTGGCGGGCATGGCGTCCAGCGGTTCCCCGGCGGGCAGGAACCGCTCGATGAGGAACTTGTAGATCGCGCCGCCGATGAGCGCGCCGATCACGGGCGCCACGATCGGGATCCACCAGTAGGGGAAGCCGTACTGGTCGGTGAACGCGGTGTCGTAGCCGGTCAGCCACGAAGCCAGGCGCGGGCCGAAGTCGCGGGCCGGGTTGATCGCGTAGCCGGCGTCCGTGCCCCAGGCCATGCCGATCGCGACGACGAGGAAGCCGACGACGACCGGGGCCAGGTTCGCCCCCGGCGAGGTGTTGCGCAGGTCGGTGATGGCGAACAGGACGATCAGCAGGATCGCGGTGCCGATGATCTGGTCGCGGAAGGCGCCCCAGTCACCCACGGGCAGCGTGCCGTTACCCGGAAGGGTGGAGAACACGCCCTGCGTCTTGATGGTGAGGCCGGGGTCCTTGGCGTTGAGCACCTCGGTGTAGTTCCAGCGCACCAGCAGCGCGGCGAGGAACGCGCCGGCCGTCTGGGCCAGGGCGTACGGGGCGACCTTGCGCCATTCGAAACCCTTGAACACCGCGAGCGCGATGGTCACGGCCGGGTTCAGGTGCGCGCCGCTGATCCGCGAAGCGACGTAAACACCGAGCGTGACGCCGAGCCCCCAGGCCCAGGCGATGCTGTCGTGGTCCCCGATGCCCGCGGCGACGACCTGCGCCACCACTCCGCACCCGAACAGGATGAGGATCATCGTCCCCACGAACTCGGCGGCCATTTCGCCGGCGAGCCCGCGGGCCTTGAGGTTTCGCACCATTGCTTTCCTCCACAAAGGACCTTGTCCCCCTACTGGTTGCTGAAAGTTAAGTTCGCTGGTCGGGATGGTCAACGGACGGCGGTCGGCATTGTCGAACGGCCGAAGTGGATGTTCGACATTGTCGAATCGAGGCCGGTCGGGTTAGGGTCGCGCGGTGCCCGGTCCGATCCAGTCCATCGAGCGCGCCGCCGCGATCCTGCGGTTGCTGGCGCGCGGCTCGGGGCGCCTGGGCGTCGGCGAGATCGCCGAGTCCCTCGAACTGGCGAAGGGCACCGCGCACGGGATCCTGCGCACGCTGCAGGGCGTCGGGTTCGTCGAGCAGGACCGCGACACGGGCAAGTACCAGCTCGGCGCGGCGCTCCTGCACCTGGGCACCAGCTACCTCGACGTCAACGAGCTGCGGTCCCGCGCGATCAACTGGGCCGACGCCCTGGCCGCCCGCAGCGGCGAGGCGGTCCGGATCGGCGCGCCTCTGGAGGGCCGGGTGCTCGTCGTGCACCACGTGTTCCGGCCGGACGACAGCCTGCAGACCCTGGACGTCGGCACGCTGCTGCCGCTGCACGCCACCGCGCTGGGCAAGGTGCTGCTGGCCTACGACACGACGCTGAAGGCGGTCCCGGAGCCGTACACGCGCCGCACCCTCGTCACCCAGACGGCGATCAAGCGCGCGTGTGCGAAGGTACGGGAGGCGGGCTGGGCGGCCGAGAACGGCGAGATGGTCGCCGGCGAGGCCGGGATCGCGGCCCCGATCCGCGGCCACGGCGGCATCGTGGTGGGCGCGATCGGGGTGTCGGGCGCGGCCGAGCGGATCTGCGAGCCCGACGGCGCCCCGAGCCCGAGACTGCTGACCCAGGTCCGTGACGCGGCCCGCGCGGTGTCCCGCGACCTGGGTGCGGCCCGATGGTGAAGGGAGGACCATGGTCCAGCGGTACGTGATGTCCATCGACCAGGGCACGACCTCCACCCGGTGCATCCTGTTCGACGCCCGCGGCCGGCTCGTCTCCGTCGTCCAGCGGGAGCACCAGCAGCACTTCCCGCGGCCCGGCTGGGTCGAGCACGACGCGACCGAGATCTGGCGGAACCTCTCCCGGATCGTCCCGCAGGCCCTGGCCGACGCCGGGGCGACCGCCGAGCAGGTCGTCGGGCTCGGGATCGCGAACCAGCGCGAGACCACCGTGCTCTGGGACCGGCGGACCGGCAACCCGGTCGGGCGGGCGATCGTCTGGCAGGACACCCGCACCGACGCCATGCTCGAACAGCTCGCCCGCGAACCCGGCGCCGACCGCGTCCGGCAGCTGTGCGGCCTGCCGCTGGCCACCTACTTCTCCGCGCCCCGCATCCGCTGGCTGCTCGAACGCACCCCCGGCCTGCGCGAGCGCGCCGAACGCGGGGACGTCCTCTTCGGCACCATCGAGAGCTGGCTGATCTGGAACCTCACCGGCGGCGCCGAGGGCGGCGTGCACGTCACCGACGTCACCAACGCCTCGCGCACGATGCTGATGAACCTGCGCACGCTGAACTGGGACGACGAGCTCCTGGAGTTCTTCGACGTCCCGCGCGCGATGCTGCCGGAGATCAGGTCGTCGACGGAGGTCTACGGGACGACGTCGCGCGTGGTGCCGGGCATCCGGATCGCGGCGGCCCTGGGCGACCAGCAGGCGGCGCTGTTCGGGCAGACGTGCTTCGCGCCCGGCGAGGCGAAGTGCACCTACGGCACCGGCAGCTTCCTGCTGCTCAACACCGGCCCGACGCCGGTGCTGTCCACCCACGGCATGCTCACCACGGTCGGCTTCAAGATCGGCGACGAGCCGGCGGTGTACGCGCTCGAAGGGTCGATCGCCGTCACCGGGTCGCTCGTGCAGTGGTTCCGCGACGGCCTCGAGCTGATCGGCAGCGCACCCGAGATCGAGACCCTCGCCCGGACGGTCGAAGACAACGGCGGCTGCTACATCGTGCCCGCGTTCTCCGGGTTGTTCGCGCCGCACTGGCACAGCGAGGCGCGCGGGGTGATCGCCGGGCTGACGTCGTACATCACGAAGGGCCACCTGGCCCGGGCGGTGCTGGAGGCGACCGGCTGGCAGACCCGCGAAGTCGTCGACGCGATGAACGCCGACTCCGGGCTGGCGCTGTCTTCGCTGAAGGTCGACGGCGGCATGACGGCCGACAACCTGCTGATGCAGTTCATCGCCGACGTCCTCGACGTGCCGGTGGTGCGCCCGATGGTGGCGGAGACGGTGTCCCTCGGCGCGGCTTACGCGGCGGGGCTGTCCGTCGGGTACTGGCCGGACCTGGAGGGGCTGCGGCGCAACTGGCACCGGGCGGGCCAGTGGCTGCCGGCGATGGACCCGGCCCGCCGCGACTCCGAGTACGCGCACTGGCGCCAGGCGGTGGAGCTGACGTTCGGCTGGATGCGCCCGGCCCCGGCCGCGGCGGCCCCGGGCTCGGACCTGGTCGAGGTGCTGCTGGCCGACCACCGCCGCTTCGAGCAGCTGCTGCGCGACCTGCGCAACAGCGAAGCGGACCGGCCGGCGCTGGTGGCGGAGCTGTCGGCCCTGCTGGTCGCGCACGCGACGGCGACGGAGCGGATCGTCCGCCCGGACGCGGCGGGTTCTCCGTTCGCCGAGGACCTGCTGGCCGTGCTGGAGGACGAAGACTTCGAGAAGGCGTTGCTGCGCCTGGAAACCGCCGTGGACGCGCACGTCCGCGGCGAGGAACGCGGACTGCTGAACGAACTGCGCCGGAGCATGTCCACTTCGGACCGGACGGGGCTGGGCCGGGCGTTCGTCGCGGAGCGCCGCCGCCAGCTGGACCTCGACTGCGGCGCGGCGGCCCACATCCGCGGACTGGGCGACCGCCTGCGGCTCTGACCCTGCCCTCGGATTGCCGCCACCCGGCCCGGCGAGGCCGCTCGAACAGCGGTTCCCGCGCCGGCGAGGTGGTCCACCGCCCCGAGCCGGGCGCTGCCGCCGTTGCGCTACGCGCCCTTGAGGCAGCGGCTGCTCTCCCGCACCACCAGTTCGGCCTCGACCGTGCCCCACGCCGGCACCGTCGCACCCTCGAGCCGGGCCGTCAGGATCGCCAGCGTCCGGCGGCCCGCCGCCACGTGGTCCTGGCGGACCGTCGTCAACGGCGGGGCGTAGTAAGCCGCCTCGGGGACGTCGTCGAAGCCGACCACGTGGCCGTCGCGCGGGACCCGCATGCCCGCCTCCGCGAACGCCGCCAGGAGGCCCAGTGCCATGTGGTCGTTCGCCGAAAACACCGCGCCCACCCCGGATTCGACCGCCAGGGACTGGCCCGCGCGGAAGCCGGACCGGGCCGACCAGTCGCCGCGGACCACCGGGGGCACCTCGGCTCCGTGGCGTTCGAGCGTCTCGCGCCAGCCCTGCTCGCGGGCGCGGGCCACCGGGCCCTCCTCCGGGCCGCCGAGGTGCCAGACCGTCGGGTGGCCCAGCTCCAGGAGGTGCTCGGTGGCCCGGCGCGCGCCCGCGTACTGGTCGGTGGACGCCGCGGGGACCAGCGGAACCGCCGAGACCAGGGCCCGCTCGGCCAAGAGGTGCCCGTCGAGCACCACGATCCCGGCCACCCCTTGCAGCTGCAGGCCGGCCACCGCCGCCGGCACCGCCGCACCGCTGGTGCCCGAGACGCTGAAGACGCTCAGCGCGTATTCCTGCTCGCGGGCGGCCGTGCGGAGGCCGTGCAAGACCGGCCCCGACGCCGACGCCCCGGTCGCGATCACCCCGAGCGTGCCCCGGCGCCGGACCGGCCGCGCGCGGAGCGGGCTGTCGGGACCTGCGTCGTCCACGGGCATGCGTCGATGTTAGCGATCACATGCGTAGACGTGCACTTTGTTCACCTTCCATAAATAACGAAAAGGTAACGCGCTGAACCGCACCGCGCCGGGGTCCGTTCCCCCCAATGCCGGAACCAGTGACACCGGGCGGGTTCCCCCGATGCCCGCGCCCCGGTGCACTCCCCGGGTTCCGCGCGTCTCCAGCCCGGGCACGCAGGCTTTCTTCGGCGTGCCCGGAAAACCGAACGAGGTGAACATGGCCCGGAATACGTCCCGCACCCCCGCCACGGGCAGACATCGCATCACCCGCCGCACGAAGATCGCGACCGGCGGACTGGCGCTCGCGCTCGCCGTCGGCGGCATCGTCGTCGCCACCACCGCCGGCCGCACCGGCGAGGCCAGCGCCGACGAGGCCGACCCGTCGTTCTTCATCGACATCGCGAAGGTCCCGTCGGGCATCAACGTGAACAAGGCGCTGCAGCGGAAGGGCGCGCGCGGCACGTTCACCGTGGACTGCGGCCGCAACGAGAACCAGCACTTCAACCCGGACAACTTCATCGCGCAGCCGGGTGTCAAGAACGGTGCCCAGCACCTGCACGACTACGTCGGCAACCTCTCCACCAACGCCGACTCCAACAACAAGAGCCTGGTGAAGGCCGGGACGACCTGCAAGAACGGCGACAAGTCCGCCTACTTCTGGCCCGTCGTCCGCATCGACACCGGCGACGCCGAGAAGAACCCGCCCGCCACGCAGCCCGACCGCGCCGGCAGCGCCAAGGACAAGGCGAGCGCCCAGGTCGACTGCCCCGACGTCGCGAGCAAGCTGCCCGACGTCCCCGACCAGGCGATGGACGAGGTCAACCGCAACCTCGACCTGCTCGACAAGCAGATCGACGAGGCGAACAAGCGGATCGCGGGCGGTGACCTGAAGACCCCGCAGGACATCCAGAACGCCGTCGTCGGCCCGCTCAAGGACAAGCGCGCGGCCACCATCGACCGGATCGCCATCGCGATCGGCCGCCGGGCGGCGAAGCCGACCGACCTCGGCGGGCTCGCGCAGTGCGCGCTCAAGCAGAACGGCAAGGGCGGCATCGACAACGGCGGCCAGAACAGCACCGGCCAGGCGGCCGAACTGCCTGGCGTCAACGACAAGAACGAGGTCGCCGACAACGACGGCGAAATCCAGCGCGTCCGCTCGGCGACGATCACGTTCACCAGCGGCGGCGCGAGCAAGGTCGTCGCGATGCCGCAGTTCCTCCGCATCCTCTACGGCGACGCCAAGCAGAGCACGAACGGCCCGGCCAACGCCCGCCCGAGCTGGACCTGCACCGGCTTCGAGGACCGCCTCACCGACCACTACCCGATCTGCCCGCAGGGCAGCCGGGTGGAGCGCATCCACGCCTTCCCGAACTGCTGGGACGGCAAGAACATCGACAGCGCCAACCACCGCACGCACATCGTGTTCGCCGACCAGCAGGGCAAGTGCCCGCAGGGCTTCAAGAACGTGCCGCAGCTGGTGATGAAGCTGGTCTACGACATCCCGCACGACATCCAGGTGAAGGGCCAGTACAAGGTGGACGCCTTCCCCCAGGAGAAGCACAACCCCCGTTCGGACCACGACGACTTCGCCAACGTCATGGGCCAGCGCCTGATGAACCAGGTGGTCAACTGCATCAACACCGGTAAGCGCTGCAACCAGTAGACCGCGAGGGCCGCGCCGGACTCCCGGCGCGGCCTCGTGTCGTCCCTCCAATCACGGGTGATGACCCTCCGATCACGCATGATGCCCTCTCGATCACACCCGATGCCCCTCCGCGCACGAGCGAAACCCGTGACCGGCGTGGTGGAGCGCGGGACTCGCGTGATCAGAGGCGGATCTCGCGTGATCGAAGGGTCATCTCGTGTGATTGGAGGGACGACACGTGTGATCGGAGGGTCGACACGGTGAGGGCCACCTCGGGGGATCCGAAACCCGAGGTGGCCCTCACGTGAACCGCGCGTCAGGAGGCCGCGCGGCGTTTCGTCCAGATGTCGTACGCCACCGCGGCCAGCAGGACCACGCCCTTGACCAGCATCACCCGCTCGCTCGGGGCGCCGATCAGGGACATGCCGTTGTTGATCACCGCCATGATCAGGCCGCCCGTGATCGCGCCGACCACCTTGCCGACGCCGCCCTGGACCGCCGCGCCGCCGATGAACGCCGCCGCGATCGCGTCGAGTTCGAAGTTGACGCCGGCCGTCGGGCCCGCCTGGTTGAGCCGGCCGGCGAAGATGATGCCCGCCAGCGCCGCCAGGACGCCCATGTTGACGAAGATCCAGAACGTCACCTGCTTGACCTTGACGCCCGAGAGCGTCGCCGCCTGCAGGTTGCCGCCCACGGCGTAGATGTGCCGGCCGAACACCGACTTCCCGGCCACCAGCGAGTAGCCGAGCACCAGCGCCGCCAGCAGGATCAGCACCCACGGCAGGTTCTTGAACCGCGCCAGCTGCACGACCAGCGCGAGCACCAGCACCGCGATGCCGGCCAGCTTCAGCACGAAGACGCCGAACGGGTCGACGTCCTGGCCGTAGCCCATCCGGCCGGCTCGCTTCCGCCACTGCGTGAACACGATCCCGGCCACCGCGGCGACGCCGGCGAGCAGCGACACCAGGTCGGCACCGCCGAGCGGGCCGAGGCCGATGTTGCCCAGGTAACCGTCGGTGAAGCCGTTGGACAGCGTGCGGATCGCGTCCGGGAACGGGCCGATGCCCTGGTTGCCCAGGACCGTCAGGGTCAGCGCCCGGAACGCCAGCATGCCGGCGAGCGTCACGATGAACGCCGGGATGCCGAAGTAGGCGACCCAGTAGCCCTGCCACGCGCCGATCGCCGCGCCCACGACGAGGGTGATCAGCACGGCCAGGAACCACGGCATGTGCGAGTTCACCATCAGCACCGCCGACACCGCGCCGGTCATCGCGACGACCGACCCGGCGGACAGGTCGATGTGCCCGGAGATGATCACCAGGATCATCCCGATCGCGAGGATCAGCACGTAGCTGTTCTGCACGATGATGTTGGAGATGTTCTGCGGCTCCAGCAGCGCGCCACCGGTGAGCACCTCGAACAGCACCACGATCAGCGCGAACGCGACGTAGATGCCGCTCTGGCGCGGGTTGATCGAGATCCTCCGCTTGGAGCGCTCAACCGGGGGCACGGCGGGCCGTGCTTCGGTCGTGGTCATTCCCGTTCCTTCGTCATGTACTGCATCAGCAGTTCTTGAGTGGCTTCTTCGCGCGTGGCCTCGCCGGTGATCCGCCCCGCCGAGAGCGCGTAGATCCGGTCGCAGAGCCCGAGCAGCTCCGGCAGCTCGGAGGAGATGACCAGGACGGCCTTCCCCTGGGCGGCCAGTTCGTTGATGATCGTGTAGATCTCGAACTTCGCGCCCACGTCGATGCCGCGGGTCGGCTCGTCGAGGATGAGCACGTCCGGGTCGGTGAAGATCCACTTGGCCAGCACGACCTTCTGCTGGTTGCCGCCCGAGAGCTTCCCCGTCACGCTCTGCACGCTCGGCGCCTTGATCCGCAGGTCACGGCGGTAGCGGTTGGCCGTGTCGTGCTCGGCGTGCTCGTTGACCCAGCCACGCCTGGCCAGTTTGCCCAGCCCGGCCGCGGACACGTTGCGCTGGATGTCCTCGATCAGGTTGAGCCCGTAGCGCTTGCGGTCCTCGGTGGCGTAGGCGATGCCGTGGCGGACGGCCTCCTGCACCGACCGGACCTCGATCTCCTTGCCGTGCTTGATGATCCGGCCGGAGATGTCCTTGCCCCACGACCGGCCGAACACGCTCATCGCCAGTTCGGTCCGGCCCGCGCCCATCAGCCCGGCCAGGCCGACGATCTCCCCGCGCCGCAGCGAAAGCGACGCGTGGTCGACGACGACCCGGCCGGCCTGGGTCGGGCTGTGCACGGTCCAGTCCTCGATCCGCAGCACCTCTTCGCCGATCGCCGGCTCCCGGGGCGGGAACCGGTGCTCGAGGTCGCGGCCGACCATGCCGGTGATGATGCGCTCTTCCGTCAGCCCCGCCGCGTCGAGCGTTTCGATCGTCCTGCCGTCACGCAGGATCGTGACGGTGTCCGCGATCGCCGTCACCTCGCCGAGCTTGTGCGAAATGATCACGCACGTGACGCCCTCGTCCCGCAGCCCGCGCAGCAGCTCGAGCAGGTGGGCCGAGTCGTCGTCGTTGAGCGCCGCGGTGGGCTCGTCGAGGATCAGCAGCTTGACCTCTTTGGACAGTGCCTTGGCGATCTCGACGAGCTGCTGCTTGCCGACGCCGAGTTCCTGCACCGCCCGCGTGGGGTTTTCGGCGAGGCCGACGCGCCGCAGGAGCGCGCCGGCCTCGTGGTTGGTGCGGTTCCAGTCGACCCAGCCGCGCTTGGCCTGCTCGTTGCCGAGGAAGATGTTCTCCGCGATCGACAACTGGCCGCACAGCGCGAGTTCCTGGTGGATGATCACGATCCCGCGCCGTTCGCTGTCGCGCACCGACCCGAACTCGCACCGCTGCCCGTCGAAGGTGATCTCGCCGTCGTAGCTCCCGTGGGGGTAGACGCCCGAGAGCACCTTCATCAGGGTGGACTTCCCGGCGCCGTTCTCCCCGCAGATCGCGTGGATTTCCCCGCGGCGCACGGAAAGGGTGACGTCCGACAGCGCCTTGACCCCGGGGAAGGTCTTGGTGATCCCGCGCATGCCGAGCAGTTCGGTCATTTCAGCTGACCTGCCGTGTAGTAGCCCGAGTCGACGAGTTCCTTCTGGTAGTTCGACTTGTCCACGGTGACCGGCTGCAGCAGGTAGGACGGGACGACCTTCTTGCCGTTGTCGTAGTCCTTCGTGTTGTTGACCTCGGGCTTGCCGCCCTTCAGCACCGCGTCGGCCATCTTGACGGTGGTGTCGGCGAGCTTGCGGGTGTCCTTGAAGATCGTCGAGTACTGCTCACCGGCGATGATGGACTTGACCGAGGCGACCTCGGCGTCCTGCCCGGTGACGATCGGGTACGGCTGGCCGGCGGTGCCGTAGCCGTTGCTCTTCAGCGCCGACAGGATGCCGATCGACAGGCCGTCGTACGGCGAGAGCACGCCCTGGACCTTTGCGCCACCGGTGTAGGTCTTGGTGAGCAGGTCCTCCATGCGCCGCTGCGCGGTGGCCGGGTCCCAGCGCAGGATGGCCGCGCGGGCGAAGTCGGTCTGGCCGCTCTTGACCACCAGCTTGCCGCTGTCGATCAGCGGCTTGAGGACGGACATCGCGCCGTTGAAGAAGAAGGTGGCGTTGTTGTCGTCCGGCGAACCGGCGAACAGCTCGACGTTGAACGGCCCCGCGCCCGTGCCCAGGCCCTTGACCAGCGAGTTCGCCTGCTCGACGCCGACCTTGAAGTTGTCGAAGGTGGCGTAGTAGTCGACGTTCGGCGAGTTGCGGATCAGCCGGTCGTAGGCGATGACCGGGATCTTCTTGTCCGCGGCTTCCTGCAGCTGGGTGGTGATCGCCGTGCCGTCGATCGAGGCGATGACCAGGAGCTTGGCGCCCTTGGTGATCTGGTTCTCGATCTGGTTCACCTGGGTGGGGATGTCGTTCTCGGCGTACTGCAGGTCGACCTTGTAGCCGAGCTTCTCCAGGGCGGCCTTGATGTTGTCGCCGTCGTGGATCCAGCGTTCCGACGACTTCGTCGGCATGGTGACGCCGACGAGGCTGCCTTCGGCGCCGGCGCCGGGCGCGGCCGTCTGGTCCGCGGTCTTCTGGCTCGACCCGCACGCCGACAGCGTGAGCGCGAGCCCCGCGGCGGCGAGGGCCGCGATTCCTCTGGTGAACTTCATCGTTCCTTCTTCCTTTCTCAACAACCGCGCACTTTCACGTGAAAGTGCCCGGTCAGAAACCCTGAGCGAGCCGGTGGTAGGCCTGGTTCCAGCGGATGCGGTCGGCGAAGTCGTGCGGGGTCGTGTCCTTGTCGATGACCAGCAGTTCGACGCCGAGCAGGTTCGCGAAGTCGCGAAGGGTCTCCGTGCCCACCGCCTGGGTGAGCACGGTGTGGTGCGGTCCGCCCGCGGTGATCCAGGATTCGGCGGACGTCGACAGCGACGGCGCGGGCTCCCACACCGCGCGCGCCACCGGCAGGTTCGGCAGCGGCTCGTCCGGCGTGACGACCTCGATCTCGTTGGCCACCAGCCGGAACCGGTCGCCGAGGTCGACCAGGCCGAGGACGACGCCGGGCCCGGGGGCGGCGTCGAACACGAGCCGGACCGGGTCCTCGCGGCCGCCGATGCCGAGCGCGTGGATTTCGCAGGACGGCTTGGCGGCGGCGATGCTCGGGCAGACCTCGAGCATGTGCGCGCCGAGGATCTTCGGCTTGCCCGGCCCGAAGTGGTAGGTGTAGTCCTCCATGAACGAGGTGCCGCGGTCGCGGCCCACGCTCATCGCCTTGACCGCGGCGAGCAGGGCCGAAGTCTTCCAGTCGCCCTCGCCGCCGAAGCCGTAGCCGTCGGCCATCAGGCGCTGCACCGCGAGGCCGGGCAGCTGGCGCAGGCCGCCGAGGTCCTCGAAGTTCGTGGTGAACGCGCCGAAGCCGCCGTCGGTGAGGAACTTCCGCAGGCCGGCTTCGATGCGAGCCGCGTACCGCAGCGACTCGTGCCGCGCTCCCCCGGCCGCCAGGTCCGGCACCACGTCGTAGTCCGCCGCGTAGGCCGCCACCAGCTCGTCCACGTCCGACACCGCGTCCACGAGTTCGACCAGGTCGTTGACGCCGTAGGTGTTGACCGAGACGCCGAACCGCAGCTCGGCCTCGACCTTGTCGCCTTCGGTGACGGCGACGTCCCGCATGTTGTCGCCGAAGCGGGCCAGCCGCAGGTTGCGCAGGTGGTCGGCGCCGATGGCGGCCCGCGCCCACGCGTCGATGCGGGCGACCACGGCCGGGTCGGACACGTGCCCGGCCACGGTCTTGCGCGGCACGCCGAGGCGGGTCTGGATGAACCCGAACTCGCGGTCGCCGTGCGCGGCCTGGTTGAGGTTCATGAAGTCCATGTCGATGGTGGACCACGGGAGCGTCTCGTTGAGCTGCGTGTGCAGGTGCAGCAGCGGCTTGCGCAGCGCGTCCAGCCCGGTGATCCACATCTTCGCGGGCGAGAAGGTGTGCATCCAGGCGATCACGCCGACGCAGGCGGCGTCGGCGTTGGCCTCCTGCAGCACGCGGCGGATCGACGCGGCCTCGGTGAGCACCGGCTTGCCGACGATCTCGGCCGGGAGCGCACCCGAAGCGGTCAGCAGTTGCTGGATGCGCAGCGACTGGCCGGCGACCTGCTCGAGGGTCTCCTCGCCGTAGAGGGCCTGGCTGCCGGTGAGGAACCAGAGCTGGGGTTTCGACGCCGAAGTCATCGTTCTCCTAAGTCAGTGCTGGCCGTAGACGTTCTGGTACCGGGCGTAGAGCCGGTCGACGTCCTCGGGCGGGAGGGGTTCGGGCGTGCCGAGCTCGAAGGCCTTGTGGACGGTGCGGGCCACGTCCTCGACCATCACCGCGGCCTTGACCGCGTCGCGCGCGGTGCGGCCGACGGTGAACGGGCCGTGGTTGCGCATCAGCACCGCCGGCGAGCGGCTGGAGCGAAGCGTTTCGACGATGCCGCGGCCGATGGAGTCGTCGCCGATCAGGGCGAACGGCCCGACCGGGATCTCCCCGCCGAACTCGTCGGCGATCATCGTCAGCACGCACGGGATCGGCTCGCCGCGGGCCGCCCACGCCGTGGCGTAGGTCGAGTGGGTGTGCACGACGCCGCCGATCTCCGGCATGTGCCGGTAGACGTAGGCGTGCGCGGCGGTGTCGGACGACGGCGCGAGGTCGCCTTCGACGAGCTCGCCGTGCAGGTCGGTGACCACCATGGTGTCCGCGGACAGGTTGTCGTAGGACACGCCCGAGGGCTTGATGACCAGCAGGTCCCGGCCCGGGACCCGCGCCGAGACGTTGCCGGCGGTCCAGATGACCAGCTCGTTGCGGGTCAGCTCGCCGTGCAGCTTCGCCACGGTGTCCCGCAGCTCGGCGACGGTGTCGAGCACTTCACCGGTCAGGGACATCAGGACCGTCCTTTCGCGACGGCGCGCTTGCGGGCGGCCAGCCGGTGCATGACATCGTTGCCGCCACGACCGAAGTAGTCGTGGAGCTGCGTGTATTCGGCGTACAGCTCGTCGTAGGCGGCGACGTGCGCGGGCACCGGGCGGTACACCGCGCGCTCGACCGAGCCCATCGCGGCGGCGGCCGCGCGAATGTCCGGGTGGGCCCCGGCGGCGACGGCCGCGTGGATGGCCGACCCGAGCGCGGGTCCCTGGGCGGAGCTGATCACCGACAGCGGGAGGTTGGTGACGTCGGCGTAGATCTGCATCAGCAGCGCGTTCTTCGCCAGCCCGCCCGCGATGATCAGCTCGGTGACCGGGACGCCGGCTGCGTCGAACGTCTCGATGATCTTCCGGGTGCCGAACGCGGTGGCTTCCAGCAAGGAGCGGTAGACGTCCTGCGGACGGGTGGCCAGCGTCTGCCCGACGACGACGCCGGACAGCTCGTGGTCGACCAGCACCGATCGGTTGCCGCTGTGCCAGTCCAGGGCGATCAGGCCGTGCTCGCCGATTTCCTGCTGGGCGGCCAGGCGGGTGAGCTCGTCGTGGCCGGCCCCGGCGAAGTGCTCGACGAACCAGCCGAAGATGTCGCCGACGCCGCTCTGGCCGGCCTCGTACCCCCACAGCCCGGGCACGATCCCGCCCTCGACGACGCCGCACATGCCGGGCACCTCGTGCAGCTCGGCGCCGTTCATCACGTGGCAGGTCGAGGTGCCCATGATCGCCACCATCTGCCCGGGCTCGACGGCCTGGGCGGCGGGCGCGGTGACGTGCGCGTCAACGTTGCCAACGGCCACGGCGATGCCTTCGGGCAGCCCGGTCCACGCCGCGGCCTCGGCCGAGAGCGAACCGGCGCGGGAGCCCAGCTGGCCCAGCGGGTGCTCCAGCTTGTCGGTCACGAAGGACTCGAAGCCGGGGGCGAGCTCGCGGAGGAAGTCGCGGCTGGGGTACTGCCCGTCCTGCAGGATGCCCTTGTAGCCGGCGGTGCAGGCGTTGCGGACGTAGCTGCCGGTGAGCTGCCAGACGATCCAGTCGGCCGCCTCGACCCAGTGCCGCATCGCGGCGTAGACGTCCGGGGCCTCTTCGAAGACCTCGAGGGCCTTGGCGAACTCCCATTCCGAGGAGATCAGGCCGCCGTAGCGCGGGAGCCACTTCTCGCCGCGGGCGCGGGCCAGCTCGTTGATCCGCACGGCCTGCGGCTGCGCCGAGTGGTGCTTCCAGAGCTTCACGTACGCGTGCGGGTTGCCCTCGAACTCGGGCAGTTCGCACAGCGGCGTCCCGTCCGCGGTCGTCGGCACCATCGTGCACGCCGTGAAGTCGGTGGCGATGCCGACGACGTCGGCCGCGTCGACGCCGGCTTCCCGCAGTGCCGCCGGTACGGCGTTGCGGAGCACCCCGACGTAGTCCGCCGGGACCTGCAGCGCCCAGTCCGGCGGCAGCGCGCGGCCCGTGGCGGGCAGCGTCTCGTCGAGCACCCCGTGCGGGTACTCGAAGACGCCGGAACCGAGTTCGGCCCCGTCGGCCACGCGCACGACCACCGCGCGGCCCGACAGGGTGCCGAAGTCGACGCCGACGGTGAGTGGTTCTCCCACGGTGTCTTCCCTCCTGGTTGGTGACCGGGACGCGGCGCGGGCGGCGGTGAACGCGCCGCGTCCCGGGGTCTCTAGCGGCCGGTGAGGACCAGCGTCGTCACCGAGTTGGCCGGCAGCGTCAGCTTCGACGTCGCGGCCAGCCCGGTGATTTCCCTGGTCTGCGGCACGATGGCGGTCGGTGCGGCGAGGCTGTTGCGCGCCGCCGGGTCGCCGGTGAGCGTGGTCAGCGTGCCGGTGCCGTCGACGGCGGTGACGCCGGTGAGGGCCAGCCGGGCCGTCTGCACCTGCGGAGTCGGGTTGACGATCTTGACCGTGAAGGTCTTCCTCCCGCTCTTCGTGGTCACGTTGACCACCTGCCGCAGGGGGCTGCCCTGGTTGAGGCGGCTGGTCACGATCTGCTTGCCGAGGGTGCTGGAGAACATCTGCTGCACCCAGTACGACGGCGAGGCGTAGCTCGTCCCGGCGTCGAAGCCGATCAGGTTGACCGGCCAGTTGGACTGGTTCTCCTGCACCAGCACCGGCGCGTACATCGAGCCGATGACGACGTCGCTGTTGCGTTCCAGCCCGGTGAGGAACGCGGCCTCGCCGATGGCGGCGGCCAGGGTGCCGGTGGGCCGGCCGTCCTGGGCCCCGTACTCGCCGACGAGGATGTCCGGGCCGCTGCGGTCGGCGGTGTCGTAGCGCGTCGAGTTGTCGGTGAACCACTGCGGCGACTGGTAGTAGTGGTCGTCCGCGGCGTCCGGGCGCACCCCGGTCGACGTGCCCGACGCCGAACCGCCCTGCAGGCCGCCGGTGGTGGCGATGACGGTCAGCTGCGGGTACTTCGCCTTGATGGCGTTGTACATGTCCGTGTAGCGCCAGGCGTAGCTGCCCGAGCCGTCGAACCAGTCCTCGTTGCCGACCTCGACGTAGTGCAGGTCGAAGGGGGCCGGGTGCCCGTCGGCGATCCGCTTGGCGCCCCACGTCGTCGAGCTGTCGCCGATGGCGTACTCGATCTCGTCGAGCGCCTCTTGCACGTACTGCGGGTAGTCGGCCTGGCTGACGTGCTGGCCGTTGAGCGTGTAGCCGGCGAACAGCGCGAGCAGGGGCTGGGCGCCGATGTCCTCGGCGAGCTTCAGGTAGTCGAGGATGCCGAAGCCGTCGGTGGACCAGTAGCCCCACGCGGTGTTCTGGTGGCCGGGCCGCTGCTCCAGGGGCCCGATGCTGTTCTTCCACGCGAACCGCGTGTCGAGGGTGTTGCCCTCGAGGTAGTTGCCGCCGGGGACGCGGAACAGGCCGAGCTTCATCGCCGCGAGCTTCTGGCCGAGGTCCGCGCGGACGCCGTTCGGCCGGTTCTTGAAGGTCGGCGGGAACACCGACACCTGCTGGAACCAGGCGTCACCGGCCAGCGCCTTCTTCCCCTTGTTGACCAGGGAGACGACGATCCGGTTGTCGGTCGAGGCGGTGATCGTCGACGGCGTGGTGAAGCCGAACGTCTGCTGCGCCCACGCCGGCCCGACCGGCTGGACGTCCTTGCTCGCCAGCACCGTGCCGTCCGGCTTCTCCAGGCTCACCCGGACGCCGCCGGTCCACGTGCCCTTGGCGAAGAAGCTGCCGGTGTACTTGGTCGACGGCTTCGCGGCGATCCCGTAGAAGCCGACGTTCGCGGCGGCCACCCGGCCGGCGGGCGGAACGGTGTCCGCGTGCAGCTTCAGCGAGCGGTCGAGCGCGGTGTTGAGCGGGTTCGACGTGTCGATCGAGTAGGTGCCGGTCGCGCCCGCCGAGGCGAGCAGTGACCAGTACGGCACCGGCGTGTTGCCCGCACCGCTGCCGGGCTGGTAGCCCTCCTTGAAGGTGCGGTTGCGGACGAGTTCGGCGTACAGCCCGCCTTCGACCGAGTGGCTGATGTCTTCGAGGATCGAGCCGTAGGTCGTCGGCCGCGTGTTGGCGCGGACGACGTTGGCGTCCACGGCCAGCTGGTTCGCCCCGGCCAGGCTGCCGATCTGCGCGGCGGTCAGCGGGAACCGGCGCAGCTCGACCTCGTCGACGGCGCCGGTGAACCCGGAGCCGACGGTGAACGGCGCCGCCGCGGTGCCCGAAGCCGGGCAGGCGGACACGTCGAGCGTCGTGCCGACGGGGGTACCGCAGGTGCTGGTGACCGCGGAGGCGTCGCCGTCGGCGTAGACGGTGAGCCGCTGCGCCGCGCGGTCGAGGACGAGGGCGGCGTGGTGCCAGTTGCCGTCGGCGAGGCCGCCGCCGCCGGTGGTCACCTGGATCGGGCCGACGCGAGCGGTGAGCTTGCCACCGGTCACGCCGAGGGCATAGCCGTCGCCGTGGTCGACCAGGGTGCCGGACCCGGTGGTGCGGAACCAGGCGGCCAGCGAGAGCGAGCCGGTGCCGGTGTCGAACGCGGGCGAGGTGCCCATGTCCACAGTGGACTTGCCGTCGAGCTGGACGGCCTTGCCGGCCGCGCCCGCGGTCCAGGTGGCGCCCTTCAGCGTGCCGTCGGCCGCGTTGGCCGAGGTGTCACGGGCAACCGTGCCGGTGCCCTCGTCGAAGTGCCACGAGCCGCTCGCGGCCAGCGCGGCGACGGCGGACGCGGTCAGCGGCGTCGGGTAGGCGCGGACGTCGTCGATGCCGCCGGCGAACCAGTCCACCGGATTGCCCGCCCACTTGCCGCGCCCGATCTCCAGGTGCCCGCCTGCGGTCCACGGCGAGGTGAACGGGACGCTCTGCTGGAGGGTTCCGTTGACGTACAGGGAAAGCGTGCCCGCCGCCCGGTTGTAGACGCCGGCCACGTGCTGCCACTGGCCGGCCTGCGCGGGCAGCGTCGACACCGCCGCGGACGACGTCGAGTCGCCGTCGGCCGCGCGGCGGGTGAAGGCGAAGCGGCCGTCGTCGGCCCGCTGGAGGTAGAAGCCGCTGATCGCCGAGCCGTCGACGCTCACGGCGGTCCGGAAGCCGGTGGCCGCGGTGGGCTTGACCCACGCGGACACCGAGAAGCTCTGCGCGGTGTCGACCACCGGGGCGGGGACGTCGACCGCGGCGTCGGTGCCGTTCAGCGCGACGCCGTGCGGGCCGACGACCCCCTCGCCCCAGGCGGCACCGCCGGTCAGGGTGCCGGTGCGCGCGTCGAGGGAATCGTCCGCCGTCGTCGTGCCGGTGCCCTCGTCCAGGCCCCAGTGCCCGGCGGTGGCCAGGCGGGCGGCGTCGGCGGCGGTCAGGCGGCCCGAGTAGGCGCGGACGTCGTCGATCGTGCCGTCGACGAAGTCCACCGGGTTGCCGCCGTACTTGCCGCGGCCGATCACCAGGTGGCCGGTACCGGCCCACGCGGTGGGCGCGGCGACGGTGGCCTGGCGGGTGCCGTCGACGTACAGCGACAGCGTCGACGCGGCCGAGTCGTAGACGCCGGTCAGCTGGTACCACTGGCCGGCGACGGGGTCGAAGTTCGCCGACGCGACGACGCCGTCGGCCGGGGCGTCCCCGGCCAGGCGGGTGAAGGCGAACCGGCGCGAGTCGTCGCGGAACTGCAGGAAGAAGTTGCTCACCTGGGTGCCGTCGACGCTGACGAACGTCTGGTAGCCCGACGTCCTGTCGAGCTTCACCCAGCTGCTCACCGAGAAGCTCTTGGCCGTGTCGAGCACGGGCGCGCCGGCGTCGGCGAAGCCGCCGGCGCCGTCGGTGGTCAGGGCGCCGCCGCGGATGCCCGGGCCCCAGCCGGCGCCCCCGGTCAGCGTCGCCGGGTGACTGCCCGCGGTGTCGGCGGCGGTCGTCCCGCTGCCGTCGTCGAACGTCCAGTGCCCCGCCAGACCCGGCTCGGGGTCGGCCGCGGCGGCCGGCGCCGCCGCGATGGGGACGGCGGAGCACAGCGCCAAGGCCGCGAGGACGGCCACCGGCCGCCGCAGTCTGCGGAGCATGACTCTCCTTTGAGTGTGAGCGCTCACATGATCCACCGGACCGGCGGACCGGGGGTCAGCGGGTCCTTCGGGTGACGAGGCGCTGCAGGACGATGAAGACGAACAGGAGGGCCCCGGTGATGATCGAGGTCCACCAGGAGTTGAGGGTGCCGTCGAAGGTGATCAGCGTCTGGATGATGCCCAGCACCATGATCCCCAGCACGGTGCCGAGGACGTAGCCGGAACCGCCGGTGAGGATGGTGCCGCCGATGACGACCGCGGCGATCGCCGTCAGCTCCAGGCCGACGCCGTTGAGCGGGTCGCCCGAGGACTTGTACAGCACCAGCAGCAGCCCGCCGAGCGCCGAGCAGAACCCGCTGATCGTGTACACCGCGATCTTGGTGCGGCCGGTCTTGAGCCCCATCAGCATGGCCGACTGCGCGTTGCCGCCGATCGAGTAGACCGTCCGCCCGAACCGCGTGAAGGCCAGGACGTAGGCCGCGGCGGCGACGGCCACCAGCGCGACCACCACGCTGATCGAGATGTGCAGTTCGCCGCCGAGCGGGAGCTGCGTCTGCGCCAGGGTCGCGATCGTCGCGTTGTCGATCGAATAGGCCTCGGTGGTGATCGTGTAGCAGAGGCCGCGGGCGAAGAACATCCCGATCAGGGTCGCGATGAACGGCTGGATCTCGAAGAAGTGGATCAGCGCGCCCATCCCGGCCCCCAGCAGCGCCCCGACCACCAGGACCACGGCGATCGCCGCGTACGCCGGCCAGCCGTGCTTCTGCAGCAGGTCACCGGAGATCACCGTGGACAGCGCGACCACCGAGCCGACGGACAGGTCGATGCCGCCGGTGAGGATCACGAACGTCATGCCGACGGCGACCACGAGCAGGAAGGCGTTGTTGATGAACAGGTCCAGGATGACCTGGCCGGAGCCGAACGCCTCGTAGCTCGACGCCCCGAAGATGTACGCCCCGATGAGCAGCGCCATGGTGGCGAGGATCGGCAGGTGCCGCTGCTGCGGCCGGTAGCCCTTGACGCGGGCGAGGGTGGTCATGCGGTGACCTCGACCTTCTCCGGAGCGGACGCCGGCGCCGGCTGCCCCGGTGTGCTGGCCCGGCGGCGCCGGAGCTTCCGGCGGAACGCGGGCGACTGCAGGAGGCACACCGCGAGCACGACGATGGCCTTGAACAGCATGATCGCCTCGGGCGGGATGCCGAGGGCGTAGACGGTGGTGGTGAGCGTCTGGATGAGCAGCGCGCCGATCACCGAACCGCCGAGGGAGAACCGGCCGCCGGTCAGCTGGGTGCCGCCGACGACGACGGCGAGGATCGCGTCGAGCTCGATGAACAGCCCGGCGTGGTTGCCGTCGGCACTGTGCACGTTCGCGCTGATCATCAGCCCGGCGATGCCCGCGCAGAGGGCGCAGAAGACGTAGACGAGCCAGGTCAGCCGGGCCGAGCGCAGGCCGGCCAGGCGGCTGGCTTCGGGGTTGCCGCCGACGGCCTCGACCAGCAGCCCGAGCGCGGACCGGCGGACGAGCACCGACGCCAGCACGAACACCGCCAGCGCGATGAGGATCGCGCTGGGCAGGGTGAGCAGGAACCCGCTGCCGATCCACTCGAAGGAGTGGGAGTTGACGGTGATGATCTGGCCGTCGGTGATCAGCTGGGCGATACCGCGCCCGGCGACCATGAGGATCAGCGTCGCGATGATCGGCTGGATGCCGAGCGCCGCGACGAGCCAGCCGTTCCACACCCCGAGCACCAGCGACAGGCCGAGGGCCAGGCCGAACGCGATGAGCGTGGTACCGACGCCCTCGGAGTTGCCGCTCACCCAGAGACACGCCAGCGCGCCGCTGATCGCCACGACGGAGCCGACCGAGAGGTCGATGCCGCGGGTGGCGATGACCAGCGTCATCCCGATCGCGATGAGGATCAGCGGAGCGCCGTTCTTGAGGATGTCGACGAGGTTCCCGTAGAGGTGCCCGTCGCGCAGCTCGATCTTGAAGAACGACGGGCTGGCGACGAGGTCGCCCAGCAGCAGCACCAGCAGGGCCACCACGGGCCAGAAGAGCCGCTGTTTCGTCAAGCCGGTCAAGCCTTTCACGCCTGCACCCCCTCGGCCATCGTGGCCATGACGTCGTCCGCGGTGAGCGCCTGGTTTTCCCGCTCGGCCACGACTTTCCGGTCCCGCAGCACCACGACGCGGTGACTCAGCCGCAGGACTTCTTCGAGTTCGGCGGAGATGAACACGACGGCCATGCCGTCGCCCGAGAGCTGGGTGACCAGCCGCTGGATCTCCGTCTTGGCGCCGATGTCGATGCCGCGCGTGGGCTCGTCGAGGATGAGCAGCCGCGGTTCGGTGATCAGCCAGCGGGCCAGCAGCACCTTCTGCTGGTTGCCGCCGGAGAGGTTGCCCACCAGCGCTTCGGGGTTGGTGGGCCGGATGTCGAGTGCCTTGATGTACTTCTCGGCGATTTCGTCCTGGCGGCGGCGGGACAGCGGCCGCGCCCAGCCCCGGGAGGCCTGCAGCGCCAGGACGATGTTCTCGCGGACCGTCAGTTCCTCGACCAGGCCTTCGGCCTTGCGGTTCTCCGAGAGGAACGCGATCTTGTGGTCGAGCCCGGCGCGCGGGGTGCGCAGCGCGGTGGCCTTGCCGTCGACCTGCACCGAGCCGCTGTCGGCGTGGTCGGCGCCGAAGAGCAGCCGCGCGAGCTCGGTGCGGCCGGAGCCCAGGAGGCCGGCCAGGCCGACGACCTCGCCGGCGTGGATGGCGAGGTCGAACGGCTCGACCCCGCCCTTGCGGCCGAGTCCTTCGGCGGCCAGCAGCACCGGCGCGCCGGCGACCTCGGCCCGGCTGGGGCCGGAGGCCTCCAGGTCTTCGAGGACCTGCAGTTCCTTGCCGATCATCCGGGTGACCAGTTCGACCGGCGTGATGTCCGCGGTGCGGTACTCGCCGATCAGCTTTCCGTTGCGCAGCACGGTCATCCGGTCGGCGATGGCGAAGACCTGGTCGATGAAGTGCGAGACGAACAGGATGGCCAGGCCGCTTTCGCGCAGGGACCGGACCACCTTCAGCAGCTGCTCGACCTCGCCGGCGTCCAAACTGGACGTCGGTTCGTCGAGGACGAGCACCCGCGCGTCGACGTCGAGCGCGCGGGCGATCGCGACCAGCTGCTGGACGGCGATGGAGCAGGTGGACAGCTCGGCGGAGACGTCGACGTGGACGTCCAGCCGGGCCAGCAGCTCCTCGGCCCGCCGCCGCATCGGGCCCCACTGGATGCGGCCGAAGCGGCGGGGTTCGCGGCCGAGGCAGACGTTCTCCGCAACCGAGAGGTTCGGGCAGAGGTTGACTTCCTGGTAGACCGTGCTGATGCCGGCCTGCTGGGCCTCGCCGGGCCCGGTGAAGGCGACGGCCTCGCCGCCCAGTTCGATGGTGCCCGCGTCCACCCCGTACACCCCGGTGAGCACCTTGATGAGGGTGGACTTGCCGGCGCCGTTCTCGCCCATCAGGGCGTGCACTTCGCCGGGGTACATCCGGAAGTCGACCCCGTCCAGGGCGAGGACGCCGGGGAACTCCTTGCGGATACCGCTCATCCGCACCATGGGTTGCGGTTCAGGCATTTGGTGTGCTCCGGGGTGGACGCGGAGGTGGTGGTGGCGAGGCGGGCGGGACCCGCCTCGCCACCACGACCTGGTTGTCAGTACTGGCGCTGCGGCAGCGCGGCCTTGGCCGACGCCTGGTCGAACTCGGTCTCCTGGGTCTCGATGCGGGCGGGCACCTGCTCGCCGGCGGAGACCTTCTTCACCAGGTCCATCAGCTGCGGGCCGAGGAGCGGGTTGCACTCGACGACGTGGTTGATCTTGCCGTCGGCCAGCGCCGTCAGCGCGTCCTTGACGCCGTCGACCGAGACGATCTTGATGTCCTTGCCCGGGACCTTGCCCGCGGCCTCGATGGCCTCGATGGCGCCGAGGGCCATGTCGTCGTTGTGGGCGTAGAGGACGTCGATCTTCGGCTGGGACTTCAGGAAGGCCTCCATGACCTCCTTGCCCTTGGCGCGGGTGAACTCACCGGTCTGCGAGGCGACGATCTTGTACTTCGGGTCCGCGGCGATGACGTCGCCGAAGCCCTTCTTGCGGTCGTTCGCCGGCGCCGAGCCCGTGGTGCCCTGCAGCTCGACGATGTTGACCTGGCCGGTGGCGCTCGCGAACTCCTTGGTCAGCCACTCCCCCGCCTTCTTGCCCTCGGCGACGAAGTCGGAGCCGAGGAAGGTCTTGTAGAGCGACTTGTCCGGCGAGTCGATGGCGCGGTCGGTCAGGATGACCGGGATGTTGGCGTTCTTCGCCTCCTTGAGCACGGTGTCCCAGCCGGACTCGACGACCGGCGAGAAGGCGATGACCTTGACCTTCTGCTGGATGTACGAGCGGATGGCGGAGATCTGGTTCTCCTGCTTCTGCTGCGCGTCGGAGAACTTGAGCTCGATCCCGGCCGTCTTGGCCGACTCCTGGATCGACTTGGTGTTCGCCGTCCGCCAGCCGCTCTCGGCGCCCACCTGGGCGAAGCCGAGCGTGATGGCCCCGCCCGAACCGCCGGACGAACCGCCACTCCCGCAGGCGGTGAGCAGCACCAGTCCGGCCGCCGCGGCCGCGGCGGCGGCCCATCGCTTCTTCAGCACGTTCACTCCTCGATCGACGGTGATCTGTGGGAAAACCTGTGTTGGGAACTTCGGGAAAAACCGGTGGAGCAAAGTCTTCTGTTAGCGCTAACAATCCCTCGGGACCACCCGGCCCGCGCCGGCCCGCCGCGCTACCGCGGCCCGGTGCTCTCGCGCACGATCAACTCGGGGACGACCAGGGCGCGCGCGTGCCGGTCGCCTCCGTCCATCCGCCCGGCCAGCAGGCCGAACGTACGCCGTCCGACTTCGATGAAGTCCTGGCGCACCGTCGTCAGCGGCGGCGTGAAGTACGCCGCCTCGGGGACGTCGTCGAAGCCCGCCACGCGCACGTCCCGCGGCACCGAGATGCCCGCTTCGGCGAACGCGCGCAGCAAGCCCAGTGCCATCTGGTCGTTGCCGGCGAAGACGGCGTCCAAATCGGTTTCCTTGGCGAGGGATCGCCCCGCCTCGTAGCCCGACCGCGAGCTCCAGTCGCCGCGGATCACCCGCGGGGCCCCGACGCCGTGGCGCTCCAGGGTTTCCCGCCAGCCGAGCTCGCGGTCGCGGGCCTCCAGCCAGTCCTCCGGGCCGGCGATGTGCCACACCGTGCGGTGTCCCAGCGCCAGGAGGTGTTCGGTGGCCCGGCGGGCACCGTCGCGCTGGTCGACGGAGATGACCGGCACCGGCGCCGCCTCCCCGCCGCCGACCGCGACGACCGGGAAGTCCGCCGGGGCGGCTTCCAGGGCCCGGCCCGCACTGACGTGCGGGGCGATCACGATGACACCCTCGACCGCCTGGCGGCGCAGGTTCTCCACCGCGTCGGCGATCGACGACCGGCCCGGCCGGCTGACACTCGAGATCGTGATCGCGTACCCGGCTTCCCGGGCGGCGTTCTCGATGCCGTACAGCGTGCTGGCCGGACCGTACAGATTGGACTCGAGCGCGACGACACCGAGGGTGCCGGTCCGCCCGGTGACCAGCGCCCGGGCCGCGGAATTGGGCCGGTAGCCCAGTTCCTCGATCGCCGCGAGCACCCGGGCCCGGGTTTCGGGGCGCACCGGACCGGTCCCGTTGATCACCCGGGACACGGTCATGTGGGACACGCCCGCCACACCCGCGACGTCGGTCAGGCTCGGCTGGCGCGTCCCGGCCGCGGTCGTCTTCACGGGTCCGCCGGAGCGGGGTCGTTCGGCCACCGGCGTCCCCTTCCGTCCGCTCCGACATGGTCTGCGTCACCTGTTCCGGTGACGACGAGGAGTTAGTGTTAGCGATAACACCCACGGGGTCAACCCCGGGTCGCGTAACGGTCTAGTCACGTGCCCTTCACACTCCCCTGACGCTGCCTTTCCCGGCGCGACCTGCGCGGAGCGTCGTTTGAAATTCACCGCCCGTCAGCACGGGCCGGTGTTCAACGGCATGTTCGCCGGTTCCCCGGGGCGTCTACCACACACCTTCGACGGCTCCGGACCGCGGTGTCAGAACGCCACGGTGGCGGCGACCGGCAGGTGATCGCTGCCGGTCGCGGTCAGGGTCCAGGCCGCCAGCGGCCGCACCCCGGAAACGAAGACCTGGTCGATCCGGGCCAGGGGCAGTCCCGCGGGCCAGGTGAAGCCGAAGCCGTCGCCCGCCTCGTCCTGCGCGCTCCGCAGCCGCGCGGTGATCGGCGCGAGCGCCCGGTCGTCGGCGGTGCCGTTGAAATCACCGACGAGGACGGTCCGCGGTGCGGATTCCGCGGCGACGGCGGCCGCCAGCAGGCTCATCGCCTCGTCGCGGCCGACCGCGGTGAACCCCGCGCCGAGGCGCACGCGCACCGAAGGCAGGTGGGCCACGAAGACGGCCACCGGGCCCTTCGGAGTGTCCACAGTAGACCGTAAGGCACGGGTCCACGGCATGATCGCCACCGGCTGCGTGTCCCGCAGCGGGAAGGTGCTCCAGATCCCGACGGTGCCCTGGACGGAGTGGTACGGGTAGGCCGCGGCGAGGGCGTCTTCGTACCTCGGGACCTCGGCCTTCTTCAGCTCCTCGAGCGCGATCACCTGGGCGCGCGCGGCGGCGAGGGCGCGGGCGGTGCCCGCCGGGTCGGGGTTCTCGTCGTTGACGTTGTGCGAGACGACCGTGAGGTCGACGCCGGGCTCCCGCTTGTCCACCAGCCTCGTCCCGAAGAACCCGCCCCAGACCAGCGACGGCAGGAGGAGGGAAACGAGGGCGAACGCCGAGCGCCGGACCAGGGCCGCGGCGAGCAGCGGCAGGACGAGCAGCCCGGTCCACGGCAGGAACGTCTCCAGCAGGCTGCCGGCGTTGCCCACCCGGTTGGGCACGAGCGGGTGCGCGAGCAGCAGCACCGCCGTCAGGACGGCGAAGACGGCGATGACGCGGCCGCGGCGCCACGTACTGTGCTTGCCGGGCCGTTCGGTCGTGGTGGTCACCGGGTGGCCGCCGGCAGTTCCCGCTGGATGCCGGCGATGAGCTTCTCGCTGGTGTCGAGCGCGGCCCGCAGCCCGGCCGCCGGCGTCCCGCCCGGGTTCTGGTGCAGGACGACGCCGAGGATCAGCGCGCCGTCGTGCGCGCGGGCGGCCCACATCAGGGCACCCCCGGCGGCGGTCGACGAACCGGTCTTGAGCCCGATGACGCCGTTGCGGCCGAGCAGCGTGTTCGTGTTGACGACGGTGCCGGGCACGCCGTCGATGCGCAGGCTCGGGGTGGCGGCGATCGCACGGATGACGGGGTGCTTCATCACCTCGCGGGCCAGCCGCAGCTGGTCGGTGGCGGTGCTGGTCGTCGAGTCCTCGACGCCGCTGGCGCCGGTGTAGGTGGTGCCGGTCATGCCGAGCGCCGCGGCTTCGCGGTTCATCTTCGCGACGAAGGCGTCCTGGTTGCCGGCGTCCCAGCGGGCGAGCAGCCGGGCGACGTTGTTGCCGGACGGGACGAGCATGAGGGCGAGCAGGTCCCGTTCGCTGAACCGGCGACCCGCGCGCACGGGCGCGGTCGACTCCTCGGCCGAGGTGGACTCGGTCTCGGCCTGCTCGTCGACGGTGATCTCCGGGCCGGCCTCGCCGGGGCCGAGGGGGTGGTCCTTGAGCACGACGTAGGCGGTCATGACCTTGGTGAGGCTGGCGATCGGCACGGGCTGCCGCTCACCCCGGCTGCCGAGCGACCCGAGGTTCTGCACTTCGGCGCTCGCCTGCCCTTCGCCGGGCCACGGCAGCCGCAGGTCGGCAACGGGCCGGGCGGCGACCGCGCGCCCGGCGGTCTCGGGCGGGAAGACGACCCAGCAGGCAGCGGCGGCCACCACGGCCACAGCGGCGGCGAGCCCCCCGGCGACGGGTGGGATGCGGGTACGGGCCATCGGTCTCCTCCGGGTGCCGGGTGCGCCGGATGCGCACCCCGGTCACTCTGTCCGGGGAAGATCGCCGGTTCGTCGGGGGTGTTCGACAGGTGTGAACCAGAAATGTCCCGATTCCGTCCCGAAGCCGGCGGAGGTCTTGCCCGCTCCGGAGCACGCCGGGCGGGGTGGTCAGGCCGGGCGGCGCCGGTTCACGGCACGATCGCGTCGACGTACCCGCCGTCCACGCGGACCGCCGCACCCGTCGTCGCCGAGGCGAACGGCGAACTCAGGTACACCACCAGGTGCGCGATCTCCTCCGGCTCGATCAGGCGCTGCAGCAGCGACTGCGGGCGGTGCTTCTTCATGAACTCGCGCTGGGCCTGCTCCCACGGCAGGTCCCTGTCGACGAGCTCGTAGACGAAGTCCTCCACCCCGCCGGTGTGCGTCGGGCCGGCGATCACGGCGTTGACCGTGACGCCGGTGCCCGCCGCGTGCTTGGCGAACCCGCGGGACACGCCGAGCAACGCCGTCTTCGACACTCCATAGTGGATCATCTCGGCCGGGATGACGATCGCGGAATCGCTGGCGATGTACTGGATCCGGCCCCAGCCCCGGTCGGTCATGCCCGGCAGGTACGCGCGGGTGAGCCGCACCGCGGCCAGGACGTTGACCTCGAAGTAGTGCCGCCAGTCGGCATCGGTGATGTCCAGGGGCTCCTGGGCGCCGAAGATGCCGAGGTTGTTGACCAGGATGTCGGCGTCCGGCACCTCTTCGACGACCTGGGCCGCGCCGGCTTCTTCGGAGACGTCGCCCGGCGCGGGCAGGAAGTCCGCGTCCGGCACGTCTTCGCGCAGCCGCGCGATCGCCTTGTGGACGCCGGTCTCACTCCGGCCGTTGACGGCGACGCGCGCACCCGCGGCCGCGAGACCCGCCGCGATCGCCGCGCCGATGCCCTGGGTGGATCCGGTGACCAGTGCCGTCCTGCCGCTCAGGTCGACCCGCATCGTGAAAGCCCTCTCTCGCTCGCGTGCCTCCCTCCGGGGCGATTCAAGCACAGCTGGCCCGAGCCCACCGGCTGGAAAATCCGGTTGCCTCCCCCGCCCGCCGCCGTCACGATCTGCGCATGACCACGTATCGCACCCCGCTCCTGCCGACCGTCGCCGCGACCACCGCGCCGGTCCAGCAGCAGCCCGGCCGTCCGCGGGGGTCGATCGTCGCTGCCCCGTGAGCGCGGCGCTGCTCGCCGGCCTGGTCGCCGGCTACGGCATCGCGATCCCGGTCGGCGCCGTGGGGACGTACCTGGTGGCCCTCACCGCCCGCACGTCGCTGCGGACCGGGCTGGCCGCGGCCCTCGGCGTCGCGACGGCGGACGGGGTGTACGCACTGGTGGCCGTGCTCGGCGGCGCGGCGATCGCCGGGGTCATCGCCCCGGTCGCCGTCCCGCTGCGGCTGGTCTCGGCGGCCGTCCTGCTCGTGCTCGCGGTCCACGGCGCCGTGCGCGCGCTGCGTTCCCACCGCGCCCCGGCCACGCGGCCGGTGACGCCGCTGGCCCCGGGCCGCGCGTATGTCAGCCTGCTGGCCATCACGCTCGTCAACCCGGCCACGGTCGTCTACTTCACCGCGCTGGTGGTCGGCGGCCGCGCCGGCACCGCGGTGCCGGCGCTCGACCAGGCGGTGTTCGTGCTCGCCGCGTTCGCCGCCTCGGCGAGCTGGCAAGCGGCACTCGCCGGCGGCGGCGCCCTCCTGGGCCGGGTCCTGACCGGACGCCGGGGCCGGCTGGTGACGGCGCTTCTGTCCAGCGCGGTGATCGCCGCCCTAGCCGCCCGGCTCGTTCTCGCCCGAGCCGAAAACCATTGACCCGCAACCGTTTTCCGGTTTCCGGCGCACAACGGAAGACGTCCGGCGGTCCAGGAGCACGTCGCCCAGGTCGGCTACTGGCACTTCGCCACGAACGTCCTCGGCTCGGCGGTCTTCGGGCTCGCCCTGTACCACCTGTGGCGCGAACGGCGGGGTGCCCGCGCCACCTCCTTCCTCCGGCCGGTGCCCGCAGTCACCGCGCGGGCGGCGTGACGCAGGTCAGCGTCGGCACCGCCCAGTCCGCGTGGTCGTTGCCGTTGCCGTCCCCGCCGTCGCCCACCAGCAGGTCCAGCACCTGGGCGCCGGTGACGTCGACGTCGATCGGGACCGCCGCCTGCCCGCCGCGGACCACCGGCGTCGTCACCTTCGTCGTGCCGTCCACCGCCACGCTGAAGCTCACGCTGCCGCCGGTGCCGGTTTCGCCGTCGACGCCCACCGAGGCCGTCAGCCGGGTGCACGAGCCCGCCAGGTAGAGCTGGACGTCGCTCGCCGCGTGGGTGCCGAGTCCCTTCGCGTAGGACACCCCGCCGATGGTCATCGGCTTGCCGTCGCCCGCGTTAGCTTCGCCGTTGCTCGTATCGCGTTCGACCGGGCCCCACCCGTTCGTGGCGGTGAGGAACGGCAGCGAGCTGACCGCCACCTGTCCCGCGGGCGGCGCCGGGGGCACCGCGCCCACGATGCGTTCCCCGGTCACCGAACCCGCGTGGCCCGCCTGCCGGTACGCCACCGCGACCTTCAGTGCCGCGGTGTCCACTGTGGAGGGCGGCGTCACGGTCCAGGAGAACGTCGCCGACTTCCCGCCGTCGATCCGCGGGACCGAAGCCGGCGACGCGGCACCGACCGTCCACCCGGCCGGCGCGGTGAGCGCCGGCTTGACGTCGAAGGCGGGCGGCGCCCCGGCGGGCACCGCGACCGTGGCCGACGCCGTGAACGCCTGGCCGCCCGACGCCGTGTCCGGCGCGGTGAGCGTCACCCCGGCCGTGGGCGCCGGCGGCATCGCGTACCGCACGGGGTCGTAGCCGGGCGAGGCGTTCTGCCGGACGGCGAGCGGCGAGCGGTAGCTGCCGTAGTTCGTCCAGGCGATGGTGCCGAGGCCGCCGGTGCTGCCGTCGAGGTTCCACACGGCGACGGCGATCGTGTTGCGCCCGTTCGGGTTGAGGATGCCGTTCGGGATCGGGAAGCTGTGCTGCGGCCCGAGGTAGTTGACGTACTGGCCGAGCTGCCAGCCGTTGACGAAGATCAGCGCGCGGTACTGCCGCGCCGGGTCGTCGGTGATGGTCAGCCCGAGCGAGGTGTCCTGGCCACGCGGCAGGTCGAGGTCCGCGGTCGTGCGGTACCACGAGACACCGGGGGTGGTGTCCTTCGCCGGCAGTGACGCCGGTGTCCAGCCGCGGTCGGGGAAGCCGGGCAGCGACCAGCCCGCGCGCTCGCCGTAGAGGCCGCCGGTGTTGAGCGGGCCGCGCACCGGGTCCAGGCCGGTCTCGCCGCCGCGGACGCCCTGCAGCCGCCAGGTCACCGACGTCAGCGGGGTGCCGGTCAGCCGGGCCGCGGTGAGCCCGCGGGCCGCCTTGTTGCCGTTGTTGGCGCCGTAGTCCTCTTCGTGGCCCATGTTCACCGTCAGCACGGAGATCTCGTTGTCGCCCGGCTTCAGGGCACCGGCCGGGAACGGGAACGTGTGCTGCGGACTCGTCGAGCTGCCGAGGAAGACGCCGTTGAGCCACGCCGAGAACGCGCCCGCCGGGCCGCCGCTCTGGCTCGCCAGGGTGATCCCTGTCTGCTTCCCGTCACCGGTGAAGTGCCCGCGGTACCACGTGTTGCCGGTGTGGAAGCCGTAGTCGTCGGCGAAGAGGACCGGTTTCGTGCCGAGTGCGGTCGAGCTGTTGGTGGTGTCCTTGTCCGCCACCGGCCACGCCGAGTCGTCGAAGCCGGGCCGGCTCTCCGGCGATTCCTGCTGGTGCTTCCAGCCGGTCAGCGCGGGCAGGGTGACGGCTTGCGCGGTCGGCGCCGTCCCGGCGAGGCCGCCGCCGGCCGTCGGCTTGACCGGCACCCAGGAACCGTTCCACAGCACCGCCTTGGCCGTGCCGAAGACCTCGAACGCGCCGTCGGTGCCGGTGTCGCCGGTCAGCGAAAGCACGCCGTACTGCTCGGCCGCGGTCCGCACCAGGTGGGTGCCGCGGACCAGCACCGGGCCGGTCGCGGTGTCCTGGCGCCAGAACGTCGCCGCCGTCGCCTTGTCCGCCAGCAGCAGGAGCAGCGGCCGCGCGCCGGGCGCGGTGACGAGCACACGCGCCAGGCCGTCGTGGGTGTAGTTCAGCCGCAGGTCGCCGCGGGCGGCGTCCCAGGTGCTCGTCGCCGCACCGCCGAGGACCTGCACGGCCGGCTGCTTCGCGAACCGCAGGACGGTCTCCCCCGGCCCGCCGTGATCGCCGTAGAGCACCGCGACGTCCCGGTCGCCGATGGCCGCACCGGTCATGATCTCCGACGTCGAGTACTGCATCCGGGTGGCGCCGAGGTCGTAGCCGGCGACGAGGATCTTCGACTGCCGCCCGTTCAGCGTGATGCCGGTGCCGGGCTGCTGCGGCACGACCGGGTAGTAGTCGGCGCTGCCGGACAGCAGGTCGACGGCGTCGACCACGACGAAGGACCCGGTGGCCGCGGCGTTCTGCTGCCCGGAGACGACGATCTTCAGCGTGTGCGCACCGGCGGGCAGGCCGCGGACCTCGTAGCCGGTGACCTGGTTCTGCTTGCTCGCCGCGTAGAGGTCGACGGAAGTCACCTTCGCGTCGTCGAGGTAGACGTCGGCGACGCCGTGGTTGCCGTCCTTCGAGGTCACCCAGCGGATCCCGGTACCGGTGAAGGGCACGCTGACGCTGTCACCGGTGGTGTCGGAGAAGGATTCCGTGTGCTGGTAGTCCCCGCCGGTGTAGTTCACCTCGGGCCCGACGTGGCTCCAGGCGCCGGTGTAGCCGACCTCGGCGGCGCGGTCGTCGTAGGTGTAGCCGGCGTGCGCGGCCAGGTCGAGCGCGACGCTCGTGGTGTTCGTCGCGGTGGACGTCGAGTCGCTGTGGCGCAGGGTGTGGAACTGCGTGCGCGTGTCAGGGTTGATCCGGGCGGTGTCGGTGAGCGCCGGATCGGTCAGCGGGGCGGCCGCGAGCCCGTCGGTCTTGGTCAGCGGGGCGACGGACTGGGTGAAGTAACCGATCAGCTTGTCTTCGGCGTACTTCGGGTCGAACTGGCGGCCTTCGGTGATCGCCGCGCCGTAGTCGTAGGAGGTGTAGTTCTGCGGGATCGCGCTCCAGCCCCAGGACGTGCCGCCGTGCAGCATGTAGAAGCTCTGGCCGGTGGCGCCGACGGCGATGTTCTGCTTGTAGAAGACGTTCGCGAACTGGTCGTTGATCAGCTGGGCGCACTTGTCGTAGCCGGGGCCGCCCCACGGGTCGAAGGCGCCGCCCTGGAACTCCGCGGTGATCAGCGGCTTGCCGGGGACGTGGTCGTAGCTGATGTCCGGCACGCCGTTCCAGCGCGTGGGGTTCGAGCAGTCGAAGCCCTGAGGGTAGGAGTCGGCGGCGTCGACGTCGAGGGCGGCGGCACCGGCGTTGAAGGTGCCGTTGTTGTTGCCGACCAGCGGGACGGTGATGCCGTCGGCGCGGGCCTTGTCCTCCAGGTGCTGCATGTAGGCGCGGCCGTCGGCGTTGCCGTTGTAGTACTCGTTTTCGACCTGGTAGGCCAGCACGCTGCCGGTGCCGTTCGTGAGCTGGTGGCGCGCGATGATCCGGTCGATCTGCGTCTGCCACTCGTCGGAGTACTTCAGGTAGACCGGGTCGGCGCTGCGGGTGTGGCCGGGCGTGGTCGACAGCCAGGTCGGGAAGCCGCCGCCGTCGACCTCGGCGTTGATGTACGGGCCGGGCCGCGCGATCACGTAGAGCCCGGCCTGCTGCGCCGCGTCGAGGAGCTTGTCGAGGTCCCGCACGCCGCTGAAGTCGTAGACGCCCTGCCGCGGCGAGTGGTAGCCCCAGTCGAAGTACAGCGAGGTCGCGTTGAAGCCGGCGGCCTTCATCTTCTGGAAGATGTCGAGCCACAGGTCGGGGCTCGGCAGCCGGTAGGAGTGGAACTCTCCGGACCACAGGTAGGTCCGCTTCCCGTCGACCAGGAACGAGTAGCCGTCGTAGGTGACGCTGTGCGTCGCGCGCGGCGGCGGCGCCGGCGACGCGGAGGCGGCCTGCGGGACGGCGACCCCGGCGAGGGCGAACAGGGCGGAAAGCAGGACGGTGAACAGCGTCCGGCGACGGCGGCGGGAGCGCATGCGGGGGCCTCCTGAAGCGGCGGGGACCACAATCGAACACGAACCTTTGTCGACCGCACAGAAGTCGTCAAGATACAACACCAAGATGGATCAGTGCCGAGGTATTGTTAGCGCTAACATCTGCGGGAAATGTCCTCCGCTGCCCCATTCGCTGCGGCTTTTGTCAACGACGGGACAGGCACCGCGTCAGCGGGGACGGGTGCTCTCCCGGATCACCAGTTCCGCCGCCACCAGGTGCCGGGCCCGGGCGTCCCCGCCCGCCATGCGCTCTTCCAGGAGCCCGAACGTGCGCCGGCCGACCTCGATGAAGTCCTGGCGGACCGTCGTCAGCGGGGGCGTGAAGTACTCGGCTTCCGGCACGTCGTCGAATCCCGCCACGTGCACGTCCTCCGGCACCCGGATGCCCGCCTCGGTGAACGCGCGCAGCAGGCCCAGCGCCATCTGGTCGTTGGCCGAAAACACCGCCTTGAGCCCGCGCTTGCCCACCAGCGCCCGGCCCGCCTCGTACCCCGACCGCGGGCTCCAGTCGCCGCGCACGACCGCCGGCACGCGCAGCCCGCGGCCCTCCAGGGTTTCGCGCCAGCCCCGCTCCCGGTCGCGGGCCTCCAGCCAGTCTTCCGGCCCGGCCAGGTGCCAGACCGTCCGGTGGCCGAGGGACAGCAGGTGCTCGGTGGCGCGGCGGGCGCCGTCGTACTGGTCGACCGAGATCACCGGTACCGGGGCCGCATCGCCGCCGCCCACCGCGACCAGGGGGATGTCCGAAGGCGCCGCATCGAGCGCGCGGCCGGCCGTGACGTGCGGGGCGATCACGACGATCCCCTCCACCGCCTGCCGCCGCAGGCTCTCCACGGCGTCGCCGATCGACGTCCGGCCCGGCCGCGTCACGCTGCAGATCGCCACGCCGTAGCCGGCCTCGCGGGCGGCGTTCTCGATGCCGTAGAGGGTGCTCGCGGGCCCGTAGAGGTTGGACTCGAGCGCGACGACCCCGAGCGTGCCGGACCGGCCGGTGACGAGCGCCCGCGCGGCGGTGTTGGGCCGGTACCCCAGCTTCTGCACGGCGGCGAGCACCCGCTCGCGGGTTTCCGGCCGCACCGGCCCGCTCTCGTTGACCACGCGCGAAACGGTCATGTGCGAGACACCCGCCATGCCGGCGACGTCGGCCAGGCTCGGCTGCCGCGGCGCCGGCGGAGAGGTCCTCGTCTGCTCCCCCGGCTTCGCCCGGTCCACCACCCTGGCCCCCTCCACGTCGTACCGTCTCACCCCCGGAACGGTACCGCCGAACCGGCGCTTTCCGGACGTCCCGCGCCGCGTCCGGCCCGGCCGAGCGGATCAGAAGGCGCTTTCAGGACTGCGGCGACGCACTGGGTGCCTTCACCCGGCCCGCGGCGACACCCGGCGGGCCGGTTCCGGCGTGGCGGCCGCCACAAGCCGACGCCCACCCGGCTCACGCCGCGGACCGGCGCGGCCACGGCGTCGCGGCCACCGCAAGCCGACCCCCGGCTCACGGCGCGCACCTCGCGGATCGGCACGGTCGCGGCGTATGGGCCGCCGCAAGCCGGTCCACCGGCCTACGACGCGCACCTCGCGGACCGGCACGGCAGCGGCGTAGCGGCCGCCACAAGCCGCCCCCGGCCTACGACGCGCACCTCGCGAACCGACACGGCCTCGGCATAGCGGCCGCCACAAGCCGCCCCCGGCCTACGACGCGCACCTCGCGAACCGACACGGCCTCGGCATAGCGGCCGCCACAAGCCGCCCCCGGCCTACGGCGCGCACCTCGCGGACCGACACGGCCACGGCGTACCGGCCGCCGCGCGCGGGCCGGTGGCGTGGGGGTGTACCCGGGTTTCCGGCTCAGCTGGCGACGTGCCTGCGGCGTGCGGTGACGATCCGGGCGCCGCGGACGTGCCAGGGGTTACGCAGGAGGTTGGCCGCGGTGTCGCTCCCGTGGCCGGACTCGGCCGCGGGCCCGGTAACAGGCGAGCCGACCGGTGCGGTGGCGATCGCGGGACCGGCTCAGTGCCGCCGCGGAGACGAGTCGCCCGGGGTCGTTCCGACGGGGCCGAGGTCGCCGTCGTCGCCACGCTCGTGGTCGGCGCCGGCCCGGCGGGGCCCTGTGGTCCGGGCGGGCTCGGTGGCCGCACCGCCGCGGCCACCACCAGCGTCGCCGCCACGGCGGCGGCGCAGGTCCCGGCGACCAGCAGCGCGGTTGCCCTGTGCATACCCGCTGTTGTCCGTACGGGGGCCGGCTGTTCGGGGAATGTGGCGTGCGTCTCATCCGGCCGCCCGAGCGGGGACGCGGGCAGCGGACCACGACAACCAGTACCGTGACCAGAATCGTCGAACGGCTGGACCGGCCCGACCTCGCCGCACGGGATCCGAAGGAGATCTTCGCGCGGCTCTTCGACGAGTACGCCCCTCCCCTGCGCGGGTACCTCGCGGGGCGGGTGGGCGTGCACGTCGCCGACGACCTCGTGGCGGAGACGTTCGTCGTCGCGCTGCGAAGACGGGCGAGCTACGACCCCGAGCAGGCCCCGATCCGCGGCTGGCTCTACGGCATCGCCACCAACCTGCTGCGCAACCACGTGCGCCAGGAGGTGCGCGGGTTCCAGCTGACCGCCAAAGCCGGTGCCGAGGACCGCCCGGCCGAAAACCACGACACGGCGGTCGCGGGCCGGGTCGACGCGGCGGCGCGGCGGCGCGTGCTCGCGGCCGGGCTCGCCGCACTGTCCGAACAGGACCGCGACGTCCTGCTGCTCACGTCCTGGGCCGGTCTCGAACCGGCCGAAGTGGCCGAGGCGCTCGGCGTGCCCGCGAGCACGGTGCGCTCGCGCCTGCACCGCGTGCGCCACCGCCTCCAGGCCCAGCTCGTCCCCACCGAGGAGAACCAGTCATGAACGAGCTCGACGAAACCCTCGAGCTGCTCCACCGCGACGCCCGCACCGCCCCGGCCGACCTGTCCGCGGCCCGCGCCCGGCTGCTGGCCGAACTCGACGCCGGCACGGTGCTCCCCCTGCGCCCGAAGCGCGCGCGCCGGTTCGCGCTGCCGGTCGCGGCCGCCGTGGCGGGTGTGACGGCGGTGGCGGTGACGGTCGTCGCCCAGCAGCGCCCGCCGGCGCCGGCGCCCGGCCCGGCCGCCGGACCGCCGGCGCCCGCCCCGGTCCCGACGTCGGCGGCGCCCGACGTCCGGCTGATGTCGGCGGTGCAGGTGCTGACCCGGGCCGCGGACCTGACCGTCGGCGCGGCCGACCAGCCCGTCGGGCCGGGGCAGTTCCGGTACATCGCCGAGCACACGTGGGTGCAGCGCGGCGTCCAGACCGGGGACAGCACCGGCTACACCTACCTGTGGGAGCAGGAGGTCGACCGCTGGATCCCGGCGGACGAGCACGACGTCTGGCAGGAGACGCGCAAGATCCTGAACACCGGGAAGTTCCTCGGCGGGTCGGTGCCGCGGGAGCAGGCCCCCGAGCCGGAGATCACGGACACCGACCAGGGCCGGTGGCAGGGCCGCTGCGGCGACTTCTTCCCGAAGGCCAAGCCGCCGAAGAAGTGCGGCGACCCGGCCGACTGGGACAGCCCGGCGTTCTACGCGGCCCTGCCGCCGGACCCGGCGGCGCTGTACGCGAAGCTGCAGCAGCTGACGAAGGCCCGCGGCTCGACGCCGTCGGTGATGTTCCACTTCGGCACCGAAATCCTCCGCGCGGGCCAGATGCCGGCCAAGCTGCGGGCGCAGTGGTACCGGGCCCTGGCGAAGATCCCGGGCATCAAGGTGCTGGCGGCTTCGACGAACCTCGACGGCCGCACGGGTGTCGCGCTCGGCCTGGACGACCGGCACGAGATCCGGCAGCTGATCATCGACCCGGTGACGGGCGGGTTCATCGGCGAGCGCACGATCGCGGGCTCGGAGCCGGAGCAGCCGTGGCTGAAGCCGGGCACGGAACTGGGCGCGAGCGCGATCAGGACGGCGGTGACCGGACGCCTTGGTGAAGTCCCGCCGAAGTAGCCCTCCAGTCTCAAGCGCCCCAATGTGGCCTTGGGGCGCTTGGGGCCGGCGGTCGGGCTCAGTCTCGGGCGACGCGTACGCAGCAGAAGCCCGGGTGCGGGTCCAGCCGGGCCCGCAGGCCGCCGCCCACCTTCTCGAGCATGCCCTCGACCAGGCCCAGGTTCATTTCGCACACCAGCCGCGTGTGGGCCTGGGCCAGCCGGTGGAACGGGCAGTTCGCCAGCAGCACCTCGCCGTCCTCGAGGCGGGGCTCGAAGCCGTTCCGTTCAAGCGTTCCCACGATGTCGGGCGCGTCCGCGGCGAGTTCCGCGCCGCGCTCGCGGGCGCGGCGGGCCAGGATCTCGCGCGGTGCACCGCCGGTTTCGTCGGCCTCCTCCACCGCGGCCGCCAGCAGCCCGCCCGCCAGCTCGTACTGGCGTTCGGGCAGGGACACGCTCACCTGCCGGTCCGACCGGCGGTACAGCTTCGCCGGCCGGCCCGCGCCGGGCCCGCTGCGGCCGGTCCGGCGCTCGTGGCCCACGGCCAGCAGCCGCTCCTCCACCAGCCGGTCGAGGTGGAACGCGACCGTCGCCCGGGCCACGCCGAGGGCCTCGGCGACGTCGTCGCGGCTGACCGGCTCGGGACAGCGGACCACGTACTCGTACAACCGGCGGCGGGTCGGCTCGTCCAACGCCGCGACCGCGGCCACCGCTTGCGATTCCTGCATCATCGCACTCTAAGACAAATCACTGTTGACGAAAACCCCTCGCGCCTTCTAGCGTCAGCTCAACTTGATTTTAGAAGGAGGCACCTCGTGAGCGTCGAACCCGTCAGCGCCCCGGTCCCGCTGCGGCACCTCGGTGTCGTCCACACCCGCGACGCCGTCGACCTGCGCGCGGCCGAGCGCGCGGTCGCCGACCTGCTGCGGGCCCTCGGGAAGGACCCGTCGTCGGAGCACCTCGGCGACACGCCGCGCCGGGTGGCCCACGCCTACGCGGAAATGCTCCAGCCGCGCGACTTCCAGCTCACGACGTTCCCCAACGACGAGGGCTACGACGAGCTCGTGCTGGCGAAGAGCATCCCCGTGCAGTCGCTGTGCGAGCACCACCTGCTGCCCTTCCGCGGCGTCGCGCACGTCGGCTACCTGCCCGGCGAGCGGATCCTCGGCCTGTCGAAGCTCGCCCGCGTCGTCGAGATGTTCGCGCGCGACCTGCAGGTGCAGGAGCGGCTGACCAAGCAGGTCGCGGACTGGCTGCAGGAGCACCTGGCACCCAAGGGCGTCGGCGTGGTGATCGAGGCCGAGCACCTGTGCATGTCCCTGCGCGGGGTGCGGGCGAGCGGCGCGCTGACCGTGACGTCGTCGCTGCACGGCCTGCTGCGCGAGGAACCCAAGACGCGGCAGGAGTTCTTCGCGCTCACCGGAGTGAGCGCCTGATGGACACGTTCGTCGTCGCCGGCGGCGGGCTGACCGCCGCCAAAGCCGCGGAGACCCTGCGCGCCGAGGGGTTCGGCGGGCGGATCGTCATCGCCGGCGCCGAACCGGACCTGCCCTACGAGCGGCCGCCGCTGTCGAAGGGCTACCTGCTCGGCCAGGACGAGCGCGCGTCGGTGTTCGTCCACGACGAGAAGTGGTACGCCGACAAGGGCATCGAGGTGCTGACCGGCCGGCGCGTCACGGCGCTCGACCGGGCGGCGCACGAGGTCGAACTGGCCGGCGGCGAGCGCCTCGGCTACACGAAACTGCTGCTGGCGACCGGGGCGTCCCCGCGGCGGCTGCGGGTGCCCGGCAACGACCTCGACGGCGTCCACTACCTGCGCCGGCTCGCGCACGCGGACCGGCTGCGCGACGCGCTGGCCGCCGGCGGCCGGGTCGTCGTGGCCGGGGCCGGCTGGATCGGCCTGGAGACCGCCGCGGCCGCGCGGCACCACGGCTGCCCGGTGACGATCGTCGAGCCGGCACCCGCTCCGCTGCACGCCACCCTCGGGCCGGAGCTCGGCGGGTTCTTCGCCGACCTGCACCGCCGGCACGGCGTCGAACTGCGGTTCGGCACCGGCGTGATCGGGTTCGCGGGCGATTCCGCGGTTTCGGCGGTGCGGACCGACGACGGCGGCGAGATCCCGGCCGACGTGGTCGTCGTCGGCATCGGCGCCCGGCCGGAGACGCAGCTGGCCGCCGACGCGGGCCTGGCCGTCGACGACGGGGTCGTCGTGGACGCGGGCCTGCGCACCGAGGACCCGGACGTCTTCGCCGCGGGCGACGTGGCGAGCGTGTGGCAGGAGCGCTACGGCCGCCGGATCCGCGTGGAGCACTGGGCGGCGGCGACGAACGGCGGCCCGGCGGCGGCCCGCGCGATGCTCGGCCACGAGGTGGTCCACGACGACCTGCCGTACTTCTTCTCCGACCAGTACGACGTGGGCATGGAGTTCACGGGCTGGTTCCCGCCGGGCGGGTACGACCGCGTCGTCACCCGCGGCGACGCCGAGGCGTTCCACGCGTTCTGGCTGACCGGCGGCCGGGTGGTCGCGGGCCTGCACGTGAACAAGTGGGACGACGGCCTCGACGCGGTGCGCGAACTGATCCTCAGTGGACGCACGGTGGACCCGGACCGGCTCGCCGACCCGGCCCGGCCGCTCACGGACTAGCGTCCTCCGAACGCCGGTCCACGGGGACGCAGCCGGCTGCGTCCCCGTGGACCGTCCTAATCGTCCCGCCGGTGCCGCCCGCGCCGGGCGCCCACGAGCGCCCGCACCTTCGTCGCCAGGTCGCCCCGGCGCTCTCGGCGGGCGTACTCCAGCAGCGCCTCGACCTGCTCCTGCGGGAGCCAGCCACGGTCCACTCCCGCCTCCAGGCGGAGCAGGTGCGTCACCAGCTCCCGGGACTCCTCGTCGTGCTCGCCCGCGCGTTCGGCGAAGCGGCGGGCCGCCTCCGCCTCGCCGTCGCACCACGCCGTCATCGCCAGGAGCGTCGCCGTCGCCGTCATGATGTCGCCGCGGTGGACGCCTCCCTCCGCCGCCAAGTGCTCCGCCAGCTGGAAGCTGTGCGTCCCGACGCCGCCCGGCCCCTCGCGGCGCACCGCGTCCGCGAGTGCCCGGATCTGCCGCGTGACGTAGTCCCCGCCCGACAACCCCGCCATGTCGTCCCCTCTGTCGCGCACACACTTCGTGCGTCACCCGACAGGTGTACTGCATCGGCGGCGGGATACATCGGACGACCCACCGGTTTCGTCCGAACAGGCGGGAAGTCAGCCCGATCGGCCCGGTTCGGCGCGCCGCTGGGACATGTACACCGCGGCCGACGTGCGCCGCTCGACGCCGAGCTTGTGCAGCACCGACGAGACGTAGTTCTTCACCGTCTTTTCGGCCAGGAACAGCCGCTCGGCGATCTGCCGGTTGGTCAGTCCCTCCGCGACGAGGTCCAGCACCCGCCGCTCCTGCGGGCTCAGCTGCTCGTACCGCGGGTCGGCGGCCGCGACGTCCTCACCGCGCAGCTTGTTCATCACCGACGCGGTGAGCGTGGCGTCCAGCAGCGAGCCGCCGGCGGCGACCGTGCGGACGGCCTCGACGAGCGACCGGCCGGAGACCTGCTTGAGCATGTACCCGGCCGCGCCCGCCATGATCGCGCCGAACAGCGCTTCGTCGTCCGAATAGGACGTCAGCATCAGGCAGCCGGGCGGCGGGTCCACCGTGGACCGGATCTCCCGGCACACCGCCACGCCTTCGCCGTCGGGCAGCCGGACGTCGAGGACGGCGACGTCCGGGCGGGACTGCGGGATCCGCACCAGCGCCTCGGCCGCCGTGCCCGCCTCCCCGACCACCTCGATGTCGGCCTCGGGCTCGAAAACGGTCTTCAGCCCCGTCCGGACCAGCTCGTGGTCGTCCAGCAGGAACACCGCGATCGTCATCGTCCACTCCCCTGCTCGCCGGTCAGCGCCGGCAGCTCCGCCGTCCATTCCAGCCGCGCCCCGCCGTCCTCGCCCGCCGCCAGCACGCAGTGGCCGCCCCACCGGGCCGCCCGCGAAGCGAGGTTGGCCAGGCCGCTGATCCGGCCCGCCTCCGGGGGCGGGCCGATCCCGTCGTCGCGCACCACGAGCGTCAGCCGCCGGCCGAGCCGGTCCACGGTGACCTCGACGGACAACGACTTCGCCCCGGCGTGGCGGGCGACGTTCGTCAGCGCTTCCCGCAGCGACGCGATCAGGTCGGAGCGGACCGCATCCGGCACCGCGGCGTCCAATGGCCCGTCGAAGCCGACGCGCGGCTCGAAGCCGAGCGCGTCCCGGGCGTCCACGGCCACCCGCAGCAGCTCCGCGCGAAGGCTGCCCTGCGCCTGCGCGGGCGCCTGGAGAGAGAAGATGCTGTTGCGGATCTCGCGGATCGTGCCGTCGAGGTCCTGGGCGAACCCGGCCACGCGCGTGGCGACGCCGGCGTCGGCGATCAGCCTGCTCACCCCCTCCAGCCCGAGCCCGGTGGCGAACAGCCGCTGGATCACCAGGTCGTGCAGGTCGCGGGCGATCCGGTCGCGGTCGGAGAACACCGCCAGCTGCTGGCGCGCGTCCTGCGCCCGGGAGAACTCGACGGCCAGCGCGGCGTGGCCGGCGAAGGTCTCGGCCAGCTGGACGTCGGAGTCGGTGAACGGCGAGCGGTCGCGGAACTTCGCCACCACCAGGACCCCGAGGGTCTCCTCGCCGACGATCAGCGGCACCGAGATCGCCGAGTCGAGGTCCTTGACCATCGCCGGTATCGGCCCGCGGTGGTGGCGCTGCTGCTCCTGCACGTGTTCGCCGTAGTCGCGCACCACGACCGGACGCCGGGTGGTGAAGGCCATGCCGGTGGCCGTGCCCTCGGCCGGCACGGTCATGCCGGTCAGCCGGTCGGCGTCCTCGCCCGGCGGCTCGACGACGTCGAACACCAGCCGGCCGGGCCCGTCGGGCCGCGCGATCGCGCCGGCCGTCCCGCCGGCGACGACGCGGGCGCGTTCGGCGACCAGCCGCAGCGTGGCCCGCAGGTCCTGCGCCGAGAGCAAGGCGCGGGTGACGTCGTACGAGGCTTCGAGCCAGCGTTCCCGGCGGCGCATCTGGTCGACGAGCAGGGCCTTTTCCACGGCCATCCCGGTGGCCGCGGCGAGCGCGCCGAGCACCTCGCGCTCCCGGCGGCCGAACTCCCCGCCGGGTTCCACGGTGAGGGTCCCGAACGTCTGCGTTCCCGCGCGGACCTCCAGCTCGACCGCTCCGGCGCCCAGCGCCCCGTGCCCGTACTCGGCCGTGCCGCCGTCGGTCAGCCGCAGCCGGCCGCGCCGCGCGCCGAGCAGCCGGCACGTCGCCGTCACCGCGCGGTCCAGCAGCGCCGGCACCTCCAGCTCGCGGGCGATGCCGCCGACCGCGGCCAGGATCGCCGGCATGCTGATTTCGTCCGCCACGTCCCGTCGACCCCGCTGGCTCCCGGTGGAATCCCGGGCCTGCCCCGGGCCGTCAAGGGTCCCACAGGTCACTGCCCGTGTCGGCCCAATCCGGTTCGTCCATCCGGTGGGTCGATGGCGACGGCGCGTCCGTTACGGCGATCGCCGGATCACTCCGCGTGGCAGGCGAGGCGGTGGCCGCTGATGGTCTCGGCGGGGACGCGCAGGAAGCGGTGACCCGGCCGGGCGGGCACCGGGCACGGGCAGGTGAGTTCGCCGAGGTCGACCGCCCCAGACTCGGTGGCGCGGCCCAGCAGGCTGACGTACCAGCCGGCCCCGGTGTCCGCGGCGAACTCGTCGGCTTCGAACGCGACGACGGCGTCGCGCGCGCCCGCGTACAGGGGACTCCCGGGCGGGACGGCGAACACCACGGCGTCGTCGACGACCGTGAAGCGCACCGGCCGCACCGCCGGCATGGCCCGGTGGGTGTAGATCACCCGGCCGAGGCTCGCCGTCCGGAGCAAGGCGAGGCACTGCTGCCGGTCCAGCAGCAGCCCGAAGCCCACGTCGTCCACCATCGCGTCCCTGTGTTTTCTCCCGTGGAATCCCGGCCACCAGCGTGATCGGCGCGGCCGGTCCGCCGGTAGGGCCGTTCGGCCCGGCCGTCCCCGGCGGCCGGGACACGCACTCGGGACACGCACTCGGGACACGGACATCGGGACACGCACATCGAGACGCGGTGGACCAGGGCCGGAAGACCCGGATCGGGACGGCCGCCCGGCCGGTGCGGCGGCCACGCGCAGTCACCTAGCGTCGTGACGGTCCGTTGCGATCTTCACGAAAGTGGGAGTGAGGGCCGAGATGCCGCCGCACTCCGCCGAGGGTGCCCGCCCCACGGCGACGTTCTCCCTCGACCCGGCGCTCGTCCGGTCGGCGGTGCAGGGCAACCGCGCCGCGGTGGCCGGGCTGCTGCGCGCGTTGCGGCCGGTCGTGTTCCGCTACTGCCTGGGCCGGCTGCGCGGCTGGCAGGACGGTTCATCGGACGCCGAGGACTGCGCCCAGGAGGTGCTGCTCGCGATCGTCCGCGCCCTCCCGGGCTACCGCCACGAGCCCGGCGGCTTCCTGCCGTTCGTCTTCGGCATCGCCGCGCACAAGGTTTCGGACTTCCACCGGCGCCGGGCGCGCGACCGCACCAGCCCGGTCGCCGAACCGCCGGCCGGCCGCGCGGGCGGCCGGGAGTCCGGCGACCCGACGGGCGAGGAAGCCGAGCGGTCGGCGGCCCTCGACTGGTCGTCCGGGCTGCTCGACACGCTGCCGCCGCGCCAGCGCGAAATCCTGGTGCTGCGCATCATCCTGGGCATGACGGCGGAGGAGACGGCCATCGCGGTCGGCCTCGGCAGTGCCGGTGCGGTCCGGGTCGCCCAGCACCGCGCTCTCGCCACCCTGCGACGCAGCCTGCTCGACCACGACGGGACGTCCTGACGCATCCGGCGCACAATGGCGAACCGGGTCCCCATTCCCCGCATTTCACGGCAATTCCCCATGGCTCCGCATTGCGGGCATTCGACTGGTCTCACCCGGGGATACGGCTGCCGGTTCAGTTCGGTTCAAACTTTTTTCCGCGACCCGGCCCGGAGAGGCCAATCCCCAGGTCAAAGGCGCCTTTCACTACGGAAACGCCAACCCGGCCTGACGCAAGGTAACGGTCGAAAAGAACTTCTTGCCCGGTGTCAAGCGCCCGTGTAGCGTCCATAACGGAACGATAACCAGCCGGTTGACGGCGCGGCCACGGGCAGGTGGGCGCGCAACCACTGATGTCGGGTCAGTGGACCAGCCGGATATCGCTTCCGTGCCGACATTCTCACCGAACCCGTGACCGAACCCCGCCTGTTCGGGACGAGCCTGGGCTCGTTCCGCTCAGTGTCGCGCGTTCCCGCCAGCCCGACACCGGAGGATCCACCCATGTCCCGCACCCAAGGACGGCATCGCCTTTCCCGCCGGACGAAGATCGCGACCGGCGGCGTCGCCCTCGCGATCGCCGTCGGCGGCATCGTCGTCGCGACGACCACCGGCCACACCGGTGAAGCCAGCGCCGACGAAGCGAACCCCGCCTTCTTCGTCGACATCCTGAAGGTGGCGCCGAACCAGTTCGACCCGCGCCCGGTCACCGGCGCGTCGACGGGCACGTTCACCGTCGACTGCGGCCGCAACGAAAACCAGCACTTCAACCCGGACAACTTCATCGCCCAGCCGGGTGTCCGCAACGGCGCCCAGCACCTGCACGACTACGTCGGCAACCTGTCGACGAACGCCGACTCGAACAACAAGAGCCTGCTCAAGGCCGGGACCACCTGCCGCAACGGCGACAAGTCCGCCTACTTCTGGCCCGTGGTCCGCATCGACACCGGCGAGGAGGAGAAGAACGAGCCCGCCAAGGTGCCCGACGGCGACCGGGCGCAGGCCGACCGCGAAGCGAAGACGGTCCAGGTCGCCTGCCCGGACGTGGCGAGCAAGCTCACCGACATCCCCGACCAGGCCATGGCCGAGGTCGACAGCAACCTCGACCAGCTCGACGGCCAGGCCGACGAGGCCAACCAGCGCATCGCCGCGACCCAGGGCCAGGGCGGCCCGGACTTCGTGCGCAACGCGATCCTGAACCCGCTCAAGGACCGGCGGGCCGCGATCATCGACCGGATCGCCACCGCGATCGGCCGGTTCGCGCCGAAGCCGGGCGACCTCGGCGGTCTCGCGCCGTGCGCGACGAAGCCGGGCAAGGACACCGGAACGCCGACGCCGCCGCCGTCCACCACGGCCGGGAGCGCGCTGCCCGGGCAGGACGAGAACAACGAGCTGCCGGGCAACGACGGCAAGATCCTGCGCCCGCAGCGGGTGCAGATCACCTTCCGCGGCAGCCCGGTCGGGAAGGTCGTGGCGATGCCGCGCTTCCTGCGCGTGCTCTACGGCGACGCGAAGGTCTCGACCAACGGGCCCGCGAACGCCAGGGCGAGCTGGACGTGCACCGGCTTCGAGAACCGGGTCACCGACAAGTACCCGATCTGCCCGCCGAACAGCAAGGTCAAGCGGATCCACACGTTCCCGAGCTGCTGGGACGGCAAGAACACCGACAGCGCCAACCACCGCACGCACATCGTGTTCCCGGACCAGTCCGGCCGGTGCGCCAAGGGCTTCAAGGCCGTGCCGCAGCTGCAGATCTCGCTCACCTACGACATCCCGCACGACATCCAGGTCAAGAAGCAGTACAAAGTGGACGCTTTCCCGCAGGAGAAGCACAACCCCGGTTCCGACCACGACGACTTCGCCAACGTGATGTCGCAGCGGATCATGAACGGGCTGGTCAACTGCGTGAACCGCGGCCGCACCTGCCGGGCGTGACCGGCTCGCCCTGACGGGCACCCGAGCGACAGAAGGCCTCCCCGCCGGCCCCACCGGCGGGGAGGCCTTTTGCCGTCGCGGCCCGTGAACTCTTCCCCCACCGGCCATGACGAACGCATGGACCCGGGGGTGCGCACCGCATTCCAGAAGACGTCACGGTGCACACCCGGATCGCATATTTGTTCACGTCACCCCGACCCGGTGGCGCCACCGGGAAACACTCCACACCCTTCAGGAGGAACCATGATCTCGAGCTTCGAGCGCCCCTCGGCCGTCGTCGTCCACAACCGGGCCGTGGTCCACAACCGCGCCGTCGTCCACAACCGCGCCGTGGTCCACAACCGCGCCGTCGTGCACAACCGCGCTTCCGCCAAGTAGTCCGGCCGATCCGCCGGCGTGCCGCGGCCCCCGTCCCGGGGCCGCGGCACGGCCATGTCCGGCCCGTTTTCGACCGAGGGATTTGCCATGCATGACGACGTGCGCCCGCAGCTGACCGGGATCGAGCTCCACGACCTCGAACCCGGGCTGTGCCTGCTCATCACGCCCAACGGCGGCCAGTTCTCCATCACCGCCCCGGTTTCGGAGTTCCGGGCGTGGCTCGGCCGGTGCGACGGCACCCGCACCCGCGAGGAACTGCTGGCCGGGATGAACCCCGACTACGCGGAGGTGCTCGACGTCCTCGAGGCGGACGGCTGCCTGCGCGCGGGGCAAGACGAGGAGGCCGCGGCCCGGCGTCTCGCCGCCACGACGGTGCTGCTCGCCGGGGCGGCCGAACTGACCGGCCCGCTCGCGGACGTCCTGGCCCCGTCCGGCTACGCGCGGATCGCCCCGCTCGCCGGGCTCGGCCACCCCCTCCCGGCGGATCCGGCGGACACCGTCGTCGTCGCCGCGTTCACCCACCCGGCGTATGCCGAACTCACCGCGCTGGAGGCGTTCTGCGTGGACCGCGGGGTGCGTTTCCTCCCCTTCCGCTGTGAACGCGGCCAGGGGATCGCCGGGCCCGCGGTCACCCCCGGCACCGGCCCCGACTTCACCGACGCGCTCGCCCGCCGCCGGTCCGCCGCCATCGACCCCCGCGTGCTCGACGCGTTCGCGGCCGCCGGCGCCCCGCCCGGCCCGCGGTTCCGGCCCGGGGAAACCCGCTGGCTGCTCACCGCGCTCGCCGTGCAGCTCGAACGCTGGATCGCCGGTGCGCCCGCCGAGACGACCACCGGAGAACTCGAACTCGATCCCGTCCGGCTGACCGCGCTCCCCCGGCCCGTGCTGCCCGTGCCCGACCGGCCCCGGCCGGTGGTGGCGCACGGACCGCGGCCCGACCTGCTCGTCGACGACCGCACGGGGATCGTCACCGCGGTCCACGAACTGCCCGCCGCCCCGGGCATGCCCGCCCGGCTGAAGGTGTGCGCGGTCGACGTCGCCGACATGCGGCGGGTGGTCGACTGGCCCAACGACCGCCAGGCGTTCGGCACTTCCTGGCACGACTTCGAGCTCGCCCGCGACTCCGCGATCGGCGAGGCCGTGGAACGCTACTGCGGCAGCTGGCTCGGGCCGGACCGCCCGATCCGCCACGCCAGTTACGACCGGCTGCGCCGCGACGGCGTCCCGGCGCTCGACCCGCGCCGCCTGAACCTCTACTCGCCACGCCAGTACCGGGCCGCGGGCTTCCCGTTCGCGCCACTCACCACCGACGCCGAATGCGCGTGGGTGGAGGGCTTTTCGCACACGACCAAGGAGCCGGTCTGGGTGCCGGCCTGTCTCGTCTCGACCGAGGCCGAGCCCACCGGCGCCCGGTTCACCGACCCGCTGATCGCCGGGCTCGCCGGCGGCACCAGCGTGGAGCACGCCGTCACTTCGGGCCTCGAAGAGGTGCTGGAGCGCGACACGACCATGCTCTGGTGGGCCAACACGCCCCGGCTGCGCCGGCTGCCGGTCCCGGCGGAGATCCGGGCCCTGGTCGCCGACACCGCGGACACCTACGACATCACGCTCATCCCGCTGGACAACGAGTTCGCCGTCCCGATCGTCGCCGCCGCGGTGTTCGACCGGACCCGGCGCTGGCTGTCGATCGGGTTCGCGACCCGGCCCGACGCGTTCGAAGCGGCCAAGAAGGCGCTCGCCGAAGGGTTCACCCTGCAGCACACCTGCCTCGCCCTCGACGACGAACGGGAGCTGGGCGCGATGCAGGCCGACCTGCCGCACCTGGGCAACCTCAAGCCCTACCGCGCCGACCGTCGCTACCTCGACTCCTACCGCGAGGACTTCGCCGACGTCGTGGACCTGCTGTGCCAGCAGCAGATCTACCTCGACCCGCGAGCCGCGGCCCGGGTGGCGCCGTGGGTGCGCAACCTGCCGGTGCGGGGCTGGGAGGGCCTGCCCGCGCTGGGCGAGCGGCGGCTCAAGGCCTACCAGGAACGCGTTGAGGCACGCGGGTTCGAGGTGCTCAGCGTCGACCTCACCACCCGGGACGTCGAGGCCGCCGGATTCCACGCCGCGCACACGCTCGTGCCGGGCCTGGTCTCGAACTTCCCGGCCGGGTTCCCGTACTGGGGCGACGGCCGGATCCGGCGCGCCGCGGTCGACCTCGGCTGGCGCGCCGAACCCCTGCCCGAAGAGCGGCTGAACGTCTTCCCGCTCCCCCACGCCTGAGGAGCCTCCGATGGCCGTCACCGAACTGCTCGGGCTGCCCCGGACCCGGGGCCGCCTGCCGCTGGTCGCGGCGCAGGGAGTCGACGCGCTCGGCACGGGCCTGTTCCTCCCGTTCGCCGTCGTGTACTTCCACGCGGCCAAGGGGATCCCGCTGACCGCCGTCGGCGCCGCCCTCTCCGCCGCGGCGCTGCTGGCCCTGCCCGCCGGGCCGTTGGCCGGCCCGCTGGTGGACCGCTTCGGCCCGCGGCGGATCGTGGTCGCCGCCAACGCACTGCGGGTGGCGACCTTCACCGGGTACGTCTTCGCCGGGTCGCTGGGGCAATTGGTGGTGCTGGCCGCGCTGACGTTCTGGGGCGAAGGGCTCTTCTGGCCGGCGTCCGGGGCGCTGGTCGCCCAGGTCGCCGACGACGGCCAGCGTGCCCGCTGGTACGCGATGGAACGGACGCTGCGCAACGTCGGCATCGGGCTCGGGGGGCTGGCGGGCAGTGCGCTCGTCATCGCCGGCGGCTACACCACGATCGTCGTGCTGAACGCGGCCAGCTTCCTCCTCGCCGCGGCCCTGGTCGCGGCCTGGCGGGGTGGCCGGACCGATCCACCCCGAACCGATCCACCCCAGACCGATCCACCCCGGACCGATCCACCCCGGACCGTCCGTGTAGTCGCGCGTCGCCGGGGGTACCGGGCCGTGCTCGCCGACCGCGCGTTCCGGCGGGTGCTCGTGACGGTGTTCGTCTTCGCCCTGTGCGATCTGGCCTTGACGGTCCTGCTCAGCGCGTACGTGCTCGACACGCTGCGGCTGCTAGCGTGGCAGCCGGGGGTGCTGTTCGCCCTCAACACGGTCCTCGTGGTCCTCGCGCAGACGGTCGTGGCCCGGCGCGTGGAACGCTTCGGCAAGCCCCGGACCCTGCAGGTGGCGGCGGCGGTGTGGGCGGCCGCCTTCCTGCTGTTCGCGGTCGCGCCGCTCGCCGCACCGCTGCCGGTGTTCGCCGTGCTGACCGTCGCCACCGCCGTGTTCACCGCGGCCGAGCTGCTGCAGGCCCCGACCAGCAGCGCGCTCACCGTCGCACTGGCGCCACCCCACCTGCGCGGCCGGTACCTCGGACTGGAGGAACTGCTGTGGGGGGTGGCCCGGGTCCTGGCGCCGGTGACGTTCACCGCCTTGCTGGGGGCCGGCCCGCAGCTGCCCTGGCTGGTGCTGGCCGGATCCTGCATGCTGGCCGTGGTCGTGCTCGCGGGGCTGAGGGCGGTTCCGGAGCCGGCCGCGACCCGGGAGACCACGGATGCCTGACTGGGCCGAGCTCGGCGAGCTCTACCTCGACGTCTACCGCGAACCGCCGTACGGGGAAGGCGAACCCGAAACGGCCCGGTTCCGCGAGACCGTGTCGCGGCACGCGCTCCTCCCCGGGTTCGCGGTGACCACCGTCCGCCACGGCGGGGTCCTGGCCGGGTTCGCCTACGGGGTCGGCCGCGAGGCGGGCTGGTGGCACCCGCGGGCCACCGCCGCCGCCCCGGCCCGGCTGGCCCGGCACCCGGTGTTCTACGTCTACGAACTCGCCGTCCGGCCGGGGCTGCGCGGGCGCGGCCTCGGCCGGGACCTGCTCGACCGGCTGCTCGGCGCGCGGCCCGAGCCGTTCGCGGTGCTGGCCGCGTCGATGGCCGCCCCGGCGCACGCGATGTACCGCCGGTGGGGCTGGCAGCCGGTCGGCTCCCTCACGCCGGGCCGTTCGGAGCTGCTGGCCCTGCCGCTGTCCGGCCGCGCACCGGGAAACCACCCGCCGGGTGGCGCTCCCCGAGCCGGGGAACGCCACCGTGCGGGTGACCGACGGGCGTAACGCGGCACCCGGTCCGGGCGACTCACGAGCGTCCGGAGGTGGGAGGAAGCATGCCGAAACGTCTGGTGATCTGCTGCGACGGGACCTGGAACACCCTGCGCCAGCCGGCTCCGACCAACGTCGGCCAGCTCCAGCGGGCGGTCGCGCCCGCCGACGCGGCCGGTACCGAACAGCGGGTGTACTACCGCGAAGGCGTCGGCACCGGGAAGCTGTGGGACCACCTCACCGGCGGGGCGTTCGGCGTGGGACTGTCCAAAAAGGTGCAGGACGCCTACCGGTTCGTCGTCGACAACTACGAACCCGGTGACGAACTGTTCTTCTTCGGCTTCAGCCGCGGTGCCTACACCGCGCGCAGCACCGTAGGGTTCATCCGCAACTGCGGGGTCCTGCGCCCCGACGAGGCCGGCCGCCTCGAGGAGGCCTACGGGCTCTACCGCGACCGCGACCGTGACACCTCCGGCCCGGACAGCCCGCGGGCCCGCGACTTCCGGGCGACGTACGCCCGCGAAGACCAGACCCCGATCCGGTTCGTCGGCGTTTGGGACACCGTCGGGGCGCTGGGCATCCCGCTCAGCGGCGGCCGGCTGCTGCACCTGCTGAACAAACGCTGGCAGTTCCACGACATGAAGCTGACCTCGATCGTGCAGTCGGCGTTCCAGGCGCTGGCGGTGGACGAGCACCGGAAGTCGTTCAGCCCGGCGGTGTGGGAGCCGTCGACGGCCGGGGGTGACCGGATCCGCGAACAGGTCTGGTTCGCCGGCGCCCATTCCGACGTCGGGGGCGGCTACCGGCAGCCGGCTCTGTCGAACCTCGCCCTGCGGTGGATGGTGGACCGCGCCGAGCAGTGCGGCCTGGTGTTCGAGCCGGACGCCTTCGCGCACCTGGCCGCCCGCGACGAACTCGGCGACCTGCACGATTCGCTCAACCGGTTCTTCCGGTACTTCGGCTCGGCGGACCGCGTCATCGGCGGCGTGGACCCGGCCACGGAGTTCGCGGGGTCCTGCGTGGTGGACCGCAGCGAACGGATGCACCCGCCGTACCGGCCCGCGAACCTGCTCACCTACCTGGCGGAGCCGGCCCACCGGATCATGAAGGTCTGACCGCGACAGTCCCTTGTGGACTGACGGCGACGGGCCCCGGTCCGCGGGAGGCGGACAGGGGCCCGTGCGCGGTGCGGCGAAGGTCAGTGGTTCACCTTGAACCACGGCTGCGACCAGCCGAGGTAGGTCTGGCCCCACTTGCTCTTGATCTGCGCGATGGTCGTCTCGGTGTAGCTGCCGTAGCCGTTGATGTCGTTCGACAGGAACTTGCCGCCGCCGATCGAGATCATCGTGTGCCCGGCACCGCTGCTCTTGAAGAAGGCGAGCCCGCCGGCCGGGACCTGGTAGTCACCCGGGTGCTTGAACGACGCCGGGATCTGCGTCCAGTGGATGTAGGCCGTCTCCGAGCCCGAGGCGGGCCAGCCGTAGTTCTGCGCGTTGATCCGGTCGCACCAGCCCTCGTAGGAGTCGAGGTCGCCCGTGTGGATCCGGGTCTTGGCGTAGGCCACCGCCTGCGCGCAGGTCTTCGAGTCGCCGGTGCCCGCGGTCGAGCAGGTCAGCGTCGAGCCCGCGCAGTCCGGGGCGACCCGGCCGTCGGAGCCGGTGTAGACGTAGGCGTCGCTGACGTAGCCGTCACCCACCTTGTCCCAGATGTCCGAGGTGCCGTACTTGCCGTCGACCGTGGACCCGTTGGTCTGGCAGCTGATGGTCACCGCGGTGCCGTCGGCGATGGAGCCGGCCGAGGCCCCGCTCGTGCTCGGGGTGGCCCGCACGGTCAGCGCGGCGCCCGAGTCGGTGTGCACCGTGCCCGACGCCGCGAAGGCCGGGCTCGCCCCGACGACCGCGATCGCCGCGGCGATGCCGGCCACCCCGGCCAGCCGCTTCACGATCCCCATGTTCATTCTTCCGTCCTCCAGTTTTTCGGTGTGAGGACAGCATGGGGACCGCCGGTACAAGGTCCGTACAAAGCGCGGCCGGGCTTTCTGGAGATACGGCAAAGCGGACGAAACCCCGCGATGTCGCGGGGTTTCGTCCGCCTTCAGGCCAGGTATTCCGCGGCGGCGCGCAAACTGACCCAGGAGCCGCTGAACGTGTCGATCCGCGGGCCGTCGCCGGACGGGCCCGGCACGCCGGTTTCCACCCGGATGTACTCCACAGTGGACAGAGCGGCCAGCAGCTCCCGCACGCGCGGGTGCCGGTGCGCCTCCCGCGTCACCACGACGACGCTGCGGAAGTCCCGCGCCGCGGCCAGCACCGCGGCGGCGTCGTCCGGCGTCGCGGTCATCGCCCGGGTGCCCGGCACCAGTGCGGCCAGGTGCGCGCCGAGGCCCCACGGCATCGGCCCGGCCGCGATGGTCGGCTCCGTCTGGACGTCGACGACCAGCGGCGGGCCGTCGAGGCGCGGCTCGCCCTGCACCCGCAGCGCCTGGCGGGCCGCCTCCAGGCCGAGCCGCCGGTCGACCGGCCCCACCGAAGCCGGTGCCGGGTCGGTGCCCAGCGCCGCCGTCCGCGCGGCCGCCTCCGCCAGCCGGTCCGGCGGGAGCTCCCCCGCCGCGACCGCGGCCACGATCGCCGTCACGCACGCGTCCAGGTGCTCGGCCTCGAAGGCCGCGCCGCCGAGGCAGAGCGCGTCCGCGCCCGCGGCCAGCGCCCGCACCGCCGAGCGGCCGAGGCCGTCGTGGCGTCCGTACGCCCCGGACACCGCGCCCATCTCCAGCGCGTCGGTGATCACCGCGCCGGTGAAGCCGAGCTCGCCGCGCAGGACGTCGGTGAGCGCGGTCCGGTTGAGCGTGGCCGGCTCGTCGCCCCAGGCCCGCACGACCAGGTGGCCCGACATCACCGAACGCACCCCGGCCCGGATCGCCGCGGCGAACGGGACCAGCTCGATCTCGTGCAGCTCTTCCAGCGTGCGCGGCAGCACGGGCAGCGCCACGTGCGAATCCTCGGTCGCCGCGCCGTGGCCCGGGAAGTGCTTCGCGCACGCCGCGACGCCGTACTTCTGCAACCCCGTCACGTACGCCGCGACGTGCGGGGACGCCTTCACCGGGTCGGACCCGAACGCCCGGACGCCGATGATCGGGTCCTCGGCGGCCAGGGTCAGGTCCGCGCAGGGCGCGAGGTTCACCGTGACGCCGCAGGCGGCCAGCCGCTCGCCGAGCGCGGCGGCGACGGCCGTCGTCAGCTCCGGGTCGTCGGCCGCGCCCAGCGCGAGCGGGCCCGGCACGAACGACCCGGTGTTCACGTCGAGGCGGGTGACGTCGCCACCTTCCTCGTCGATGCCGACCACCACGCCGTCGCGCTCGCCGCGCAGCTGCGCGGTCAACGCGGCGACCTGCTCGTCGTCGACGACGTTGCGGCCGAACAGCACCACCCCGCCGAGGCCGTCGGCGACCCGGCGGCGCAGCCAGTCCGGCGCGGTCGTCCCGGCGAACCCGGGCAGGAGGACGGCTTCGGCGAGCTTCTCGGGCGAGGACTGCGTCTCGGACGTGGACAACGGGCTACCCCTTCACGGCGCCGGCGGTCGCACCGGACACCAGCTTGCGTTGCACGAGCAGGAAGAAGATCAGCGCCGGGATCGCGTAGATGACCGACGCGGCCATGACGCCGCCCCAGTCGGTGGCGAACGCGGTGCGGAACGACGCCAGCCACACCGGCAGCGTCTCCTTCGGCTTGTCCTGGATGAAGACGAGCGCGAACAGGTACTCGTTCCACGCGGTGATGAAGCTGAACACCGAGGTGGTCACCAGGCCCGGCCCGAGCAGCGGCAACGTCACCCGGCGGAACGCCCCGGTCTGGCTGCAGCCGTCGATCATCGCGGCCTCTTCCAGCTCGTACGGGATCCCGTTGACGAAGCCGTAGAGCATCCACACCGTGAACGGCAGCGTGGTGGCGAAGTAGATCAGCAGCAGCGACGGCAGCGTGTTGAGCAACCCGGCGTCCCGCATCAGCAGGAACAGCGGGATGAACAGCGCCGACACCGGGGCCAGCTGCGCCACCATGACCAGCACCAGGAAGCCCCGGCGGCCGGTGAACCGCAGGCGGGACAGCGGGATCGCCGCCAGCGTCCCGGCGACCAGCGCGCACAGCACCGACCCGACCGTGACGATCAGGCTGTTCATCAGGTAGGTCGGGAAGTTGTCCTTGCCGAGCGCGGTGGCGAAGTTGCCGAACGAGAACGACGTCGGGATCAGGTCGTACTTCGGCGACAGGATCTCGCCGGGCGACCTCAGCGACGTGACGAACATCCAGTACGTCGGGAAGACGATCGCCAGCGCGACCAGGACGCCGACGACCGACAGCGCGATCCGCTGCGGCAGCGATTTCCTCACTTGAGACCACCTTCCGGGGTCCGGACGAGCAGCTGGATGTACCGGCCGGTGATGAGCGCCAGCACGATCAGCATCAGCGTCGCGATCGCGCCCGCCGCGCCGAAGTGGTTGCCCGCGATGCCCTTGAGGTAGAGGACGACGGCCAGCGTGGTGCTCCCGCCGTCGGGCCCGCCCTCGCGGATCGCCCAGATCTGGGCGAAGGCGTTGAAGTCCCACAGCACGGACAGGAACGTCACCATGGTGGTGATCGGCCGGATCGCGGGCCAGGTGACCGCGCGGAACGTCTGCCACGCGCTCGCACCGTCGATGCCCGCGGCCTCGTACTGCTCGCGCGGGACCCCGATGATGCCCGCGTACAGCGAGAACGTCACGAACGGGACGGCCTGCCACACGATGAGCAGCCCGATCACGGTGAGCGTGCTGGCGCCGCTGGAGAACCACGAGAACCCGATGAAGGAGTGGAAGCCCAGCCGGTCCAGCGTCTTGTTGAGGATGCCGTACTGCTGGTCGAAGATCCACTGGAACACCGTGGTCGTGGCGATCACCGGCGTGGCCCAGGCCAGCACCAGCGTCACCTGCACGATGATCCGCACGACCGGGTCGAGGTGGCGCATGAGCACGGCCAGCAGCAGCCCGCCGAGGATGGTGGCGGCCACGATGGCGGCGGTGAAGACCAGGGTCCGGACGGTGACCGTCCAGAACTCGGGGTCGGAGAGGGTGTTCGTGTAGTTGTCGAACCCGATCCAGATCATCTTGCCGGAGACGAGCTGGCCGATGTCGAGCTTGCGGAAGCTGATCGCCAGCACCTGGACCAGCGGCCAGGCGAGCAGCACCAGGATGGCCGCCAACGCCGGCAGCAGGAGCAGGTACGGGAGCAGCCGGTCGCCGAACCGGCCCCGCCTGCGCTTGCCGACCCGGGCGTCGCGCGGCGATGCCGGCGGGGTCGCCCCCGCCGGCATCGTCACATTCGCGGTCGCGGTCATCCGCCGATGAGCTTGTTCAGCGCTGCGTTGGCGTCGGCGGTCGCCTGGTCGAGCGGCTTCTTGCCGGTCAGGTACGCGGTCAGCATGTCCTTGACCGGGTTCTGGCCGGACTCCACGTCACCCCACTTCGGGCTGGCCGGCACGGCCTTGCCGTTGGTGGAGGCCTTGGCCATCACGCTGCCCATCGGGTCCTTGTCCAGGCCGGTGAGGTCGGTCGACGTGCCGGGCACGACGCCGGCGGCGGCGAGCTGGCTCTGGTACTTCGGGCTGGAGAGCAGCTTGATGTACTCCTTGGCCGCGGCCACGTTCTTGCTGTTGGCCGGGATGGCCAGGTTGGAGCCGCCCAGGAAGACCGGGGCGCTCTGGCCGGCGGTCTTGCTCGGGATGGCGAAGGCGCCGGTCTTGCCGGTCAGGCTCGCGTCGGTCTTGGCGGCGGTCGCCAGCTCCCACGGGAGGCCGATCATCATGGCCACCTTGCCGGCACCGTAGACCGTCGCCTGCTGCGGCTTGGCCTCGTCGGCGTCCTTGGGCGCCTTGGTGCCGGAGGTGTCGACCAGCTTCTTGTAGAACTCCAGGCCGGCCTTGGCCTCCGGGGTGTCGAGGGTGGCCTTGTAGTTCTTGCCGTCGGCCTTGGCGATGTCCCCGCCGTTGTCCCAGATGAACGACAGCAGCGCGTACCAGTTCTGGCCCGGCATGTAGAGCGCCTGGAAGTCGGGGTCGGAGCCGAACTTGGTCTTCAGCTTGCCGATCGCGTCGATCCACTCGTCGTTCGACGTCGGCGGCTTGGCGATGCCCGCCTGCTCGAACATGTCCTTGCGGTAGATGACCTCACGGTTGGCCGCGTAGAACGGGACGCCGTAGGTCTTGCCGTCGTAGGTGCCGGAGTCCGCGAGGCCCTTCAGCCACTGCGAGCCGTTGAAGCTGTCCTTGTCGGCGGTCAGGTCGGTCAGCACGCCGTCCTGCGAGGCGAACGCGGCGGTCTGCGTGTTGCCGATCTCGATGACGTCCGGCGGCGCGCCGCTGGCCAGCGCGGTGGTCAGCTTCTGCTGGATGCCGTCCCACTGCTGGATTTCGTACTTGACCTTGACGCCGGGGTGCGCGGCCTCGAACTCCTTGTTGAGCGCGTCGGTCAGCGTGGTCGGCGCGGAACCCGTCATCAGCCAGACCGTGACCGTGCCGCTGAGCTGCGCCGGAGCGCCGCTCGACGAGGCCGCGGTGTCCGAGCCGCCGGAGCCCGCGCAGCCCGCGGTCGCGAGCGTGAGTGCGGCGGCGCCCGCCGCCAGCTTGAGCCAGCGTTTCACTCGATGCCGTCCTTTCCATGCCCGGCCACCGCGGCCGGGCGCCCCAAATGGTGTAGACCAATGTTGGGGTTAGAGTGGTACGTACCACAGGCGGTGTCAAGGCGGTTGCCGGAACGTTGTAAACGCATGCGGGGAGTAGCCGGGCGGTTACCCCAGCCGGGCGGGGTGCGCCAGAAGTCGTCCGAATAGGAAGGTGTCCCGGACGTTTTTCACCGCAGGGACACCGGAATCCGGCGCGCCCGCCGTGCCGTGCCGCAACGAAAACCGCCCCGGGAAAGACTTCCCGGGGCGGTGAACGTGCTCAGGCCGGCGTTTTCGCCGGTGGCGCCGCATGTCGGCGGGCGCGGTGCGCGGCCATCCGCACGGGCGCGCCGGCCACCCCGAAGCCCCGGTAGCCGCCGATGCGCTGCACCACCTCGAAGAACACCCGCGCTCCGGCCAGCGCGGTGTAGAAGTGCAGCAACTCGCCTTCGTCGTCCCGGTCGTAGAGCACCGAGTGCGCCCGCAGCGCGGCCAGCCGCTCCGGCGGCAGGTCCAGCCGGGCTTCGAGGTCGTCGTAGTAGTTGCCCGGGATGTCCAGCAGCGGTGCGCCCGCCGCCCGCATCGCCGCGGCCGCGGCCAGTGCGTCCCCGCAGGCGAAGGCCACGTGCTGCGGTTCGGGCACCGCCGGCGCCCATTCGCCGCGGCGGACCACCGCGGCCTCCAGCGTCAGCCGGACCTCCCCCGCCGCCACCGAGCGGCTGCGCACCAGCCCGAACGGCGCCGCGAACTCCGTCACCGACGACGGCGTCAGGCCGAACACCGAGCGGTAGAACAGCGCCGCCTCCTCGAAGTGGTCGAAGGGCTGCGTGAGCGCCACGTGATCGATTCCGAAAACCCCGGCGCCGGCGGCGGTTTCCCCGGTCGGCACGAAGTCGTCGCGCCAGTCGTCCCCGCACAGGAACACCTGGGTGCCGTCCGGCGCCTCGACCGACGCCAGGTCCGCCTCCCGCGGACCGCGCACCCGCGGCAGGACCGGCGCGCCCAGCGCCTCCGCGCGGCGGGCCGAGCGGACCGGGTCGGTGCTCACCAGCGCCACCGCCCCGACGGCGCCGTGCGCGCCACCGCCTTCGTTGACCACCACCCGGGCTTCGCCCTGCTCCCAGAGCTCGACCGGCTTGGTGCGGTGGACACCGGTGCGCGCGAACCCGAGGGACGCCAGCACCCCGCCCGCGCCCGGATCGGTCACGACCTCGGCGAACGCGTGCCCGGCCAGCGCCGGGGCGGCCGGCAGGTCCAGCACGCCCAGTGACTCCTGCAGCCACCGCAGCGACCGCAGCGCGTCGACCGCGGCCGGGCGCGGGTCGGCCTGGCGGAACACGTCGTTGAAGACTTCCAGGGAGAGCGGCCCGCGGTAGCCCGCGGCGAGCACGTGCCCGGTGAACGCCGTCAGGTCGAACTCGCCCTGGCCGGGGAAGAGCCGGTGGTGCCGGCTCCACGGCAGCACGTCCATCGGCAGCTTCGGGGCGTCGGCGAGTTGCAGGAAGAAGATCTTCTCGCCGGGGATCGCCCGGATCGCCGCCGGGTCGTGGCCCTTCGAGAGGATGTGGAAGCTGTCCAGGCAGACGCCGAGCGCGGGGTGCGCGGCGCGGCGGACGATGCGCCAGGCGTGCTCGTACCCGCTGACGTGCCGGCCCCACGCCAGCGCTTCGTAGGCGACCCGCATCCCGCGCGCGGCCGCGAGGTCGGCGAGGGCGCGCAGCTGGTCGGCGGCCAGTTCGTCGTCGTCGATCGCCTCCGGGGCGACCGACGAGCAGACCAGGATGGTGTCCGCGCCGAGTTCGGCCATGACGTCGAACTTGCGCGCCGCCCGGCGGAGGTTGGCCGCGTGCCGCTCCGGCGGGACGGCTTCGAAGTCGCGGAACGGCTGGTAGAGGTCGATCGAGAGGCCGAGGTCGGCGCAGCGGCGGCGGATCTCGGCCGGGCTCGACGGGGAAACGACCAGGTCGTTCTCGAAGAGCTCGACGCCGTCGAACCCCGCCGCGGCGGCCGCGGCGAGCTTGTCCTCCAGGGTCCCGGACAGGCAGACGGTGGCGATCGCGGTGCGGGGTTCAGGCGGCACGGGCGGCCTCCCCGTCGAGGGCGTCGAAGTGGCGCAGCATCCGCGCCGGGTCGGGCTCGGCGCCGGTGAACAGCCGGAACGACTCGGCCGCCTGCAGCACGACCATGCCGCCGCCGTGCAGCACCCGGCAGCCGCGGGCGCGCGCGGCGGCCAGCAGGGCGGTCTCCAGCGGGCGGTAGACGATGTCGGCGACCCACAGGTCTCCGTGTAGCAGCTCGACGGGCACCGGCGAGCCGGGGTGGGCGGCCATCCCGGTCGGGGTGGCGTGCACCAGCCCGTCGGCCCGCCGGAGGGCCGTCAGGTCGCCGGTCCTCGCGCGTCCCTCGCCGAACCTTCGCGTGAGTGCCTGGACCAGGCGGGCGCTCCGGCGGCCGTCAACGTCGTGGACGGTGAGCCGCCCGGTGCCGAGCGAGAGCAGCGCGTGCGCGACCGCCGCGCCCGCTCCCCCGGCGCCGAGCAGGAGGACGTCGTCCATCGGGGCGTCGGGCAGGCCGCGGCCGAGGCTGCGGGCGAACCCGGTCGCGTCGGTGTTGTGGCCGGTCGCGTGGCCGTGGCGGAAGACGACCGTGTTGACCGCGCCGAGCGCGGCGGCTTCCGGCGACAGCTCGTCCAGGTGCGGCAGGACCGCCTGCTTGGCCGGGTGGGTGACGTTGAGGCCGTCGAACCCGGCGAGGCGGGCCGCCGCGAGGACGTCGGCGACCGGACGGCCCAGCACCTCGAGGTCCAGCAGCCGGTAGACGTAGCGCAGGCCGAGCTCGTCGGCCTCGCGTTCGTGCAGGGCCGGGCTGGCGGACGGCCCGATGCCCGTGCCGACGAGCCCGATCAGGTAGCTGGTCACGCCGCGCCTCTCCGTCATTAATGTACGAACTAGTACGTTCACGTTAGCGTGGCGACCGTCGCCGTGGAAGCCCTGGGCTAAAGTGGGGCCGTTCACCTGCAGCGGAGGGAGCCCGGTGGCCGCACCATCGTCGGAGGCCGAGCGCCAGCGCGACAAGGACCGCACGCGCGCCGACATCCTCGCGGTGGCCACGCGGGAGTTCGCGGACAAGGGCTACACCGGCGCCCGGGTCGACGAGATCGCCGCCCGCACCAGCACCACCAAGCGGATGATCTACTACTACTTCGGCGGCAAGGAGCAGCTCTACATCGCCGTGCTGGAGCGGGCGTACTCCGCGCTCCGGGCCTCGGAGCAGCAGCTCGACGTCGAGCACCTCGAGCCGGCGGACGCGCTGCGGCAACTGGCCGCGCTGACCTTCGACCACCACGAGGCGAACCCGGACTTCATCCGGCTGGTCAGCATCGAGAACATCCACCACGCGGAACACCTGTCGCAGTCGGAGATCCTGGCCGGACTGGCCGACCCGGCCCTCGGCGGGATCACGCGGATCCTCGAGCGGGGCCGGCAGGCCGGCCTGTTCCGCGAGGACGTCGACGCGCTCGACGTCCACATGGTCATCAGCTCGTTCTGCGTGTTCCGGCTGGCGAACCGGCACACGTTCAAGGCGATCTTCGGCCGCGACATGCTGGACCCGGACCGCCGGGAGCACTACCGCGCGATGCTGGGCACCCTGCTGGTCACCTACCTGACCGCACGCTGAGCCCCGCGCTCCCCCGGCGAAAAGGATCTCTTGACACCCGGCGCCCCGGTCTCGCAGTCTTTATTAACTAACTAGACCGTACATTGCTTCTCCGCCGAACTCTGCGCAACGAAGCACGGACGTCAGGAGATCGTGCCCGTGACCGGATCGATGCCCCGCAAGGCGGCGCTGGCCGCCTGGATCGGCAGCGCGCTCGAGTACTACGACTTCTTCATCTACGGCACCGCCGCCGCGCTCGTGTTCGGCAAGGTGTTCTTCCCGGCCTCCGCCCCCGCCACCGGGACCCTGCTGGCCCTGGCCACCTTCGGCGTCGGCTACCTGGCCCGGCCGGTCGGCGCGTTCGTCCTCGGCCACGTCGGCGACCGGTTCGGCCGCAAGCGCGTGCTCGTCTTCACCCTGCTGCTCATGGGTTTCTCGACGTTCTGCGTCGGCTGCCTGCCCACGTACGCGAGCGTCGGCGTCCTGGCCCCGGTACTGCTGGTCGCCCTCCGGCTGCTGCAAGGACTGTCCGCGGCCGGCGAGCAGGCGGGCGCGAACTCGATGTCGCTGGAGCACGCCCCGGAACACCGGCGCGCGTACTTCACCAGCTTCACCCTGAGCGGCACCCAGGCCGGCCAGATCCTCGCGACGGCGATCTTCCTGCCGGTCGCCGCCCTCCCGCAGGACCAGTTGCTGGCCTGGGGCTGGCGACTGCCGTTCTGGGGCAGCGCGCTGGTCGTGCTCGTCGGCTTCGTGATCCGGCGCAAGCTCGACGAAACGCCGGTGTTCGCACGCACCGACGTCGCCAAGCTCCCGGTCGCGGACCTGTTCCGCCACCACTGGGCGGACGTCCTGCGCGTGATCGCCGCGGCGACGATCGCCTCGGTGAGCACCATTTTCACGGTGTACGCCCTGAGCTACGCGGTCAACACGATCGGCCTGGCCCGCACCCCGATGCTCTGGGTCGGCGTGCTGGCCAACGTCGTCGCGCTGGCGGCGATCCCCCTGCTGGCCGGCCTCGCCGACCGCATCGGGCGCAAACCGGTGTTCATCACCGGCTGCCTGGCCTGCGGCGTGCTGATCTTCCCGTACCTGTGGTCGATTTCGATCGGCTCGTACGCACTGCTGTTCGTGCTGGGCATCGTGCTGTTCGGCGTGGCGTACTCCGGGGTCAACGGCGTCTGGCCGGCCCTGTACGGCGAGATGTTCAGCGCCCGGGTCCGCCTGTCCGGCATGGCGATCGGCACCCAGATCGGCTTCGCGGTGGCGGGTTTCGCCCCGAGCGTGGTGGCGGCGATCGGCTCGGGCAAGGGAGACTGGCTGGGCGTCGCGACCTTCACGGCGGCGGTCTGCGTGGTGGCGGCGATCGCCGCGGCGACGGCCCGTGAGACGTACCGGGTGCCGACGGCGCAGCTGGGGCAGAAGGCTCCGGCCGAACCGTCCACTGTGGTCGCGTCCGCTGTGGATGGTTGACGGAGGGCCAGGCGCGTCTTGACCGGCGCACCATCCCGAATCCGCGACGGACAACCCCGGACCGGCCACCGAGGCACAGGCGAGTCGGGAAATATGCGGCGAACGGGTGAATCCACCCGGGGTCAAGCGACAATCGCCGTTCCGCGACCGACTCAGTGCGTGAGCCTGCTCATGGTTCGGGGACCCGGGAGAACAATGAAGTCAGCATGGCAAGTCCGCGCGGGACGACGAGGTGAACGCGACCAGGAGTCTCTCGCCGAGGGGCTTACGATCGTCGGCTGGGGCGGCGTTTCCGAGCTGAGCCGGTTCGACACCCGCGAGGCGTTGAAGGCGGAGCTCCGCTTGCTGTACCCCCAACGGTCCAACTACGTGATCGGCAACTGGGCCGGGCAACTGTGGCGATTCTACCGAGAGATGAGCGAGGGCGATTTCATCGTCATGCCGCTCAAGAACGTGCGGCAGTTCGCCATCGGGGAGATCACGGGACCATACCGCCATCGGCCCGAATCGACGCCGGACTGCCGGCACACTCGGCCGGTTCGCTGGATCAGGACCGACGTCGACCCCCAGGAGTTCGAACCGGACCTGCGTGGCAGCCTCGGATCCCTGCTCACCGTCTGCCGCCTGAGCAGGCACGATGCGGTACGGCGAATCGAGGAGATCGCGGCGGGGCGGAAGGACCCAGGCTGGCAGCACGCTTCTGCGAACCTCAATCCGGACGCAACTCGTGCAGACCTGTGGGAAGCTGTCGAGGCCGGCACCGCACCCGTGAAGCTCACTGTCCGCAACCTGCTGTCGCTGTGGGGTTACCGGCGGCGGACCGCGACCTCATTGGAGGCAGTCCAGACGGAGCTGGCCGAACACGGAATCTCAACGACGCCGGCGTTGACCACAGCCCGGATGGACGCGGTAGTCGAATTGCTCCCGATAGCCATCGAGCCGACAGCGACGGACCGGGAGCAGGATCCACCCGAAGTCGAGACGCTGGACGATCTGCCCACCAAGTGGATGGTGCGCGCGATCCTGCCGGACGAACCGGCCATCGAAAGCATCACCCTCGGGAAGCCACTCGCCGCGGCGGTGACCCTCATGCTGGCCAAGAACTATTCCCAGCTGGCGGTCCTCGACGAGAACGGCTCCTATGCCGGGGCAGTCAGCTGGGAATCCATCGGCCGCGCTCGCCTGTCCAAGCCCGAACCGACATTGCAGGACGCGACGACCCAGGTCCGGGTGATCGACTTCGACGACGAGCTGTTCGCCCAGATCGACGAGATCTACCGCCACGGGTACGTCTTCGTCCGGGGAGAAGACCGGCAGAAGCTCATCGGCATCGTGACGGCCAACGATCTCGCCCTCCAGTTCGGCACACTCGCCCGGCCGTTCTCTCTTCTGGAAGAAGCTGAACTACGGCTTCGCCGTAACACCAAGCGCTGCGTGCCCGAGGAGATACTCGACAAAGCCGTACCCAAGTGGGCGAACGGCAACCCGACGTTCGGCAACTACGTCAGGATCTTCAGCGACCGCGCCACGTTCGAATTGCTCGGCTGGCCGCTCGATCACGATACCTTCCTGGACCTCCTCACGAAGGCGAAGAACATCCGCAACGAACTCATGCACTTCTCCGGCGAAGAGGTCCCGCACCAGGACCTCGCCGCCATCGAAGGGTTCTGCGCGACGATCAAGGCTGTCGATCAGTTATAGCCGGTCACACCTTCGGCGCCGACGTGTCCGCGGCCTTCACCCGTTCCAACAGCAGCTGAGCCACATCACGGACATCCACGTTCCCCGCCTTCTGCTCGCTCTGCCGCTGCACCAGCCCATCCGTCAGCATCACGCGGCAGAACGGGCAGCCCGTCACGATCGTCTCCGCCTCCGTGGCGATCGCCTCGTCCACGCGCTCCAGGTTGATGCGCTTGCCGATCTGTTCCTCCATCCACATGCGGGCGCCGCCCGCGCCGCAGCACAGTGCGCGGTCCGCGTGGCGGGGCATCTCGGTCAGCTCTGCGCCGGTCGCGCCGACCAGCTCGCGCGGCGGGGTGTAGACCTTGTTGTGACGCCCGAGGTAACACGGGTCGTGGTAGGTGACCTTCGGGCCCTCCTCCACCGGCTTGACCGGGGTCAGCTGCCCGCCGCGGACCAGGCGGTTGAGCAGCTGCGTGTGGTGGACCACCTCGTAGTGCCCGTCCAGCTGGGGGTATTCGCGGCCCAGCGTGTTCAGGCAGTGCGGGCACGTCGTGACGATCTTGCGCAGCCGGGGCTCGCGGCCCTCGAACACCGCGTTCAGCGTCTCGGCCGTCTGCTGGGCCATCATCTGGAAGAGGAACTCGTTGCCCGCGCGGCGCGCCGGATCACCGGTGCAGGACTCCTCCTTGCCCAGCACCACGTACTTCACCCCGGCGATGTGCAGCAGCTCCGCCGTGGCGCGGACGGTTTTGCGGGCCTGGTCGTCGAACGCGCCCGCGCAGCCGACCCAGTACACGTATTCGACGTCCTCGGCCAGCTCGCCGTCGAACACCGGGACGTCGAAGCCCAGGTCCTTCGTCCAGGCGAGCCGCTCCGAGTTGTTCTGGCCCCACGGGTTGCCCTTGGTCTCCAGGTTCTTGAACAGCCCGCCCAGCTCCGTCGGGAACGCCGACTCGATCATCACCTGGTAGCGGCGCATGTCGACGATGTGGTCGACGTGCTCGATGTCCACCGGGCACTGCTCGACGCACGCGCCGCAGGTCGTGCACGACCACAGCACGTCCGGGTCGATGACGCCGCCGTCGTCCTCGGGCCCGACCAGCGGACGGCCGTCGTCGTGCTCCTTGCCCGCGATGATGTAGGGCGCCTCCTCGAACATGTTGTCGCGCAGGTTCATGATGACGAGCTTGGGCGACAGCGGCTTCCCGGTGTTCCACGCCGGGCACTGCGACTGGCAGCGGCCGCATTCGGTGCACGTGGCGAAGTCGAGCATCCCCTTCCACGTGAAGTCGTGGATCTTGCCGCGGCCGAACGTGTCGTCCTCGCCCGGGTCCTCGAAGTCGATCGGCTTGCCGCCGGACTCCATCGGCAGCAGCGGGCCGAGCCCGTCCGGGAGCCGCTTCGCCGAGACGTTGATCGGCGCCACGAAGATGTGCAGGTGCTTGGAGTACAGCACGATCGACAGGAACACCAGCATGACGCCGATGTGCAGCAGCAGGCCGACCGTCTCCAGCACCTCGGTCGTCGGGTGCCCGAGCGGCCGCAGCAGGTTGCCGACGCCGAGGGAGACGTACGCGCCGTTGTCGTAGGGGAAGTTGCCGGACGCCGAAGACGCGCCGCGGAAGAAGAACATCGTCCAGACGACGTTGAAGATCATGAAGAGGATCAGCCACGCGCCGCCGGTGTGCGAGCCGTAGAACCGGGACGCGCGGTCCTTGCGCTGCGGCGCCTGCCGGATCCGGATGAGCGCGAACACCCCGAGCGAGACGGCCACGGCGACGGCGATGAAGTCCTGCAGGAAGCCGAGCACCGCCCAGTGGCCGATCCACGGGATGGCGAACTTCTCGTCGAACAGCGCGCCGTAGGCCTCGAGGTACACCGAAGCGAGGATCACGAAGCCCCAGAACGTGAAGAAGTGCGCCAGGCCGGGCACCGACCACTTGAGAAGCTTGCGCTGGCCGAAGACCTCGCGCACCTGCGCGAAGACCCGGGCACCGAGGTCGTTCGACCGCTTGGTGTCCGGCTGGCCGGCCTTGATCAGCCGGTACAGGAAGGCCACGCGCTTGCCGGCGACGGCGAGGCCGACGACCGTCATGAGCAGGCCGAGAATGAGACGAACGAGCACGAGTCCTCCGCGTCGTGATGGAAGGACCGGCTCAGTGCGAGCCGGTGTAGTACCGGCACGCCTTGCACGCGTACCGCATCTTCGCGATCCGCCAGTGCTTCCGGTACAGATCGAGGTCGGACGAGCGCCGGACGCCGAGGCGCTGGTAGCGCCCGGGCCGCCGGCCGGTTTCGTACTGCTCGGTCGCGCGGCCGAGGTGGGCGCGCCGCAGCACGCACCCCCGCGTCCGGCAGCGGCCGAGCGCGCTGCGGCAGAACCGGTGCAGCAGCACGAGTTCACCGGTCACTTCTTCGACCACGCCGTAGCCGGGGTGGTCGCCCCGCCCGGCGAGCCGCACCGGCAGCCCGCAGTACGCGCAGGTGAGCGTGCAGGGAAGGCAGCCGGTGAGGTGCCGGATCCGCAGTTCGCGCCGGTCTTCGGAGCCGGGTCCTCGGACGCGCGACGCCATGCAGCCTCCCGGAACGAGTGTGATCGGCACCACTGCCTGCTACTGGAGGGTAATGACGGGATCACGGCCCGCGACAGGTCCGGACGGCCCAGTTTCCTTGCGCCGTTCAGGGCAATTCCCGAAGCAAGGATCACCTTACCGTCCGTAAATCGGACGCATAACCCCGCGAATCGTACGTTCGGCCCTGCTGCCGCATTCGCGTTCGGCCCCACAATTCCGGCATGAGCTACCACCCGGTCCCCTACCGGCCCGCCCGGCTGCCCGACGACGAAGCCCTCGCCCGGGCCGCCGCGCTGCGGCAGCGGATGGAGGCGCGGCGTTCGGTGCGGATGTTCTCCCCCGACCCGGTTCCCGAGCGCGCGGTGCTCGACGCGATCGCGGTGGCCTCCACCGCGCCGAGCGGGGCGCACCAGCAGCCGTGGACGTTCGTCCTCGTCACCGACCCCGCGGTGCGCCGCCGGATCCGCGAAGCCGCCGAAGCGGAAGAACGAATTTCCTACGAAGGCCGGCTCGGCGACCAGTGGCTCGACGCGCTCCGGCCGCTCGGGACGGACGCGGTGAAGCCGCACCTGACGGACGCGCCCTACCTGATCGTCGTGTTCCAGCAGCGGTTCACCCTCGACGAGGACGGCGGGGTCCGCAAGCACTACTACGTCGACGAGTCCGTGGGCATCGCGGTCGGCATGCTGCTCACGGCGTTGCAGGTGGCGGGCCTCGCGGCGCTGACGCACACGCCGTCGCCGATGCGCTTCCTCGGCGAACTGCTCGGCCGCCCCCGCAACGAAAAGGCGTTCGCGGTGATCCCGGTGGGCTACCCGGCCGACGACTGCGTGGTGCCCGACCTGCAGCGCAAGCCCCTCGACGAAGTCCTCGTGCGGATCTGACTCAGCAGGCGGGCAGGCCGCCCGGCCGCTCCGGGAACGCCGGGCCGGACAGCAGATCCGCGCCGCGGTCCTGCCACCACGCGGCCTCGTCCGCGGTCCGCACCCCGGTCACCGAAACCGACGCCCCGGCCGCGTGTGCCGCGTCGATCAAGGCCGACAGCGGCCCGGTCACCAGCGGATGTTCGCGCTTGGCCACCAGGTTGCCCGCGATCCGGACCGCCTGGGCGGGAAACTCGGTCAGGCAGTAGGCATCGGCGAAGCCGTGGATCTCCGCCCGGACGCCGATCTCCGCCAGGACCTTGAAGTTGTCCGCCGCGTCCCCGGTCTCCGCCGTCAGCGCCGCCGCCGGGAAGCCCGGGCGCACGCGGTCCGCGGCCAGGCCGGTGTCGTCCAGGACGGCGCGGAGCTCGCCGACCAGCTCGGGGTCCGCCGCCTGCTGCGGGGTCAGCTCCACGACCAGCGGCACACCGATCCCGGCCGCCGCCAGCCGTTCGGCCGCCGTCCGCAGCAGCCACGTGCCCAGTGGCAACGCCAGCCCGGTCTCCGCGGCCAGCCGTACGCACGTCTCGTGCGGCAGCACGCCCTCGGCCGGGTGATTCCAGCGCAGCCGCGCCTCGACCCCCTCGACCACCCCGCTCGTCGCGGAAACCAGCACCCGGTAGCCGGCCTCGACCTCGCCGTTCTCCCACGCGCCCGCCATCGACGCGGCCAAGCCGAAGTCGTGCCGGTCCCGCCGGTCCAGTGCGCGGTCGAACAGGCCCCACTGGTTGCCCGTCCGCTGGGCGCGCCGCAGGGTCAGGTCCGACGCGCGCAGCAGTTCCGCGGGGGTGATGTCGCGCGGCGGCCGGTGGACGACGCCGATCGCGGCCGCCACCGCCACGCCGCGCTGCCCGTCGACGTACTCCGCTTCGGCGAGCTCGCGGGTGATCCGGCGGACGATCGTCACCACGCCCGGGGTCTCCGCCGTGTTCTGCACGACCACGCCGAACTCGTCGCCGCCGAGGCGCGCCACGAGGGCCTTTTCCGCCTCGAAGACCGTCTTCAGCTTCGCGGCGACACCGCGCAGCACCCGGTCGCCGAGTTCCTGGCCGAGCCCGCCGTTGATCTGCGAGAAGCCGTCGAGGTCGAGGTGGAAGAGCGTCACCCCGCGGGCCGGGTCCGCGTCGCGCAGCAGGGTTTCCAGGCGGGTACTGAAGAACTGCCGGTTCGGCAGGCCGGTCAGCACGTCGTGCAGGGCCTGATGGCTCAGCCGCCGCTGCAGCAGCGAAACCTCGGTGTCGTCGTCCACTATCGTCAGCAGCTGCCGGGGTGCGCCGGTCGCGTCGCGGATCACCGCCGCGGCGAACGTCGCCCACATCGGCTCGCCGTCCTTGCCGACCAGGCGGCGGCCGGCGCGCAGCCGGTGCAGCCGGCCCGCCACCAGCTCGCGGTAGCTCTCCCGCAGCTGCTCGACGTCTTCGGGGTGGACCAGGTCGAACAGCGTCAGCGCGGCGATCTCCGCCGGCGTGCGGTTGAGGGTCTTGGCCAGCGCCGCGTTCGCCCGCAGCACCCGGCCGTCCAGCTCGGTGAGCGCGACGCCGCTGGCCGAGCCGGCGAACACCTCCTCGAACTGGGCCCGGGTGATGACCTGCTTCTGCCGCGTTTCCTGCTCGACCTTCAGCAGCGCGCGGCTCAGGCCCTCCTGCCGCTTCTGGATGTCCTCCCGCAGCATCTCGCCGTAGCCGGAGCTGAAGGCGCCGAGCACCAGCACGACTTTCTCGGCGAGCCGGTCGACCCCGCTCAGTTCCGGCTCCCGCAGCAGCGCCTTGCCCAGTGCTTCGAGGCTGCGGCGCAGGCTGTCCGCGCCGACGCACCGCAGCTCGACGAGCCGGCCGCCCGCGTCCGCGGCCGCGTCGAGGTCCGGCGGGTCGCTCACCACTGCGGCGAACAGCCGCCCCGCCAGGGCCGCCAGCTCGCGTTCGATCTCCTCCGGCGTGTGCGGCAGGTACGCCGTGGTGCTGATCAGGTAGCCCCACCGGCGCGCGAGCGTGCCGAGCCGGCGCGCCGCGCGTTCGGCGGACGGCTTCTTCCGCGGCGCGTCGCCACGGGGATGGGGAGCAGTCACCTCAGGCTGTCCAAGGGTTCAGAGCGCACACCGGTTCGGGTCAATCGGTCCATCTTGGCGCGGAATTGTGCGACACGCACGGAATTCAGTTTGGTCCGATCGAGTGATAACCGTGCGGAGCGATCCCGAGGCGGTCCTGCGGCCAGGAACAGGTGGCGCTGCGGTATTCGCCCGCGTTTTCGTGCAGCGCCACGGAATGCTCCGCGCCGGGCCGGACATACACCGGCAATTTCGCCGGATCGGCGTAGCAGGGCGCTTCTGCGCCCGCAGAACCTTCGCGTCCGGACAGTCACGCAGCGCCAGCGCCCGCAGAAAAGACATCATTCTACTCGACCGCCTGGAAACCGGTACGTAATTCCCCCCGTCACGGGCAGCGCGATCCCCGACAACGCGACCGTGCCCATCCCCGCGAGAACACTACACCGGGTAGCAGGAGCGGCACCGTCAGGTCCGAGTACGACGATCATCGGCAGCCGGTTCGGGCTGCGTCGTCGCCTTGAGCTGCGCGTAGACCGGGCGTGGTCGGCTGCGTGCGCCCGAAGCCGTAGCTCACCGAACCGGCGAATATGGCGATCGTGTAGGGCGCGCCTGCCACCATCGGACCAGGGCGCTGCCCGCCGGGTGCACGAGGAGCCGAGGGGGCTCGCCGTGCACCCGGCGGCAGCGAACTCGCCGCCAGGTCACACCGCCGGGGAGGCTGCTGACCCGCGGCTCGGTCAGCGCAGCGAGAACGTCGCCAGGTTCACCGGGCCGTCGAACGTCAGGTACACGTCGTGGCGGCCGTTCGCCTTCGCCAGCGCCGCCGTCACCGTCGTGTACGCGTAATGGTCGCCCGTCGCGGGCACCGGGATCGTGGCCAGCACGCGCCCGGTCGGCGAGTCCAGGCGGACCGTGACATGCGCCGACGCCGGCGCGGACACCGAGGCCGAGAACCGCGCCGGGCCGTTCAACGCCGCATTGCGGTACACCACCCAGCTGCCGGCCGCGGCGGCGACCGAGGTACCCGAGGTCTTCGACGTGTCCGTCAAGGTCGTGCCGGAGTAGTCGTCGAAGTTCTGGGCCTGGGTCGGCCGGCTCAGGTCGCGCGGCAGGGCCCGCTCTCCCGGCACGTAGACCGGCTGCGGCGCCGAGAGATCGGTCGCGTTGCGGCCGACCGAGAACTCGTACACCCCCGCCGCCACCACGGACCGGTCCCGGGCGACGTCCCAGGCCGCCAGGTCCGCCACGGGCACCTCGAACCGCACCGTGCGGGTCTCCTTCGGCGCCAAGGTCACCTTCGAGAAGTCCCGCAGGCGCTGCACGCCGGAGTTCTTCGAGTAGACCTGGACGACGTCGGACCCGGTGCGGCCGCCGGTGTTCGTCACGTCGACGCTCACCCGGACCTTCCCGCCGGCGAGGGTGGCCCGCACGTCGGCGTAGCGGAAGCTGGTGTAGCTCAGCCCGTAGCCGAACGGGAACAGGGGCTTCCCGCGGTAGTACTGGTAGGTCATCCCGGTCTTGGCGATGTCGTAGTCCAGGATGCCGGGCAGCCCGGCGTCGGAGGCGTACCAGGTCTGCGTCAGCCGCCCGCTCGGGTCGGTGTCGCCGAAGAGCACGTCGGCGACGGCGTGCCCGGTCTCCTGCCCGGCGTGGCTGGTCCACACGATGCCGGGCACCGGCAGGGTGTCCCAGCCGGTCGTCGGGTAGCTGTTCTCCACCACGACGACGGTGTGCGGGTTCGCCTTCCGCACGGCCTCGATCAGGGCGCGCTGCGCGGGGGCGAGCTCGGTGCTCGTGCGGTCGTTCGCCTCCCGGCCGTTGATGAACGGCATGCTGCCGACCACGACGACGGCGGTGTCCGCCCCCTTGGCGGCGGCGACCGCGCTGCCGACCCCGCTGGTCAGCACGTCACGGCCGAACTTCGTCGCGTGCGCGGCGTCCGGGGAGGAGATCGTCAGGACGCCGTCGGCGCCGACGACAGCGAACTTGTTCGGGCCGAACCACGGCTCGTTGACCTCGTTGCCCGCGTACTCGAGCACGTAGCTGCCGTCGGGCTGCGCGTCCAGTTTCAGCTGCTGCTGCACGAACCAGCCGGCCGGCTGGTCGACGTCGTTGACCAGCGCGCCGCCGGAGTAGCTGAGGAACTTGCCGTTCGCGGCCGCGCGCAGCGTGTTCTTGCCCGCACCCCAGTCGTAGACGTCGAAGGACTCGGCGGTGCCGGCGACGGTGCCGCCCGCGGTGATCTTGCCGGTGGTGGCGGGCGCCGTCAGGTACCGGCCGGTGGACAGGTCCTTGAGCGCGATCCGGTCGACGCCTTCGGACGACGCGACCGTGCCCGCCGCGCCGAGCCGTTCCTCGATCCCTTGCACCGGCGTGACCTTGTACTGCATCGCGCCGCTGTACCAGTCTTCGTACAGCGTGTTCGAAAGCGGGCCGACGACGGCGATCTTCTTGTTCTTCGCGGCGTCGAGCGGCAGCGCGCCGCCGTTGTTGCGCAGCAGCACCAGCTGCTCGTCGGCGACCTTGCGGGCCAGGGCCCGGTGCTCCGGTGAGCCGATGACGGCCGGGGGGATCTTCGCGTACGGGTTGCGGCCGGGCGGGTCAAACTCGCCGAGCCGGAACCGCAGCGACAGCAGGTGGCGGTCGGCGTTCTCGACGTCGGCCATCGTCAGGTAGCCCTTGGCGAGCGCTTCCTTGATCGCCGCGACGGTGATCGAGCCGTCGGTGTCGTTGTCGGTGAAGCTGTCGAGCCCGGCCTTGATCGCCGCCGCGTCCCCTTCGGCCTTGGTGGCGTAGTACCTCTCCGAGTTGACCAGGTTGGACGGCGCGCCGGCGTCGCTGACGACGGCGATGTCCTGCGGCGCCCACTTCCGCAGCGCGCCGTCGAGGTCCGGGCTCACGTGGTTGGGCCGCCCGTTGACCAGGTTGTACGACGGCATCACGGCGTTGGCCGCGCCGGCCTGCAGCGGGATCTTGAACGCCTGCTGGTCGTAGTCGTGCAGGATCTTCGGCGGCACCGAGGAGTTGCTCGTGTCGCGGTTGACCTCGTTGTTGTAGGCGAGGAAGTGCTTGAGCGTCGGAGCGGCCTGCAGGTACCGCGGGTCGTCGCCCTGCATGCCGTGGCCGTAGGCCTTCGCGAACTCGCCGGTCAGGTAGGGGTCTTCGGAGTAACCCTCTTCGTTGCGGCCCCACCGCGGGTCGCGCAGCAGGTTCACCACCGGGGCCCACAGGTTGAGGCCCCACAGCGTCGGGTTCCGCGCGTTGAACCCGCGAGCCTCCTGCCCGACGGCCGCCCCCACCTGCTTCACCAGCGCCGGGTTCCAGGTGCTGGCCAGGCCGATGGCCTGCGGGAAGACCGTGCCGTCGGCCTTCACCACGGCACCCTTGTCGTCGTAGTCGGTGGACCACGCGACGCCGTGCAGCGCCTCGGTGCCGGTTTTGAACACGCCGATGCCGAGCCGCGGGATCGCCGGCTCGTACTGGTGCAGCAGCGAGATCTTCTCGTCCGCCGTCAAGCGGGAGAGCAGGTCGTCGATCCGCGTGGCCAGCGGCAGGGCCGGATCGCGGAACGGTGGGGGCGGTGCCGCCGGCGCCGGGGACTGGCCCAGCAGCAGGGTCGCGGCCACCGCCGGGACGAGGGCACGGCGGAAGAGGGACAGGCGCACGGACGGCCTCCGATTCGTCGAATCGTTTCGACGGCGTGGCGCGGAACATTCGCGTCGAACGGCGGGGAACCCGACGACTATTACAGCCGCGTGAGCGCGCGGTCAAGACTTGCTGGGATCGCTCCCAGGCGCCGCCGCCGCGTACCGCAAACCGGGCTCTGAGCTGCGAGAAGAACCGTCAACAGGCGCTTTCGACGATTTCGATGCGGCGGCCTGTTGTCGAATATGAATCGAATGCGCGTGAACGACGAATGATGCTTGTGTTTCGGACCGGTGTCACTTACCTTCGTGCCATCGTCGATGCGCTTCGACAAACCGGTTCCTTCTCCTCCCCGTCCCCAGGAGGCCGCCCGTGGTCACGATCAACGACGTCGCCAACGCGGCCGGGGTGGCCCCCAGCACGGTGTCGTACGTGATCAGCGGCAAGCGCTCGATCTCGCCGAAGACCCGGCGGCTGGTCGAGGACAGCATCCGCAAGCTCGGCTACCACCCCCACGCCGGGGCGCGGGCGCTGGCCAGCAGCAAGACCAACGTGCTCGCGCTCGTCGTGCCGTTGCGCACGGACCTCAACGTCGCCGTCGTGATGGAGTTCGTCGCGTCGGCGGTCACCGCCGCCCGGGCGCACGACCACGACCTGCTGCTGCTCACCAAGGACGAGGGTCCCGCCGCGCTGCAGCGGGTGGCGTCCTCGGCGATCGCCGACGCGCTGATGGTGATGGACGTCGAAACCGCCGACCCGCGGGTGCCGATGCTGCTGGCCCTCGACCTGCCGGTGGTGCTCATCGGCGTGCCCGACCACCCGGCCGGGCTGAGCTGCGTCGACCTCGACTTCACCGCGGCGGCCTCGGCGTGCGTCACGCACCTGGCCGACCTCGGCCACCGCTCGATCGCGCTGATCGGGCCCTCCCCCGCCGTCTACCGGCGCGGGACGAGCTACGCGACGCGGTTCCTGCGCGGCTTCGACGAAGCCACGCAGAGCCGTGAGCTGCGCGCGGCCTCCCATGCGTGCGCCCACTCCTACGAGGCGGTGAGCGCCTGCCTGGACGAGCTGCTCGCCGCGGACCCCGGACTGACCGGCCTGGTAGTGCACAACGAGGCCGTGCTGCCCGGGCTGCTGTCGGACCTGCGCCACCGCGGCCTGCGGGTGCCCGAGGACATCTCGGTCATCGCCGTGTGCCCGGACGGCATGGCCGAACAGCACGTCGTGGCGCTGACCAACGTGGCCATCCCGGCCGAAGAGGTCGGCACCCAGGCCGTCGAAATGACCATGCGCCGGCTCGCCGGCCACACCACCCCGGAGGTCCGGCTGCTCGGGCCCCGCCTCACCCGGCGCGAGAGCACCGCATCGCCGCGCGCCTGACCGGTTCTGCTCCGCTGCCGAAGGAGAATCACCATGTCCGTACTTCGTCGTGCCCTCGTGCTCTCCGCAGGCGCCGCGCTGCTGGCCGCCTGCAGTCCCAGCCCGGCCCCGTCCGCACCGGGCGGTACCGACGCCCCGGCCGCCACGTCGATCACCGAGCTGGACTACTACGCCGACGAGCAGGGTTCCGCCGCGTGGCAGAAGATCCTCGACACCTGCGCCGCGCAGACCGGCATCAAGATCGAGCGCCAGAAGGTGCCGACCAGCCAGATGCTGCCGAAGGTCCTGCAGAGCGCCAGCTCGAAGACGCTGCCGAACCTGCTCTTCACCGACAACCCGACGCTGCAGCAGGTCGCCGCCACCGGCGCGCTGACCCCGCTGAGCGACTACGGCATCAGCACCGACGGCTACTACGACAGCATCGTCAAGGCCGGCACCTACCAGGACAAGCTGTACGGCGTCGCGCCCGGCGTCAACGGCCTCGCGCTGATCTACAACAAGGACCTCCTGCAGGCCGCGGGCGTCGAGCCGCCGAAGACCTGGGACGAGCTGAAGGCCGCCGCGGCGAAGCTGACCAAGGGCGGCAAGTACGGCCTCGCCTTCTCCGCCATCCCCTCCGAGGAGGGCACCTGGCAGTTCCTGCCGTTCTTCTGGAGCAACGGCGCCGAACTGTCGCAATTGGACTCGCCGAAGGCGGGCCAGGCACTGCAGTACGTGACCGACCTGGTGAACTCCGGTTCGGCGTCGAAGTCCGTGGTGACCTGGAACCAGAACGACGTCGCCGACCAGTTCGTCGGCGGCAACGCGGCGATGATGATCAACGGCTCGTGGAACATCGCGCGGCTCGACGAGCAGAAGTCGCTGCACTACGGCGTCGTGCCGATCCCGGTGCCGCAGGCCGGCGGCAAGCCGGTGGTCGCCCTCGGCGGCGAGGTCGGCACGATCCCGGTGACCGGCGGCCCGGCCCAGCAGGCCGCGGGCAAGGTGCTCTCCTGCATCCTGTCGGAGCCGACGATGCTCGAGTGGAGCAAGGCGCACGCCTACATCCCGTCGAAAACGGCCACCGCGCAGAAGTTCGGCACCCAGCAGCCGGCGATGCAGGCGTTCGTCGACGAGGTCGGCACGGCCCGCTCCCGCACCGCCGAGCTCGGCGAGAAGTACCCGAAGGTGTCCCAGGCGCTGGCCGACGCGCTCCAGGCGGCGCTGACCGGGAAGACCCCGGTCGACCAGGCCCTCAAGGCCGCCCAGCAGGCGAGCGGCTCGTGACGGTCGCCGCCGCCCCGACGGTCTCGGCACCGTCACGCGCGAACCGGAAGTCCCGCCGGGACAGCCGGTTCGCCGCGTGGGCGTTCCTGCTGCCCGCCCTGGCGTACGTCGTCGTGTTCTTCGGCTACCCCCTGGTCGCGAACCTGGTGATGAGCACGCAGAACTACACGGTGAAGTCGTTCTACACCGGTGAGGCGCCCTTCGTGGGCGTCTCGAACTACTCGGCCGTGCTGACCGACCCGCTGTTCTCCACGGCCGCGCTCAACACGGCGCTGTTCACCGCCGGGTCGATCGTCTTCCAGTTCGGCATCGGCCTGGCGCTCGCGGTGTTCTTCAACGGCCGCTTCCTCGGCAGCGCGCTGCTGCGGTCGCTGCTCCTGCTGCCGTGGCTGCTGCCCCTGGTGGTCAGCGGCGCGGTCTGGCGGTGGATGTTCGACCAGGACCACGGCGTGCTCAACGCGGGCCTGCGGTTACTGGGCTTCGACGCGGTGCCGTGGCTGAGCAGCACGAGCTGGGCGCTGCCGGCGGTGATCCTCACCAACATCTGGATCGGCATCCCGTTCAACCTGGTGATCCTGCACGGCGGGCTGCGCGCGATCCCGGCGTCGCTCTACGAGGCCGCGGCGCTGGACGGCGCCGGGGCGTGGCAGCGGTTCCGGCACGTCACCTGGCCGCTGCTGCGGCCGGTCACCGGGATCGTGCTCATGCTCGGGCTGGTCTACACGGTCAAGGTGTTCGACGTGATCATGGTCGTCACCGGCGGCGGGCCGGCCAACGCGACGCAGACGCTGACCACGTGGTCGTACCGGCTGTCGTTCCAGGACTTCGCGTTCGGGCAGGGGGCCGCGGTCGGCAACGTCCTGATCGTGGTGGCGACGGTCTTCGGGCTGCTGTACCTGCGTTCGGCGAAGGCGACCCTGGCGGAGGCGGCGTGAAGACGGCGAACTGGCCGCGGACCGTGGCGGGCGTGCTGATCGTCGCGGTGCTGTTGTTCCCGCTGTACTGGATGGTCAACGCCTCCCTGCAGCCCAGCGGCGCGCTGCTGCGCCCCGACCCGGCGTTCTTCCCGGTCGGCGGAACGCTGGACGGCTACCGCAAAGCCGTCTCGACGCAGGGACCGAACCTGCTCTCCAGCGTCGTGGTGGCGCTCGGCACGGTGGTCGTGTCGCTGCTCGTGGCGGCACCCGCGTCGTACGCGCTCGCCCAGCTGAAGGTGCGCGGCGGCCCGGTGCTGGTGTTCGTGCTGCTCATCGTGCAGATGATCCCGGGCATCGTGATGGCCAACGCGCTCTACACCGTGTTCAGCAACCTCGGCCTGATCGACAACTACCTCGGGCTGGTGCTCGCCGACTCGACCGCGACCATCCCGTTCGCCATCCTCCTGCTGCGGGCGTTCATGATCTCCGTGCCGAAGGAGCTCACCGAAGCGTCGCGTGTGGACGGTGCCGGGTACTGGCGCACGTTCCGGTCGATCATCCTGCCGGTCAGCCGCAACGCGCTGGTCACCGCCGGGCTGTTCTCGTTCCTGTTCGCCTGGGCCGACTTCCTGTTCGCCGTCACCCTGACCACCGGGCAGTCGTTCGAGCCCATCACCGTGGGCATCTACCGGTTCGTCGGCAACCAGTCCGCCGACTGGAACGGGATCATGGCCACCGCCGTCCTCGCCGCGATCCCCGCGGCCGTCCTGCTGGTCGTCGCCCAGCGCTACGTCGTCGCCGGGCTGACCAGCGGCGCCGTCAAAGACTGACTTCCAAGGAGACCGCGTGATCGCCACGACCGAAGACGGCCGCTCGCTCGAAGTCCGCGTGCGGCACGAGGTGCTGCGCATCGAGCCGTGGGGCGACGGCAGCCTGCGCGTGCGCGCCGGACGGCACCGCATCCTCGACGACGTCCCGGGAGCGCTGCTGCCGGCGAAGCCGTCCGCCGCCACCGCATCGGTGGAGGGACGCACCGGCCGGGTCGTCAACGGCGCACTGACGGCGATCGTCGAGATCGCCGACACCGACACGGGCATCGACGCCCAGCTGCGGTTCGTCCGGAGCGACACCGGCGAGGAGCTGCTTTCCGAGCAGCGCGCGCACTTCTGGTGGCCCGGCGCGCGGCTGTTCATGCCCTCGCGCAACGGCTACGGCCGGCTCGAACAGCGCTTCAGCGCCTACGACGGCGAGCGGCTCTACGGCCTGGGGCAGCACACGCACGGCCGGCTGGACCAGAAGGGGCTGGTGCTCGACCTGGTGCAGCGCAACGCCGAAGTCTCGGTGCCGTTCCTGCTGTCCAGCCGCGGCTACGGGTTCCTGTGGAACAGCCCCGCCGTCGGCCGGGTCGAGCTGGCGGAGAACGGCACCCGCTGGGTCGCCGACGACGCGCGTCAGCTCGACTACTGGATCACCACCGGCGACGGCCCGCGGCAGATCCTCGGCCACTACGCCGACGCGACCGGGCACGCGCCCATGCTGCCGGAGTGGGCGGCCGGGTTCTGGCAGTCGAAGCTGCGCTACCGCACCCAGGAGGAGCTGCTCTCGGTGGCGCGGGACTACCACGCGCGGGGACTGCCGCTGTCGGTGATCGTGGTGGACTTCTTCCACTGGACGCACCTCGGCGACTGGCGGTTCGACCCGGCCGAGTGGCCGGACCCGGCCGGGCTGGTGCGCGAGCTTTCGGAGCTCGGCGTCAAGCTGATGGTTTCGGTGTGGCCGTCGGTCAGCCCGCTGTCGTCGAACTACCAGCAGCTGCACGAGCAGGGCCTGCTGGTGGCGGCCGAGAGCGGCGTCCCGGCGCACGCGCCGTGGAAGGACAAGGGGTTCGGCGTCGAGATGCCGGTGGCGTTCTACGACGCGACCAACCCCGCGGCGCGGCGGTTCGTCTGGAGCAAGGTCAAGGAGAACTACTACGACCTGGGCGTGCGTGCGTGGTGGCTGGACGGCGACGAGCCGGAGATCCAGCCCGGGCACCCGCACAACCTCGGCTTCCACGCGGGTCCGGGCGCGGAGGTGTTCAACCTGTACCCGCAGGCGAACGCGCAGACGTTCCACGACGGCATCCGCGCCGAAGGCGATGACGAAGTGGTGCTGCTGAGCCGCTCGGCGTGGGCGGGCAGCCAGCGTTTCGGGGCGGCCCTCTGGTCGGGCGACGTCGGGGCGACCTGGGAGTCGCTGCGGGCGCAGGTCCGGGCCGGGCTCAACGTGGCGCTGGCCGGAATCCCCTGGTGGACGACGGACATCGGCGGCTTCCACGGCGGCGACCCGGCGTCCCCGGAGTACCGCGAGCTGATGGTGCGGTGGTTCTCCTACGGCGTGTTCTGCCCGCTGTTCCGCCTGCACGGCTTCCGCGACCCGCGCCCGGCGTTCGGACCGGAGATGACCGGCGGCCCGAACGAGGTCTGGTCGTTCGGCGCGGAGGCCTACGAAGCGATCACCGCGTCGCTGCGGCTGCGGGAACGGCTGCGACCGTACCTGATGGAGCAGATGCGGGTGGCCCACGAGCAGGGCATCCCCCCGATGCGCCCGCTGTTCGTCGACTTCCCGGCGGACCCGGCGGCCTGGGCGGTGGACGACCAGTTCCTCCTGGGTCCGGACGTGCTCGTGGCCCCGGTGCTGGAACCGGGGGTCACGACCCGGACGGTGTACCTGCCGGCAGGGGCGTTCTGGACGGACGCCGTGGCCGGCACGCGGCACGAGGGCGGCGGCTGGGTCGAAGCACCGGCACCGACCGAGCGGATCCCGGTGTTCCTCCGCGACGGGGCCGAGCTGCCGATCCGCCCGGAGTGAGCGGTACACGACGCATTCCTGTCCTCCGACGGCAGGAATGCGTCGTGTACCGCGTCCGGGGTCAGGCGGACTTGATCGCGGAGATCTCGAACTCCAGCGTGACCTTGTCGCTCACCAGCACGCCGCCGGTCTCGAGCGCGGCGTTCCAGGTGATGCCGTAGTCCTTGCGGCTGATCGTGGTGGAGCCCTCGAAGCCGATCCGGTCGTTGCCGAACGGGTCCTTCGCCGAGCCCTCGAACTCGAACGGAATGGTCACCGAACGGGTGACGTCCTTGATCGTCAGGTCGCCGGTGACGTCGAAGCTCGTCTCGCCGGTCTGCTGGATCTCGGTCGAGGTGAAGGTGATCTGCGGGTACTCGTCCATCGACAGGAAGTCGTTGCTCTTCAGGTGCCCGTCGCGGTCGGCGTTGCGGGTGTCGATGCTGTGGGCCTGGATGGTCACCTGGACGCTCGACTTCTCCGGCGCGTCGCCGTCGATCGTCGCGGCGCCGGTGAACTCGTTGAAGCTGCCGCGCACCTTGGTCACCATGGCGTGCCGGGCGACGAACCCGATCCGCGAGTGGGCGGCGTCGAGGGTGTATTCGCCGGTCAGCTGGGGGTAGGTGGTCGCGCTGGTCATCGCTGTTCTTCTCTCCTCGTGGTGGCACCCCCCGGTGATTGAGGGTTCAACGACACTGTACTCATTTTGGCTGGTTGCGCAAGCAAGCTTTCGGTAGAGTCGCCGGCATGGGTGATCTGTCCGCGCTCGACCTCGACGAAAACGCCTTCTGGCGCCCCCTGATGCGCATCATGACGGCGCTGCCACGCGCGCTCGAGGACCAGTTCCTGCCCGAGACGGGCCTGGCGATCACCGACTACGGCGTGCTGGTCGCGCTGTCCGAGGCGCCGGAGGGCCTGCTCCGCATCTCGGCGCTGGCCGCGACGACCGGGCTCTCGCTGAGCCGGATCAGCCGGGTCGTCGACGACCTCACCCGCCGCGGCCTGGTCGAGAAGCGCCGGTGCGCCGAAGACGGGCGCGCGGCCAACGCCGTGCTGACTCCCGCGGGATTGGCCAGACTGGAGGCGGCCTACCCGAGCCACCTCGCCCGCGTGCGGGCTTCGGTGTTCGACCACCTGAGCGCCGAGGACATCCGCACGGCCGGGCCGGTGCTGGCCCGGCTGGCCGCGGCACTGGACGCCGCTCCCCCGACCGACGACTGCTGAGGACGCCGATGAGCGACAAGGGCGAGTACAAGCGGGACCAGAACTACCTCCCGGACCGCATCACCGCCGACGGCCGCGACGGCTGGCCGGTCGAGCCGGGCCGCTACCGGCTGGTGGTGGCGCGGGCGTGCCCGTGGGCCAACCGCGCGGTGATCGTGCGGCGGCTGCTGGGCCTCGAGCCGGTCCTGTCGATGGGGATCGCCGGACCGGTGCACGACGAGCGCAGCTGGAGCTTCGACCTCGACCCGGGCGGCAAGGACCCGGTCCTCGGCATCGAACGGCTGCAGGAGGCGTTCTTCGAGCGCGACCCGGACTACCCCCGCGGGATCACGGTGCCGGCCTTCGTCGACATCCCGAGCGGCCAGGTCGTCACGAACGACTTCGCGCAGATGACGCTGGACATGTCGACGGAGTGGACGGCCCACCACCGGTCCGGCGCGCCGGAGCTGTACCCGGAGAAGCTGCGGGACGAGATCGACGACGTGGCGCAGAAGGTCTTCACCGACGTCAACAACGCGGTGTACCAGTGCGGGTTCGCGCGGTCCCAGAAGGCGTACGAGCACTCCTACCGGAAGCTGTTCGCGCGGCTCGACTGGCTGTCGGAGCGCCTGGCGGGCCAGCGCTACCTGGTGGGCGACACGATCACCGAGGCCGACGTCCGGCTGTTCACGACGCTCGTCCGGTTCGACGCGGTCTACCACGGCCACTTCAAGTGCAACCGCCAGAAGCTGACCGAGCTGCCGGTGCTGTGGGCGTACACGCGCGACCTGTTCCAGACGCCCGGCTTCGGCGACACGATCGACTTCGCCCAGATCAAGGAGCACTACTACGTGGTGCACCAGAACGTGAACCCGAGCGGGATCGTGCCGCTCGGGCCGGACACCGCCGGCTGGCTCACCCCGCACGGGCGTGAGGAGCTGAGCGGCCGCCCGTTCGGCGACGGAACGCCCCCGGGCCCGCCGCCGGCGGCCGAGAGGGTGCCCGCGCTCTGAATCCTTGGCTACGGTGATCGCCATGGAACGCCTGCGCGATCGCCGGGTCCTGGTCACCGGCGCCGGTTCCGGCATCGGCCGGGCCACCACGCTCCGCCTGCTGGAGGAGGGGGCCCGGGTCATCGGGACCGACGTCTCCGAAGAGGGCATCATCGGCACCCAGCAGGCGGCGCGCCTCGGCGGCTTGACGACGTACGTGCTGGACGTCGCCGACGAAGAGTCGGTGGCCTTCGGGGTGCGGGCGGCAGTCGACGCGCTCGGCGGGCTCGACGTGCTGGTCAACGCGGCCGGGATCCTGCTGGCGTCGCACACGCACGAGACGTCCCTGGAGCTGTGGAACCGGGTGCTGGCGGTGAACCTGACGGGCACGTTCCTGGTGACGCGCGCGGCACTTCCGGCGCTGCTGGAGTCGCCGGCGGGCGTGGTGGTCAACTTCAGCTCGACATCGGCGTCGTTCGCCCACCCGTACCTGGCGGCGTACTGCGCGAGCAAGGGCGGGATCCAGGCGTTCACGCACTCGCTGGCGCTGGAGTACGGCAAGCGGGGCCTGCGCGCGGTGAGCATCGCCCCGGGCAGTGTGAAGAGCGGGATCACGGACTCGGCCGCGAGCTGGCTGCCGTCCGACGTCGACTTTTCGCTGTTCGGGCGGCTGCTGCCGATCCTCCCGACGGACCACACGACGGAGGTGGGCAACCCGGTGGCCGGCCCGGAGGCGGTGGCGGGCGTGGTGGCCATGGTGGCCTCGGACGACGGCAAGTTCATCACGGGCACGGAAATCCGCATCGACGGCGGCACGCACACCTAGGCCGGCACTCGATGCCCGCGGCCTTGCCTCGACCGTCCGGGAGCCGCCCGGAGCACATCTCGTGAAGGAACTCCGGGAGTACCTCAAGTTAAGCTCGCTGCATGGCGGTCGATGAGCTCGCGGCTTCGTTGCTGTACCAGGTGACGGCCCTGGCCGGAGAGGTGGCCGGCCGGATGCACGACGGCCTGGAGCGGCTGGAGCTCACCGGACCGACGGCGAACCTGCTGTGGATCCTCGACCCGGCTGCCGAGCCGCAGCCGCTGCGCAAGCTGGCCGCCCTCATGCGGTGCGATCCCTCCAACATCAGCCTGCTCAGCGCGCAACTGGAGGAACGCGGGCTCGCCGAGCGGCGCCCGCACCCCCGGGACGGGCGCGTCCGGACGCTGGTGCTGACCGCCGAAGGCCGGAAGGTGCGCGAGCGGCTTCTCGCCGTCGTCGCCCGGCACTCCCCCTTCGCTCACCTCGGCGACGAGGAACAGTCGCTCCTGCAGTCCCTGCTCGCCAAGGCGCTCGCCGACCGGTAGCGGACAGCCGAAACTCATTGAGCACTTCCTTGAGATTCTCATGTATCTTTCGAGCATGACCACTTCGGCAGGCGCGAGACGGGTACGACTGACCTCCACGGGCGGTCCTGAGGTGCTCCGGGTGGAGGCCATGCCGGTGCCGGAACCGGGCCCCGGACAGCTCCTGATCACCACGGAGGCCGCGGGGGTGGCGTTCCACGACATCTCGACCCGCCGGGGTCTCACCCCCGGCGCCCTCCCGGAGGTCCCGGGGTTCGATGTCGTCGGGCGGGTCGCACGGGTCGGCGCCGGCGTCGCGGAATTCACCGTCGGCCAGCGCGTCGGCGCCCTGATCGGCGCCGGCGGGTACGCGACGCACGTGCTGGCGCCGGCGCTGCGGACCGTTCCACTGCCCGAAGGACCGCCCGCCGAACACCTCGACGCGCTGATGCTCAACCACCTCACGGCCTGGCAGATGTTCCACCGGGTGGCCAGGCCGGCGCCCGGCGAGGCCGTGCTGGTGCTCGGGGCCGCCGGAGGAGTGGGGTCGGCGTTGTCCCGGATCGCCAGGTCGGCCGGGGTCGTGGTCTACGGCACCTCGAGCCCGGGCCGGCGCGGCCGGGTCCAGGCAGGCGGCGCCACCTGGGTCGCGGACCAGGCCGCGGTGCCCGTGCCGGTCGCGGCCGTGTTCGACCCCGTGGGCGGCCCTTCGCTGGCGCGCTCCCGGCGTGCCGCGAAACCGTCGGGTGTGGTCGTGTCGTACGGGTTCAGCTTCGCCACCGGAGCCGGCTATTCCCGGGCCGGTGCCATGGTGCGTACCGTCGGCGCCCTCCTGCGGGCGAAGCTGACGCCGGGTCCCCGGGTGGTCGTGCACACCGTGGCACGCGCGGTCGACAAGGATCCGGCCGGGTTCCGGGCGGACATCGCGGCACTGGTCGAGCAACTGGCCGCCGGCGCCATCGAGCCCGAGGTCGTCACCCTGCCACTGGAGCAGGCCGCAGAAGCCCACCGCCGCCTGGAGAACCGCGAGGTCGAAGGCAAACTGGTCCTGGTTCCCTGAGCACCACCCGCGCATGCCGGAGCCAACACCTCCTGAACCAGGCCGGCTAAACCGGTGAGGTGGCCCGGGCGTGGTCCAGCCATGACTGCGGACATGTCGAAAGCCGAGCGGGAAATCGTGTTCCGGGCCCTGTTCGAGCGGTACTTCGGTGAGCTGACCCGGCTGGCCCACCTGCTCGGCGCGCACGACGCGGAGGACATCGCCCAAGAAGCCTTCGTCCGGCTGCACCGGCTCCGGGTCCCGCTGACCGGCGATCCCCCGGTGATCCGCCGCCTTCACGCGAGCGTGGTGCGACTGGCACGGCGGCGGCGTTCGCGGCGGAACCGGCCGCTCGACGGGCTGCCCCGCCGGCATCGCGAGGTCCTCGTCCTGCGCTACGGCCTCGGCCTGAACACGCCGGAGATCGCCGAAACGCTCGCCCTCTCTCCGCGTGCGGTCGAGGTTGCCGCGCACCGCGCGCTGGAGAAGCTGCGAACGCAGGAAGGCCGATCCCGGATCCCGGCCCGGAGGCGGGCCGTCGCGGTGGCGGCGGCGTTCGTGGTGGCGGCGGGTGCGCTCACCGTTGCTCAGCTGCTGCCGGACACCGACGCGTACCGCACGGAGAGCACCTTGAGGAGTTAGGCCGTCCCGGTGGGGCTCCCTCTCGAACGCCCCGGAAACAGGACCGGAGCTGTCCTATATCCGCGAGACCGTCACGGACATGGATCCCTTCCACATCGACGTCCCCCAGCCGGACCTCGACGACCTCCACCACCGCCTCGCCCACACCCGCTGGCCCGGCGAACTCCCCGACGCCGGCTGGGACTACGGGGTCAGCCAGGCCTACCTCGCCGACCTCGTCGGCTACTGGCAGCACGGCTTCGACTGGCGGGCCCAGGAAGCCCGTCTCAACGCCCACCCCCAGTTCACCACCACCATCGACGGGCAGCGCATCCACTTCCTGCACGTCCGCTCCCCCGAGCCCGGCGCCACCCCGCTCGTCCTGACCCACGGCTGGCCCAGCACGGTCGCCGACTTCCTCGACGTCCTCGGGCCCCTCACCGACCCGCGCGCCCACGGAGGTGACCCCGGCGACGCCTTCCACGTCGTCGCGCCGTCCGTGCCCGGGTTCGCCTTCTCCGGCCCGACCGATCGACCGGGCTGGAACACCCGGCGGACCGCGAAGGCCTGGGCGGAGCTGATGAACCGGCTCGGCTACGACCGCTACGGCGCCCAGGGCGGGGACTTCGGCAGCATCGTCTCCCCCGAACTCGGCCGGACGGCGCCGGAGGCGGTTATCGGCGTGCACGTCAACGCCGTCGCCAACGCCGGTGTCCCCACCGCGCCCGGCGACCTCGAGCGGTTGTCCGAAGAGGACCGGAAGCGCGCGCGGGAGAACCAGGCCTGGTGGTACGCCCACTCCGGCTACGCCACCCAGATGGCCACCCGCCCGCAGACCCTCGCCTACGCCCTCAACGACTCGCCCGCCGGGCAGCTCGCGTGGAACCTCGAGTGGTTCGTCGACTGGGACCCCACCGCCACGCGGCAGACCCCGGTCAGCCGCGACGCCATCCTGACGAACGTGACGATCTTCTGGCTCACCGGCACCGCAGGCTCGGCCGCGCGCCTCTACCGGGAAGCCGCCCAGGACGGCTGGGGTGAACGGCCCGCACCTTCCGGGGTGCCGACCGCCGTCGCGAACTTCCGCGGTGACCACGCCCTCCGCGGCCTGGCGGAGCTGTCGAACACCGTGACGCGCTGGTCGGAGTACGACACCGGCGGCCACTTCGCGTCCCTGCAGGCGCCGGACGTGCTCGTCGACGACGTCCGGGCGTTCTTCCGCGGCCTCTAGGCCCGGCGGCGGCGTTTGTCCACGGCGCCGTCGAGCAGTGGCCGCAGCTCGGCGACCACCGTTTCGAGCGGTGCGACGTCCCGGTGCGCCCGCGCCAGGACGATCGCGCCCTCCAGTGCGCTGAGCATCAGCACCGCCAGGGACGCGGTGCGGGCCGGCGGGACGCCCAGCTGCTCCAGTGTGGCGGCGACCGGCCCCTGCCAGCCGTCGAACGCCTTGCCGACCGCTTCGCGCAGGCTGTCGCTGGTCGCGGCCGTGTCGGCGACCGTCGCGACCAGTGGGCAGCCCGCGTCGAAGCCCTCCCGGGTGAACTCGGTCGTCCACTGGGCGGCCATGGCCGCGAACAGGTTCCCCGGCGTCGGGTCCTCGAGCTTGGCCGCGACGCGCGCCACGCGCCGGGCCGCGTAGTCGCCCGCCCAGGCGACCGCTTCGGCGATCAGCTGGTCCTTACCGCCCGGGAAGTAGTGCTGCAGGGACCCCCGCGGCGCTTCGGCGTGGGCGACCACGTCCCGCATGCCGGTCGCCCCGACACCGTGGATCCGCACCAGCTGCGCGGCGCTGAACACCATCCGCTCGCGCGGCGTCCTCGTCATCGGCTGCCTCCTCCATGACGTCCGTCATGGTAGCCCAGTCCGGGACGACCAGCGCGAAGTCGCGTTCGCCGCGCTCGTAGGCGGGCACCGGCCGGAAGCCCTGACCCCGCAGCAGCGCTTCGGCACCGGTGTTCCCGGACTGCACGGTGGCGCGCACGGTCCAGCCCGGCCAGCGCCCGGACGCCCACAGCCACCGGCTCAGGGCACTGCCGATCCCCCGCCGCTGCCACGCGTCGGCGACGAGGACCCCGATCTCCGCCTGCCCCGGCGTCTCCGAAACGAAGTTGAGCAGTCCCACCGGCACGCCGCCGCAGAGGGCGAGCAGCGCGACGCCGTCGGGCGGCCCGGCGAGCAGGAACCGCTGGTACCGCTGGAAAACCTCGGCCGGCCGGGCGGGTCCGCCCATCAGGAACCGGCGCCGGAGGCTGTCCGGCGAGCAGGCCTCGACGAGGGCCGCGACGCACGCGTGATCCGCCGGGCCGACCTCCATGACAGTGGTCATAGACCCATCAGACCACAGCGGTCGGGAAAACGCCATGACGGGTGTCATAGCCGAGTGGGGACCGCGCGGTTCGCCCGGCCGGGGCGCGGGTACGTTGCCGGGGCCGCGCTCCCCCACCGCGAAAGGCGTCCCCGATGCAGCTCTACGCCGAACGGCCGACCCGCCGTACCGCCCAGCTCGTCAGCGATCTCCTGGCCGTGCTGCTCGTCGTCCTGGCGGTGTGGCTGGGGACGTCGGTGTACGACGAAGTCATGAAGCTGCGCGCGCCCGGGGACGGGCTCGTCGACGCCGGCACCGGCCTGCGCGGCACCTTCGACTCGGCGGCGAATTCCGCCGACGGCATCCCGCTCATCGGGGACGCGCTCGCGAAGGCCCTGCACGGCGGTTCGGCCGTCGGGACGAAGTTCGCGGACGCGGGGCGGTGGCAGATCGAGGCGGTGGAGAACCTGGCCTGGTGGCTGGCCGCGGTCATCATCGTGCTGCCCGTGCTGGCGCTCGTGGTGACGTGGCTGCCCCTGCGCTGGCACTTCACGCGCCGGGCCACGGCGGCCGCGCGGCTGCGGGCCCTCGGCGACGAAGGGCTGGACCTGCTCGCGCTGCGGGCGCTGGCGACGCAGCCGCTGCACCGCCTGGCGTCCGTCGGCGAAGTCGCCTCCGGCTGGCGGAAGCGCGACCGGGCCGTCATCGAGAAGCTGGCCGGGCACGAGCTGGCCCGGCACGGCCTCGCTCCCTGAGCCGGAGGTCTCCCCGCCGTGGCTCAGGACACGGCGGGGAGACCTCCGCACTCCGCGGGCTGACGGACGTGGAACTCAGCCGACGGAGGGGCCCATCCCGAGGGACTGCGGCGTGCTGGCGTCGGGCGAGGGCTGGTGCAGGCCCTCGTCCAGCGGGCCGAACTCGGTCATCAGGGCGGGGCTGCCGCCCCACGGGGTCTGTTCCTCGGCGATCAGCGAGTTCGTGGTCAGCAGCAGGCCCGCGACCGAGGCCCCGTTCTGCACGGCCGACCGGCACACCCGCAGCGGATCGACGACCCCGAGGTCGACCAGGTTCCCGAAGCGGTCGTGCAGGGCGTCGAAGCCCTCGTCGGCGCCGAGTTCGCGGGTCCGCGCGACGATCTCGTGGGCCGGGTGGCCCGCGTTGTGCGCGATGAGGAACGCGGGTTCGGCCAGGGCACGCCGGACGATCTCGACGCCGATCGCCTGATCGCCGTCCAGCCCGAGACCTTCCAGGGCCGTCTCCGCGTGCAGGAGTGCCGCTCCCCCGCCGGCCACGATGCCCTCGGCCATCGCCGCCCGGGTCGCCGACAACGCGTCCTCCACCCGGTGCTGCAGCTCCTTCAGCTCCGCCGGGGTCGCCGCGCCGACGCGGACGACCGCGACCTTGCCGGTCAGGGCGCCGATCCGCTCGGTGAGGACGTCCTCGTCGACGCCGAACTGCGCGCGCTCCAGTTCCGCCCGCAGCTGCCCGATCCGGAACTCCACCGCCTCCGAAGATCCCGCGCCGCCGACGATCGTGGTGCGGTTCTCGGTCACCCGGACCTGCTTGGCCCGGCCGAGGTGGTCCAGCGTCATCGTCTCCATCGTGAACCCGGACTGCCGCGACAGCACCGCGCCGCCGACGATCGCGGCGAGGTCCTCGAGCTTGTGCAGCCGCCGGTCGCCGAAGCCCGGCGCGCGGACCGCGACCGACTGGAAGGTGCCGTTCACGTGGTTGTGCACCAGCATGGACAACGCCGTGCCCTCGACCGTCTCGCCGATCACCACCAGCGGCCGCGGCGCCCGCATCACCTTGTCCAGCAACGGCATCAGCTGCTGCACCTTGGTGATCTTCTCCGCGCACATCAGGATGTACGGGTCGTCGAGCACCGCCTCCAGCCGGCCCGGGTCGGTGACCAGGTACGGCGAGAGGTAGCCGTTGTCGAACTCGAAACCCTCGACGAACTCGACGTCCATCCCGATCGACGGCGACTCCTCGACCGTCACCACCCCGCCGTCGCCGACGGTGTGCAGCGCCTTGGCGATGACCGCGCCGACGGCGTCGTCGTCGTTGGCCGAGATCGCCGCGACCCGCGCGTAGTCCTGTTCGGACACCACCGGGTGCGCCCGCTTCTCCAGGTGGGCCACCAGCAACCCGACGGCGTGGTCGATGCCGCGTTTGACGAGCACCGGGTTGCCGCCCGCCGAGATGGCCCGCATGCCTTCGCGGACGATGGCCTGGGCCAGCACGGTGGCCGTGGTGGTGCCGTCGCCGACGACGTCGTTGGTCTTGATGGCCGCTTCCTTGACCAGCTGGGCGCCCATGTTCTCGAACTGGTTCTTCAGGTGGATCTCGCGCGCGATGGTGACGCCGTCGTTGGTGACCACCGGCGAGCCGGTGATCTTCTCGATGATCACGTTGCGGCCCTTGGGCCCCAGCGTGGACTTGACCGCTTCGGCCAGCTTGTCCACCCCCGCCAGCAGCAGGTCGCGGGCGTCCGGGCCGAACCGCAGTTCCTTCGCCATGGCTGCTCCTAGGGGGTGAGGATGGCCCGGCCGCGCACGCGCCCGGCGTCGAGGTCGGCCAGCGCGTCGAGGGCGGCGTCCAGGGGGTACTTCTTCGTGTGCAGGGTGACCTTCCCGGCCTGGGCGAGCACCATCAGCTCCACGAGGTCGTTGTAGGTGCCCACGAGGTTGCCGATGACGTTGCGCTCGGTGGAGATGATGTCGATCGTCGGGATCTCGATGTTCGAGCCGTAACCGATGACGAAGTGCGAACCGGCACGGCGGGTCATCGCGAAGGCGTCCTGCTGGGCGCCCTGTTCGGCGACGAAGTCGAGCACGACCTCGGCGCCGTTGCCGCCGGTCAGGTCGAGCACGGCCTCGACCTGCTTGCCGTCGGCCAGCACGGTCTCGTCGGCCCCCAGGGTCGCCGCCAGGTCGAGGGCGTCGGCGTTGCGGTCGACCACGATCACGCGGGTCGCGGTCAGCGCCCTGAGCGACTGGATGCCGATGTGCCCGAGGCCGCCGGCGCCGTTGACGACGCAGGTGGTGCCCGGGTACAGGTGCGGGACGGCCTTGCGCACCGCGTGGTAGGCGGTGATCCCGGCGTCGGCCAACGCCGCCACGTCCGACGGCTGCGTCGAGGGATCGAGCTTGATGCACGCCCGCGCGGACGTCAGCAGGTACTCGGCCATCCCGCCGTCGCTGCTGATCCCCGGGAAGCCGCCGTTCGGGCAGTGCATGTCGTCGCCCGCGCGGCAGGCGTGGCAGAGCCCGCACGTCGGCGTCGGGTGCAGGATGACCGTGTCGCCGACCTCGACGTTCGTCACCGCCGGGCCGACCTCGTGCACCCAGCCCGCGTTTTCGTGCCCGATCGTGTAAGGCAGCCGGACGCCGGACTTCTCGGCCCACTGCTCCTCGATGATGTGCAGGTCGGTGCGGCAGACGCCGGCGCCGCCGACCTTGACCACGACGTCGAAGGGCCCGGTCGCGCGCGGCTCCGGGACGTCTTCGACCACCGGGCGCTGGTGGTACTTCTGCAGCCGCACGGCCTTCATCCCGTGCCCTCCTCTTCGCCGGTCAGGGCGTACCGCGCGCGCAGCATGCCGCGGCAGACGCCCGAGTTGGCCTCCATGCTCGTGCGGGTCAGCCGGGCGAAGGCCAGGTGGCGCTTCGCGTCGGCCGCGGGGACCGCTCGCCCGGTCGCCGGGTCGAGCAGCAGCGGGTCGCCGTCCTCGGCGGGCAGGCCGAGCTCGCGGCGGCGGGCGCGCAGCCGGTCCAGGTCGGGGCCCGGCGGGACGTCGCCGAGGGTCAGCGACGCCGGATCGCGCCCCAGGGACCGGCAGACGCGGTCGGTGCCGGCCAGCACGGCCTTGCGGACGAAGTCGTACCGCAGGGTGTCGAGCTCGTCGGCGGCTTCGCCCTCGAACGACGCCACGAACCCCTGCCGCGCCGCCACCCCGCGGTTGATGACGTCGGAGGCGAAGTGGTCGTCGAGCCGGATGTCGAGCCCGGTCAGGCCCGGCACCCCGGCCACGGCGTCGTAGGCGTCCGCGACCATCAGGAACGCGAAGTTCGGCGCGCAGAAGTACGTCGGCAGCCGCAGCCGGACGACGGCGTGGCCCGCCTCGCTCACCTCGCAGCGGGCCACGAACCCGAGGTCGGTGAGGGGTTCGTCCAGTTCCGGATCCCGGACGGTGCCCAGCGCGGCCCACACGGCGGCGCGGACCCCGGTCACCACGGCGGTCATGAGTTCGGCACGCCGACGGGCTCGACGGTCTCCGGGTCCTTCAGCCGCAGTTCGGCCGGCACGTCGATGTCGTAGAGCCGGGCGGCGTTCAGCCCGAGGATCTTCTTCTTCTGGTCGACGGTCAGCGGCGGGAAGTCCGACAGTTCCTCGTCGCCGGGCATGTTCCAGTCGACGAAGCCCTCGACCTGCCACTTCGGCTCCCAGATCGCGTAGTCCGCGCCGAAGACGAGCTTGTCCTCGCCGAGCCAGAACATCAGCTCGCCCATCACCTTGGCGAAGAACTTGGGGCGGGCGTGCATCAGGCCGCCGATAACGACGGCGAGCCCCGCGTAGACGTTGCGCTCCTGGGTGGCCATGAAGCAGAAGTCTTCGATGCGCGGCAGGCCGACGTGTTCGACGATGAAGTTCAGGCCCTGGAAGTTCGTCGCCGCGTGGTCCACATCGGACACGTCGAAGGCGTCCTTGTCCAGGGGCCAGATGGTCGGTCCCTTGTGGATGTGGACGTTCTTGACGCCCAGTTCCTCGCACTTCTCCAAGTAGCGAGCCGCTTCCGGGTCCTTCAGGCTCCACCCGCGGGAGTCACCACGCCACTCGGCCGTGTAGAGCTTGACGCCCTTGCAGTGGTAGCGCTTGACGCGCTCGGTGAACGCCTTCATCCCCTCGTCACCCTCGCGTGGGTCGAAGGTGGTGTTGACGAGGAACTTGTCCGGGTGCTTCTCGGCCAGCTCGCCGTCCTTCTCGGTGGTGTTGAACCCGGTCTTGTACCACTGCCGCAGGTTGGTCGGCTGGAAGATGGCCTTGTCGACGTGCCCGGCCTCGAACAGGTCGTGCAGCATCAGTTCCTCGGAGTACTTCCGGAACCGGTCGATGGGCCAGTGCGTCTCCTTCGGGCCGAGCCCCTGGTAGGCGTGGAAGCACTCGATCCAGCCCTTGGCGTATTCCTCCTGGCCCGCCACCCAGTTCTCCGGGCTGGCGTCCCAGAAGTGGGTGTGGGCGTCCACCACGAAATACTTTTCGCCGTCTTTTTCGTACATGGTTGATCCTCCTGAGCGGGATCGAGTGCCTTCAGCTACTTGATGGGCTTGAGGTCGAAGTCGAGGTATTCGGCCGCGTCCTCGGGGTTGGCGAACATGATCGTGCGGTCGTCTTCGTGGATCATCCGCCCGTAGTGGGTGGACATGCTCTCCTCGAACTCGGCCGCGTTGAACCAGCCTTCTTCCTCGCCGGCGGCCTCGTCGACCTCGGCGTAGACGACCTCCATCCGGCCGACGGCGTCGACCCGGATCATCGAGGGCAGCGGCGTGATGGTGACGTTGTCCTTCGTCCCCATCACTTCCGCGATGATCGCGCCCACCTGGTTGTTCATCAGGGTGAAACCGCACATGTTGGACGCGGTGTTGTCCGCCTTGAAGGGGCTTTCCGCCGTCTTGAACACAGTCACTGGCCCAGCTCCTCGGGTGCCTTGAGGCCCAGTTCGGACAGGATGCCGGCGAACCGGCTCTTCACGCGGTCGAGACCGTCCTCGAACCGGATCGGCTTGGCGTCGGGCTGCGACCACAGCGGCTGCAGCGCGCGGGCGGCGGCGATGCACCGCGGCACCCAGTCCTCGAGCCACTTCTGCAGCAGCGCCTTGTTGTGGTCGGCGAACTCCTTGTCGGTGATCAGCAGGTGGAACAGCGGTTTCGTGTAGCGCAGGTCGCGTTCGGAGAAGTCGAACTCCTCAGCGCCGATCAGCGTCGGGGTGACGAAGTCGCCGTTCGCGGGCGCGGCCTGCTGCACGAGGTTGCTGCGGAACAGCTCGCCGACCAGCGGTTCGAAGACGACGTTCGCGGCGAAGACCGCTTCGCCCCAGTCCCAGATCCCGGTCAGCTGTTCGGCGGTCTCGCGCACGCCCTGCCAGGCCGGGTCCTCGTTCCACGTCGAGAGGTGGGCCGTCCCGTCGAAGCCGTCGATCTCCTCGGTGAGCGTCAGGTTGTACAGCGCCAGGTCCTGCGCCGCGCGGATGCGGTGCATGCTGTTCACCGAGATCGCGTTGTTGTGCATGTTCGTCGGCGCGCGGCGGTTGGCGTTGGCGAACAGGTACAGCCCGAGGCCGTGGTCGACGTGCATCCAGGCGCCGACGTGCTTGGCGACGAAGTCGACCCAGTTGCGGTTCCACTGCTCGAACGCCTTGGCCCGGCGGGCGGCGTCGACGTTCTGGTTCAGCTGGCGCACGACGTTCGCGTTGTAGCGGTAGAGCGTGAGTTCCCATTCCTCGTTGGGGTCCCGGAACTCGTGCCAGCCGTGCGCCGGCCAGTCGTAACCCTTGCCCCCGGAGCCCGGGCCGCGTTCGGGCAGCGGCCGGTCGGAGCCCCACGCCTTCAGCGCCGTCCACTCCAGCGGGTAGCCGCCCTGGCCGTCGGCGAAGGCGTAGAGCCAGCCCTGGGACAGGTAGTGCCGCGGGTCGGGCTGGACCTCGACGGTGACGTCCTCGTAGTGGCTCTGCTTGCGCTTGGCCGGGGTGAAGTAGTTGTACTGGCGGGCGGTGGAGTCCGGGAAGACCTTCGCGCCCGCTTCGGCGTCGGTGAACGCCGGCTTCGGCACACTGCGTTCGGAGGTGGCTGTCATGGGTTTCTTACCCTTCGCCCGTGGTGGTGAACTTGTCGTAGAAGACGCGCTTGCCGTCGACGCCGAGCGCGGGCAGCAGTTCCAGCGCGGCCTCGACCATCGGCGGTGGCCCGCAGACGTAGGCGTCGGCTCCGGTCAGGTCGGCGGCGGCGCGGCGCAGGACGTCGGTGACGAAGCCGGTCTCGCCGGTCCAGTCGTCGTCACCCGGCTCCGACAGCGCCGGCACGTACCGGAAGCCGGGCAGCTTCGCTTCCAGCTCCCGCAGTTCCGCCTCGAAGCAGAGGTCGCGACGGCGGCGGGCGCCGTAGTAGAACGTCGCTTTCCGGTCGATCCCGCGTTCGGCCATGGACCGCAGCAGCGACAGGATCGGCGCCAGCCCGGCCCCGCCGCCGACGAAGACGAGGTCCGCGCCCGGGTTGTCCCGCAGCGTGAACACCCCGAACGGGCCGGTCACCCGGAGCCGGTCACCGACCGCGACTCCGGTGGCCAGGAACCGGGAGAACAGCCCGTCGGGGTAGATCTTGATGACGAACTCCAGGAACCCGTCGCGGGCCGAGGTGTTGGCCATCGAGAACGACCGCGTCTCCTCGGTGCCCGGGACGGCGAAGTCCAGGTACTGCCCCGGAAAGAACTTCAGGTCCCCGTCGAGCCGCACCACCAGGTGCCGCAGGTCGTGCGTGACGGGGTCGTTCGCGACGACCTCGACGTCGGCCTCCTGGATCGGCAGGCCGGACTGGATCATCTCCTCGTCGTAGTTGAGCAGCTCGATCGTCAGGTCTTCGTAGGCGTGGGCCCGGCACAGCAGTGTGAAGCCTTCCTCCTTTTCGTAGTCGGGAAGCGCGAAGGTCGAATACCGGTCGTGTTCGACGTCGTCACCGTCGAGGAGGAACGACTTGCAGGCCGCGCACTGCCCTTCCTTGCAGCCGTGCATGAGCATGACGCCCTGCTCGGCGGCGGCGCGCAGGATCGTCTGGTCCTCGGCGACGTCGATCTCGATCCCGACCGGCTCGAACCGGACGCGGTGTTTTTCGGTCATGCCGGACCCCGCCCCGTCAGGCCTGCGGCGCCGGGCGCCCGGCCGGGCCCTGGCGGTTGTAGTCGGCCACGAACGCGGCGCGCTGCTCGGGCGTCATCTGGTTGAGCAGCACGTTCGGCGACTGCACCTCGGGCATCCGGCGCAGGTGGTCGAGCGTCCACATCTTCTTCGGGTCGAGGTCCAGGTGCGGCTGCGCGACCATGGTCTTGCCGTCGTCGCGGACGAACCCCATGTCGGAGACGACGTCGGCCCAGTTCCAGCCGTGGTAGAGGGTCTCCCATTCGCGGGCACCGACCAGCTGGCCCATGTTCGGGGTGCTGCGGCCCTGGTAGGTGGGCCGGAACGCCTCGGCGTCGGTCCAGCGGCAGGTCTCCGAGCAGTACGTGCGGTGCTGGCCGTCGACCTCGTCGACCACCATGTCCTCGCGGATCAGGCACGGCACCATGCAGGTCCAGCAGCGGTGCGGGTACACGTAGTCGACGTCCTCGGCGACGATCGGGTGGTGCCCGTTCGGCGTCGAGAGGCGGTTGTAGTTCTCCCACCACTTGCCGTACTTGTCGTACCAGCCCGGGTACTTGTACTCGAACCACTCGAAGTCTTCGTCGGTCATCGGGTCGATGCGCCAGTAGTTGGCGAGCCACCCGGTGGCGAAGAACTGCGCGACTTCGTGGACGTACCCCTTGTTCCAGATCCGGTTCCACGCCTCTTCGATGAGGTCGTGCGGGATCACCAGGCCGTACTTCTCCAGCGGCACGAGGTAGGAGCGGTAGTAGTCGTCGTAGATCCAGCGGCGCCACATTTCCGCGTAGCTTTCGCGGTCCTTGCGGCGGTCCTTGGTGCCGTATTCGATGAACGTGCCGATCGCGGCGTCGACGACGGCGTGGTTGTTCCACCACGCGTACCGCAGGTCGCGTTCGAGCAGCTGGTGGTTGCTTTCGTCGGACAGCGCCATCAGCAGGGTGGCGTAGCCGTTGCTGATGTGGCGGGATTCGTCGGACTGGACCGAGTGGAACACCGTGGGCAGCAGGTAGTCGCCGTTCGCGGCGGCCTCGGCCGGCATGGCGACGAACAGCGTGTTCGTGAACGCCGTCTCGGCGACGATGGTGAGGTAGATGCTCGCCGCGGTGATCGCGTCGCCGGTGATGAAGCCCTCGGCGAACTGGCGGCCGATGGTGCCGCAGTAGTCGTTCTGGAAGTTGCGCAGGCTCGAGTTGAAGCCGGCCGGGTCGATGTAGTTCTGCATGTACAGGCGCTTGAGGTTCTGCTGGATCGTCGAGTGCCGGACCTCGTCGATCATCTGGATCGCCTGGCCGTTGTGCAGTTCCGGGTTCGGGACCGTGCGGAACAGCAGCGGCATCGCCCGCGCGGCCGAGATCTCCGGCAGCGGGATGATCGACAGGAACAGCTTCTGCCACTCCAGCCAGCGTTCCTGGACCTGGCGGAACATGTTGCCGCGGATCGCGCCGTCCTCGGCGCCGTAGACCCGGTGGTCCTTTTCCTCCTGCATCGGGAAGTACGAGCGGAGGACCTGCTTCAGCGGGTCCTTCTTCTTGGCCTTGCGGAAGGTGTAGTCGGTGCCGTAGTGCGAGACCGGGGTGTGGTACGCCGGTTCCCACGACAGTTCCTGGATCTTCTGGTGGGCTTTCGCCACACTCTGGCGACTCATGGATCAACTCCTTATCTCCTGAGCTCGCCGCCCGGGGCGTCCTGCGTTCCCCATTAAGGGGCCGCCCGCGCCGGACGCGGGTCTCAATCTGAGACAGAACCGCTGCTGGAGGGGGTGTCGAGCAGCCGGCCCCGCAGCTCGGCGAGCTCGTCGTGGATCCCCGCCTGCACGCGGGCGTCGCCTTCGACCGTGGGCACGATCCCGAACGCGCGCAGCAGCGCGGCGGCGGGATCGCCCGGGTGCCCGTCCGCGCCGAGCGCCGGGTGCAGGCCCCGCTCGGCCAGGTGCGTGAAGACGAGGTTGACGATCGTCCAGGGGTTGTACGTCTCGGCGGCCATTCCCCCATCGCACCGCCGGTGCGCGGCCGGGAGCGTCTCAATTTGAGACACCGCCACCGGCGCGGCACGCCTTACGCTGGACGGGCGGCACAACGGGTGTGCCCGCACCCACGTGGGCCGCGGGGAACGGGAGGTCACGTGGACGAGATGGCCCTGCTCGCCGACGACGAACTCGCCCGCACCCGGGTCCGTTTCCTGACCGCCGAGGCGGTCCCCGCGGGCACGGTCCGCCCGACGATCCTGGCTTCGTGGCGGCGATCGCGGGAGTTCCGGGTCGAGGCCGACCGGATCGACCCGCTCTACCTCGGCGACCGGAACCTCGACATCCCGCTCATGCGCGGCGCCGAGCCGGTGCTGCACAAGCTGGGCGAGCAGTTCGAGGGCCAGCCGATCAGCCTCATCCTCACCGACGCCAGCGGCGTCGTGCTCACCCAGCGGACCGGGGACGCCGACCTGGCCCGGCACCTGGAGCGCGTCGAGCTGGTGCCCGGGTTCAGCTACGGCGAGCAGTCCGTCGGCACCAACGGCATCGGCACCGCGCTGGAGGACGGCCGCCCGACGGCGGTGTTCGGCCACGAGCACTACGCCGAGCACCTGGAGAACCTGGCCTGCGCGGGCGTGCCGATCCACCACCCCATTTCGGGCAAGAAGGTCGGCGCGGTCGACCTCACCTGCTGGCACAAGGACGCGGGCGGCCTGCTCGTCGCGCTGGCGCGGTCCACGGCCGAGCAGATCCGGCAGGCCCTCCTGCGGCACAGCGACCTGCGGGAGATGCTGCTCTTCCAGGCCTACCTGCAGACCTGCCGGCGGTGGACGGGCATCGTGCTGGCCTTCAACGAGGACATCGTGATGATGAACGACCGGGCCCGGCAGCTGCTGGACCCGGCCGACCAGTCGGTGCTGCTCGGCCACGCGACCGAGGCACTGGCGGAGGGACGGCGGACCCCGGCGACGCTCTCGCTGTCCAGCGGCCTGCGGGTCCGGGTGCTGTGCCGCCGCGTCGCGGGCCGGCGCGAAGCCGAAACGGCGGGCGGCGTGCTGTCGGTGAAGCTGATCGAGGCCGAGGAGTCCCTGGCCGCCTCGACGCCGATGCTGCCGATGTACCTGCCGGGCGTCGTCGGCTCGGCACCGCTGTGGCTGCGCTGCGGGCACGACCTCGACCGCGGCCACCAGCGCGGCGAGTGGGTCGCGCTCGAAGGCGAACCCGGGACCGGCAAGCTGACCCTGGCGAAGGGACTCCACCAGCGCCACCACCCGGCGGCCCGGCTGCTGACCGTCGACGCGGCGCCCGGCACGGACTGGGCCGCGCTGCCGCGCGAACACGCCGAAGCCCCGATCCGCACGCTGGTGATCCGGCACGCCGACCGCCTGACGAACCCGGCGGCCACGGCGCTGGCCGCGGCCCTGCGGGCGCTGCGCGAGGACCCGGGCGCGCCGTGGGTGGTGCTCACGCTCGTGCCGGAGGCCGAAACCGAACCGGCGCTGGCCGAGCTGCTGAAGTTCTTCCCGCGGACGGTGCGGGTGCCGCCGCTGCGCCACCACGTCGAAGACCTCGCCGAGCTCGTCCCGCTGGTGCTGAGCAAGCTGGGCTACGGCGGGAGGCTGACGTGTTCGGCCGCGGCCCTGCACCTGCTGATGCGGGCGGAGTGGCCGGGCAACACCGGCGAACTGCACGAGGTGCTGCGCAAGGTCGCCCGGCGCCGCCGCGCGGGCACCATCCGCCCGGGCGATCTCCCGGCGGAGTTCCACGCGGTGACCCGCCGTCCGTTGAACCGCTTCGAGTCGATCGAGCGGGACGCCATCGTCCGCTGCCTGGAGGACGCGGACGGCAACAAGGTCAGGGCGGCCAAGCTGCTGGGCATCTCCCGGGCGACGATCTACCGCAAGATCCACGAATACGGCATCGTGCCGCCGGCCCGGTAGCCCGGCGGGCCGCCGCGACCGCAGCGGCCCGGGACCGGCTGGTCTCGAGGTGAGGTCCTCGGCTCGCGGCCCGGCGCTTCAGCGGCTCACCGCACCCAACCCCGAACCCTGTCCCCCGCTCGCGGGTCAGCACCGGCGGCCGAGCCGGGAAGCCGCCCGCATCCCCGGCGGGCGGCTTCCCCGGCCCGGGGTCACTTCGCCGGCGGATTCACCGCCGCCGCGACGTCGGCGATCGTCTTCGCGTCGACTAGCCCGGTGTCCTCCAGCACGGTCATGTGGTCGAGGACCGTCTGGTTGGCCTGGGTCGCGTGCCGCCGGATGACGTCGTTCTGCGTGCCCGCGCGGACTTCGGCGATCGTCGCGAAGATCTTGCCGTGCGACGCGCGGAGCAGGTTCGCGAACAGCTTGTCGAACTCCAGCCCCTGGGCATCGGTCAGCTGACGGACCCAGCCCTGCTGTTCGGCGGTGGCCTGGTCCGGCAGCGTCACGCCGAGCATCTTCGCGTCCTCGCGGACGAGCTGGTCCAGGTGCGAGTGCCCGTCCAGCAGGTGCAGCCCGGCGCGCTTCACCTGCTCGCTGCTGGCGTGGGTCTGTGCCAGGTCGCCCGCGGGGATCTCCCAGAGCCCGGCTTGGCGGACCTTGACCAGGAACGTCCTGTCGAGCTCGGTGACCGGGCCGGCGCCCGCGATCTCGTTCGTGCCCGCCGCCTGGGCGGCCGGGCCCGGCTGCATGCCGGCCATGCCCGGGTCGTGCGCGGGAACCTGCGCCTGCGTCGAGCCGGGCGCGCTCTGGGCACTGGCGTTCAGCACCATGACCGAGCCCACGCCGACCACGGCGAGCGTGGCCACGACGACCAGCGCGGTCCGGGCCTTGGCGCGGCCGGTCATGCCACGGTGATCCGGCATGGTTCCTCCTTGTGGCGACAGTTCGGGTACGGGGTACACGGCCGCCGGCACACCAGGGTTCAGTGGAATGCGAATAATTTTGCTTGCACAGCAACGAATCCATCATCGACACCCGCGACGGCACACGAAAAGATAGAGACGGCCGACCCGGCCGGATCACGACGGCGAGCGCCGCGGATGTCCAGCTTGACCGATGCTCTTGCGATTGGCAAGTATTGCGGCATGCAACCCCACGGACACGCGGGCCCGGACGTGGCCGCTCTCGACGGTCTCACCGTGGTCCTGGTCGGGATCGCGTGGGAATGCGCGCACGCGGCCCCGCCGGAGGTCTCGTTCCCCCAGACGCGGCTGCTGCTCGTGCTCGACCGCCTCGGCCGGGTCCCGAGCTCGCAGCTGGCCGCGGCGATGGGCGTCAACGCGTCTTCGGTGACCCGGCTGGCCGACCGCCTCGAAGCCCTCGGGCACGTGGCCCGCGGCCGCAGTCCCGGCAACCGCAGCGTCGTCACGCTGGAGGTCACCGGGACCGGGCACGAGATCGTGGCGCGCCTGCTCGACCGGCGGCAGGCCGCGCTGGGAGCGCTGCTGGACAAGCTGCCGCCGTCGCAGCGGCAGGCCGCGGGCGAGGCGGCCCGTCAGCTGGTGCAGGCGGCCGCCACCATCCCGGCGCTCGGCCCGGCCGCGCTGTGAGTGCCATCCTGGACGGCATGCCGACCCGCTGGACGTGCCCGCGCTGCGACCGCGAGTTCGCGCGCACCGGTCAGGGGCACACGTGCGTCCCGGGCTGCACGGTCGAGGAGACGTTCGCCGGCAAGGCACCGTGGCAGCGGGCGGTCTACGACGCCGTCGTCGCGCACCTGCGCACGCTCGGCGACGTCCACGAAGACGCCGTCAAGGTCGGGGTGTTCCTCAAGCGGGACCGGAAACTCGCCGAAGTGCGGCCGCGATCGCGGGACGTGCTGGTGTACCTGTGGCTGCCGCGCCCGGTCGCAACGGCCCGCATCGCCCCGGCGAGCTGGGCGAGCGGGCCGCGCGTGGGACACAAACTCAGCCTGCGTGCGGTGTCCGATGTGGACGACGAAGTCCGCGGCTGGCTGACCGCGGCCTTCGCCGTCTCCTAGGCTCAGGAGCCGCTGGGGCCCGTCCAGCCCTCGGGCACGTGGCCGAGGCGGACCCGCTGCGGGTGGTCGCCGACCGGCACCGAGACGAGCTTCTGCCCGGTCGCGAAGTCGATGGCGGTGACCCGGTCCGCGCCGGACTCGGAGATGATGCACGCGTTGCCGTCGCCGCTCACCGTCGCCCAGTACGGCTTCACCGCGGGCACCAGCGTTCCCTGCTGCAGGGACGCGCGGTCGACGACGGTGGCGTAGTCGTCCATCGTGCCGGCGATGCAGAGCTTGGTGCCGGCCGGGTTCATCGACATGCCGTGGTGGCGCGAGTCGTTGACGAACGTGGTGCGGTCGTCGCTCGTGGCCGGGTTCTTCGGCAGTTCCTTGATGCGGGTGATCTTGTCGGTGGCAACGTCGTACTCCACGAAGCCGTTGAAGAACGACACCTGGAAGTACAGCTTCGACCCGTCCGGGGTGAACGCCACCGGCCGCACCGCGTTGGAGAGGTCGTGGCGGCCGAAGGCGTCGAGCCGCTGGCGCATGTCGATCACCTTGACCTGCTGGAAGGTCGTGGCGTCGACGACCGTGATGTGCCGGTCTCCCTTGGTGAAGTCCCAGCCCGGGTCGTCGAGGTTCGTGTCGACGTTGCCGATCGACATGTTCCACAGGTAGCGGCCGCCGTCGGTGAACACGTTCTCGTGCGGCTTGTCACCGGTGGCGAAGGAGCCGACCTGCTGCCCGGTCACGATGTCCAGCACGTGCACGGTGTTGGCCGTCGACGCGGAGACGGCGACGCGGCGGCCGTCGGGCGAAACCGCCATGTGGTCGGATCGGAAACCCGAAACCGGGAAGCGCCAGTTGATCCGGCCGGTGGTCAGGTTGATCGAGACGACGTCGGCGAAGCTCGGCCGCGACGCCACCACCGAACTGCCGTCCGGCGTGGTGTACATGTCGTCGACGAACTGGTCGTGCCCTTCGCCGGGCCCGTTGCGGATGCCGAGGAAGAAGGCCAGCTTGATCGGGTTGAGGTAGATCTCCGCCAGCCGCTGGTCCTTGTCCGGGATGATGTTGACCCGGCCGATCTCGGCGAACGAGCCGCGGGACTGGATGACGTCCGCCGTGCCGTCCCAGTTGTTGCCGACGAACATCACCTCCCGCAGCGCCGCGGTGGCGCCGGTGGCCGGCACCGCCGCCCCGGTCGCCAGCAGGGCGACCGACGCGGTGAGGCAGGCGAGGCGGGAGAGGTACGACCGCTTCCGACGGGAATTGCGCACGGGAGACACCTTTCGGCGGTGAAGAGGTGCGGTGGAGTTCGCGGAGAACCGAGGTTACTGTCCGGTATTCTCACGATAACCGGCCACCGGAGCTGCTCCGGTAGGGCCGCTCGCCCAACATCGCGGCCGCGGTGTTGTGGCGCCGCCACAACGGGAGGGTGCCGTGCCGGCCTCGTCGCTGCTCCGGCAGGTGCTCGACGCGATGGCCGCCGACGACGGCGTCGTCGACGAGCTGGTCAAGGCCGCGCGGAGCCAGTCGCCGGAGGTCGCCCGGCTGCCGGAGGCCGAGAACCGGCGGCACGTCCGGTTCCTGCTCTCGGCCGCGCTGCGCGCGACGACGAACCCCGACACCGCGGACTACACCACCGCCGAGGCGCTGGGCGCCGACCGGGCCGCGCAGGGTGTCCCGCTCACCGACCTGCTGCGCGGCGTCCAGGCCGGGCGGACGCTGGCGGCCCGCTTCGCCGTCGAACGCGCGCGGGCCGCCGGCCTGCCCGACGACGTCATCCTGGAAGCCATCCTCGACGCCGAGCGCTACACCGGCGCCCTCGAACGGCACATCGTCAAGGGCTACCACGCCGCCGAGCTGCAGCTCTCCCGCACGGTGCGCGACGCGCGGACCCAGCTGTTGCGCTCCCTGCTGCTCGCCGGGCACCCGCCCACGCCGGAGGAGCTCCGGCAGGCGGGGCTGCGGCCCGAAGGCCGGTATTCCTGCGTGGTGTCCGACGTCAGCGACCCGGCGCGGGCACGCACGCTCGAGCAGGCGCTGCTGGAGTTCGGCGGGGTGTACGGGCTGGTCGAGGGACGGCTCACCGGCCTGGCGGCCCGTCCGCCGGCCGGGGTCGCGCTCGCCGACGGCGTCCTGGTGGTCGTCGCGCCCCCGGTCGCGCTACCCGAGTTGCGGGAGGTGCACCGGCTCTGCACGGCGGCGGCCCGGATCGCCGGGCCCGGTCACCACGACCTGACTTCGCTGGCGGGCGAAGTCGCGTTGACGGCCCAACCGCACCTGGCGGACCTGCTCGCGACCGGGCTGCTCGGCGCGCTCGACCCGGCCAACGCGTTCCACCGCGAGCTGGCCGCGACGGCCCTGGCCTACCTCGACCACGGCCAGCGCCTGCGCCCCACGGCCGAGGCACTGCACCTGCACCCCAACACCGTGCGCTACCGCCTCGACCGGCTGGCCGAGCTCACGCCGGTGGCCCTGGCGGAGAACAGCGGCGGCCGCGTGCTCGACACGGTCCGGTCGTGGTGGGCGCTGCACCACTGGCTCGGCGGCCGATAGGGTCACCCGCATGGCTGAACCGCCCCGTCTGCCGGCGACCACCCCGACCGGAGAATGCGTTTTCTGCGCGATCGCCTCGGGCCGCGCCCCGGCGGCGTTCGTGCACGAGGACGACGAGTTCGTGGCGATCGTCGACCTGCGCCCGGTGACGACCGGCCACCTGCTGGTGCTCCCCCGGCCGCACCACCCGGACCTGGCCTCCCTGCCGGCCGCGGCAGGCGCCCGGATGTTCACCATCGCCCACGAGCTGGCGGCGGCCTTGCGGCGCACGGACCTGCGTTGCGAGGCGATCAACCTGTTCCTGGCCGACGGGGAGGCGGCGGGCCAGGAGATCCCGCACGTCCACCTGCACGTGATCCCCCGGTTCGCGGGTGACGGATTCGTGTTGAGCGCCGATTGGCGGGTGCGATCGCGGGCGGAGTTGACCGAGGTCGCGGCGAAGGTCCGGGCGGCGCGTTAGGCCTTGTGGAGCTTGTCCGGGTGGTGCACGGCGGTCTTCCCGGACTTCTCGCTGCGGACGAGATACTGGGGCTCCTCGGGGGACGCTTTCACGTCCCGCTTGCCGGCGTGGGTGTCCTCGGTGATCTTCTCCTCGACCGTGCCGACGGAGCTCTGGTTGCCCGCGTCCCAGCGGACGCGGTCGCCCTTCTTGAATTCCTTGGTCATGACCTGCGGGTACCCCGGATCCGCCCACTCACGCGAATGGCAGGCCCGGGTTACGGTGACCCCGTGGAGCAGAACGAGCTCGCCTCGTCGTTCGGCGCGGCGGCCGCCGCCTACGCCGAGCACCGCCCGGACTACGCGCCCGACGCGGTGCGCTGGGCCCTGCAGCCGGCACCCGGCCCGCGGGTGCTCGACCTCGGCGCCGGAACCGGCAAGCTGACCGCCACGCTCGTGGCGCTGGGTTTCGCCGTGACCGCGGTCGAGCCCCACCCGGCCATGCTGGCCGAGCTGCGCCGGGCGCTGCCCGGGGTCCGGGCCCGTGCGGGCAGCGCCGAGGCGATCCCGCTGCCGGACGCGTCCGTCGACGCGGTGCTGGCCGGCAACGCCCTGCACTGGTTCGACCCGGCCGTCGCCGGTCCGGAGATCGCCCGGGTCCTGGCCCCGGGCGGCATCCTGGCCGGGCTGTGGAACGTCGTGGACGACCGGGCCGGCTGGGTGGCCGGGCTCGCGCGCGCCGCCGGCCGCGCGGTGATCGGCCCGCGGGACACCCCCGCCGGCTGGCGCGCCGAAACCGCCGAGGCGTCGTGGGCTCGGGCTGCCCGGCTCGCGGCACCGGAGCGGGCCGAATTCCCGCACGGCCAGCGCCGCACCGCCGAGTCCCTGGTGGCGGCCCTGGCCACCCGGGCGGGCGTGCTGGTGATGCCGCCCCGGGAACGAGCGGACACGCTCGGCCGGATCCGGGCCTTCCTCGCCGCCGAGCCGACGACCGCGGACGGCGAGTTCACCCTTCCGATGCTGACCTGCGTGCTGCGCAGCCGCGGCGGGTACCCGTCCCGGATGGACGACGAAGAAACCCGCCGCGAATTCGGTGCCAGCGTCAACATGACCGCCAAGCAGCTGGAGGACTGGCTGCGGACCGACGAGTCGAAAGCCGCCGGCCAGCACAAGGAAAGCGAGTCGATCGGGCACCAGTCGGGACGGCGGATCGTCGAGATCCTCCGGAAGAAGAAGGACGACCTCTCCGGCGACGACCTGGCCCACATGCGCAAGGTCGTCGGGTACGTGCACCGGCACCTCGCCCAGCGCCCCTCCGGCGACGTCAAGGACACCACCTGGCGGCACTCGCTCATGAACTGGGGGCACGATCCCCTGCACTGACAGCGTACTCCCGCAGTTCCAGCGCGTTCGCCGCTTCGCGGATGGGGCGGGACATCTGCTCCAGGACGCGGTTGCGGCCCGGGAGGTACGGCATCAGGCGGATCATCCGGGTGTTGAACCACGCGAACGCCCGGGACTGCGGGATGATCCCGCGCAACGCCGTCTTCGCCAGGGCCTGGTTCTTCTCGATGAACGGCCGCATCGTGGCTTCGTACCGGGGCAGCGCCTCCGAGAAGCTCGAAGCCAGCTCGCCGGCCAGGACGTACGCGCCCGCCAGGGCCAGGCTGGTTCCCTGGCCCGATGCCGGTGACGCGCAGTAGCCCGCGTCGCCGAGCAGGACCACCCGGCCGGTCGACAGGCGGTCCATGACGATCTGGCACACCGGGTCGAAGTAGAAGTCGTCCGCCTCGCGCATCGCCGCCAGCAGCTCCGGGATTTCCCAGCCCAGGCCGGCGAAGCGGTCCGCCACCAGGTCCTTCTGGCCGTCGACGTCCCGGCGGTCGTAAGTCAGCGCAGGCGCGCTGAACCAGAACGCCGCCTTCGCGTCGGCCGCCCGCGCGGTGCTGTAGACGTTCACCATCCGGCCCGGCGCCGCCGAGTGCAGCAGCTCCCAGCGGTCCAGCTCGAACTTGTTCGGCACCGTCGAAATCGAGATGTAGGCGTCGAACCGGCGCAGGTAGTCCTCCTCCGGGCCGAACGCCAGGGCGCGGACGCCGGAGTGCAGGCCGTCGGCGCCGACCACCAGGTCGAACCGGCGGGGCTCGCCGTGGGCGAACGTCACCTCGACGCCGTCGGGACGCTGGTCGAGCCCGGTGATCCAGTCGCCGAACACGTACTCGGTGGACGGGCGCGTGGCGTCGTACAGGATCCGGGCCAGGTCGCCGCGGAGTATCTCCGTGTCGTCGCCGTGGCGGAAGCCGAACGTGTCCGCGTCGAGCGTGGCCAGTTCCTTGCCGCGCTTGTTCACGAACGCCGCGCCGCGCATGTCCGTGCTCGCCGCGCGCACTTCGTCCAGCAGGCCCATCCGGCGGACGACGTCGACCGCCACCCCGCGGATGTCGACCTTGTACCCGCCTTCGCGCAGGCTCGGGGCGCGCTCGACGACGGTGGTGCGGAAGCCGTGGTGCTGCAGCCACCAGGCGAGGGCGGGGCCGGCGACGCTGGCGCCGGAGATCAGGATGTGCTTCGTCATGCCCCGAACGATGGCCGCCGCCGCTGACCGCTCACGAACCGAGCGCGAACCGCCGCTGACCGGCCTCCTCGACCGCCTGCTCGGGCGGCGTTTCCCGGCCGCGCTCGAACGCCTTGCGGTAGGCGTCGGCCCCGATGCGCGCCCGGACGTGCCCGGCCACCCCGGCGACGTCGGCGTCCCCGGTCACCGGCGCACCGCGCAGCCCTTCCGCGACGCCGAGGAGGAACGCCGCCCGCTCGGCCTCCTCGCGTGCGGCGAGCACCCCCGCCAGCCCTTCGATCGCCTGGGCCGCGCCGGGCAGGTTCGTGTGTTCCAGCGCCGTGGCGAGCGCCTCCTGGTGCAGGTCGGTCGCCTCGGCCAGGCGGCCCTCGGCGACCGCGGTCCAGCCGAAGCCGACGTGGATGCGGATCCGCGTCTCGCCGCCGGTCACCGGGTCGGCGGCCAGCCGGAGGGCCGCGGTGTACCAGCGCCGGGCCGCGGCCAGGTCGCCCGCGCGCCGGGCGATCTCCCCCAGCCCGCCGCGGGCCCGGGCGAGCGTCACCGGGGTCCCGGCCGCGCGCGCCTGCTCGGCGGCGGCTTCGTAGTCGGCTTTCGCGGCTTCGGCGTCTCCCTGCCGCAGGATGCCGTCGGCCCGGCGGCAGAGCAGGTCGGCCGCGTCTTCGGTGGCGCCGAGCTCGCCGGCCAGCCGCACGGACTCGTCCATCAGCTCGCGGAACCGCGCGTGGTCGCCGCGCCAGTCGGCGAACTCCGCGAGCTTATCCAGCGCACTGGCCGCACCCCAGCGGTCGCCGAGGGCGCGGAACGCCTCGAGTGACGCCGCGAAGTGCGCTTCGGCTTCGGCGATCCGGCCGCCGTACTGTGCGCCGAGGCCGTCGCCGATGCGGGCGAACGCCCGCGACCACGCGTCGGGACCGATCAGCGCGGCCAGCCGCTCGCCTTCCTTCGCCTTGGCACGCGGGGAAAACGCCCACAGCAGGAAGAGGTACGGGTACCGCAACGGCCCGTCGAGCCGCCGCAGGATCGGCTCGATCTCGACGTCGGTGTCCGACGCCTGGAGCACGCCCAAGACGTACTCCTCGGCCAGCCCGGGCGGAGGCTCGGGACCGAGGGCGGCGAGCACGGTGTCCGCGATCGGTGGCACCTCGCTGCGCAGGCCGCGCAGCCACCAGTACCAGGACAGCGCGGCGATGAGCCGCAACGCGGTCTCCGGGTCTTCGGTGGCGCTCCAGTGCAGGGCCGCCTGCAGGTCGGCGTGTTCGGCGGTCAGCTCGGCCAGTGCGTTCAGCTGGCCGGCGCCGCGCAGCTTCGGCTCGCGGGCCGAAGCGAAGTCGAGGAAGTACCGCGCGTGCGCCGCCCGCCGGTCTTCGCCCTGCTCGGCGCAGAACGCGCGGATCGTTTCCAGCATCCGGTACCGGCCGCCGGTGAACTCGACGAAGGACTTCTCGACGAGCCCGGTGAGCACGGCGTCGGGGACCTCGCAGACGCGTTCGACGGCGGCCGGCCGCGCACCGCCGGCGAACACCGCGAACCGGCCCGCCAGCAGCCGTTCGCCGGGGTCGAGCAGGTCCCAGCTCCACTCGACGACGCCGCGGAGGGTCCGGTGCCGCGGCTCCGCGGTCCGGTCGCCGCGCGAAAGCAGCCCGAAGCGGTCGCCGAGGCGGCCGGCGACGTCGTCGGCGGACAGCGAGCGCAGCCGCGCGGCGGCGAGCTCGATGGCCAGCGGAAGGCCGTCGAGGGCGGCGCAGATGCGGGTCACCGCGCCCGGGGCGGGTGCCTCGCCGGGGGCGACGGCCGCGGCCCGGGCGGTGAACAGGCGCTCCGCGGCGTCGGCGGGCAGCGCGCCGACCGGGATCAGCGTCTCGCCGGTCAGGCCGAGCGCCTCCCGGCTGGTGGCCAGCACGCGCAGGCCGGCGCACTCCCCCAGCAGGCGCCGCACCAGCCGCGCGGCCGCGGCGACGACGTGTTCGCAGTTGTCGAGGACCAGCAGCAGCGGCCGGTCGGCCAGCCCGGCCGCGAGGCGGTCGGCCGGATCCGCGGCCGCGCCCGGGGTCAGCACCCCCTGTTCCCGCAGGCCCAGTGCGGCCAGGACCGCACGCGGAACGTCGGTGGCGGTCGCGAGTTCGACGAAGCAGACCTCGCCCACCGCCCGGGCCGCGGCTTCGACGGCGAGCCGCGTCTTGCCGGCGCCGCCCGGCCCGGTGAGCGTGACGAGCCGGGCGCCGCCCAGGGCCGCGGTGAGCCGGTCGAGTTCGGCGCGGCCGACGAACGCGGTGAGCGGCACCGGCACCCGGCGCGCTGGAGCCGGAGCCGCGGCTCGGAGGACTGCGGTGTGGGCGGCCACGAGCTCCGGCGACGGGTCGGCGCCGAGCTCGTCGGCGAGGCGTTCCCGGATCCCGGCGAACACCGCGAGGGCTTCGGCGGACCGGCCGCTGCCGTGCAGGGCCCGGACGAGCTGGGTGGTGATGCGCTCGCGCAGCGGGTGCTCGGCGGCGAGCTCCCGCAGTTCGGCGACGAGCCGCTCGTGGTGGCCGAGCGCGAGCCCGGCTTCGACGCGGTCTTCGGTCGCGGCCAGCCGCAGTTCCGCCAGCCGGGCCGCGCGCGGTGGATCGGCGAGCCCGTCGAGCGCGGGCCCCCGCCACAGCGCGAGTGCTTCGGTGAGCAGCTCGAATTTCGCCGCCGGATCGGGGGTTTCCCGCGCTTGCGCGGTGAGGCGTTCGAAGCGGTGGACGTCGACGTCCTGCGGGTCGACGGCCAGCCGGTACCCGGCGGCGGTGAATTCGACGAGGCCGTCGGGCGCGCCGCCGTCCCGCAGCCGCCGCCGCAGCCGCGAGACCTGGGACTGCAGCGCCTCGGCGGCCCCCTCGGGCGGGTACTCGCCGTGCAGCCCGTCGATGAGCCGTTCGGCGCTGACGAAGCGCCCGGCGTCGAGCGCGAGCAAGGCGAGCAGGCCCCGCAGCTGCGGCCCGCCGAGCGCGACCGGGGTCCCATCGGGACGGCGGGCTTCGACCGGCCCGAGGATGGCGAACAACACGCGCCGATTCTGACCCAGCGCGGCGGTTTCGGAGTCGGTTTCCGGGTGATCCGGCCCGACCGCTCCCTACGCCGAGCAACTCCGGCAGCCGGTCACCCTCCCCCGGTGCCTTCCGGACACGGCGCACCGGGCCCGGCCGAGCGTGCCGCCGTTGACGACCGCGCCCCGGCCCGGCGCGTCGACCCTCACGACCGCAGACCCCGGAAGAACGCCCGGATGTCGGCCACCAGGAGCTCGGGCGTCTCCATGGCCGCGAAGTGGCCGCCTTCGGTGAAGTCCGACCAGTGCGCGATCTTCTCGTCGGGATCCATGATCCGCCGGACCACCGGCGACGTGTCGAACACCGCCCAGCCGGCCGGGACGTCCGACGGCGCCAGCCAACCGTGGGCCGAGTGGGCGGCCTCGTACAGGAACCGGGCCGCGGTCGCGCCGCTGCGGGTGAACCAGTAGAGGCTCACGTTCGTCAGGAGCCGGTCGCGGTCGATGCCGTCCGGGCCGCTCCACGCTTCGAACTTCTCCGCGATCCACGCCAGCTGGCCGACCGGGGAGTCGGTGAGCGCGGCCGCGATCGTCTCGGGCCGGTGGGTCTGCAGGTCGAGGTAGCCGCGATCGGCGCGCCACGCTTCGCGGGCGGCGTCCAATTCGGACTGCTCGGCCGCGGTCAGGCCGTCCGGCAGCGGCAGCTGCTCGCCGGCCAACGCGATCGTGCCGCGGTCGCTGGTGACGTGCGTGCCGAGCACCCGGTCCGGGTGGACGGCCGCGAGCCGGCCGGTCACCCCGCGCCGAGGTCACCGCCCTGCGCGGCGAACCGGGGGTAGCCGAGCCGGGTCATCAGCTCGGCGAACGCGTCGGTGGTGCGGGCCAGTTCCCAGCCGGGGCCGCTCAGCGGCGTCGAAAACCCGAATCCGGGCACCGACGGGACGACGACGTGGAAGGCGTCCGGGCCCGGCTCGGTCAGCGGGCCGATGACGTCGAGGAATTCGGCGACCGAGCTCGGGTAGCCGTGGGTGAGCAGCAGCGGCACCGCGTCCTCCTGGGCCGACCGGACGTGCAGGAAGTGGATGGTCTGCCCGTCGATCACGGTCGTGAACTGCGGGAACGCGTTGAGCGCCGCCTCCTGGGCCCGCCAGTCGTAGCCGTCGCGCCAGTACTCGGCGAGCGCCTGCACCGCCGACGTCGGGATGCCGCGGGACCAGTCCGGCTCGTCGCCGGGCACGGGGTCGGCGAACCGGGCCGAGGTGAGCCGCCGGTGCAGGTCGGCCAGCTCGGCCCGGGGGACGTCGATGCGGAAGGGGCGGATTTCGTTCGTCATGAGCGGCAAGCTATGCGGGATTGCGGAAGACTCTCTTCCGCGTTTCGTGCGATCCTCCGAAAATGTTGCAGACCTCCGCTCGCCTCCTGCGGCTGCTGTCACTGCTCGAAGCCCGGCGCGACTGGACCGGCGCCGACCTCGCCGGTCGCCTCGGCGTCACTGCGCGCACGGTCCGCAGCGACATCGGCAAGCTGCGGGAGCTCGGTTACCCGGTCGAGGCCGCGCCCGGTGTCCGGGGCGGCTACCGGCTGGGCGCGGGCGCGCAGCTCCCGCCGTTGCTGTTGGACGACGACGAAGCGGTGGCCGTCGCGGTCGGGCTGCGGACGGCGGCGGGGGTCGCCGGCATCGCCGAGACGTCGGTGCGCGCGCTGGCCAAGCTCGAGCAGGTGCTGCCGTCGCGGCTGCGGCACCGCGTGCAGGCCCTGCAGGCGGCGACGGTCGCGGTGCCCGGCGCCGGTCCGGCCGTCGACGCCGACGTGCTGACCGCGATCGCGGCGGCGATCCGGGCGAGCGAACGGCTGCGCTTCGACTACACGAGCCACCAGGGGACGCCGAGCCGTCGCGAGGTCGAACCGCACCGGCTGGTCAGCTGGGGACGGCGCTGGTACCTCGTCGCCTGGGACGCCGCCCGTGCCGGCTGGCGCACCTTCCGCGTCGACCGGATGACGCCGAAGGTGCCCAACGGCCCCCGGTTCGCCCTGCGGGAGCCGCCGGAGGGCGATGTCGCGCGGTTCGTCCAGCGCAGCGCGGGCGCGGCGACCTGGCGCTTCCACGCCCGGGTGCGGCTGCACGCACCGGTGGAGCACGTCCGGGCCCGGCTGCCGATCGCGGTCGAGGTGACACCCGAAGGCCCGGACCGCTGCGTCGCCGAGGTCGGATCCGACCACGCGCAGCTGCTCGGGCTGTACCTCGGACTGCTCGAAGTGGACTTCGAGGTGCTCGACGCACCGGACCTCGCCGCGGAACTGGCCAGGACCGGCGAACGGTTCCTGCGGGCGGCGAACGCCGGGCGGCCGCCGGCTCCCGGCTGATCGCCGCCCGCATGCTGGGCGCACTGGGCGAGCGCCGGTTCGTCTGCCACGATCGGGCGGTGACGAGCCGGGCGAAAAGTCCACACAGGACGGACGCGCGCGGGGGCCGGCGCAGCGCCAGTGCCAGCGCCGTCCTGCGGGCGGTGCTCGACGACGGCCCGATCGCGCGCAGCACCATCGCGCGGCGGACCGGGCTGTCCGCGGCCGCGGTCACCGGACACACCGCCGAACTGGCCCGGCTGGGACTGCTGCGCGAGCTCCCGGAAACCCAGGCACCCAAAAGCGTCGGACGGCCGCACGTGCCGGTCGACCTCGACACCGGGCGGTACGTCGCCGGTGCCCTGCACATCGCCGTGCACCACGCCACCGTCGCCCTGCTCGACCTGCGTGGGAAAGTGCTGGTGCAGCACGAAGAACCGCACGACGGGCTGGCCGCGGAAGACCTGCTCGCCCGCGCCGCCGAGATCTTCGACGACCTCCTGCTCGGCCACGCCCCGGACCGCGAGCCGCTCGGCCTCGGCGTCGCCACCGGCGGCTGGGTCGACCGGGAGTCCGGCACCGTGGTCGAACACCCGCTGCTGGGCTGGCGGAACGTGCCGGTCCGGGACCTGCTGGCCGGCAGCACCGGGCTGGCCGTGGAGGTCGACGGGCACGCGCGGGCGCTGGTGCACGCCGAACGGCTCTTCGGGCACCCGCGGGCCCGCGACAGCGTCGTGCAGCTGTTCACCGGCAACGTCGTCGACGCCGCGTTCGCCACCGGCGAAGGAGTGCACCACGGCCCGCGCTCGGCCGCGGGGGCCGTCGCGCACGTGCGGGTCGACGGCAGCACCGAGCCGTGCCGGTGCGGACGCACCGGCTGCCTGGAAGCGGCCGTTTCCGAAGCGACGCTCGCGCGAAAGGCCGCGGAAAACGGGCTGATCGCGTACCCGGACTTCCCGGAATTGCTCGAACTGGCCGCACACGGCAATTCCGCGGCCGTGGCGATGTTCCACGAGCGCGCCCGGCTCGTCGGCCAGGCGGCGGCCCTCCTGCTCGACGTCCTCAACCCGGCCGTGCTCGTGGTGGTCGACCGGAGTGTAGCCCGGGTGCCCGGCTGCCTTCCCACCATCCGGGAGGAGGTCCGCGAGCGGTCCCGCTGTCCCGATCCGGCGGAAACCGTTGTGGGCACGAGTTTCCCGGGAACCGAGCTGGCCACCGCCGGCGGCGCGGTGCTCCTGGACGTCCTCTACGAAGACCCGCTCGGTCCGCTTCCCACGCGGTGGCCGCACGCTTCGTGAAGCAGCGGAGTTATTTCACGAACTCGCAAAATTGACCGTCCGTCCGGGTGCTGCGAAGAATTGCTGCCATCCCCACCGACTCCCGGAACGGACGAACCCACCGTGAAGAAAACCCTGCCCCTGCTCGCCGCCGCCCTGGTCCTGCTGGCCGGCTGCGCTTCGGCGACGGCCACCGGTGCGCCCGGGCAACCGGAGAAGCTCGAACTGCGCTACCAGGGCAACGCCAACGCCGTCACCCTGCCCGAACTCGCCGAAGACCTGGGCTACTTCGGCCCGGTCAAGCTCAAGTGGGTCGGCAACACGATCAGCGGCCCGCAGGACATCCAGTCGGCGGCCACCGACCAGACCGACTTCGGCGGCGCCTTCACCGGCGCGGTCGTCAAGCTGGTCGAAGCCGGCGCCCCGGTCAAGGCGGTCGTCAACTACTACGGCTCCGACGACAAGGCGTTCATCGGCTTCTACACCAGGGAAGACAGCCCGATCCGGACCGCCCGCGACCTGATCGGCAAGAAGGTCGGCGTCAACACGGCCGGGGCGAACCTCGAGGCCGCCCTCGACACCTGGCTGAAGGGACAGGGCCTGTCCGACGACGAGATCAAGCAGGTGCAGCTCGTCGTGATCCCGCCGGTGAACGCCGAACAGGCGCTGCGCAACGGCCAGCTCGACGTCGCCGCGCTGCAGGGCATCCTGCAGGACCACGCCGTCGCCGCCGGTGGCGTCCGCCCGCTGTTCACCGACGTCGGCGCGTTCGGGCCCTACAACGGCGGCCCGTACGTCCTGCGCGCCGACTTCATCAAGAAGTACCCGGAGACGACGAAGATCTTCGTCTCCGCGGTGGCACGGGCGATCGAGTGGGAACGCACCACCCCGCGGGACGAAGTGATCGCGCGCTTCACGAAAATCATCAAAGCCCGCGGCCGCAACGAAAACACCGACACGCTCAAGTACTGGAAGAGCGTCGGCATCACCCGCGGCGGCCTGATTTCCGACGCGGACTACACCCGCTGGGAGCCGTGGCTGAAGCAGGAGGGCTACCTCAAGCACGACCGGATCGACACGGCGAAGCTCTACACCAACGAGTTCAACCCCTACCGCGACGGCGCCCCGGCGGTGACCAAGTGATCGGCATCCGTTCGGTGACCAAGACGTTCGGCGCACTGACCGCGCTCGACGACGTCTCCCTCGACATCGCCGACGGCACGTTCCTGTCGCTGGTCGGCCCCAGCGGCTCGGGCAAGTCGACGCTGCTCGACCTGCTGGGCGGGTTGACCACGCCGACGTCGGGCGAGGTGCTCATCGACGGCCAGCCGGTCCGCGGCCCGGGGCTGGACCGCGGCGTCGTCTTCCAGCAGTACGCGCTGTTCCCGTGGCGCACCGCCCGCGCCAACGTCGAGTTCGGCCTCGAAGGCGGGCCGCTCGGCAAGCGGCAGCGGGCGGAGCGAGCTCGCGAATACCTCGCCCTCGTCGGGTTGTCCGGCTTCGAGGACCGCTACCCGCACGAGCTGTCCGGCGGGATGAAGCAGCGGGTGGCGATCGCCCGCAGCCTCGCCTACGACCCGGCCGTGCTGCTGATGGACGAGCCGTTCGCCGCGCTCGACGCGCAGACCCGCGAACAGCTGCAGGAGGAGCTGCTGCGGATCTGGCGCCGCACCGGCAAGACGATCGTGTTCATCACCCACGGCATCGACGAAGCCGTCTACCTGGGACAGCGGGTCGCGGTGCTGACGTCCCGGCCCGGCAGGCTCAAGGCCGTCGTCGACGTCGATCTCGGCGACCGCACGGGTGACGTGCGCTCCGGCGCGGCGTTCGGGCGGCAGCGCCACCGGCTCTGGGAACTGCTGCACGACGAGGTCCGCAAAGCGGCCGAACACGAACGGAGCGCGGCCCGATGACCACCACCCTCGACGCACCATCCGTCCACATCGGACCGGCGGCCCCGCCGCCGCGGCCCCGGCGCTGGCGGACGCGGCTCACCCGCGCGGTGCACGCGTCCGCCGCGGTCGTCCTGTTCGTGCTGCTGTGGGAGCTGGTCCCCCGGTTCGTCCTCGACGAGAGCACGCGGACGTTCCTGCCGCCGCTGTCGGAAGACCTGCAGGCGCTGGGGGACCTCGCCCTCGACGGCGAGCTGGCCGACCACCTGCTGGCCTCCGTCGGGCGCTCCGCGGCGGGGTTCGCCGTGGCCGTGGCCGTCGCGGTCCCCCTGGGCCTGCTGATCGGCTGGTACCGGCCGGTCGCGCGGTTCCTGCAGCCGCTGCTGGAGCTCGCCCGCAACACCGCCGCGCTGGCCCTGCTGCCGGTGTTCACGCTGCTGCTGGGCATCGGCGAGCTGTCGAAGGTCAGCCTGGTGGTCTACGCCTGCGTGTGGCCGGTGCTGCTCAACACGATCGCCGGCGTCAACACGGTCGACCCGCTGCTGGTCAAGGCGGCCCGCTCGCTGGGGCTGTCCAGCCCGCGGCTGTTCCGGAAGGTGATCCTGCCCTCGGCGGTGCCGACGGTGTTCACCGGCATCCGGATGGCGGCGTCGTACTCGATCCTGGTGCTGGTGGCCGCGGAGATGGTCGGCGCGAAGGCCGGGCTCGGCTACCTCATCAACACGAGCCAGGTGAACTTCCAGATCCAGCAGATGTACGCCGGGATCATCGCGGTCTCGGTGCTCGGCGTGCTCGTCAACGCCGGCTTCGTCGGCCTCGAACGGCGGTTTTCCACCTGGCGCCCCAAGGAGAAACCATGATGCACCTCAACGCGTTCGTGATGCCGAACGGCCACCACGAAGCCGCGTGGCGGCACCCCTCGACCGACCCGCACCGGGCCCGGACGCTGCAGCACTACGTCGACATCGCCCGGACCGCCGAGCGCGGCAAGCTCGACTCGATCTTCCTCGCCGACGGCGTCGCCCTGTGGGGCAACGTCAGGCACAACTCCCACAGCCACTTCGAACCGCTGACGCTGCTTTCGGCGCTCGCCGCTTCGACAGTCCACATCGGACTGATCGCGACGGCCTCGACGACCTACAACGAGCCCTACCACCTGGCCCGGAAGTTCGCCTCGCTCGACCACCTCTCCGGCGGCCGCGCGGGCTGGAACATCGTCACCTCCGCGGGCATCGACGAGGCCCGCAACTTCAACCTCGCCAAGCGCCCGTCGCACGACGCACGCTACGACCGGGCCGAGGAGTTCGTCGAGGTGGTCAAGAAGCTGTGGGACAGCTGGGACGACGACGCGGCGGTCGTCGACCGGGCCGCCGGGGTCTACGCCGACACCGACCGGATCCGCGCGATCACCCACGACGGACCGCACTTCCGGGTGCGGGGACCGCTGAACATCGAACGCCCGGTACAGGGTCACCCGCTGCTCGTGCAGGCCGGCTCGTCGGAAACCGGCAAGGAGTACGCGGCCCGGCACGCCGAAGCCGTGTTCACCGCGCAGCAGACGTTCGCCGAAGGCAAGGCGTTCTACGACGACGTCAAGAGCCGGCTCGCGAAGTACGGCCGCACCCCGGACGAAATCAAGATCCTGCCCGGGATCTCGCCGATCCTCGGCCGCACCGAAGCCGAGGCGCGCGGACGCGAGGCCGAGCTGAACGCGCTGATCACCCCGGACTACGGGCTGCGGCAGCTGTCGAAGATGCTCGACCACGACGTCACCGGCTACCCGCTGGACGGGCCGCTGCCCGACGTCGGCAGCTTCACCGAGGGCGGCCAGAGCCGGTTCGACCTGGTCGTCGGCCTGGCCCGGCGCGAGGACCTGACCATCCGGCAGCTGCTCGAACGGCTGGCGGGCGGCCGCGGGCACCGGGTCTTCGCCGGCACGCCGGTCCAGGTCGCCGACGAACTGGAGGCGTGGTTCACCGGCGGCGCCGCCGACGGCTTCAACGTCATGCCGCCCACCCTGCCCGGCGGGCTCGACGACTTCGTCGACCTCGTCGTCCCGGAGCTGCAGCGGCGCGGGCTGTTCCGCACCGAGTACTCCGGCCCCACCTTGCGCGAGCACTACGGCCTCGCGCGGCCGGTCAACCGCAACCGAGTGAAGGAGCCCGCATGACCACCATCGGTACCGACGTCCGCAAGCTGACCGGGAGGATCGGCGCCGAGATCGTCGGCTTCGACCCGGCCGGTGGCCTCGACGCGACGCAGGTGGCGTTCCTGGCCGACGCCCTGCACGAGCACAAGGCCCTGGTGTTCCGGAACGTCCGGCTCGACGACGAGGGCCAGCAGCGGTTCGCGGCGCACTTCGGCGAGCTGACCAAGGCCCACCCGACCGTGCCCGCCGTCGAGGGCGCGCCGACGATCCTGCCCGTCGACAGCGAGCAGGGCCGCGCCAACCACTGGCACACCGACGTCACCTTCGTCCTGAACCCGCCGAAGGCGAGCACGCTGCGCAGCCTGGTGGTGCCGCCCTACGGCGGGGAGACGCTGATCGCCAACGCCGCCGCGGCCTACCGCGACCTGCCGGCACCGCTGCGGGCGTTCGCCGACACGCTGCGGGCGGTGCACACCAACGACTACGACTACGTCCAGCCGCCGGAGACGGTCGACGAGAAGGAGCAGGCCCGACGGGCGCAGTTCGTCTCGCGGAAGTACCGGACCGTGCACCCGGTGGTCCGGGTGCACCCGGTGACCGGCGAGCGCGGCCTGTTCATCGGCGGGTTCGCCCAGCGGATCGAGGGCCTCTCGGTGAGCGAATCCCGGGACCTGCTGCGGCTGCTGCAGTCCTACGTCACCCGGCCGGAGAACGTCGTGCGGGTGGCGTGGGAGCCGGACCAGCTGGTCCTGTTCGACAACCGGATCACCCAGCACTACGCGATCGACAACTACGACGGCCTGCCGCGGCGGCTCAACCGCGTCACCGTGGCCGGCGACATCCCCGCCGGCATCGACGGGCGGCCGAGTGAGTCGCTCGAAGGGGACGCGTCGCACTACACGCCGGTGGCGTGACGCGACAGCCGGTGCCGGAGACCGCTCCGGCACCGGCTGTCGCGTCCGGTCACCGCCGGTTCCGGGCCTGGTCCCGGAAGCAGTCCCACGCGCGGCTGACCAGCGCGGGATGCGTCCGCAGGTCGATCACCGTCCGCGCCAGCGCCGCCGCCGAGGCCAGCATGGCCGCCCGGCCGCGCGGGCCGGCCGCCGCTTCGGCGAATTCCGGCGTGTGGTCCGACATCTCCTCCGCCGTGATGGCCACGAACGGGTGGATCGCCGGGACGCGGACGCTGACGTCGCCGATGTCCGACGACCCCAGGAAGACCCCCGGCGCGGGCGGGGTCGCGTGGATGCCGCAGGCCGCCAGGTGCTCGGTGAACCGCTCGGACAGCACCGGGTTGTCGCGGAAGTGCGCGTACCCGCGGCCGAGGCGTTCGACGTCGACCTTCGCCCCGGTCGCCAGCGCCGCCCCCTGCGCGCACGTCGTCACGTCCTCGACCAGGCGGTCCAGTCTGTCCGTGGTCAGCGCGCGGAGCCCGAAGCGGCCTTCGGCGCGGTCCGGGACGATGTTCGTCGCCTCGCCGCCGTGGGTGATGATGCCCTGGACGTGCGAGCCGGCCGGCAGGCGCTGGCGCAGCGCGGAGACCGCGCCGAACGCTTGGATCAGGGCGGCGAGGGCGTCGACGCCCTGTTCCGGGTCGCCGGTCGGGTGCGCGGCCCGGCCGTGGAACGTCACCTTCACTTCCACCTGCGCGGTCAGCGGCGCCCACGACCACGAGTGGACGCCGGGGTGGACCATCAGGGCCGCGTCGACGTCGTCGAAGACCCCCGCCTCGGCCATCGCGACCTTGCCGCCGCCGCGCTCCTCCGCCGGCGTGCCCACGGCGAGCAGCGAGCCCCGCTCGTCCCCCAGGACGTCCTTGGCGGCCAGCGCGGCGCCCAGGCCGGCCGCGGCGATCAGGTTGTGCCCGCAGGCGTGCCCCAGGCCCGGCAGCGCGTCGTACTCGAGCAGCAGCGCGACGCACGGCCGCCCCTGCCCGGCCCGGGCGACGAACGCCGTGGGGAGCCCGGCGACCCCGGTCTCGACCTCGAAGCCGTCGGCGGCCAGTTCCCCGGTGAGCCGTTCGGCGGCGGCGTGCTCCTCATAGGACAGTTCCGGCCGTTCGTGCAGCGCGGTGGCGACGGCCCACAGCCGCTCGTCCAGGTGCTCGATGCGCTCGTCGGCCCGCTCGTGCAGCTCCTCGTGCCACTCCATGCCTTCCGGGATACCCCAACCACCGACGGTCATGCCACCGGGTGTTTCGCGCGGGCGCCCTCCGGCTATTCCGGCGCCATGGACCACAGCAAGGCACCAGTGCTCGAGGCGCTGAGCGACTACCACCGCACCGGCTACGTCCCGTACAACGCGCCCGGCCACAAGCAGGGCCGGGGCGTCGACCCGCGGGTGCTCGAGGTGGTCGGCGCGGGCGTGTTCGAGTCCGACGTCATCTCGCTCAACGGCCTCGACGACCGGCTGATGCGGCACGGGGTGCTCTCGAGCGCCCAGGAGTTGATGGCCGACGCCGTCGGCGCCGAGCACACCTTCTTCTCCACGTGCGGCAGCTCCCTGTCGGTGAAGAGCGCGATGCTGGCCGTCGCCGGGCCGCACGAGAAGCTGCTGGTGCCCCGGCACGTCCACAAGTCGGTGATCTCCGGGCTGATCGTCAGCGGCGTCCGGCCGGTGTGGGTGCGGCCGCACTGGGACGCCGAGCGGCACCTGAGCCACCCGCCGGGCGTCCGGGAGTTCGCCGAGGCCTACGAGCGCGACCCCGATGTCAAGGGAGCGCTCGTGGTGACCCCGACCGACTACGGCACGGGCGGCGACCTGCGCGCGATCGCCGAGTGGTGCCACGAACACGACCTCCCGCTGATCGTCGACGAGGCCTGGGGCGCGCACCTGCCGTTCCACGACGGCCTGCCACCGTGGGGTATGAACGTCGGCGCCGACGTCTGCGTCACGAGCGTGCACAAGATGGGGGCCGCGGTCGAGCAGAGCTCGGTCTTCCACCTGCAGGGCGACCGCGTCGACCCGAACGTCCTCAAAGCACGCGAGGACCTGCTCGGCACGACCAGCGCGAGCTGCCTGGTCTACGCGGCCCTCGACGGCTGGCGCCGGCAGATGGTCGAGCAGGGCCAGGAACTCCTCGGGGGCGCGCTGACGCTCGTGAAGTCGGTGCGCGGCCGGCTGGGCGAGCTGGGCGTGACGGTGATGCACGACGAGTTCCTCGGCCCGGACCTCGCCGATTCGGTCGACCCGCTGAAGGTCGTGCTCGACCTCGACCCGCTGGGGATCAGCGGCTACCAGGCAGCCGACTGGCTGCGCGAGCAGCAGCGCGTCACCGTCGGCCTGGCCGACCACCGCCGGATCGTGGCGCAGTTCAACCACTCCGACGACGAGAAGACGGCGGGCACGCTGGTCGACGCGATCGACGCGCTCGTGAAGGCCGCGCCCTCGTTCGAAAAGCCGCCGAGGGTGGACCTGCCGTCGCCGCAGGACATGGAACTGGAAACGGCGATGCTGCCGCGCGACGCGTTCTTCGGCCCGGCCGAACAGGTCCCGGTCGCCGAGGCGGCGGGCCGGATCGCGGCGGAGATGATCACACCCTACCCGCCGGGCGCGCCCGGCGTGCTGCCCGGCGAGGTGCTCACCCGGCCGATGCTCGACTACCTGCGCAGCGGGCTCGGCGCCGGCATGCTGCTGCCGGACCCGGCCGATTCGGAACTGAAGTCCATCCGGGTCGTCGCGAAGCACTGACGGCGAAAGGGCGGGCACTTCCCCGGGGAAGTGCCCGCCCTTCGCGTGGTCCGGTGTTCAGGCCTTGGCGCTCTTGAGCTCCAGCGGGTTCTTGGGCGCCTTCGAGCGGGCGTCGATCATCCGCTGCCCCAGTTCCTGCAGCTGCTTGCGGCCCATCGCCGAGCGGACCTCGGGGAACCACTCGTCCTCTTCTTCTTCGACGTGGTGGCGGACGTTCTCGGTGAGGACCGTGACCTTCGCGTCGAAGGTCTCCTCCTTCGGGTCCATACCGAGCAGCTCCGAGAGCATCCACACCACCACGTGGTGCTCTTCCACGCTTTCCAGGACGTGGTCCTTCGTCTCCGGCACGGCTTCACGCGCCGCGGGGTAGAAGATCTCTTCTTCGATGTAGGCGTGGACGGTCAGCTCTTCGATGATCGAATCGGCGATCCGGCGCTTCTCGTCGTACGCGTCCTCGCCCGCCTTCTCGAATTGCTTGAACAGCTTCTCCACCGTCTTGTGGTCGTTCTTGAGCAGCACGATCGCGTCGGTCGACATCCATGTCCTCCGGGGGTGGCCAGGTCTCGCAGGGCGACCTGGACGTAACTCGATGACACCCCGGATACCCGTTCACCGCGGGGAGAAACGCGTTTGCCGGAACCGCCGTCCGGGTATCCAGGCGGTCCCCGACCCCAGGAGAACACCGGTGAACCAACCCACGGGCGACGTGCTGACGTTCGGCATCGAAGAGGAGTTCTTCGTCGTCGACCGCCGCGGCCACCTGTCCCAGGCCGGCGACGACGTCGTCGACGCGGCCGAAGCCGCCGGCGACGAGCAAGGCGAACTGCAGCACGAACTCACGCGTCACCAGGCCGAGGCGGCCACCGACGTCTGCCGCACCCACGCCGAAGCCCTGCGCCAGCTGCGCGGCCTGCGCGGAGACCTCGACGGCGCCGCCCGGCGGCGCGGGTTCCGCGTGCTGCCCGCCGCGTCCCCGCTGCTGTTCGAGGAGAACCCGCCCGTCATCACGCCGAATCCGCGCTACGAGCGGATGGCCGAGCACTTCGGCGCCACCGCGCGGACGTCGCTGACGTGCGGCTGCCACGTGCACGTGGCGATCCCGGACAAGGAAACCGGCGTCCAGGTGCTGAACTGGATCCGGCCGTGGCTGCCCGCGCTGCTCACGGTGACCGCCAACTCGGCGATCTCCGACGGCTACGACACCGGCTACTGCAGCTGGCGCTACCAGCAGTGGAGCCGGTGGCCGTCGGCCGGGCCTCCGCCGCGGTTCGCGTCGCTGGACGAGTACGAAAGCATCGTCGACGGCTGGCTGCGCGCGGGCTCGATCCTCGACCGCGGGATGATCTACTGGGACGTCCGGCTTTCGGACAGGCAGCCGACGCTGGAGTTCCGCATCGCCGACGTCGCCGCGACGCCGGAGGACGCGGTGCTGCTGGGCGTGCTGGCCCGCGGCCTGGTCGCCACCGCGCTCGCCGACGGCTCGCCCGCACCGCACCTGTCGAACGAGGTGCTGCGAGGGCAGCTCTGGCGAGCCTCGCGGGAAGGCGTGACCGGCTCCTGCCCGCACCCGAAGACCGGCGATCCGGAACCGACGAAGGCGGTCCTCGACGATTTGGTCGCGCTGTCGGCGTCCGCGCTGGACGCGGCCGGAGATCTCGACTTCGCCCGGGAAGGAATTGCGCGGCTCGCGGCCGAAGGCGGCGGCGCCGACCGGCAACGACGCCGGTTCGCGGAACGGAACCGGGCCGAGGACGTCGTCGACCTGCTGACCGGCGCCTAACGGCCGCTGCCGTGGAGGCGCCCGAGCAGGTCGAGCGCCCGGAGCGCCGCCCGCGATCCGCCGGGGTCGACGACCAGGTGGATCGCGGCGGCTTCGGCGTGCCGCTGCGCCCGCAGCAGCACCCGCAGGCCCGCGGCACCGAAGAACCGGACCTGGCCGAGGTCGACCCGCAGGACGCCGGGACGGGCGCGGACGTGTTCGTCCAGGACTTCCGCCAGCCGGGCCACCGTGCACAGGTCGACTTCGCCGGCGACCTCCACCACGACCGCCTCCGGGCTCTTGCACCGGATCCGGCTCTGCAGCTCGCCGTCGGCCGGGGCACGCGGTGCAGGCAGCCGCCGCGTCGCCGGGGAAACCGCCCCGGTGCCACCCAGCCGCTCGTGAGTCGTCATCTGCCCGAAGTACCCGCAGCGGGCGCGCGGCGAAACAAGGCACGGGCCCGGGGGCATTTCCGCCGCGGGAGCGGGTAACCGCAGCCCGTCCGGAAGGAGCCCGCCCATGTCCGACGGCCCGCCCACGATGGGTGTCGAAGAGGAGTTCCTCCTCGTGAACCCCCGCACCGGGCACGTATCGCCGTGCGCGGAACCGGTACTGGCCCGGTACCGCCACCACGGCCCGCTGCCCGACGGCGTCGCGGCGACCCGCGAGCTGCGGCTCACGCAGATCGAGACCGTCACCGGCGTCTGCACCACCGCCGGCGAGCTCCGCCACCAGCTGACCGCCGCGCGCCGGGTGCTGGCCGGCGCCGCGGCGGCCGAAGACTGTGCGCTGCTGGCCACCGGGACGCCGGTCGGGCCGGGCCCGGCCGCGCCGCCGCCCGCGAGCACCGGCCGCTACGCCGAGATCGACGCGGCCTACGGCGCGGTCGTCGCCGACTACGAGGCCTGCGGGTGCCACGTCCACGTCGGGGTGCCCGATCCCGACACCGCGGTGGCCGTCGTCAACCACCTCGGCCGGTGGCTGCCCACGCTGCTCGCGCTGTCGGCCAATTCGCCGTTCGACCGCGGGCGGGACACCGGTTACGACAGCTGGCGGATGGTCCTGCAGTCCCGCTTCCCCGGCTCCGGCGTGGCCCCCTACCTGCGCGGGCACGCCGAGTACCGCCGGGCGATCGAGACGCTCGTGGACTGCGGCGCGCTGGTCGACCCGGACCAGACGTTCTGGCTGGCCCGGCCGTCCGGCCGGTTCCCCACGGTCGAGTTCCGGGTCGCCGACACGGCGCTGACCGTCGACCACGCCGTGCTGCAGGCCCTGGTGAGCCGGGCGCTGGTGCAGCGGGCGCTCGCCGACCTCGCCGAAGGCCGGGAAGCCACGCCGCTGTCCCCGCAGGTGGCCGCGGCAGCCGTGTGGACCGCGGCGCGCCACGGCCTCGGCGGGCAGCTGGTGGACGCCGAGGCCGAGACGCGGCGGCCCGCGTGGACCCTCGTCGACGAGCTGTTGACGCACGTCAGAGAGCCGCTGGAGGACAGCGGGGACCTGGCCGAGGTCCAGAAGCTCGTCGAGGCGGTGCGGACCGGCGGGACGGGGGCGGCGCAGCAGCGCGCGGTCGCCGACCACGAGACGGCGGCCGCGGTGCGGTGGCTCACGGCGGCGACCGTGCCCGCGGCGCATGGAACGCTGCTCACCGGGTAGCCGGGAACATGACGACTTCCACCACTGCCCGGGTGGCCACCCTGCCGGCCGCCCGGGGCCCGCTCTCGGAGTCGGTGCTGTCCACACTGCTGCGGGCCCACCCGAAGGCGGACCTGGACTTCGACGGCCTCGCGGACGCCGACCCATTCGGCGACGACCTCCAGCTGGCTCTGCACCTGTGCTACGAACTGCACTACCAGGGCCTGCCGGGCGTGTCCGCCGACTGGGAGTGGGACCCGGAGCTCCTGCGCCTGCGCGGCGCCCTGGAGGCGCGCTTCCTGGCCGCGCTGCGCGACAACGTGGCCGGCGGCGACGACGTCACGGCCGAACTGGATGCCCTGCTCGTCGAGCCGATCGACGCCGAAGGGGTTTCGCACTTCCTGCGCGACCACGGCGACTGGACGCAGGTGCGCGAGTACTTCACCCACCGCTCGATCTACCACCACAAGGAAGCCGATCCGCACGCGTGGGTGATCCCGCGGCTGCGCGGGCGCGCCAAGGCCGCGCTGGTGGCGGTGGAGTTCGACGAGTTCGGCGGCGGCCGCGCGGAGCTCATGCACGCGCGCCTCTACGTCGACCTGCTGCGGGCGGCCGGGCTGCCCGACGGCTACCTGGAACTCATCGACCGGGTTCCGGCCACGATGCTGGCCGTGGTCAACATGATGTCGCTGTTCGGCCTGCACCGGTCCCTGCGCGGCGCACTGTGCGGCCACTTCGCGGCGGCGGAGATCACCACGGCACCGTCGGCCCAGCGGATGGACCAGGCCCTGCGCCGCCTGGAGGCGCCCGAAGCGTGCCGGTTCTTCTACACCGAGCACATCGAAGCCGACGCGGTCCACGAGCAGGTCATGCGCCACGACGTGCTGGGCGACCTGCTGGACCAGGAGCCCGAGCTGGCCGCCGACATCGTGTTCGGCATCCAGGCGACCGAATTCCTGGAGGGCCGCTTCGGGGAGCAGCTGCTGAACAGCTGGCGGGCCGGGAAGTCGTCCCTCCGGCCCTGACGTACGGAGGGCCTCCCGGCGCACCCGGGAGGCCCGTCGGCGTCAGTCGTCCGACTGCGTGCGGACGCGTTTGCGGTGGCTGGTGTCGCAGAACGGGAACCGCTTGCTCCGCCGGCACGCGCAGACGGCCACGACGAACCGGTCCGACCGCACGAGCTCGCCGTCGGGCGTGCACAGCTCGACCGGCCCTTCCACCAGAACCGGACCACCGGGGACCACGGTCACCCGGCGGGGACCACGGTCAGCGATCGGCACGGAGCACCACCAGCTCTTCCGTCCGCTGGCCCGGCTCGATCAGCCCGGCCGACTCCAGGAACTCCGTCCGTCCGGAAAGGACCGGCCCGAACGGGATCCGGGCACGGCGAACCACCGAAGCGCGCAGTCCCTCGGCCCCCAGCAGGTCCAGTGACTTGTCCACATCGGCCAGTGCCGACTGCACGAGCAGCATCGAGCCCCCCGGGCGCAGGAGCGTGCCGGCGGCGGCGCACAGCGGGTCCAGCAGGGACCGGCCGTCCGGGCCCGCGTCCCAGCCGCGGGTGGCGCGGACCGTCGGCGCCGGGGACGGCACGTACGGCGGGTTGGCGACGACGACGTCGAACGGGCCTTCGCGCAGCGCACGGGCGAGACCGCCGCGGCACGGGTGCACGGCGAGCTGCCGGACCAGCGCGTTCAGCCGCGCCGACGCCAGCGCCCGGCGCGAAAGATCCATCGCCACCACGGTTCCCGCGCCGCGCCGGGCCAGCGTGATCGCCTGCGCGCCGGTGCCGGTGCACAGGTCGAGGGCGCGCGCCCCGCGCGGGATCACCAGCTCGGCGATCGCCGACGCGAGCAGGGCGGTGTCCTCCTGCGGGCGGTAGACGCCGGGCAGCCGCAGCATCCGCGGCGCCGCGGGCACGGGCTGGTGGACGACGGACCGGGCGGCCAAGGGGCCCGGGCGGACGGGTTCCGCCGACGTGGTCATCTGGGTCTCCTTCACCTCACCGCGGTCCCGGCGCGATCGCCGGCGTCAACCGCGTCGAAATCGGGCTTACCCGGCGATCACCGCGGCAAACCCCCGCGGTTGAGCCGCGGGCGGCGGGGTATCCGTCGTGGAAGGACCGTGAAGGAGGGACGAGAATGACCGAAGAGCGCACGCAGCACCCGACCGACCCCGCCGAAGGCCCCCGTGGCGACGACCCGCACGGCGACACGCCGGAGGCCCAGCGCGAGACCCTCCGCGGCGAGCAGGGCACCTCGAGCGGGAACGAGCACGACGACAGCGACCCGCAGTCGGGCTGAGCGAAACCGGAGCGGGGGTCGGGTTCGGACAGTCCGAACCCGGCCCCCGCTTCGTCACGCCCTGGTGGAATTGAACGGCGGGGCAGAATCGAACGGCCGGGTGGAATTGAACGGCCGGGCGGAATCGAACGGCGGGGCGAATTCGAACGGCAGGGCGTCCACGCACGCCTGGTACTTCTGGACCATTTCGTGCTCGGTGTGCCCCGCCACGAACAGGTGAGCCAGCTCGAAGCTGTAGCTGTCCTGCTGCGGCAGGTCGGAAAGCCGCTGTCCCGCCTCGGGAACGATGTCGATCCGCGTGCCGTCGACGCGGTGCTGCACCGTCGCGATCTCCTCGGGCGTCGGCACGCGCGTCACGACGCCGTCCTCGAAGCGGCGCAGGTACCACTTGCCGGCGATCTGGTAGGTGCCCTTGCGGGGACGGCGGGCGGGGTCCTGGCCCAGTCCGAGGCGCACCATGATTTCGTGGTTGGCCACGCCGTCGACGAACTCGAACAGCTCGGCGTGCGACGGCGAGTGCCGCGGGTTGATCCCCAGCAGGCACACCTGGCCGGATTCGGGGTCGCAGAAGAACTCGATGCCGAAGGTGCCGTTGTCGAAGCCGATCTGCTTCAGCACCCGTTCGGCGACGTCCCGCATGCGCTGGACGGGCTCCTCCCCCAGCTGCGACGGGTACTGGTGGCGCAGGAAGGACGAGCTGTCCGGGTAGTTGACCGAGTCGAGGGCGCCGTGGACGGTGACCTCGCCCTGGTACACGTAGCCCTCGATGGCTGCCTGGACGCCCCGCAGCGCCTCTTCGGCCAGGCACGCCGCGCCGCCCACCCGGGCGATCTCCGGGGGCAGCTCGACCTGCTCCAGCACGGCACCGAACGGCTCGCCCACCCGGCCCACGCCGGCCCGGATCTTCGCGACGGCTTCGGCGAACTGCGCGTCGTTCCCGGCGTTGAAGGCGAGTTCGGAGGAGAACGACTTGACCGGCTTGAGCCACATCGGATAACCGACGCCCTCCGGCGGCGCGGGGTGCGGGGCGTCGAGGTCGACGATGCCGAAGTTCGGCAGCTCGTCGATCGCCTTTCTCTGTTCCAGCCTGCTCCAGTACTTGTGCTCGCACTTCAGCACCGCCTCCAGCGGCACGCTGGGCAGCCCGTACCGGGCGCACAGGACGGGCACGAGGGTCGCGGCGGGGAAGTCCCCGTAGCTGACGATCGCCGCGATGTCGCCGTCGAACGCGTCGAGTTCCTGCTGCGCTGTCTTCAGGAGCCCTTCCACGTCGATTTCGCCCTGGTACAGCTCTTCGGGAGTCAGCAGGCCGTGGAACCGGTAGGCGGCGGCCCGCGGAATGCGGTCCAGGACCCGCCGGTTCTCCTCGTCCAGGCCGATCACGAAGATGTCGCTACTCATACCGGTGGGCTACCCGACCCGCCGAACCGCCGAAACGGGGCCGGATGGCCCGTTTCCCACGGCGTTTCGCGGGCATCCTCAGGCATGACAGCCTTGCCCGAACCGCTTTCCCTGTGGGTCGAGACCGCCCCGGCCCCGGACCGCACCGGCGTGCCGGTGCCGGAGTCCGCCGACGTGGCGGTGCTCGGCGCGGGGATCGCCGGGCTCACCACCGCCCTGCTGCTCGCGCGCGCCGGCCGGTCGGTGGTGGTGCTGGAAGCCGAGCGGGTCGCGGCCGGGGTGTCCGGCCACACCACCGCGAAGGTCAGCGCGCAGCACGGCGCGAAGTACGCGGACCTGGCCTCCCGCCACGGCGAAGGCGCCGCGAAGGTCTACGCCGGTACCCAGACGGCGGCCGGCGAGTGGATCGCCGCGACCGCGGCCGAACTCGGCATCGACTGCGGGTTCACCCGGGCGGACAGCTACGTCTACACGACGCGGGAAAGCACCGTCGGCTCCCTCAGGCAGGAGGCCGACGCCGCCGCCGTGGCCGGCCTGCCGGCGTCGTTCACCGAAGACGTGCCCTTGGACGTGCCCGCGCTCGGCGCCGTGCTGACCACCGGGCAGGCGCACTTCCACCCCCGCCGGTGGCTGCTCGGCCTGGCCGCCGAACTCGAGCGGGCGGGCGGCACCATCGTCGAGCACGCCCGGGCGACCGCGGTCAACGGGCAGACCGTCCGCACGTCGCGCGGCGACGCCGCGGCGGACGAGATCGTCGTCGCCACCCACTACCCCGTGCTCGACCGCGGCCTGTACTTCGCCCGGCTGGACCCGGTGCGCGACCTCGTCGTCGCGGGCCCGGCGGCCGGGAACACCGCGCCGGCGGGCATGTTCCTCGACGCCGACACGCACCACTCCGTGCGCGGGTACACCGAAGGCGGCACGCCGATGGTGATCGCCGGCGGCGAGCACTACCGCGTGGGCGCGCACGTCAACGTCGAACGCCGCTACCGGCGGCTCGCGGAGTGGGCCGACGCGCACGCGGGCCTGCACCGCGTGACCCACCGCTGGTCCGCGCACGACATGTCCACGCCCGATCTGCTGCCCTACGTCGGCCGTTACCTGCCCGGGACGAAGAACCTGTGGGTGGCCACCGGGTTCGGCCAGTGGGGCATGACCGGCGGCACCGCCGCGGGCCACGTGCTGGCGGCGCGGATCCTCGGCGAACCGCACCCGGCCGCGGAGCTGTTCGACCCCAACCGGTTCGACGCGCGGTCCGTGCTCGAAGTGGCCCAGGACAACCTGACCGTCGCGAAGTACCTCGTCGGCGACCACGTGGCCGCGCTGTGGCGGTCGGAGAAGCTCGACGACCTGCAGCCCGGCGAAGCCGAGGTGGTCCGCGTCGGCGGCGAGCTGGTCGCCGCCCACCGGGACGAAGCGGGGAAACTGCACACCGTCGGCGCGCACTGCACGCACCTGGGGTGCCTGGTTTCGTTCAACGACGCCGAACGGACGTGGGACTGCCCCTGCCACGGCTCGCGGTTCGGCGTCGACGGCGAAGTGGTGCAGGGCCCGGCGGTCCGCCCCCTGCGGCGCGGGCCGGAGTGAGCCGGCGGAGGACGTCCCCCGCCGGCCCGCCCGGCTAGCCCGAGGCCAGCTTCTTGCCGGCGTCGTACAGCAGGTGCAGGGCGTCCGCCAGGCCCACGGCGGTCAGCACGGTGGCCGCCAGCCGCGTCGCCCGCGGTGCCATCACCAGGCCCGCGGTCAGGCCGGTGCCGATCCAGACGTTCAGGCAGAACGGGCACGACAGGAGCTCGCCGACCGCGTGCTCGACGTGCCCCTTGCCCGGGACGGACTCGTTCAGCTCGGTCGCGCCCGCGGACTCCTCGAAGCGGGTGAACGGGGCCCGCAGGGGGCTGGTGACGGCCGCCTTCCCCAGCATGCGGCTGGCCTTGAAGGTCGCCGCACCCAGCAGGGCCGTGTCGCCGGCCCCGAACCGCTCCGGCAGCCGTGCCCCGACCGCGCGGCCGAGCACGGTGAGCCCGCCCACCAGCGCACCGTAGGCGCCCATCGCGCCCAGGTAGCCGGCCAGCGGCCGGTCCTCGTCACCGGCGTAGCTGCGTTGCACGTGCTTCGCCTTCTCGGTGACGTCCTCGATGACGCTCATCCATCCGCCGATCCGGGCTTCATCATCTTGCCCTGTTGTTTCGCTTTGGCCTCGTCCGGCAGGAAACGGGAGCCGGCCGCCTGGAGCTTGTTCTTCGCCGCGCCCGGGACAATCTTGTCCTTCCCGGCCATCAGGGCTTCGTAGCCGGCTTCCGCGATTTCGGCCGGCGTGTCCTTGTCGCCGGCGGCGAGCTTGGTGTCGGTCATGTCGGCGCGTTCGAAGAACTCCGTGTCGACCGGGCCGGGCAGCATCGCCGTGACGGTGACGCCCTTGTCCTTCAGCTCGGCCCGCAGGCCCTCCGAGAACGACGTCAAGAACGCCTTCGACGCGGCGTAGACGGCTTGGTAGGGCGCGGGCGAGGTGCCGGCGATCGAGGAGGTGAACAGTACCCGGCCGCGGCCGCGGCCGACCATGCCGGGCACGACCCGCTTGGTCAGGTGCACGGCCGAGCGGACGTTGAGGTCGACGACCGTCAGCTGGTCCTCCAGCCGGGTGTCCCCGGCGAACTCGCCGTTGATCCCCACGCCGGCGTTGACCGCCAGCGCCTCGACCGGGCGGCCGGCGAGGTGGCGGACCAGCTCTTCGACCCCGTCCGGGGTGGCGAGGTCGGTGCGGACCGCCTCGACCTGCGCGCCGCACGCGCTGACCTCGTCGGCGGCCGTGGCGAGCTCGGCGTCTTCGGCGGCCAGCACGACGTCGAAGTCGTGCCGGGCGAACTGCTTGGCCAGCTCCAGCCCGATCCCGCTCGACGCGCCGGTCACGACGGCCAGCGGCCTGGTTGCGGTGGTCATCCGTACTCCTTCCGGTGCTTCCGCCGTCGACTACCCACCGCCGCGGGCGGCAATCATGGTTTCCCGGTACGCCGGGTGGGTATTTCGCGGCGGTGGGACGCACCAGACTCCGGCGCAGTGACCTGCGCGGCCCGGGCATCAAGCGGATCCGCCGCGGCCGCGGGTTCTCCTATGCCATGCCCGACGGCTCGCCGGTCACCGACGCCGAGCTCCTCGACCGGATCAAGGGGCTCGTCATCCCGCCGGCCTGGAAGAACGTGTGGATCTGCCCCTACCCGAACGGGCACGTCCAGGCGGTCGGGACCGACGACGCCGGGCGGCGGCAGTACCTCTACCACGAGCAGTGGCGGCGGGACCGCGACGAGGAGAAGCACGACCGCGTGCTGCAGATGGCCCGCCGGCTGCCGCAGTGGCGCGAGTCGGTGGCGGCGGACCTGGCCGGCAGCGGCCTGACGCGCAAGCGGGTCCTCGCGGCGGCCCTGCGCATGCTCGACCGGGGCATCTTCCGCACCGGCGGCGAGGAGTACGCGGAGGAGAACGGCACCCACGGCGCCGCGACGCTGCTGCGAGAGCACGTGGCCGTCCGCGGCGACGAATGCCGGTTCTGCTACATCGCCAAGGGCGGCCTGAACCGCGAGGTGGCCATCTGCGACGCGGAGCTCGCGGCGGTGATGAAGGCGCTGCTGCGCAGCCGGTCCGGCAGCGACCGGCTGCTCGTCTACCGCGAGGGCGGCACGTGGCACGAGGTGCACGCCGCCGACATCAACGAGCGGTTCAAGGAGCTGGCGGGCGAGGACTGCACGGCGAAGGACATGCGGACGTGGAACGCGACGGTGCTCGCGGCGGCCGCGTTCGCCGTGGCGGACCCCCCGACCTCGGAGACGGCCCGCAAGCGCGCGGAGGCGGCGGTGATGAAGGAGGTCTCGACGGCGCTGGGCAACACCCCGGCGGTCTGCCGGTCGTCCTATGTGGACCCCCGGCTGGTGGAGGCGTACCGCAACGAGCGCACGATCGCCCCAGCGCTGAAGCGAGCCGCACGCCTGGAGGGCGACGAGGCCCGTGCGGTGCTGGAGCGGGCGTGTGCGCGGCTGCTGAACGCGTCGTGACGTGTGGACTGGGAGGCACCGTGAGTGAGCGTCGATCCATCCGAACGTGTACTGGCCCGCGGCCGCGTTCTTCCGGGAACCTGGGGAGGATGACATCGGAAGCAGCTCCCGTGCGCTGGCGCGCGTCGATTGCCCTCACCGTGGGCGGCGACGGCGTGGTGTCGAGCATCGTCGAGTCCGACCACGGGAGCGAGGGCTCGGCACGGGAGTGGATCGAGCGAAAGCTGCCCGCAGCGCGGTTCCCGGCGTGGATTCCGCCGGCCCGCCGCACCGACGGGGTGGAGTTGTTCGGCCGCGTGGCCCGCGGGCGCGTGGCGACGGACCGGTTGGTGCCCACGTGGGAGACGGAGGCGACGCCGGTCTGGCACGCGGACCGTTCCGGCGGCCGGGTGCAGTGGCGGCGGTGCGCGGCTGAGGATCGCTGAGGCTGGTCCGGGCGTTCCCCCAGGTGGGCCCCGGGGGGTGCCGCCGGGTGGGCCGGGCAGATGCGGCCGGAATGCGCCTGAGATGGCCCTCCAGCGCGCCCAACCACCAACGCAACCCCAGCCGCCGAGGCGGCCTCCCAGCGCGCCCTACCCGGAAACACAACCCAAGTCCCTGCGGCGGGCTCTCGGCGCACCCAATCACCAGCCCAATCCATTGCCCCGAGGCGGCCTCCCGTGCCCCCGGACGCGGCGTCAGATCGCACCTCGCCCGCAAGCGAGCGCGCCATGCCGATCCGCGCGCCCCTCCCCTCGCGCGCGGCCTCGGCTCAGGCTGCGCCCACGTCCTTGCGCAGCAGGCAGAACTCGTTGCCCTCCGGGTCCTGCAGCACCACCCACGACTCCTCGCCCGTCTGGCCCACGTCCGCCGGGCGGGCGCCCAGCTCCGTCAGGCGGGCCAGTTCCGTCTCCTGGTCCGTCCCCGCCGGGCTCACGTCGATGTGCAACGGGAGCTTTCCGCGGCGGGGGGGCTCCGTCCGGGCCAGGATCAGCGTCACCGCTCCTTCGCCGAAGCGGGCGCCCGCCGGGCCCAGGGCCAGGCCGTCCGGCTCGTGGCCGATCACCTCGTAGCCGAGGACCGCGCACCAGAACTCCGCCAGGCGGTCGGGGTCGTGGCAGTCCAGCACCAGCTCGGTGATCCGGCAGGCCATCCGCTCACTTCCGTTCCGACTCCGCCACCGCCGCGGCTTCGTCCTTGTCCATCGCCTTCGTGTCCCGCGGCGGCAGGAACGGCTCCTGCTGGTCGTCCGCGTGACCCGCCTCGATCGTGCGGCCGCGGGCCAGCTCCGCGTCCAGCTCGGCTCCCAGCAGGATCGCGAGGTTGGAGATCCACAACCATACAAGGAACGCGATCACCCCGGCCAGCGAACCGTAGGTCTTGTTGTAGGACCCGAAGTTCGCGACGTACAGCGCGAACCCGGCCGACGCCAGCACCCACAGCACCACGGCCAGCAGCCCGCCCGGCGTCAGCCACTTGAACCCCGGGAGCCGCACGTTCGGGCCCACCCAGTACAGCAACGCGAACGCCAGGCTGACGAGCAGCGCGATCACCGGCCACTTCGCGATCTCCCACACCAGCACGCCCGTCGAGCCGAGGCCGATCAGGTCGCCGAGCTTGCGGGCCACCGAACCCGTCGCCACCACGCCCAGCGCGCACGCCGCCAGCAGCACCACGATCCCGATCGTCAGCGCGATCCGCAGCGGGATCGTCTTCCACACCGGCCGGCCCTCCGGCATGCCGTAGATCGCGTTCGACGCGCGCATGAACGCGCCGATGTAGCCCGACGCCGACCACAGCGCGCCCAGCAGGCCCACGATCGCCAGCGGGCCGGCCAGGCTCCGCGAGCCCGCCAGCTCCTTGATCGCGCCGACGAGGATGTCCTTGCCCTGGCCCGGGACGAGCTGGTTGACGTTGTCGATCACCGTCTGGATCTTGTCCGGGCCGAGCAGGCCCAGGATCGCCGTGAGCACGATGATGCCCGGGAACAGCGACAGGACGCCGTAGTAGGTGAGCGCGGCCGCCCAGTCGGTCAGGTTGTCGCGGTTGAACTGCTTGAAGGTTCGTTTGAGCGCCGCACCCCACGACTGCTTCGACAGGTTCCCGGGTCCTTCGGGTTCTTTCCCACTTCTGGCCACCATCGCACCTCCTGCTCGGTTCCGGCGGGCATACCCCGGTCCGGGAGTGGGTATGCCTGGTTCGTCACCCGAAGCAGGAGGAAATCGTGCCCGAGGTCAGCCGCGTGATCGACGTCCCACCCGAGGCCGTGTTCTCGGTGCTCTCCGACGGCTGGCTGTACGCCGGCTGGGTGGTGGGCAGCTCCCACATCCGCGACGTCGACGGCGACTGGCCCGAGGTGGGCTCCCGGATCCACCACAGCGTGGGCCCGTGGCCGATCCACATCCAGGACGTGACGGTGGTCCGGGCGGTCGAGCCGGGCCTGTCCCTGTCCCTGGAGGCCCACGGCTGGCCCCTGGGCGCGGCGGCGGTCGGCCTGACGCTGGTCCCCCACGGCGACGGCCAGACGCTCGTCCGGATGACCGAACACGTCATCCGCGGCCCGGGCAAGGTGCTCCCGGAGTCGCTGCTGGCGCTCATCGTCAAGCCGCGCAACAACGAGTCACTGGCCCGGCTGGCCGACCTGGCGACCGGGAAACACGCCCGCGCGGAGAACGGCCGCCCCCGCCCGTAGCAGCGCGCCGGACGAGCCGACCGCGGCCTCACCGCAAACCGGTGGGTGCCGCGCCGAACACGCAGGCCGGAACCGGAGCCGTGCGGCCTCGCGCCACGCGATCCGGCCCGAGCCGTGCGGTCCGGCCAGCACCCGGTCTCAGCCGGATACCGGCCAAGAAGCGGCAGGTCGCGCGGCCCGCAGCTGAGCCGTACCGAGAAGCCACCCTGGCGCGCAGTTCGCCGCAAGGCGGCCGCCCTCCAGCCCAGGCGGCGCAGCTTCGCACCTGACCGACCGCAGGCCCGGTCTCAGCCGTAAATAGCCCGGTGGGCCGCCTTGATCACCGCCGCGTAACCGCCGCCCAGCGCGCCCGCCCGGGCCATCGCCGCGCGGGCCGCGTTCGCTCCCGGGCCGCCGTGGACCGCCCCGCCCGGGTGGGCCGATGCCCCCGCCAGGTACAGGCGGTCCACCGGGGTGTCCGCGCGGCCCGTGCTCGGTACCGGGCGGAAGAACAGCTGCTGGTGGATCGCCGTGGTGCCCGCGTTGATCGCGCCGCCGACCAGGCCCGGGTTGTGGCCCTCCAGTTCGGCCGGGCCCTGCGCGTAGCGGCCCTTGATCAGGGCGGTGAACCCCGGCGCGTTCGCCTCGACCGTCTCCTCGATCCGCTTGACGCGCCGGTCCAGCGCCGCCCGGTTCTCCACAGCGCCGCGCGGCACGTGCGTGTACGCCCACGCGGCCTCCGTGCCCGCCGGCGAGCGCGTCGGGTCGGTCGTGGTCATCTGGCCGAGCAGCAGGAACGGGCGGCGCGGGGTACGGCCGCGGGCGAGCTCGCCGCCGAACGCCGACAGCCCGTCGAGGTCCGTGCCGAGGTGGATCGTGCCGGCGCCGCGCGCCGCCTCCGCCGTCCACGGGATCGGGCCGGACAGCGCCCAGTCCACCTTCACCGTGGCGCTGTCCCACTCGAACTTGCCGAGGTCTTCGACCAACCGGGACGGCAGCCACTCCTCCTCCACCAAGTCGCGGTACAGCACCGGCGCCGGGACGTCGGCGAGCACGGCCTTGCGCGCCCGCACCGGGTCGCCGGCGGCGTCGCGCACCCCCAGGGCCCGTCCGCCGCCGACCAGGATCTCGCGCACCGGGCGTCCACAGTGGATCCGGCCGCCGCGCGACTCGAGCCGGCGGACCAGGGCCGCGGCCAGCTCGCCCGCGCCGCCTTCCGGCACCGGGAACCCTTCGTCCTGCCCGATCATCGCGAGCAGCCAGCCGAACACCGCGCTGCCCGCGTTGTCCACGGACAGGTCGCTGTGCGCGGAGTTCCCGGCCAGCAGCAGCTTCGCGCCTTCGCCGGCGAACAGCTCGTCGCCGAAGCGGCGCGCGGGCAGCGTCAGCATCCGTGCCAGGCGCAGGGCGTCGGCGGTCCCGGTGCGGCGCAGCAGTTTCAGCCCCGACCGGACGGGCGGGAACGGCGTGAACAACGCGTTCAGCAACGGTTCGCGGATGTCCTGCCACTGCCCGAACAGCCGCCGCCACGCGTCGCCGTCGCCCGGGGCGAACTCGTCGGCCGAGGCCGCGGTGCGGTCGATGTCCCGCGAAAGCACCGCGCAGCGGTCGTCCGGCAGGATGTGCGCCAGCACTTCGGGCGCGTGCCGCCAGCGCAAGCCGTGTTCTTCCAGCCGCAGGCTGCGGATCACCGGTGACACCGCGCTCATCGGGTAGAAGGCGCTGAACAGGTCGTTGCGGAAGCCGGGCTCGGTCACCTCGGCGGTCCGGACCGCGCCGCCGGCGTGGTCGGTCGCTTCCAGGACCAGCACCGACCAGCCGGCGTCGGCCAGGAGGTTCGCCGCCACCAGGCCGTTGTGCCCGGCGCCGATCACCACCGCGTCGACGGCTTCCGTACTCACTCGAGCCTCCCGGCTGATCAGGCTTGCGACTGGTGGCTCGGCCCGACCCGGGTGAGCGAGCGGAGCCGGGCCAGTACCCCGTCGCGGCGCGGCGGGGCCAGGGGCGGGCTCGCCGCGCCCGCACCCGCCCGGAACCCGGTGACCAGGTCGGCGAGTGCGGCGGCGGCGTCATACCGAGGTTGCCAGCCCAGCGCGGTCTCCGCCAGCGTCGTGTCCCCCAGCGCCGCGCGGTCGGCCAGCTCCAGCCAGCCCGGGTGCACCGGCAGCACGCCACCCAGCCACGCCGCCCGGGTCGCCAGCAGCACCACCGGCTTCGGCACCGGCACGCGGGCGCCGCCGAGGACGCCGGCCAGCGCGTCGGCGTCGAGCACCTCCGGCGCGGCCAGGTTGACCGCGCCGGCGAAACCCCGGTCGAGGATCAGCCGGATCGCCTCGGCGACGTCGTCGGTGTGCACCACCTGCGCGCGCAGGTCCGTCCACAGCGGAACGGGCAGCCGCCGCCCGCCGACGAGGTGGGCGGGCACCGCCGGGCCGAGCAGCCACCGCGCGAACTCCCCCGCCGCGCTGCGGTGCACGATCGCGCACGGGCGGATCCGCGCCACCCGGACCTGCGGGTACTTCGCCTCGAACCGGTCCAGCAGGCTTTCCAGGGCGGCCTTGCCGCGGCTGTAGGCGCTGCCCGCGATGCCGTCGCACGGCCAGTCCTCGGCCACCTTCTCCCAGCGGGGCGCGGGGCCGTAGGCGGCCACCGACGAGGCGACGACGACGTGCGGCACGCCCGCGGCCGCCGCCGCGGCGAGCACGTGCCGGGTGCCGTGGTCGTTGGTGCGCCACATCGGCGGGTCACCCCGGACCGGCGAGATCGCCCACGCCAGGTGCACGACGGCGTCCGCGCCGGCGAAGACCTCCGCCAGCTCCTCCTCCGCACCCGGCAGGCCCACGTCGACCGCGCGCCAGCCCGCGCGCCGGTACGGCTCGACGGTCGTGTCGGGCAGCCGGCGCGCCAAGCCGACGACGTCGTGGACGGGGTCGAGGGCGGCGAGCAGCGCCGTTCCGACGTTGCCGGTGGCCCCGGTGATCACGATGCGCACCCGGACGGGTTACCCCCGGTGGCGGCCGCAAAACGTCAGACGAGGTCGCGCGGGATCCGCTCGTGCCCGTTGCGGGACACGAGCCGCCGGGCGCCCTCGTCCTTCACGATCTCCAGCGCGGACTCGTAGCCGACGAGTCACGCGACACGCGCCAGCGCTGCTCCCCCGGTGTGACCCTGGTGACGGGGATCGGCGGCGCTCCTTCGGGTTCGCCGAACGGCCGGGACGGCAGCTCGTCCGGCTCGGCGACCGGGCGCACCGGCAGCTCCAGCGCACTGTGTCCGGTGTGGACAGTCAGCAGTACGGGCGTCGGCGGGGCCACGCCAGCGGCCAGTACGAAGTGGACACCGACAGCCGGATCCGGAGTCGCGGGGAGCGGGGAGGTCCCCCTTGTACGGGATGTACTACTCGAGGATCGCCGGGCCGGTGTCCGACGAGGCCGGCCGCCAGATGCGGGCGGACAGGACGGTCCCGTCGGACACCGGGATCCGGACGTGGTCTTCCTCGGTGATTCCGTGCGGCAGCGAGGTGACGGCTCGCAAAAGTCGTTCCCTCCCCGGGGTTACGGCTGCAGCAGGATCTTCTGGGCGCCGTCCAGCTTCTTCTGGAAGATGTCGTACGCGCGCGGCGCGTCCTCCAGCGGCAGCTTGTGGGTGGCGAAGCCCTCGACGCCGAGCGGGTCGCCGTCGGCGGTGAGCACCGGCATGATGTCGTCGAGCCAGTGCCGGACGTTGGCCTGGCCCATCCGCAGCTGGATCTGCTTGTCGAACAGCTCCATCATCGGGATCGGGTCGACCATCCCGCCGTAGACGCCCGACAGCGAGATCGTGCCGCCGCGGCGGACGCTGTCGATGGCGGCGTACAGCACGCTGAGCCGGTCGATCCCGGCCTTCTCGGTGATCTTCTCGCCCAGCGGCTGCGGCAGCAGCCCGACGAGGGTGTGCGCGAGCTTGCCGACCGGGGCGCCGTGCGCCTCCATGCCGACGGCGTCGATCACCGAGTCCGCGCCGCGCCCGTTCGTCAGCTGGCGGATGGACTCGCCGATTTCCTTGTGGTCACGCGTGTCGAGGGCGGTGGCGCCGTGTTCGCGGGCCCGGGCGAGGCGCTCGGGCACCAGGTCGACGCCGATCACCTGGCCGGCCCCGCGGTGCCGCGCGATCCGGCAGCACATCTGCCCGATCGGGCCGAGCCCGAACACGACGACCGTGCCGCCGTCCGGGACGTTCGCGTACTCGACGGCCTGCCAGGACGTCGGGACGACGTCGGAGAGGTAGACGAACCGCTCGTCCGGCGGGCCGTCCGGGACCTTGATCGGCCCGTAGTGGGCCTGCGGCACGCGCAGGAACTCGGCCTGGCCGCCCGGGACCTGGCCGTAGAGCTTGGTGTAGCCCAGCAGCGCCGCCCCCTTGCCCTGCTCGCGGACCTGGGTCGTCTCGCACTGCGACTGCAGGCCGCGCTCGCACATCCAGCAGTGGCCGCAGGAGATGTTGAACGGGATCACCACGCGGTCGCCGGGCTTGAGGTTCTTGACCTCCGGCCCGACCTCCTCGACCACGCCCATCGGTTCGTGGCCGAGGATGTCGCCCTCGGTCATGAAGGCACCGAGCACCTCGTAAAGGTGCAGGTCGGAGCCGCAGATCCCGGTCGAGGTGATCCGCACCACCGCGTCCGTGGCTTCCTCGATCTTCGGATCCGGCACCTCCTCGACGCGGACGTCGCGCTTGCCGTGCCAGGTCACTGCCTTCATGGCTCTCCCTTTCCGCGGGCTGGGGTCTCCGCCCCGGCTTCCCGCGGGCGGCGACGGGCAAACCCGGCCGCGCGCCTCAGGTGAGCAGATCGGCGACGAGGTACACCGCCGCCGCCACGATCGCGGCGGCCGGGAAAGTCAGCACCCAGCCGAGCACGATGTCGCGCGCGATGCCCCACCGCACCGCCGACAGCCGCCGGGTCGCGCCGACGCCCATGATCGCCGCGGTGATCACGTGCGTCGTGGAGATCGGCGCCTTGACCGCGAACGCCGTCACGTACAACACCGACGACGCCACCGATTCCGCGACGAACCCGTGCGGCGGATCGAGCGGGAACACGCGCCTGCCCAGCGTCCGCATGATCCGCAGGCCACCCGAATAGGTGCCCAGCGACAAGGCCGCGGCGCACAGCAGCGTCACCCACAACGGCACCGCGAACGTCGGCTGCTCCCCCGCCGCCACCAGCGCCAGCACGATCACGCCCATGCCCTTCTGGGCGTCCTGCAGGCCGTGGCCGAGCGCGAGCGCCGAGGCGGAGACGATCTGGAACCGGCGGAACACCCGGCCGCTGCGGTGCGGGTTCGCCCGGCGCAGCAACCACAGCGCGGCGACCATCGCGAGGTAGCCCAGACCCAGGCCGAGCAGCGGCGAAGCCACCATCGGGATCAGCACCTTCTCGGTGATCCCGGCCCAGTGCACGGTGCTCGCGGCGGCCAAAGCCGCGCCGACCATCCCGCCGATCAGCGAGTGCGAGGACGACGACGGGAGGCCGAAGTACCAGGTGATCAGGTTCCAGGTGATCGCCCCGAGCAGGGCCGCGAAGACCACGGTGAGCGCGTCCGGCCCGGGCGGGACGTCGATGATCCCCTTGGCCACCGTCGCGGCGATGCCGGTGGACAGCAGCGCGCCCGCCAGGTTCATCACCGCCGCCAGCACGAGAGCCGCGCGCAGGGTCAGCGCCCGGGTCGACACCGCGCTCGCGATGGCGTTGGCCGCGTCGTGGAACCCGTTGGTGTAATCGAAGACGAGCGTCAGCACGATCACGGTGACCAGGGCGGCGGTCCCCGTCACTCAGGACTCCTTGACCGCGATGGTCTGCACCACGTCGGCCAGGTGCTCGAACGCGTCGGCCGCCAGCTCGAACTGCTCGACGACCTCCTTGGTCTTCAGCACTTCGAGGGCGTCGCCGCCCGGCTCGAACAGGTGGGCCAGGATCCGCCGGTAGACGCGGTCGGCCTCGTTCTCCAGCTCGTTGATCTCGATCCAGAACGGCTCCAGGTCGCCCACCTTGGCCAGTCCGGGCATCGACGAGGCCGTGAGCTCGGCGGCCCGGCAGAGCACGCGGACCAGGACGTCCGTCCCCGGCGGGAACGTGCCGATGCGGTAGAGGACGGCCAGGTCCGCCGCGGTGTCGGTGAAGTCGAGCACGTCGTCGATCTTGGCCGCGAGGGCCTGGATGTCCTCGCGGTCGAACGGTGTCACGAACGAACTGTTGAGCTCCACCATGATCGTGTGCGTCAGCTCGTCACCCTGGTGCTCGACCTCGTGCAGGCGCTTGGCGATCGGTTCCCGCCCGGCCGGCTCGGCGGCCACGAGTTCCCTCAGCAGTGCGGTCGCGGTGACCAGGTTCTTCGCCGCGTCGGCGAGCAGGTCGAAGAACCTGGTGCCGCGGGGGGTGAACCGCATGGGTTGGCGTCCCTTCGTCGCGCACAGCCGTCCGGGGCCGAGTACCCCGTTCGGCCGCACGTTTAACAGCCGATCTCCGGGAAATCAGGAGTCATGACCGATCCCGGATCCCGGCGCCTGAGAGTACTGCTCTGGCACGTGCACGGCTCGTGGACCGACGCTTTCGTCCGCGGGCGGCACGACTACTTCCTGCCGGTCTCACCCGACGGTGCACCCTGGGGTCTCGGCAAGGCGGGGCGCGACTGGCCCTCGGTGACCGAGGTGCCGCTCGACCGGCTGGCCGAGGCCGAGCCCGACGTCGTCGTCCTGCAGCGGCCGGAGGAGCTGGACCTGGCCGCCCGCCTGGGCGTGCCGGCCGTCTACGTGGAACACAACGCGCCCCGGCCGTACGCCGCGTCCAGCGAGCACCCGCTCGCCGGCCGGTCCGACATCACCGTCGCGCACGTGACCCACTTCAACGCGGCGATGTGGGACTGCGGCCGCGCGCGGGTGACCGTGGTGCCGCACGGCATCCCCGATCCGGGGCCGCGCTACACCGGCGAGCTCGCCACCGGCGTGTCGATGATCAACGAGCCGGTGCGGCGGCAGCGCGTCACCGGCGCCGACCTGCTCGGCACGCTCGCCGACGCGGGGCCCGTCGACGTGTTCGGCATGGGGACCGAAGAGCTCGCCGCGCCGCTGCGGGGCCTGGGCGACGTCCCGGCGCCGAAGCTGCACGACGAGATCGCCCGCCGCCGCGTCTACCTGCACACGGCCCGGTGGACGTCACTGGGACTGTCCCTTTTGGAGGCCATGCACCTGGCGATGCCGGTGGTCGTCTTCGCCTCGACCGAGGCGGTCGACGCGGTGCCGGACGACGCGGGCGTGCTCTCCACCGACGTCTCCGTGCTGGCGCGGGGTTTCCGCGAGCTGCTGCACGAGCCGGACTTCGCCGCGCTCGCCGGCAAGAACGCCCGCGAACACGCCCTGAAGCACTACGGGCTGGACGCCTTCCTGACCGCTTGGGACCACCTCCTCGCCGAGACGGCCCGCTGACCTGTGAAGGGAACGCCTCACCGATGAAGATCGCGATGGTGTCCGAGCACGCCAATCCCCTCGCCGCGCTGGGCGAAGCCGACGCCGGCGGCCAGAACGTGCACGTCGCCGAGCTGTCCGCCGCGATGGCGCGCGCCGGCCACGACGTCACCGTCTACACGCGCCGGGAGAGCCGCGACGAGCCGCCGGAGGTGCGGACGCCGCAGGGGTACCGCGTCGTGCACGTGCCGGCCGGGCCGGCGCGCAAGGAGCCGAAGGACAACCTCCTGCCCTACATGGGCGACTTCGGCAGCTTCCTGCGCGACCAGTGGGCGATGGAGCGGCCGGACGTGGCGCACGCGCACTTCTGGATGTCCGGCCTCGCGACCTCGCTCGCGGCGAGCGCGACCGGCACCCCGGTCGCCCAGACGTTCCACGCGCTGGGGATCGTCAAGAAGCGCTACCAGGGCGACAAGGACACCAGCCCGGCCGACCGCATCCGGCTGGAGCGGATCATCGGCCGCCAGGCCGGGCGCGTGATCGCCACCTGCTCCGACGAGGTCTTCGAGCTGTCCCGCCTCGGCGTGCCGCGGTCGCGGATCTCGATCGTGCCGTGCGGTGTCGACCTCGGCCGCTTCTCCCCCGACGGGCCGGTCGCCCGCCGCCGGCTGCCGCACCGGCTGGTCACCGTCGGCCGGCTGGTCCCCCGCAAGGGCTTCGACATCGCGATCACCGCCCTCGCCCAGCTGCCGGACACCGAACTCGTCATCGCCGGTGGCCCGGAGCGCGGCAGGCTGTCGCAGGACCCGGAGGCCGGCCGGCTCCGGCAGCTGGCCGAGCGCCTCGGCGTCGGCGACCGCGTCCGCTGGCCCGGCCAGGTGTCCCGCGACGGCATGCCGGCGCTGCTGCGCTCGGCCGACGCCGTGGTGTGCACGCCGTGGTACGAGCCGTTCGGCATCGTGCCGCTGGAGGCGATGGCCTGCGGCGTCCCGGTGGTGGCGGCCGCGGTGGGCGGCCTGACCGACACCGTCGTCGACGGCGTCACCGGGCTGCTGGTCCGCCCGCACCAGCCCAAGGAGCTCGCGTCCCGGGCGCGGCGGCTGATCGACGACCCGGCGCTGTGCCACGCCTACGGCACCGCGGGCCGCGACCGCGCGGTGGCCCGCTACTCGTGGGACCGCGTCGCCGCCGACACCCTGCGTGCCTACCACAAGCTGGTCCCGGAGGCCGCGGTCACCGCCGAGGCCCGCTGAGGCGGGCACTTTCCCGGCAAAGTGCCCGTCCAGAGGCTTGGCTTTCAGGTGAAGGCTCCGGTCCTGAGGCGGGCACTTTCACGTGAAGTGCCCGCCTCAGGTGTCAGCCCACGTAGCGGCGGGCCTTCGACTCGCGCTGGGGGGCTTCGAGCAGGCGGAGGCCGTGCTCGACGTGGTCCGGGACCACCCGGCGGTCCCGCAGCACCCACGGCAGGCCGCGCGCCACGTCCAGCAGGGCCGCCGCGGTGGCGGCGTCGCGCGGGGCCGTGCGCAGGACGTCACGGCCGCGGCGGAAGACCGCCGGCCAGGGGCGGCGCAGCAGCAGCGTCCACAGCGTGTTGCGGATGCCCAGCCGGCGGCGGTGGCGCGGGTCGCGCAGCTTCGACGGCGCGTGGTGGATCACCATGTCCTCGGCCCAGCACATCCACCAGCCGCGCGCGGCGAGGTCGAGGGCGAACAACTCCTCCTCGCCGCCGAGCCACATCCGCGTCGAAAAGCCGCCGACCTCGCGGAACGCGCTGACGCGCACCGCCGTCAGGCCCGCCATGATGCCGAGCAGCGCCGGTCCCGGCAGCCAGTCCGGCCCGGGCACCGGCGAGTCGCGCAGCTCCGGGGTGATCGGGTCCTCGGCCAGGCCGGGCTCGACCAGGCAGCGCCCGGTCACCGAGCCGAGCCCCGGGTAGGTGTCCAGCAGGTCGGCCGCGCGGGTCAGCGCGCCGGGCTGCCACGTCGTGTCGTCGTCGCAGAACGCCACGTACGGCGTCGTCACCTCTTCGACGGCGACGTTGCGCGCCACCGCACCGAGGTTTTCCGCCAGCCGGAACAGCCGGACGCCGGGGAATTCGCGGGCGACCATGTCCGCCGTGCCGTCCGCGGAGCCGTTGTCCGCGACGAAGACCGGCGCCGCGTCCGGCAGGGACGTCATGTGCGCCAGGGTTTCCCGCAACTGCTCGCGGCGGTTGCAGGTGATGATCACGACCGAGATTCGCGCCATTCGGCGGTCCTTTCCAAAGTCCGGGCCTGGTGTTCGACGTGGGCGGGCAGCAAGCGCCGCGAGCTCAGCGCCCGCGGCAGCCGGGGAACCGCGCCGAGGACGGCCCCGGGTGCCCGCACCAGCGTCCGCGCCACCTCGCGCCGGCAGACGCGCGGCGGGCGGCGCAGCACGGCGATGAGCAGCCGGTTGCGCAGTTCGGCCCGGCGGCGCCACGACGACGGCGGCCGCGACCGGGACGGGTGGTGGTGGGCCCGCAGGTGCCCGACGTAGCAGACCTCCCAGCCGCGCGCGGCCAGGTCGTAGGCCAGCAGCTGTTCCTCCGCCCCGAAGTGGAGCAGCGGGCTGAACCCGCCCACCTGCAGGTACGCCGTCCGGCGCACGATCGCGGAGCAGGCCAGGAAGCCGAGCACCAGCGGCCCCGGCGCGCCGTCCGGGTGACCGAGCGGGCTGCGCTCCATTTCGGGCGTCACCGGATCGTCCCGGCATTCCGGGCCGACGAGGGTGCGCGCGGCGAGCAGGCCGGTCCGCGGGTGCCGGTCGAAGATCCGCTCCGCTTCGGCCAGCGCGTCCGGCGCCCACCAGGAGTCGTCGTCGCTGAAGGCGATGTAGGGCGTGTCGGCCGCAATGACGCCGAGGGTGCGCGCGGCGGCGCCGAGGTTCTGCGGCAGGCGGATCACGCGGACGTTCGCGTGCCGTCCGGCGACTTCCGCCGTGTCGTCCTCGGACGCGTTGTCCAGCACGATGACCGGCGGCTGCGGGTCCAGACCGGACAGCTGGCGCAGGGTCCGCGCCAGCTCGGTGGCGCGGTTGCGGGTCGCGATGACGACGGTCGTGCGCGCGCTCACCGCGCCCCCGCCAGTTCGGCCACCAGCGCGGTCAGGGAGGCCGGGTGCGCGGGTGGCCGCATCGGCGCGGTGGAGCACCACTTCAGGCGGGCGTCGAGCAGCGCGGTGTCGCCGGCGTCCTCGGCGGCCACCACCGGCCAGTTCAGCGCTTTCCCCTGCGCAGTCACCTTTCCGCCGCCGGCCACCGGGTCCACGGCGAGCACCGGCACCCCGGCCTTGAGCCCGAAGACCAGCCCGTGCAGCCGGGTCGTCACCACTACGTCCATTTTGGACACCAGCGCGGCGAACTGGTCCGGGGTGGCGCACCGCTGCCAGTCCTCGTGCGCGAGCCGGGTGTCCAGCGGCACGCGGGCGCAGTCCAGGCCGGCGAGCCAGGAGGTCAGTGCCGCGTGGACGTCGCCGTGCCGGCCCGCGCCGCCGTATTCCGGCTGGTGCGGCGCCAGGACCACGCCGAGCACCGGTGTGGGTGACACGGACGCGCCGAGCGCGAGGTCGAGCTCGGCGGTGCCGGCGTCGTCGCGCGGGAAGACCCGGTGGAAGCCGGTCACCGCCGGGTCTTCGGCGTCCGGAACGGACACTCCCACCGCGATCCGGCGGCAGGAGGCGTAGCGCTCGTGCAGCGAACGCACCTGCGGCCCGTGCACCGGGCCGCAGACGAACACCACGTGCGTGTAGTCGCCGGGTGGCGCGTCCGGCAGGTGCAGGGTGCCGGGGCGGAAGCCGGGGCTCCACGCGACCCGGTGGTCGATCCCCGCCTCCGCCAGCGCGGTCTCGGCCGCGCGCAGGCTCAGGACGTCACCCGCCGTTGCTTCCCCGTGCAGAAAACTGGCCCAACCGGTGAGCAGAACTCGCATGGTGTGAACGCTTACCCGCTCTCCACCCCGTTACACGGTTTTGCGGCCGCCGGCGCCGGGTAGCCGCCACGGCATGACGGATCCGGGAGTGACCAGGCGGTTCGAGCGTGCGGTGGTGACCGGGGGTGCCGGCTTCGTCGGCGCGCACCTGTGCGAGCTGCTGCTCGAAGAGGACATCGAAGTGATCGCCGTGGACAACCTCGTGACGTCCTCGGCGGACACCCTGGAGCACCTGCGCCGGCACGAGCGGTTCCGGTTCGTGCGCCACGACGTCACCCAGCCGATGCCGCTGAGCTGCGAAGCCGACGTCGTCTTTCACCTCGCGTCGGCCGCCTCGCCCCGCGATTACCTGGCGCTGCCGCTGGAAACGCTGCGCGCGGGCTCGTACGGGACCGAGAACGCGCTCGAGCTGGCCCGCCGCGACGGCGCCCGGTTCGTGCTCGCCTCGACCAGCGAGGTCTACGGCGATCCCCTCGAACACCCGCAGCGCGAAGGGTATTGGGGCAACGTCAACCCGATCGGGCCGCGCAGCGTCTACGACGAAGCCAAGCGCTACGCCGAAGCGCTGACGTCGGCCTACCGCCGCGAACTCGGCGTGAACACGGGCATCGCGCGGATCTTCAACACCTACGGCCCCGGCATGCGCGCCCACGACGGCCGGATGATCCCGGCCTTTCTGGACCAGGCGCTCAAGAACGAGCCGATCACCGTCACCGGGACCGGGGAGCAGACGCGGTCCATCTGCTACGTCGAGGACACCGTCCGCGGCCTGCTGGCCCTGGCGCGGTCCGGCCATCCGGGGCCGGTGAACATCGGCAATCCGTACGAACTCACCGTCCGCCAAGTGGCCCAGCGGATCAAGGACATCACCGGTTCCGGCTCCCCCATCGAACTCGTCGACGCGGTGGTCGACGACCCGCAGCGCCGCTGTCCCGACATCTCCCTCGCCCGTGACGTCCTCGGCTGGGAGCCGAAGGTCGACGCCGACGACGGTCTCCGTCGCACAGCGGCGTGGTTCCGGCGAGCTCCGTCGCGCTGAGTAGCGACGCCCAGGGCTTTTGCGCGCAATCGTTTATCAACGACTTCGCCGGGTAGCGCTATAGGCAAGAGCGGGCCCCACGAGTCCGCACCGAAACGCCAGAGGCAGGTCGATGCGCATACTCGGGATCAACGCCGTCTTCCACGACCCCGCCGCAGCGCTGGTGGTCGACGGGGAGATCATCGCCGCGGCGGAGGAAGAACGCTTCAGCCGCCGCAAGCACGGCAAGCAGGCGGTGCCGTTCTCCACGTGGGAACAGCCCGCCCAGGCCGTCGCTTGGTGCCTGGCCCAGGCCGGACTGTCCGCGAAGGACCTCGACGCCGTCGCGTATTCCTACGACCCCGCGCTGGTCGAGCCCGGCTTGGCCGGACACGACCCGAGCGGCGAAGAGCTGCGTACGGAGTTCGCCAAGCGGGCTCCGTTGTTCCTGAGGTCCGCCTTACCCGGGCTCGACCCGGGGATCGTCAAGTTCGTCCGCCACCACGTCGCGCACGCCGCGTCGGCCGCGCTCGCCGCGCCGTTCGGCGACTGCGCCGTGCTGGTTGCCGACGGACGCGGCGAAAGCACGTCCTACCTGGCCGGTGAGTACCGCGACGGGCGGTTCAAGGAGCTGGCGGCCCAGAAGCTGCCGCACTCGCTGGGCCTGCTGTACGAAGACCTCACCGAGCACCTCGGCTTCGCGCGGTCCAGCGACGAATACAAGGTCATGGCGCTGGCCTCCTACGGCAAGCCGGCGTTCCTCGACGAACTCCGCGAACACGTGCACGTCACCGGGGACGGCGGGTTCCACGCCTCCGGCGTCGACCTCACCGCACTGGCCCCGCGCCGCGAAGCCGGCGAAGAACTCACCGGGCGCCACGCGGATCTCGCCGCCAGCGTCCAGAAAGTCCTCGAAGACATCCTGCTGGAACTGACGGACTGGCTGCACGACGCCACCGGGCAGCGGGACCTGGCGCTGGCGGGCGGGATCGCGCTCAACTGCGTGGCCAACACGCGGCTGCACGCCGAAGGCCCGTTCGACCGGATCTGGGTGCAGCCCGCCGCCGGCGACGCGGGCACCGCACTCGGCGCTGCGCTGCAACTGGCCGCCGAAGCCGGGGAGCGCGGTGCGCCGATGGCCGACGCCAGCCTCGGTCGCGGGTGGACCGACGACGAGCTCGAAAAGATCCTCATCACGGCGAAACTGCCGTACGAACGACCGGACGACCTCGCCGAGACGGTCGCCGAAGCGCTGGCGAACGACGAAGTGATCGCCTGGTTCCAGGGCCGGGCCGAGTTCGGCCCGCGGGCCCTCGGGCACCGGTCGCTGCTGGCCCACCCCGGCCGCAAGGCGAACCTCGAGCGGCTCAACGACGTCAAGGGCCGGGAGCAGTTCCGCCCGGTGGCGCCGATGGTGCGGGCCGAGCGCGCGGCCGAGATCTTCACCCGCGGCCCGCTGCCCAGCCCGTACATGCTGTTCGTGCACGACGTCGCCGAAGACTGGCGCGACCGCATCCCGGCCGTCACGCACGTCGACGGCACGGCTCGCGTGCAGACCGTCGAGGAGCGCGAAAACCCGGTGCTGGCCCAGATGCTGGCCGCCTTCGAGCGGCGGACCGGCGTGCCCGTCGTGATCAACACGAGCCTCAACACCGCGGGCCGGCCGATGGTCGACTCGCCCCGCGACGCGCTGGAGTGCTTCGGCTCGGCCCCGATCGACCTGCTCGCGCTGGGGCCGTTCGTGCTCCGGCGTCCCCACCCCACCCGGACCGGCGCGGCGTCGCCGGAGGAGAAGGAGGTGCCGTGATGGAAGACCATCTCGCCGCGTTGGCCGAAGCCGCCGTGCGGACCCGCGAATCCGCCCCCAAGATAACCGCGTGGGGCCGGCACCTCGCCGGCGTCTTCGAAGCCGGCGGCCGGCTGCTCGCCTGCGGCAACGGCGGCAGCGCCGCGGAAGCCCAGCACCTGACCGGCGAGCTCGTCGGCCGGTACCGCCACGAACGGCAGCCGCTCTCGGCCATCGCGCTGCACGCGGACACCTCCGCGACCACGGCCATCGTCAACGACTACGGCGACCACGAGGTGTTCGCCCGCCAGGTGCGCGCGCACGGGCGGCCGGGCGACGTCCTCGTGTGCCTGTCCACCAGCGGCTCCAGCCAGAACGTCGTCGCCGCGGCCAAGGCCGCGCACGAGCTGGGCGTGACGACGTGGGCGCTGACCGGCCCCGCCCCCAACCCGCTCGCCGCTCTGTGCGACGACGCCGTGACGGTCGAGGCGCCCACCGTCGCGACCGTGCAGGAGATGCACCTGGCGCTGGTGCACGGCCTCTGCGCGGCGCTGGACGACGCGCTCGGGGTGACCGCGTGAAGCCGCTGGTCGTCCTGGGCGACACGCTGCTGGACGTCGACGCCGAAGGCACCGCCGAACGGCTGTGCCCCGAGGCGCCGGTGCCGGTGGTCGACCTGACGGCCCGGCGCCGCCGCCCCGGCGGGGCCGGCCTGGCCGCGCTGCTGGCCGCCCGGTCGGCGGCCGAGGTCGTCCTGATCACGCCGATCGGCGACGACGAAGGCGGCCACGCGCTCACCGGCCTGCTGGAACCGGACGTCACCGTGCTGCCGCTGCCCCTGCGCGGCACCACGGTGTGCAAGACCCGCATCCGCGCGGGCGGGCAGTCCCTGCTGCGCCTGGATTCCGGCGACGGCACGGCGACCGCCGACCCGCTGCCCGCCGGGGCGCACGAAGTCCTGGAAGGCGCCGGCGCGATCCTCGTGGCCGACTACGGCCGCGGCCTGACGCGCAACGCGGACGTCCGGCGGCTCCTGCGCGAGGTGGCCGAGCGGATCCCGGTCGTGTGGGACCCGCACCCCCGGGGCGCGCAGCCGGTGCCCGGCACCCGGCTCGTCACGCCGAACCTCGCCGAAGCCCGCGCGGTGCTCGCCGGGCACGAGGAACCGGCCGAGCTCGCCAAGCTGCTGCGCGGGCACTGGCACGCCGACGCGGTCGCGGTGACCGTCGGCTCCCGGGGCGCGGTGCTTTCCGACGGCCTCGGCGAGACGAACGTCCCGATCCCCGCGGCGGCCCGGACGCCGGGCCACACCGCGCCCGACACCTGCGGCGCGGGCGACCGGTTCGCCGCCGCCGCGACCGCCGCCCTGCTCGGCGGCGCGGACACCACCGAAGCCGTGGTGACGGCGGTCGAGGCGGCGGCTCGGTTCGTCGCCGCGGGCGGCGCGACCGCGTTGTCCACGAACGACGGCCCGGTGCCCGACCCGCAGCCGGCGACCGACGCCTTCGGCCTCGCCGAGCGGATCCGCGAGACCGGCGGCCGGCTGATCGCCACCGGCGGCTGCTTCGACCTGCTCCACCCCGGGCACGTCAGCCTGCTGCGGCAGGCCCGCGCCCTCGGCGACGCACTCGTCGTCTGCCTCAATTCCGACGATTCGGTGCGGGCCCTCAAGGGGCCCGGCCGTCCGCTGGTCCGGGACCGCGACCGCGCCCGGCTCCTCACCGCTTTGTCCTTTGTGGATTCCGTCGTCGTCTTCGACGAGACGTCACCGACCGCCGTCCTGGAGAAACTCCGCCCGGACGTCTGGGTGAAGGGCGGCGACTACGCGGAAACGGACTTGCCCGAACGCGAGGTGGTCGAACGGCACGGCGGCGAAGTCGTGCTCGTCCCGACCGTGCCCGGCTACTCGACGTCCCGCCTGGTCGCCGCGGCGGCCAGTGCCTGACCCCTCCGAACTTTCGAAGGAGTGCGATGCGACCCCTCGGCAACGTCCTGATCACCGGTGGCGCGTCCGGACTCGGCGCCGCCACCGTCGACGCCGTCCGCAAGGCGGGCGGCACCCCGTACGTCCTCGACCGCGTCCGGCCCGAAGACCCGGCCGAATACGTCGAAGCCGACCTGACCGACACCGCCGCCACCGAGGCCGCGGTGCGCGAGCTCGCCGAACGCGCGGGCGGCCTGGACGGCGTCTTCACCGCCGCCGGCACCGATGCCTGCGGGCCACTCGCCACCGTGTCCACAGAGGACTGGGAGCGGGTGGTGAAGGTGAACCTGTTCGGCACGGCCGCGGTCATCCGCGCCGCGCTCCCCTACCTCGAACGTTCGCACGGCACGGTCGTCACCGTGGCGTCCACCCTGGGCATCAAGGCGGTCAGCGACGCGACCGCCTACTGCGCCTCGAAGTTCGGCGTCGTCGGCTTCACCCGCGCGCTCGCCGCCGAGCTGGCCGGGCGCGTCGGCGTCACGCTGCTCATCCCCGGCGGGATGTGGACGCACTTCTTCGACGACCGCACCGACCAGTACAAGCCGCCGCCGGACGCGAAGCTCAACCAGCCCGAGCACGTGGCGAACACCGTGGTGTTCGCGCTGCAGCAGCCGCCGGGCGCCGAGGTCCGCGAACTGGTCGTGTGTGCGTCGGAGGAGGGGTCGTGGCCGTGAGTGCCGCGGTCCTCGTGCTGCGCGCGCTCGGTGTCGGGGACCTGCTGACGGCGGTGCCCGCGCTGCGCGCCCTGCGGGCGGCGTACCCCGGCGACCGGCTGGTGCTGGCCGCCCCCGAGCAGCTGCGCGACCTGGTGGAGCTCATCGACGCCGTCGACGAACTGCTCCCGACGGCCGCGCTCGGGGAGCTCACCTGGCCGGGCGCGCCGCCGCGGCTCGCGGTGAACCTGCACGGCAGCGGTCCGGAGAGCCTCCACGACCTGCTGGCCACCGACCCCGCCGAGCTGCTGACCCACCGGCACCCAGACTTCCCCGACGTGCCGGGCCTCGAGTGGCGCGACGACGTGCACGAGGTCGACCGCTGGTGCCGGCTCGTCGAGTTCCACCACCTGGAGGCCGACCGCTCGGACCTGCGCCTGCCCGTGCCGCCCGGCCCGAGCCCGGCGCCGGACGCCGTCGTGGTGCACCCGGGCGCGGCGTTCCCGGCCCGGCGCTGGCCGCCCGAGCGGTTCGCGACCGTCGTGCGGGACCTGGCAGCGGCCGGGCACCGCGTGGTCCTGACCGGCAACGCCGCCGAACGCGACCTGGCGGCCTCGATCGCCGAAGCGGCCGGGCTCGGCGAGGACGCCGTGCTGGCCGGGCGCACCGGACTGGCGGAACTGGCCGCGCTGGTGGCCGGGGCGGCGCTCGTCGTCTGCGGCGACACCGGCGTCGGGCACCTCGCCACGGCGTTCGGCACGCCGTCGGTGCTGCTGTTCGGCCCGACCCCGCCGCGGCTGTGGGGACCGCCGCCGTCGGCGCGCCAGCACGTGGTGCTGTGGGCCGGGAACGTCGGCGATCCGCACGGCGAAGAGCCCGACGGCGGGCTGCTCCTGCTCGGCGAGGAGCGCGTGCTCGCCGCGACGCGATCGGCCTTGGAAATGCGGGTGGCGCATGGCTGAGCACATCGGGATCGTCGGGGCGGGTTACGTCGGACTGACCAGTGCCGCCTGCTTCGCCCGGCTCGGGCACCGGGTCACCTGCGTCGACGCCGACGAGTCCAAAGTGGACGACCTGAACCGGGGCGTGGTGGCCATCGCCGAACCGGCCCTGGCCGACCTCGTCGGCCAGGGCCTCGGCGACCGGACGCTCACCTTCACCACCGCCCAGGCGGAGCTCTACGGCGCGGACGTCGTCTTCCTGTGCCTGCCCACGCCGCCCGCCGAGGACGGGCGCCCCGACCTCGGCGTGCTCGAGCAGGTCGTGCCCCAGCTCGGGCGGCTGCTGCGGCCCGGGTGCGTGGTGGTCACGAAGTCCACGGTGCCGGTCGGCACCGCGGCGCGGCTGCCCCGCCTGCTGGGCCGCGACGACCTGCCGGTGGTGGCCAACCCGGAGTTCCTGCGCGAAGGCCACGCCGTCGAGGACTTCCTGCACCCGGACCGGGTGGTGGTCGGCACCGATCCGGCGGATTCCCCGGCGGCGCAACGGGTCGCGCGGCTGTACGAGCCGACCGGCGCCCCGGTGGTGGCGACCGACTCGGCCAGCGCCGAACTCGCGAAGTACGCGAGCAACGCGTTCCTCGCCATCAAACTGTCCTACGTGAACGTCCTCGCCGAACTGTGCGAGCGGTTCGGCGCGGACGTCCGCGAGGTCTCGCGCACCATGGGCCTCGACGCGCGGATCGGGCCGGAGTTCCTCGCGCCCGGCCCCGGCTGGGGCGGTTCGTGCCTGCCGAAGGACACCTCGGCCCTGCTGCACGCGGCCGAGTCGGCGGGCGTCGACTTCGGCATCCTGCGCGACGCGGTCCGCGTCAACGCCCGGCAGCGCGCCCGGGTGGTGCGGGCCGTGCGGCAGGCCGTGACCGGCTCGGCGGCCGGGTCGCTGGCCGGGGTCCGCATCGGCCTGCTGGGCCTGGCCTTCAAGGCGGGCACCGGCGACCTGCGTGACTCCCCCGCGCTCGCCGTGGCGGCGGAGCTCGCCCGCGCCGGTGCCGAGCTCACCGCGCACGACCCCGCTGTCCCCTGCGTGCCCGGAACGAGCTCGGTCCAGGTCGTCGACGACCCGTACCTGGTGGCCAAGGACGCCGCCGCGATCGTCGTGCTCACCGAGTGGCCCGAATTCCGCGACCTCGACTGGACCCGGCTGGCCGCGTCCGCCGACCGCGCGATCGTCGTCGACACCCGAAACCTGCTCGATCCCGACGCCCTCGCCGACGCGGGGTTCGCCCACGTCGGCGTCGGCACCCATCCCCGGAGGCAGTCATGACCCTGCGCGTGCTCGCGCTGACCTGCACGCTCAAGCCGTCGCCGGCGAAGTCGAGCAGCGATCTCATCGCGCGTCAGCTGCTCGACCTCTTCGCCGAGCGCGGCGCGACCGGCGAGCTGGTGCGCGTGGTCGACCACGACGTCCGCCCCGGCGTCGAGGCCGACATGGGCAACGGGGACGCGTGGCCGGGCATCCGGCGGAAGATCGCCGCCGCCGACGTCCTGCTGATCGCCACCCCGACGTGGGTCGGCCACATGTCGAGCGTCGCCCAGCGGGTCCTCGAACGGCTCGACGCCGAGTTGTCCGAAACCGACTCGGAAGGCCGCCCGGCGATGTTCGGCAAGGTCGGGGTGGCCGCGGTCGTCGGCAACGAAGACGGCGCCCACAAGATCATCGCGGACCTGTTCCAGGCGCTGAACGACGTCGGTTTCACGGTGCCGGCGCAGGGCGCGACCTACTGGAACGGCGAAGCGATGCAGGGCGGCGACTACCAGGACCTCGACGAGACGCCCGAGGCCGTGGCCTCGACGAACGCGACCCTGGTCCGCAACGCCGTCCACCTGGCGAAGCTGCTCAAGGAGCAGCAGTACCCGGCTCGGTGATTACTCCGTACGAGTGACATCACTGCTCCGGACGAGTGTGGCGTACGCCACCGGGTAATCGGCTGGCACCTTCGATCCTCGTCAGGGGCTCCACCATGCCGAACCGAGTCGTGATCAGCCGCGACAGCAAGCCGATCCCCTGCGAGGAGTGCGGCCTGCCCGCGTTGCACGTCGCGCGGCTGGTCTCCGGCGACGGTGCCCTGCTGGGCCAGACGATGGTGTGCACCGCGTGCCGCCGGCACCGGTCGGAAGCCGACGCGATCGCGGTGCCGTAGCTCTCACCGCCTCTCCAGCTGCTCCAGCAGCAACCGGGCGGGCAGGGTCATCGCGCCCAGGCCGAGCCGGGCCGGGACGCCGTCCTCCTCGGCGGTGACCAGGCGCGTCTCGAGCTTTTCGAGCAGGGCCCGGCACTCGTCCAGTTCGACGGGCTCCCCGGCCACCGCCACGGCCCGCACGGCTCCGGCCAGGTGGTGCACCAGGTCGGCCAGCGCCTCGCGCGCGTCCGGCCAGGGGTACTCGAACGGGTGCTCGCGGCGGCCCGCCGTCGTCCGCACCGCGGCGATCAGCGGCGAGACGGCGGGCCACAGCCCGATGAGGGTCCGGAGCGGACGTTCGTGGTGGGTCCCGGCGGCCGGCCGCCCGCGGCGGAGGTTCAGCATCCGCCCTTCCCGCGTCAAGCCGACGGCTTCCTCGGCGGCCAGCACCTGGCTGCGGGTGTCCTGCTCCTGGGACAGCAGGTGGTCGAGGTCTTCCGGCGGCTCGTCGCGCCGGATCACGGCGGACAGCGACTCGAGGAGCTCGGCCAGTGCCTTCCCGAGCCGCCCGGCGGCCGCGGCGAGCCGTTCGCCGTAGAGCGGCGGGAGGATCAGGGTGTTGACCGCGACGCCGATGGCCGCACCCAGCGCCGTTTCCAGGAGGCGATCACCGAGCAGCACGGGTTCGCGGGCGGTGCCGTAGGAGATCACGAGCATGCCGGTGACGCCCACCCAGACGCCGGCTTCGCCGAATCGCCGCCAGCTGCCGGCGAGCAGGCCCACGAAGACGACCGTGGCCAGTGCAACGGCCTGCCACGGGATGAGCTGCGCGGCGACGGCGGCGAGCAGCACCCCCGAGGCCACCGAGCCGACCTGCTGGAGCCACCCCCGCAGCGACCGGTAGACGGTGGCTTCGACGAGGAAGACGGCGGCGTAGGGGGCGAGAAAGGGTTGCGGCAGCCGCAGGACGAGGGTGGCGAGCAACCACGCAACGGTGGCGGCGAAGGTGGCTTTGGCGCTCTGGACGAGGATCCGCCGCTCCCGGCCCGGCACCCGGACGGCGCGCGCGATCCAGCCGACCGGGGTGCGGTCGGCCTGGTCCTCATCCGGTCCGGGAGTGCCCGGGGGCCGCTGCCGGAGCAGGCGGGCGAACCGGCCCGCCGGAGCGCGGTCTTGACTTTCCCCGGCCGCCGCGGAGGCACCTTGCGGCCGAGCAAACCGGCCCGCCGGCGCGGGGTCTTGACTTTCTCCGGCCGCCGCGGAGGCACCTTGCGGCCGAGCAAACCGGCCCGCCGGCGCGGGGTCTTGACTTTCCCCGGCCGCCGCGAAAGCACCCTGCGGCCGAGCGAGCCGGTCCGCCGGCGTGCGGTCCTGCCCCTCCTCGGCTGCCGACCCACCGCCGCGCCGCCCGTTCCCGCTCTCGGCCCGGCGCTCCGGAGCGCCCTCCCCGGAACGGGCGCCGGAGCGCCCGTCCGCGTCTCCTGGCAAGCCCGGCCGGTCTTCCGCATCTCCCGCCGGCCGGGGCTCGCCCGGGCTGTGGTGCCGTTCGCTCATGCGGGCGGAGCGATGTGCACGAGCTTCGTCTGCGTCATCTCGTCGAGCAGCTCCGGCCCGTAGCCGTACCCGTTACCGCTGCGGCCGCGGGGGTGCGCCGCGCCGCCCGGGGCGCCGCCGAACACGTTGTTCACCTTCACGGTGCCCGCCGGCAGCTCGCGCCACGCACGCTGGGCGTGCGCCATCGAAGCCGTCAGCACCGTCGCCGCCAGCCCGTATTCGCCCTTCGCCGCCTCGGCCAGTCCCTCGTCGAAGCTCTCCACCACCCGGACCGGCGCCACCGGGCCGAACGTCTCCTCGGTCATCACCCGCAGGTCGGGCGCGCAGTCGGTGAGCACCGTCGCCGGGTAGTGCGCACCCGGGCCGTCCGGGATCGCGCCGCCGGTCAACAGCCGCGCCCCACGGGAAAGCGCGTCCGCCACGTGGGCGTGCACGTGCTCGCGGTGCCGCCGGTCCACCAGCGGGGCCAGCGTCCGCGACTCGGCCTCCTTCACCAGCGCCGCCAGGAACGGCTCGGCGACCGCGGAACACACGTAGATCCGCTCGACGGCCACGCAGATCTGCCCCGAGTTGGCGAACGCGCCCAGGGCCGCCTGACCGGCCGCCCACCCCGGATCGACGTCCTCGTCGATCACCAGCGGGTCGTTGCCGCCGTTCTCCAGCAACGTCTTCGCCCCCGTCGCGGCCGCGCTCGCGGCGATCGACCGTCCGGTGGCCGTGCTGCCCACGTGGGCGATGACGTCGACCCCGGAGTGCATCGCGAGGATCGCGCCGACCCCGCCGTCACCGTGCAGGGTCTGCAGCACGCCCTCCGGGAAGACGTCGCCGAGCAGTTCGCCGAGCAGCTGCCCGGTGTGCGGCGCACGCTCGCTCGGCTTGTGCACCACCGTGTTGCCGGTGGCCAGTGCGGCTCCCAGGAGGCCGCAGGCGACCGCGACCGGGTCGTTCCACGGCGTGAGCGCCACGACGACACCGTGCGGTTCGGGGACCATCAGGTCCGTCGCGCCGACGTTCCCGAGCAGGCTCCGGCCGCGGTGGACCGGACCGAGTTCGGCGTACTGGGCCAACGTGCCGGCCCCGGCGAGGACACCGCCGAGGGCTTCGTCGCGTGGCTTTCCGGTTTCCGCTTCGTTCGTCTTCGCCAGCTCTTCGGCGTTGGCCCGCAGCCGTTCGGCGGCGGTGTGCAGCAGCGCTCCGCGTTCGGCGGCCGGGGTCCGGGCCCACTGCGCCCGGGTCCGGCGGGCCAGCGCGAGCGCGGCGTCGATCGCGTCTTCGCCCGCGGTCGGCACCGTGCCCACCACGCTGCCGTCGGCCGGGTTGCGGATTTCGATCGTGCGCGCGGTCATCCGCACCTCCTTCTCGTCGCCCGCCGGTTACCCGGGTGCGCCCCCTCCGACACGCCGTTTGATCACCCCCGCCCGGGGTACCCGGTTCCGGTGACTGCATCGCTCGACTACACCGTGGTGATCCCCACGACGGGCCGGGAGACGCTTCGGCCACTCCTCGACACCTTGCTCGGCGGGCCGGACCCGCGGCCGGCGGCGGTCCTCGTCGTCGACGACCGCCCCGGCGGGTCCGAGCTGGACGTCCCCGGCGGCGTCCGCGTTCTCCGCTCCGGCGGGCGTGGCCCCGCGGCGGCGCGGAACCTCGGCTGGCGCACCGCGAAGAGCGAGTGGATCGCCTTCGTCGACGACGACGTCGTGCTCGCCCCCGACTGGCCGCGGCAGCTCGAACGCGATCTCGGCTCGCTGCCCCCGGAAGTGGCCGCCTCCCAGGGCCGGATCACCGTTCCGCTGCCCGCGGACCGGCGGCCGACGGACGACGAACGCAGCACGGCGGGCCTCGAGCACGCGCGGTGGATCACCGCCGACATGGCCTACCGCCGCAGCGCGCTCGTCGAAGCGGGTGGCTTCGACGAGCGGTTCCCCCGCGCCTTCCGTGAGGACTCCGACCTCGCCCTGCGCGTCGCCGAAGCCGGGCACCGGATCGACCAGGGCGAACGGCTGACCACGCACCCGGCCCGGCGGGCCGGGTTCTTCTACAGCCTCAAAGCCCAGCGCGGCAACGCCGACAATGCGTTGATGCGGGCCAAGCACGGCGTGCTCTGGCGGCAGCGCACCGGCGCCGGCCCCGGCAGGCTCGGCCTGCACGCACTGTCCACAGTGGCCGGTCTCGCCGCCGTCACGCTGCCGCTGCTGCGGCAGCGCGGCAAGGCACTCCTCGCGGCCGGGGTGTGGGCCGGGCTGACGGCGGAGTTCGCCACCCGCCGGATCGTGCCGGGCCCGCGGACCCCCGGCGAACTGGCGCGCATGGTCGTGACCAGCGCCCTGATCCCGCCCGCCGCGTGCTACCACCGGCTGCGCGGGGAGATCGCGGCCCGTCGGCCCCGCCCCCCGGTGGCGGTGCTCTTCGACCGCGACGACACGCTGATCGTCGACGTCCCCTACCTCAACGACCCGGACGGTGTCCGCCCGGTGCCCGGCGCGGTCGAGCTCGTCCGCGGGCTGCGGGAGCGCGGGATCCCGGTCGGCGTGGTGAGCAACCAGTCCGGTGTCGCGAAAGGACTGATCACGCCGGAGCAGCTCGACGCGGTCAACGCCCGCGTCCAGGAGCTCTTCGGCCCGTTCGGCACCTGGCAGGTCTGCGTCCACGACGACGGCGACGGCTGCGCGTGCCGCAAACCCGCTCCGGGCATGGTGCTCAAGGCCGCCGGGGAACTCGGCGTCGATCCCGCGTCCTGCGTGGTCATCGGCGACACCGGGGCCGACGTCGACGCCGCGCTCGCGGCCGGGGCACGCGCGGTGCTGGTGCCGACGAACCGCACCCTCGAGCCGGAGATCGCCCGGGCCCGACAGCACGCGGCCGTCGCCCGGGACCTGTCCGAAGCACTGCGCCTCGCCGGGGTCGCCGGATGACCCGGGTGCTCGTCGCCCGCCAGGACAACCTCGGCGACGTCCTGCTCGCCGGGCCCTGCGTCCGCGCGGTCGCCGCGTCCGGGGCGGAGGTGACGCTGCTGACCGGCCCGCACGGCCGGGCCGCGGGCGAACTCCTGCCGGGCGTGACGGGCCTGCTCACCTGGACCGCACCCTGGATCGACCCCGAACCGCCGCCGGTGACCGCCGAGGACACCGGCGAGTTCGTGGCGCGGATCCGGGCGGAGTCGTTCGACCGGGCGCTGATCCTGACGTCGTTCCACCAGTCCCCGCTGCCGCTGGCCCTGCTGCTGCGCCAGGCCGGGGTGCCGTGGATCGGCGCGATCTCGGAGGACTACCCGGGCAGCCTGCTGGACCTGCGCCACCGCGTCGACGGCGATCCGCCGGAGCCGGTGCGCATGCTGTCGCTCGCCGAAGCGGCCGGGTTCCCGCTGCCGCCGGACGACCACGGCGCGCTGGCGCTGCGGCGCCCGCTACCGGACGTCGGCCGGCTGACCGGCGGCGGCGCCTACGTCGTGGTGCACCCCGCAGCGTCGGTGCCCGCCCGCCAGCCGTCGGCCGCGTGGACCCGCGAGACGGTCCGGGCGCTCGCCGCGGACGGGCACCGGGTGCTCGTGACGGGCGCGCCTTCGGAACGCGCGCTGACCCAGGAGGTCGCCGGGACGGCCGCGGTGAACCTCGGCGGCCGGACGTCACTGGCGGAACTGGCGGCGGTGCTGTCCGGCGCGCGGGTCGTGGTGGCGCCCAACACGGGCCCGGCCCACCTGGCGGCGGCCGCGGGCACTCCGGTGGTGTCGCTCTTCGCTCCGGTCGTGCCCCAGGAGCGGTGGGCGCCCTACGGCGTTCCCACGGTGGTGCTCGGCGACCAGCAGGCGCCCTGTCGCGCGACTCGCGCGCGGGTTTGCCCGGTGCCCGGCCACCCCTGCCTCGACACGATCGACCCCGCCGACGTCTGCCGCGCGGTGACGGCCCTGGCCCTGCCCGGCGCGGTCACCCCGGAGGACGCCGCGCTGGGTTCGCCGCGCTAGGCCCGGGCGGAACGCCCGCCCGGGCCACGGCGCACTTCAGCCGCCGATTTCCTTGCTGACGCCGCTCGGCCCCTCGTAGGTGCGGTCCGGCAGGCCGCGCACGATGTCCAACGTGTCCGAGTCGGCACCGTTGTTCTCGGCCGCCTGCACCAGATCGTCCCGGCTCGCCGGGTAGTCGACACCGGACAGGTACTTCTGCAGCTCGATCGGGTTCGGCTTGCTCACGGGCCTTCTCCTTCCGTTCGGGGAACGCCGCGGTTACCCCGCCCCGCCGCCGGCACACGCTCCGGACGGGACGGGCTCCTCCCCCGCCGGGTGAAGCCGGCGGCCGCGTTTAGGCCCCGACCGGGGTGGTAGCCGCCGCGGAACGAAAGGAGACGCCCGTGTCGCTCCCGGCGCCTTTGCCCGCCGAAGCCGCCTCGCCCCGGCGCGCCGTCGTCACCGGCGCCGACTCCGGCATCGGCCGCGCGATCGTCGCCGCCCTCGCCGGTGGCGGCCTCGACGTCGGCATCACCTACCACTCCGACGCCGAAGGCGCGGAGGAAACCGCCGCCGAGGCCCGTTCGCACGGGGTCGCCGCGCACGTCCGGCAGCTCGACCTGACCGCACTGCCCGGCGCCGCGGACGTCATCGACGCCTTCGCCGAGGACCTCGGCGGCCTCGACGTCCTGGTCAACTGCTCCGGCACCGGCAGCAGCGAGCTCGCCGTGGACCTGGATTACGAGAAGTGGCGTCAGGTACTCGACGTCGATCTCGACGGCGTCTTCCTGCTTTCGCAACGGGCCGCCCGGCACATGATCGACGCCGGGCACGGCGGCCGGATCATCACCATCACCAGCGTCCACGAGCACGTGCCGCGGGTCGGCGCCGCGCCCTACTGCGCCGCGAAGGCCGGGGCGGGCGCGCTGACGCAGGTGCTCGCCCTCGAGCTCGCCCAGCACGGCATCACCGTGAACTCGGTCGCGCCCGGGGAGATCTCGACGCCGATGACGGGCCAGACCGACGCCGACCCGCGCGAGCAGGACCGGCCCGGCATCCCGCTCGGCCGCCCCGGCCACGCGGCCGAGGTGGCGGCCGCGGTCGCGTTCCTGACGACCCCGGGGGCCGGCTACATCACCGGCACGTCGCTCGTCGTCGACGGCGGCCTCCTGCTGATGGGCGCCCAGCACGGGACCGCCTACCGCGAGCACGACTGGCGTTCCCCCTGAGACCAGGGGCCCGCGTCCGGCTGCAGGGACCGGCGCGGGACCCCGGCCGCGGGCCGGACGGCGGATCCCCCAGCCCGTCGTCCGGCCCCTTCCACTTGTCCGTTTTCCGCACGCGTGGCGGGGTATCCGGCCGCGAAGGGAAGGAGACCCCATGTCGTCCGCCGAAAACCGCCCCCGGGCGGGAGCGTCCTGGCTCCGGCCGGTCGTCGCCGTCCTCGGGCTGCTCTACCTCGTCCTGGGCATCGCCGGGTTCCTGACGCCGGAAACCGCCGCGGTCGGCCACGAGACGAGCCGTGCCGTCTGGATCTTCAGCGGCACCCCGCTGCTCAACCTCGTCCACTCGGCCGTCGGGGTGCTCGGCCTGCTCGCCGCGACCCGCCGCACCGGCGCGATCATCTACTGCTGGGTGCTCTTCGTCGGCTTCACCGGGATGACCGCCTACGGCATCCTCGCCACCGCGATCGTCAACCCCGAGGACCCGATCAACCTGAACTGGGCGGACAACTGGCTCCACGGGCTGACCGCGGTCGCCGCGCTGGTGCTCGGGATCCTGGGGGCGCGAGCGGTCAACCGCGCGGCCGCGCGGGCCCGCTGACCTCGGCCGTTTCGCCGCCGGGACACCGGGTAGCCGTCTCGAGGAGGTACTCATGCAACGCGGAAGCGATCAGCACTCACCCCGTGAAGACGACGCGCAGGAGGCCGAACTGCGCGGGGCCCTGCAGGGCAACGGCCCGGCCCACGCCGAAGACCGGCGGGACCCCGAACTCGCGGCCGAGGACGAACCCGAAGTCCCGCCACTGGGCGGCGGCGCATGACCAGGAGCGAAGCGACGGCGGGTGAGCCCGCCGTCGTCGTGCACTACCGGCTGCACGCGGACTTCGCCGTCGGTTCCCCGTGGCTGCGCAGGGCGCTGGGCCCGCGGACCGGCCTGGAACTGGACGCCACCGGCCTGCGCGTCCGCTTCGGGCCGTGGCTGGTCGAGACCCCGCTGAGCAATCTGGCCGGCGCGGAAGCGACCGGTCCGTACCGCGCGTGGCGCGTTTTCGGCGTCCGCCTTTCGCTCGCCGACCGCGGCTTGACGTTCGGGACGACGACGCAGGGCGGGGTGTGCCTGCGGTTCCGCGAACCCGTTCGCGGCCTCGACCCGTGGGGGCTGCTCCACCACCCCGGGCTGACGGTAACGGTGTCCGAGCCGGACCTGGTCGCCGAAGCCGTCAACCGCATCGTGGCGGCCGCATGACGGCGGCCCGCATCCTGGCCGTGGCGGTGGACTGCCACCGGCCGGAGCCACTCGCCGAGTTCTGGGCGGCGGCCATGGGCGGGGCGAAAACCCGCTCGTGGACCGACTCCCACGGGCGCACGTACCACCAGGTGGACTTCGACGACGGCCCGGCGCTGCTGTTCCAGCCGGTTCCCGAGGAGAAGACCGTCAAGAACCGGCTGCACCTGGACCTCACCCCGGTGGGGCGGGACCAGCGGTCGGAGGTGGAACGCCTGGTGGTGCTGGGGGCGAAGGTCTTGGCCGACCCGCCGGACGACCCGTGGATCGTCCTCGCCGACCCGGAGGGCAACGAATTCTGCGTCCTGCCGCCGCGGTGACTCACGCCTGGCCGACGGGGTCGCCGGCGTAAGCGGCCAGGCGTTCATCGAAGCCGTCCGGGGTGCCGGGTCTGCGGAAGTCCGGGGGATCCGGCCGGCCCGGGTACTTCTCGCCGTACAGGGCAGTCACGAAGGCCACCACCGCATCCGGCGGCGGGAGCACGTCCTCCCCCAGGTAGGCGAGCACGATCACGTCGTCGCCGGTCGCCGACTCGACCGCGGCGGCCCAGCCGTCGCGTTCGTCCCACAGCAGGGCCGTTTCGTGGCCGGGGAACCGCGGGAGCCGCCGCTCCAGCGCGACGTACGCGCCGGCGGGGACGTCCACCTCGCAGAACCAGGCGGGTGCGTCCAGCTTGGCCGCGACGGCCAGCAGGTACTGCCGCAGGCCGCGCGCCGCCGCGCCGAGCGCGTCCCGTTCACTCATCCCGCTCCGCCCCTCCGGTCGGTGCCACCATCGGGTGATACCCCGTCACCCACCCGGTCAACCCGGGGCGCCCCGGGTGGAGCAGCACGTCACCAGCCGTCCTGTGTGGAGTCCGCACGGCTACGGCGTAAGCCGGGCCAGCACGTCGTCGTCACCCAGCTGGCGGAAATCGGCGTACCACTGCCCGACCGCGCGGAACTCCGGCGGCTCCGCGACGCACACGACGTCGTCGGCTTCCCGGCGCAGCCGCGCGGCGGCGCCCGGCGCGGCAACCGGCGCCGCGAAGACGAGCGTCCGCGGGCGGGCCGCGCGGACGTCACGCAGCGCCGCCGTCGCGGTGACGCCGGTCGCGAGCCCGTCGTCGACGAGGACGACGTCACGGCCAGCGAGGTTCACGGGAGCCCGCCCGGCTCGGTAGCGCTCGAGCCGGCGGCGGGCTTCGGCTCGCTCCCGCGCCTCGGCGCCCGCCAGTTGAGCGGCCGTCAGCCTCAGCGCGCGCAGCCCGGCCTCGTCGTAGATCGCCGGCCCCTCGGGGGTGACGGCGCCGACGCCGTACTCCGGGTGGCTCGGCGCGCCGATCTTGCGGGCGACGGCGACGTCCAGTTCGGCGCCGAGCCACCGCGCGACGACCGCGGCCACCGGCACGCCGCCGCGGGCGAGCCCGAGCACGACGGGATCGGCCCAGGCCCGGCGCCGCAGCTCGCCCGCGAGCCGCCGTCCGCCGTCCTCCCGGTCGGCGAAGATCCGCGGCCGGACGTCCCGCGCGGGCATCAGGTCACGGGCGCCACTCGTCGCGCCAATCGGGGTGGGCTTCGTACACGGACGCGATCAGCTTGACGGAGAGGTCGTCGTGGGTGTCGCGGATTTCGCGCCGCAGGAACTCGGCCTTCTCGGCGAACGGCACCGGGTGCCGGTCCTCCATCGCCTCGACCGGCCCGCCGGCGAGGATCAGCCCGTCGCCGTCGTCGGCGTACATGATGCGCAGCCGCCCGCGCCGTTCGGCCTCGTCGATCAGCGGCAGCTCACCCGCTTGGACGCGCTCTTCGTCCTCCGCGAGCCGGGCGAGCACGAATTCGTCGAGCTTCGCGGTCGTGGTGTCGTCGAGATTCGTCATGGGCCCGGGATACCCGCCCGGCCGGGTCGCCACACAGGAATCTGTCGTGGAACCTGTCCCGAAAAGGACTGGACCACTGATATCGGCCGCCCACAATGGAGGTATCGCCCCTTCAGCGCGGAAGGTGACCGATGCATTTCCTGGTGCCCCTGATGACGCTCGTCCTGGCCGCCACCCCGACCTCCACCCCCGCCGCCCCGGCCGCCCCGGCTGCCGCCGCAGCGATCTGCGACAAGTACTGCGATGCCCGAGATCCCGCCCTCTCCCCCGGCGACCGCGAAGGCGCTTCGGCCGGCGTCGCCGGCCGCCGGGTTTCCCTGCACTTCGACGACGGCGACGACATGGGCTGGGCGTCGATCACCGGCGGCACGGCCGGCGACCACGTCTGGCTGGACCGCTCGTCCGACGCCGGGCGCACGTGGGCCTCGGGGAGCAAACTCGGCGACACGGCGACACCGTCGGGTGCCACCGGGTGGCGGACCCTGATGTACAACGCCGACGACTGGGCGAACAAGGGCGTCGGGCTCCTGCGCGCGTGCGGGCAACCGGCGGGGTCGGGCACCATCGCCTGCACCGGCTGGGCCCGCCCGACGTGGAACGCCTGGGACCACCGGACCGCGGCCGCCACGGCGCTGATGGAGCGCTACAACCTCGGCACCGGCCTCTTCGACACGACCGGGTGGTGGAATTCGGCCAACGCGCTGACCGCGATCATCGACAATGTCCGCATCAGCGGCATGGGCAGCTACCGCTACGCGATCGACACGACGTACACGAAGAACCTGGCGGCGCAGGGCGGCAGCTTCCGCAACGACTACCTGGACGACACCGGCTGGTGGGGCCTGGCGTGGGTGGACACGTACGACCTGACCGGTGACAGCCGCTACCTGAACACCGCCCGTGCCGACGCCGACCACATGTACGCGTACTGGGACGGTGTCTGCGGCGGCGGGGTCTGGTGGAGCACGAGCCGCACCTACAAGAACGCCATCCCGAACTCGCTGTACGTCCAGCTGAACGCGGCGCTGCACAACCGCATCCCGGGCGACACGGTGTACTCGGCGCGGGCCCGCGCGGGCTGGGCCTGGTTCGCCGGCAGCGGGATGATCAACGGCTCGAACCTCGTCAACGACGGCCTGACGTCGACGTGCGCGAACAACGGCCAGGCGGTGTGGTCGTACAACCAAGGCGTCCCCCTGGCCGCATTGACCGAGCTGTACCGCGCCACGGGCGACGCGAGCCTGCTGACGAAGGCCCGTGCGATGGCGAACGCGTCGACGACGAACGGATCGCTCAACCCCGGCGGCATCCTCCGCGACCCGGGCGAGACGGCCGGCGGGGGCGGCGCGGACGGCCCGACGTTCAAGGGCGTGTACGCGCGGGACCTGGCCGTGCTGAACGCAGCACTGTCGGACCACCCGTACACGGCCTACCTGCAGCGACAGGCGAACTCGGCGTACGCCAACGACAGGAACAGCGCGGAGGCCTACGGCCTGCTGTGGGCCGGCCCGTTCGACCAAGCCGACGCCGCCCGCCAGCAGAGCGCCCTGGACCTGATGAACGCTGCCCCGTGACGGAAGCCGGATCCCGCGTGCTCGGCGCCGGATCCCGGGTGATCGAAGCCGGAACCGGCGAGTTCCGGCTTCGCTCACGCGAGTCACGGGCCCGAGCACGCGGGCTCCGGGCTCGAGCACGCGTCAGAGCGTCTTTTCCAGCCGGCCGGCGAGCAGCTTGATGAACCGCGACGGGTCGGCCAGTTCACCGCCCTCCGCCAGCAGCGCCATGCCGTAGAGCAGCTCGGCCGTCTCGGCCAGCCCCTCGTCCTCCGGCCGCGAAGCGTGGGCCTCGCGCAGCCCGGTCACCAGCGCGTGTTCCGGGTTGAGCTCGAGGATGCGCTTGATCGGCGGCAGCTCCTGCCCCATCGCGCGGTACATCTTCTCCAGCGTCGGGGTCAGGTCGTGCGTGTCACCGACGATGCAGGCCGGCGACGTCGTGAGCCGCGACGACAGGCGGACCTCCTTGACGGTGTCGCCCAGCGCCGTGCCCATCCACGTCAGCAGGCCCTCGAAGTCCTTGTTCTGCTGTTCGCGGGCGACCTCGGTGGCCTTCTTGTCCTCTTCCGACTCGAGGTCCACCTGGCCCTTGGCGATCGACTGGAACTGCTTCCCGTCGAAGCCGGGCACCGCGTCGACCCACATCTCGTCGATCGGGTCGGTCAGCACCAGCACCTCGAAGCCCTTGGCGCGGAAGGCTTCCATGTGCGGCGAGTTCTCGATCGCCGACCGCGATTCGCCGGTCATGTAGTAGATGTGCTGCTGGCCGTCCTTCATCCGCTCGACGTACTCGCGCAGCGACGTCGGCTTTTCGGCGTCGTGCGTCGAGGCGAACGACGAGATCTCGAGGATGGCCTCGCGGTTTTCGAAGTCGTCGAGCAGGCCCTCCTTGACCGCCCGGCCGAACTCGCGCCAGAACGTCGCGTACTTCTCCGCGTCGGCGGTCATCATGGTCTTGACCGTCGAGAGGACCTTCTTCACCAGGCGACGGCGGATCAGCTGGATCTGGCGGTCCTGCTGCAGGATCTCCCGCGACACGTTCAGGGAGAGGTCCTGCGCGTCGACCACGCCCTTGACGAACCGCAGGTACTCGGGGACGAGCGACTCGCAGTCGTCCATGATGAAGACGCGCTTGACGTAGAGCTGCACGCCGCGCTTGCGCTCCCGCAGGAACAGGTCCATCGGCGCGTGCGAGGGCAGGAACAGCAGCGCCTGGTACTCGAACGTGCCCTCGGCCTGCAGGCGGATCGTCTCGAGGGGGTCCTGCCAGTCGTGGCTGACGTGCTTGTAGAACTCGTGGTACTCGTCCTCGCTGACCTCGCTCGACGACCGCGCCCACAGCGCCTTCATCGAGTTGACCGTCTCGACCTCGGCGTCTTCGCCGTCGCCCTTCATCCGGATGGGCCAGGTGATGAAGTCGGAGTACCGCTTGACGATTTCGCGGATCTTCGCCGCGGACGTGTAGTCGTAGAGGTGGTCTTCGGTGTCCTCGGGCTTGAGGTGCAGCGTGACCGCGGTGCCCTGCGGCGCGTCCTCGACCGGCTGGATCGTGTACGTGCCTTCGCCGGTCGACTCCCAGCGGACGCCCTCGGCGGTGCCCGCGCGGCGCGTCACGAGGGTGACCTTGTCCGCGACCATGAAGCTCGCGTAGAACCCGACGCCGAACTGGCCGATCAGGTCCTGCGACGCCGCGGCGTCCTTCGCCTCCTTCAGCTTGGTCAGGAAGTCGGCGGTGCCGGACTTGGCGATCGTCCCGATCAGGGCGACGACCTCGTCGCGGGTCATGCCGATGCCGTTGTCCCGCACGGTCAGGGTCCGGGCACCGGGATCGGTCTCGATCGTGATGTGCAGGTCGGAGGTGTCCGCCTCGAGGTCCTTGTCGCGGTACGACTCCAGCCGCAGCTTGTCGAGGGCGTCGGAGGCGTTGGACACGAGTTCCCGCAGGAACGTGTCCTTGTTCGAATAGATCGAATGGATCATCAGCTGGAGCAGCTGACGCGCTTCCGACTGGAACTCCAGCGTCTCGATCGGGGCAGTCACTTCCATTCCTTTCGCGTGTCCGGCGGCCGACGTTGGGTCGATCCTACCGAGCGGGTCCGACAGTCCGGGACCGCGCACTTTATGAACGCAATCTGGGCGGCCGCGGCTCCCGGTGTGATGCTGGCCACGCCCCGCTGCCGATCAAGGAGGATCGAGTGCCCCGACGCTTCACCCGGTGGGCGGCCACGTTCGCCGCGGCCTGTGCCCTGACCACCGCCTTCGCTGCGCCCGCCGCCGCGGGCGGGGTCGCCGACCACCCCGTCCGCACCACCGGCTGCGGCCGTCCCGCGGGCTTCCCGGCCGGGGTGACCACCACCCGCCACGTCACCTCGGGCGGCCTCGACCGCGAGTACACCGTCCACCTGCCCGCGCGCTACGACCCACACCGGCCGTACCCGCTGGTCCTGTCCTTCCACGGGCACAAGCGCACGTCCCAGTACCAGGAGGAGCTGTCCGGCTTCTCGGCGCTCGACGCGATCGCGGTCTACCCGCAGGGCCTGATCGGCACCGACGGCGAGTCCGCCTGGACGGGAGCGCCCTATTCGGCGGCCGCGGACGACGTCCTGTTCACCAGTGATCTGCTGAACGCCCTGCAGCGCACGCTGTGCGTCGACGCCGGCCGGATCTTCGCCGCGGGGAAGTCGAACGGCGGCGGCTTCGTCGGCGTGCTGGCCTGTCGCCTGGCCGGCCGGATCGCCGCGTTCGCGCCCGTGTCCGGCGCGTTCTACCCGCAGGGCGGCGCCTGCGACCCGAGCCGGCCGGTGCCGGTCCTCGACTTCCACGGCACGGCCGACACGACGATCCCCTACACCGGCAACCCCGCGAAGGGCCTGCCCGCCATCCCGGACTGGCTGGCGGCCTGGTCCACAAGGGACGGTTGCCGGCCCGATCCGGTCTCGTGGACGCCGGTCGCCGGGGTCGTCGCCGAGAAGTGGCTCGGCTGCGACCGGCACAGCGCCCTCGAGCACTACCGCGTCGAAGGCGCCGGGCACGTCTGGCCGAGCACCCGGCCGAACAACGATTCCGCGACACCGACGGTGATCGACGCGACGCCGGTCATCTGGCGGTTCTTCCGCGCGCATCCCCTGCGGTGAAACACGATTGACGCAGGTCAGGACGCTCGGCGACGATGATTCGCAGCACCGCGGGAAGCCGCGCTTCCCGCGTTCCCATCGTCGAATCGGAGTGAACCGTGAAGGTACTCGTCCTGAACGCCGGCTACGAGCCGCTGCAGACCGTTTCGGTCCCGCACGCGATCCGCATGCTCGTGCGCCACGTCGCGGAGATCCACGAGGCCGAGGACGGCCTCGCCTACGGGTTGTTCCCGCGCCCGAAGATCGTGCGGTTGCTGCGGTACGTCGTCATGAAGTGGCGATATACGCAGCCGCCGCGCTGGTCCCGGCGCGGTGTGCTGGTCCGTGACGGGTACCGCTGCGCCTACTGCGGGCAGCGCGCCACCACGATCGACCACGTGACGCCGCTGAGCCGCGGCGGCGCCCGGACCGACTGGCTCAACACGGTCGCCGCGTGCGGGGGCACCGCCCGCAGCTGCAACGCCCGCAAGGCGGACAAGCTGCCGGGCGAGGCGGGGATGAAGCTGCGCTTCGCGCCGTACGTCCCGGCCTGGGACCAGTTGCACCGGCTCGGCGCTTGAGCCCGGCCTGTCCGTCGGCACACCGGCGGGCAGGCCGTTAGGCTCGAACCGATCGCCACCCCGATCCGTGTGTTCGGTGTGCTCTGGGGAAGGCCGGGGAGGTCGCCGTGACCGACGCAGGAGAGCTGATCGCCGGGCGCTACCGGCTGGCGGCGCGGATCGGCCAGGGGTCGATGGGCGTCGTCTGGCGCGCCCGCGACGAGCGGCTCGACCGGGTCGTCGCGGTCAAGCAGCTGGACTACGACGCGGCCATCGGGCCGGCCGCGGGTGAGCAGGCGAGCCTGCGTGCGCTGCGCGAGGCGCGGCTGACCGCGCGCCTGCGGCACCCGCACGCGATCACGGTGCACGACGTCGTCGACGCGCCCGGCGGGCCCTACCTCGTCATGGAGTACCTGCCCTCGCGCAGTCTCGCCGAGATCCTGCTGGACCGGGAGACCCTCCCGGCCGAGGAGGTGGCGCGCATCGGCGCGCCGATCGCGTCGGCACTGGCCGCCGCGCACGCCGAAGGCGTCGTGCACCGCGACGTCACCCCCGCCAACGTCCTGATCGGCGAATCCGGTGTCGCCAAGATCGCCGACTTCGGCATCTCCCGCGCCACCGGGGAAGGCACCGTGACCGGCGGCGGGTTCATCGCGGGCACTCCGGCCTACCTGGCGCCCGAAGTCGCCGCCGGCGGCGAAGCGGGTTTCCCGGCCGACGTCTTTTCGCTGGGAGCGACCCTTTACCGGGCACTCGAAGGCACGCCCCCGTTCGGCCACGACGACAACGCGATCACGCTCCTGCTGCGCATCGCGAAGGAGGAGATCGTCCCGCCGAGGCACGGCGGACCGCTCGCCGAGGTGCTCACCCGCATGCTGCAGCGGGACCCCGAAGCGCGTCCGACGATGGCGGAGGTCCAGGAGCTGTTCGAAGCGGTCACCGGCGGCCGTCCCCTGCCGGCGCCCCGCCCGCGGCCCCGGCCGGGGACCAGGCTCCTGCGCGTTCCGCGTCCCCGGCGCCGGCTCGTCCTCGCCGGTGCGGCCGGCGCGGTCCTGCTGGCCGCGGGCGTCGTGATCGGCACGGTGATCGTCCCGGACGGCACTCCCGTGGCCGCCCCCGTCCCGACCGTTCCGACCGTCCCGACGGCGCCGACGACTTCGAGCCCGGTGCCGACGACCCCGGCCGACCTGGGCTGCGCCGCCCGCTACGAGGTGACGAACTCCTGGCCCGGCGGCTACCAGGTCCAGGTGACGGTGCGCAACGACCGCACCGCGGGCCTGTCCGGCTGGCGCGTCCGCTGGCAGCTGCCCGCCGGTCACCGCATCAGCGGCTTGTGGAACGGCACCTTCACCGTCGATGGTTCCACGGTGACGGTCGAAAACGCCGCCTGGAACGCGAAGCTCGACGCGAACGCGACGACGACGTTCGGCCTGATCGCCCTGACGCAGAACGGAAGTGACGACGCCCGTCCGGCGCTCACCTGCCGGACGCTGTGACCACCGGGAGGCACCGTGAGCACCGCGCGCGTGGACGCCAGGCGCAGATCGATCCGGTTCGACGGCAGAACCGTCACCCTGCGGATCGACACGACGAGCATGGGCATCCTTCCCGACCGGGCCGACCACCCCTTCCCGGTCGCGAAGCTCACGGCCGTCCGGCACCGGGAGGCGACCGCGTGGAAGCTGGGCGAGATCACCTTCGAGGCTCCGGACGCCCCCACCGGCATCGTCGAGAACGTCCCGCTGTTCGCGGACAAGCTGCCGGGCAACGTCTTCCGGTACGAATACTCGAAGCGCGCCCGGGTCAAGGAGTTCCTCGAAGCCGTCGACAAAGCCCGCAAGAAGTAGCAGGGCGCGGCCACTCCGCTGCCCCCAGCCGACCTCGGTTGGGCCATGGAGTCCAAATTGGACGTGTCGATGGTGTGGGCGGGGTGCCCGTCGTACGGATCGTGGTGGTGGACGGCAACTCCCGGCGGAGCGGGCCTGGTCGCACGGCGGCAGCGGCTGCTCGGCGTACATCGCGCCCCCGTCCGGACCCACCTCACGCCACGCCACGCTCGTACACGAGCGCCCCCGGTCCGATGCACATCCCTCGCACAGCACCGGAGCGCCGCTTCGAACGCGCGGTCTCAACCTCCGCCTTGCCCCGGGCGGCACAACCCACGTTCGTACGCCAGCAACCCCGCCCCGGTCCGGTGCGCACAACCCAGCTTCCGCACCACCCGCGCCACGTGCTCCCGCACCACCGGCTCCGGCAGATCCAGCCGCGCGGCGATCTCCGCGTTCGTCAGCGCCGCGCCCACCGCCGCGAGGACCTCGGTCTCCCGGGCCGAAAGGCGGTCCACCGCCGCCAAGTGCTCGTCGCGCGGGCCGGACAAGCGGGTCGCCGCCGAGACCAGGCGGCGGGAGGCGTCCGGGGACAGGACCACGTGGCCGTCCGCCGCCAACCGGACCACCTTGATCAGGTCCTGCCGGCGGGCCGACCGCAGCAGGAACCCGGCCGCGCCGTCGCGGAGGGCTCGGAGGATGCCCGCGTCCGAGTCGAACGTCGCCAGGGCCACCACCGCCGGGCGGCGGGTCAGCGTGTCCGGCCAGCTCAGGCGCAGGTCCAGGAGCAGGACGTCCGGCAGCCGGCGGCGCAGGGTGACCCGGGCCGCCGTCGCGTCGGGGGCCGCGCCGACGAGCTCGATGCCGTCCGCCTCGTCGAGGAACGTGCTCAGGCGGGCTCGCACCGCCGGGTCGCGTTCGGCCACCAGGACCCGGACCGGCGACGGCGCGAGCACCGCCTCAGTCCCGGGGTCGCAGGCGGATCAACGGCAGGTCGGTCTTCGACCCACCGACCAGGTCCCGCCCGCCGGGGCCGCGGAGCCGCACCTCGCGGAACCGCACCGACGAAAGCTGCGCGGCTTCGATCGGGTAGACGTCGCCGTAGCGCTTGATCTTGTCGACCAGCTCCTTGCCGAGCAGTTCGACGAGACCGGCGTGCCGGGTCGCGCCGCCGCCCAGCGGCACGTCCAGTTGCTTGCGCACCTCGGGGAACCGCTGGTCGAGTTCGACCGCGAGCTGGTGGATCGTGACGTAGGCCCGGCCGAACTCATCGGCGTCCGGACCGGGCGGGATCTCCTGCAGCACCTTGATGAGCTTGTCGTCCATCCCGAGCTTGTCCCACAACGTCACGTCTTTCCTCCGCTCCCGACCGCCGTTGGTCTACCAGAGGACCGGCACGCGGTCCACTCCCCCGGTGACACGGTTCGTCCGGATTTCGAGTTCATCCACGCCGACGGCCAGGCGCATCCCGGGGAACCGCCGGAACAGCGACCCGAAGACGATGCGCAGCTCGGTGCGGGCGAGGCTGGCGCCGATGCAGAAGAAGCCGCCGTAGGCGAACGCGACGTGCGAGTTCGGCTTCCGATCGGGATCGAACGCCTCCGGGGCGGGGAACACGGTTTCGTCCCGGTTGGCCGCGGCGATCGACAGGACCACCGCGTCACCGCGCGCGATCCGCACGCCGCCGAGCTCGACGTCTTCGTGGGCGTACCGCAGCACGCCGAGCCCGCTCGGCGCGGACAGCCGCAGGATCTCCTCGACGAAGCCGTGCACGCGGTGTTCGGGATCGGCGGCCAGCGCGTCCCGGTGCGCGAGGTCGGTGAGCAGGTAGAGGGCGCCGAGATCGATCCGGTTGGAGGTCGTCTCGTGCCCGGCGAACAGCAGTCCGGCCGCGAGCCGGGCGACGTCGTCGTCGCCGAGGGCCGGGTCGTCGGCCTGCGCGCGCACCAGGTCCGAGACGACGTCCTGGCCGGGCTCGCGCCGCTTCTGCGCGGCGAGCCGGCTCATGTAGGCGGCGAACTCCTCGAGCGCGGCGTCCGCACCGGCGCCGATGTCCATCCGGCCCATCCGGTCGGACAGCACCCGGAACGTCTCGTGGTCCTCGAACGGGACGCCGAGCAGCTCGCAGATCACCAGCACCGGCAACGGGAACGACAGGTGTTCGTGCAGGTCCACCGGACCGCCGCCGCGGCGGACGCGCTCCATGTCGTCGAAGCAGCGGTCGGCGAACTCCTGGACGCGGCCGGCGAGCCGGCGGATCCGGTTGGCCGAGAACGCGGGCACGAGCAACCGCCGCATCCGCGCGTGCTCGGCGTGCTCGGTCTCGTGGTCACCCTGCGGACGGCTGAGCAGGGCGGCGTCCGACAACGCCGACGCCTCCTCCGGCGCGGGGTGCGACCGCCCGAACCGCGGATCGGTGAAGGCGGCACGCACCTGCTCGAACCCCGTGACGAGCCAGGCCGGGTCCCCGGCCGGAGTGGTCACGGCGACAACGGGCCCCTCCCGGCGCAGCACCTCGAAGAGCGGGGCGATTTCCAGGACGTTCGGCCGATCGAACGGCAGGCGCGGAGTGGTACTGGCGGTCATGGGTGCTCCTCCCGGGCGCGCGGCCGGCAGGCGCGGACACGGCGGGCCGGTCACGGCCGCTCCCCCGGTCCCCCGCGATCCACGGTACTCAGGAACCCGGCCCCCGGGCCCGGAAGCCGGATTCCCCGCCCGATCGGGCCAGCACCCGTGCCCGGAGCACCGGAATTGTCGGTGGTGGCCGGTAACGTGGGCAACGGGGCCGGAGGCCAACCCTCGCCACGGCGACCGGCTCGCCACGCGCCTGCTCCTTCGTGCCGGTGGACACGCTCAGCGGCGTCACCCGGCGTCACCCGGCGTCTCAGCGTCGCGACGCCCGCCCCGAGCGCCAGGTCGTGACGGTGGCCAATAACGGTTCGACGTCGCCCGGTCGGGGTAACCCTCTCGCGCTCAACCTTCGGGGCCGTTCACCCGTACTGATCCCCGGCAGGAACTCGGGCGAGGGGATGGCGGATGCGCAGAACCGGGGTGGTGACCCTGTTGGGTGCGGTGCTGGTCACGGCGGCTTGCTCGGCGCCGCGCACGACGACGCCGAGCCCGCTCGCCGAGCCGGCGCCACTGACCGCCACCCCGGCGACCACGGCCACGCCGACCCCGGCCACCACGCCGCCGCCCGCGCCACCGTGCGCCGTCACGACCGGAGCCTGCGTGAGCCTGGCGCACGGGCTGGCCTGGCTGCTGCGGGACGGCCGGGTCGTCCGCGGTCCGGTCCCGGCGGGGTTCGGGCCACCCGACCAGGCGACCCCGGCCGGGTCGTTCCACGTCGTGTGGAAGGACCGCGAGCACCGCAGCAGCCAGTACGGCACCGACATGCCCAACTCGGTGTTCTTCGCCGCCGGCGGCATCGCCTTCCACGCCGGACCGCTCGACGCGCCCTCGCACGGCTGTGTCCACCTGAGCGACGCCGACTCGGCGGCGTTCTTCGACGGGCTGAACGTCGGGGACGCCGTGCAGGTCTTGTAGGCTTCCTCCCCTGTTGGACACTTCCACCGTCGTCACCCGGCTGCGCGCCGCGGGCTGCGTGTTCGCCGAGGACGAGGCCGATCTCCTCGTCGCCGCGGCCACGACCCCCGCGGAACTCGACGCGCTCGTCGAACGCCGGGTCGCCGGGCTGCCCCTGGAACACCTGCTGGGCTGGGCGGAGTTCCACGGCCTGCGCGTCACCGTGCGGCCGGGCGTGTTCGTGCCGCGCCACCGCACGGCGTTCCTGGTCGACGTGGCCGTGTCGCTCGCTCCCCCGGACCCGGTGGTGGTCGACCTGTGCTGCGGCTCCGGAGCGCTGGGTGCCGCGTTCGCCGCCGCGCTCCCGCCGCGGGAGCTGCACGCCGCCGACGTCGAACCGGCCGCGGTCGAGTGCGCCCGGCTGAACCTCCCGGACGCCCACGTCCACCGGGGCGACCTCTACGACGCGCTGCCGGCGTCCCTGCGCGGCCGCGTCGACGTCCTGCTGGCCAACGTGCCGTACGTCCCTTCGGACGCCGTCGCGACGATGCCGCCTGAGGCTCGCCTGCACGAGCCGCTGGTGGCGCTCGACGGCGGCGCGGACGGCCTGGACCTCGCCCGCCGCGTCGCCGCGGGCGCGCCCGGCTGGCTCGCCCCCGGTGGGACCCTGCTGATCGAATCGAGCGAGCGGCAGGCGCCGGTGCTCGCGGAAATCCTTGCCACGGCGGGGTTGTCGGCGCGGGTGCACTCGTGCGACGACCTGGGCGCGACGGTCGTCTCCGGCACCGCGAAAACATGACCTCACGTTCCGGCGCTCCCGGACGTCTTCCCAATGTGATCGTGACACCGTTCGAGCAAGTCGTCGCCGAGCACGGGCCGATGGTCCTCCGGGTCTGCCGGGCCGTGCTCGGGCCGGCCGACGCCGAAGACGCCTGGTCGGAAACCTTCCTGGCCGCGTTGAAGGCCTACCCGGAGCTGCCCGCCGACGCCAACGTCCAGGCGTGGCTCGTCACGATCGCGCACCGCAAGGCCGTCGACGTCACCCGGGCGCAGGCTCGCCGCCCGGTCCCGGTCGGCGAGCTCCCGGAGCGGCCCGGCCGCGCGGAGGCGTGGCACGGCGACCTGTGGGACGCGCTGGCGAGGTTGCCGGACAAGCAACGCCTCGCCGTCGCCTACCACTACCTGGCCGGGCTGCCGTACCGCGAAATCGCGGAGATCACCGGCGGCACCGTCGACGCCGCGCGCCGCGCGGCCGCCGACGGCGTCAAAGCGCTGCGAGCCCTCTATCCCCTGGAAGGAGCGCACTCATGACGGACATCATCTTCGGCCACTTGAGGGACGACATCCTGCTCGACCCGCGCGTGATGCACGAGCGCCTCGTCGCCGACGCTGCTCGCGAGGGGTTGCTCGACGTCGCTTACGACACGGTCGACTCCCCGGTCGGGCCGTTGCTGCTGGCGGCCACCGAGGAGGGCCTGGTGAAGGTGGCCTTCGACCGCCAGGACCACGAGGCCGTGCTGGCCGAGCTGGCCGCGGCCATCAGCCCGCGGATCCTGCGCGCCCCGGCCCGCCTCGCCCCGGTGACCCGGCAGCTCGACGAGTACTTCCGCGGCGAGCGGCACACCTTCGACGTGCCGCTGGACTTCCGGCTGGCGCGGGGGTTCCGCCGGGCGGTGCTCGACCACCTGCCCGAGATCGCCTACGGCCGCACCGAAAGCTACGCCCAGGTCGCGGCGGCGGCAGGCAGTCCGAAGGCGGTCCGCGCGGTCGGCACCGCGTGCGCTCTCAACCCGTTGCCGGTGGTGGTGCCGTGCCACCGGGTCGTCCGGTCCGACGGGTCGTACGGGCAGTACGCCGGCGGGGAAGAAGCCAAGCGGGTCCTGCTGACGATGGAGGCGGCATGACCGCGTTCGAAGAGCGCGTCGCCGCGGCCGACTGGGCCGCGGTGGCCGCGGAGGTCGACGACTACGGCTGTGCGCTCCTGCCGCAGCTGCTCACGCCGGCGGAGTGTGCGCGGCTGGTCGCGTTGTGGGACGAGCCGTCGCACTTCCGGGCGACGGTGAACCTGCGCCGGCACCGGTTCGGGGACAACGGTGACTACCACTACTTCGCTTCGCCGTTCCCGGAACCGGTGCAGCGGCTGCGGCAGGCGCTCTACCCGCGGCTGCTGCCGATCGCGCAGGACTGGTCGGCCCGGCTGGGCCGCGAGGCGGAGTGGCCGTCCACTTTGGACGAGTGGCTGGCGGTCTGCCACGCCGCGGGGCAGCGGCGGCCGACACCGATCCTGCTGCGTTACGAAACGGGCGGCTGGAACGCGCTGCACCGCGACCTCTACGGCGACAAGGTGTTCCCGCTGCAGGTCGTGATCAATCTCAACGAGCCGGGCGCCGACCACACCGGCGGCGAGTTCCTCCTGGTGGAGCAGCGGCCACGGGCGCAGTCCCGCGGCACCGCGACGCTCATCCCGCAGGGCCACGGCCTGGTGTTCACCACCCGTGACAGGCCGGTCCGCTCGGCCCGCGGCTGGTCGGCGGCCCCGGTCCGCCACGGCGTTTCGGCGGTCCGTTCCGGCCGGCGGCACACGCTCGGCCTCGTGTTCCACGACGCGACATGACCGCCCTCGAACTGCAGGCCCTGCTGGGCCTGCTCGGCCGGGCGCGGCACATCGTGATCGGCACGGACGCTTCCTCCCGCGCGAACGGCGAGCAGATCGCCGCAGCATGGGGCGGCTTGGTGCTGGCCACGGTGACCTGGCCCGAGACGGCGGCGTCCTGGCTGCGCCAGGCGCGCCGCTTCGCCGCGCCGGAGCCGGACGCGTGGGTGGTCAGCGCCACGCCAGCGGGCTGGGCGGGCATGGCCCGGCGGCTGCAGCTGTCGACGTCGTGGAGTCCGCATCGGACAGTCGCGACCGCGGCACTGGCCGGCTTCCCGCTCCCCGGTCTCCGCGGCGCCCACGCGGACGGCACTAGCTGGGAGAACCGATGAACCATGCCACGCCAGGCGCAGCGCTTCACCGCGCCGAAGCCGGACGCCTGCGGTAGTCAGCGCCACCCCGACGGGCTGGACGGCCATGGCCCGGCAACCGTAACTGTCCACGCCGTGGAGTCCGCATGGGACATTCGCGACCGCCGCGCTGGCCGACTTCCCCTCCTCGGCCTCCGCAGCGCCCACGCGGACGGCACAACCTGGGAGAACCGATGAACCACACCACGCCGCGCCAGACCAACTTCACCACGCCGAAACCGGACGCGTGGCGTAGTGAGCGCCACCCCGACGGGCTGGACGGCCATGGCCCGGCAACCGTAACTGTCCACGCCGTGGAGTCCGCACGGGACATTCGCGATCGCCGCGCTGGCCGACTGCCCCCTCCTCGGCCTCCGCAGCGCCCACGCGGACGGCACAACCTGGGAGAACCGATCAACCATGCCACGCCAGGCGCAGCGCTTCACCGCGCCGAAGCCGGACGGCTGCGGTAGTCAGCGCCACCCCGGCGAGCTGGGTGGCCATGGCCCGGCGACCGCAGCTGTCGACAGCGTGGAGTCCGCACCGGACACTCGCGACCGCCGCGCTGGCCGACTTTCCGCTCCCGAGCCCCGCAGCGCCCGCCCAACGGCACAACCTGGGAGAACCGATGAACCACGCCATACTGGATTCCCCGATCGGCCCCCTGACCGTGGTCGGCGACGACGCCGTCGTGACCGGTCTGTACTTCCCGAACCACTGGACCCGCCCGGACCGCACCGCGTTCGGCGAGCGCGATGACACGGCGTTCCCGGAGGCAGTCCGGCAGCTGGCGGAGTACTTCGCCGGCCGACGCACCGAGTTCGACGTCCCGACGCAGGCGACCGGCCCCGACTTCGACCGTGCAGTGTGGACCGAGATCGCGAAGGTCCCGTACGGCACCACGGCCACCTACGGGGAGCTGGCCCGGGCCGTCGGCGGCCTGCCGCACGAGGTCGGCGCGGCGGTCGGCCGGAACCCGCTGAGCATCCTGGTCGCCTGCCACCGTGTCGTCGGCAAGAACGGCAAACTGACCGGCTACGCCGGCGGGCTGAAGCGGAAGGAGTTCCTCCTGGACCTGGAGCGGCCGCGGGATTCGACCCTGTGGTGATCAGACCCGGCCGAGCAGCAACGCCGTGCCGAGGCCGGCCATGGTCACGGCGATCACGATGTCCAGCACGCGCCACGCCATCGGCTTCGCGAACACCCCGGCGAGGCGCTTCGCCCCGAACCCGAGCGCGCTGAACCACACCGCGCTGGCGATCGCGGCGCCGAGGCCGAACAGCCAGCGCCCGTCGCCGTGGGCGACCGCGACCGAGCCGAGCAGCAGGACCGTGTCGAGGTACACGTGCGGGTTCAGCCACGTGAAGGCCACGCAGGTGAGCACGGCCTTCCGCAGCGGCGTGCGGTCTTCGCCGACGGTCATGACCGACGGCCGGAACGCGCGCCGGGCGGCGAGCGCGCCGTAGCCGAGCAGGAACAGCCCGCCGCCGATGGCGATGACCCCGATCGCGGCCGGCCAGTGCTTCAGCACGGCCCCGATCCCGCTGACCCCGAGCCCGATGAGGACGAGGTCGGAGGCGGCGCAGATGACGACCAGCGGCGCCACCGCGCCGCCGCGCAGGCCTTGTTGCAGCAGGAAGGCGTTCTGCGAGCCGATGGCGACGATCAGGGAGAGGCAGGTTCCGAAGCCGGCCAGCAGGAGTGGGAGCACCCCGTCACGGTAGGACCGCCGCACTGCGTTACTCCAGCTAAAGATTCTTACGTAACATTAGCGCCCATGATGTCGGATCTTCCGCTCGACCAGGTCAAGACGCTGCTCGCCGTAGTGGACGAGCAAAGTTTCGACGCGGCCGCCGCAGTCCTGCACGTGACGCCGTCGGCGGTCAGCCAGCGGGTGAAGGCGCTGGAGCAGCGCACGGGCCGCGTCCTGGTGCTGCGCACCAAGCCGATCCGGCTCACCTCGTCCGGCCAGGCCCTGGTCCGCTTCGCTCGCTCCCTGGCCCAGCTCGAGCAGGACGCCCTCGCGGAACTCGGCCTGGGTTCGTCCGTCCGGACGCTGTCGATCGCGGTGAACGCGGACTCCCTGGCGACCTGGTTCCTCCCGGCGCTCGCCGGACTGCCCGATTCCCCGGGCGTCTGCTTCGACCTCCAGCGCGAAGACGAGGACCACACAGCCGCTCTGCTGCGCGAAGGCCTGGTGATGGCGGCGGTCACGGCGGCACCCCAGCCGGTCCAGGGCTGCACCTCCCACCGCCTCGGCCGCATGCGCTACCGAGCCATGGCCTCCCCGGCGTTCGTCGAGCGCTGGCTGGGCGACGCGCCCCTCGCTTCATCGCTGCCGGAGTCCCCGGTGATCGTGTTCGACCGCAAGGACGACCTGCAGGACCGGTTCCTGCGCAGCCTGACCCGCCGCCGCAGCTTCACCCTGGTCCGCCACCACATCCCGGCTTCCGAGTCCTTCGTGGACGCGGTCGCGGCGGGCATGGGCTGGGGCATGGTCCCGGAAATCCAAGCGGCCCCGCGCGGGGCCGCGCTGGTGGACCTGGCCCCGGACCGCCCGATCGACATACCCCTGCACTGGCAGCAGTGGAAACTGGACTCCCCGGCCCTGGCCGCGGTGGCCGAGGCCGTCGCCCGAGGCGCCAAGACGGCCCTTCGCTGAGGACGCACCCCGACACCCAGTGAGGCAAGAGGGCTGTCGAACTCCTCCGCGCGCGCCGGCTGCATCCGGACGGCTTGAAGCCGGCGAACCGGCCCGTCGTCACCGCGCAGCCGGGAAGTCGCCCACTCCGTGCTCCACCAGGTCGAAGGCCTGATCGATCACCTCGACCTGCTCCCGCCGGACCACCTCGGCATCCTCCCCCGCCACGATCCGGGCCATCGCGTGCGCGAACACCGTCGTGATCGCCGTCGTCAGCAGCCCGGCCACCATGCGGGAACGGAACTCCTCGCCCGTCTCCTCCGCCAGCAGCGCCGCGAACGCGTCCGCGATCTCGCGCTCCTGCTCGTACCAGCGCGCCATCAGTGCCGGGCTCGAGGTCAGCACCCACCAGAACCCCGGGCCGCCCGCGATGGCGCCGGAAAGGGGGTGGCCCGACGACAGGAGCTCGTGCTGGTGGCGGCGCAACGCCGTGCACGGTGACACCCCCGCCGGCCGGGTGCGCAGGACCGCGGTCAGCTCCGCCAGACGGTCCGCGTGGCGGTCCAGGAACAGGTCCTCCTTGCGCGGGAAGTAGTTGAACACCGTCATCTTCGAGACGCCCGCCGCTTCGGCTATCTCCGCCACCGTCACCTCCTCGAAGCCACGCTGGATGAACAGGCCTGTGGCCACGTTGGAGATCAGCAGGCGGGTGGCCTGCTTCTTCCGCTCGCGCAGTCCGGGATCCGCCATGCGCGGAGTATAGACCGAGCTCAAAGTTTGACTCGGTAAAAGTTTCGCGGCATCATCGGAGCCATGAACAGGGATGTGGTGATCTCCGGGGGCGGACCGGTCGGCTTGATGCTGGCCTGTGAACTGCGGCTGGCGGGCGTGGACGTGCTCGTCGTCGAACGGCTGCCCGAGCCGGACCAGACGATCAAGGCGGGGTCGGTCAACCTGACCACCGCCGAAGCCTTCTACCGGCGCGGCCTGCTGCCCGCCATGGACGCCGTCGTGCAGCAGAACTTCGCGCAGATCCAGAAGTTCCTCGAGTCCCGCGGCGGAGGCGGACCGACCGCCGTTCCCGTGGGGCACTTCGCGGGGATCATGGTGACCTCCGGCGGGGTGGACTTCGACGATCCCGCCTTCCGGGACGTCGGGCCCGCCGCGCGGGTCGTCGTCATCCAGCAGCAGGCCGTCGAGGCGATCCTCGCCGGGCGGGCCGCCGAACTCGGGGTCGAGATCCGGCGTGGGGTCGAGCTCACCGGGTTCGACGCCGACGCCGACGGCGTCACCGTGCACCTCTCCGACGGCGCACCGGTCCGCGCCGGGTGGCTGGTCGGGGCCGACGGCGGCCGCAGCCGGGTGCGGAAGCTGGCCGGGTTCGAGTTCCCCGGGACCGATCCCGCCATCACCGGGCGGCAGGCGATGGCCGAGCTGACCGGCGCCGACGCCCTGCCCGCCGGGTGGCAGCACGGCTCCGGCGGCCTCTACGTCCACGGGCCGACGCCCGGCCGGATGCTCACCGTCGAGTTCGACGGGCCGCCGGCGGACCGGGACGCGCCCATCACCGCGCAGGAACTCGAAGACAGCTTCCGGCGCGTGTCCGGTGCAGACATCCGCGTGACGAAGGTCCACAGCGCGACGCGGTTCACCGACAACGCGCGGCAGGCGAGCACCTACCGCCTGGGCCGCGTGCTGCTGGCCGGGGACGCGGCGCACGTCCACTCGCCCTTCGGCGGGCAGGGCCTCAACCTCGGCATCGGCGACGCCGTCAACCTGGGCTGGAAACTCGCCGCGACCATCCACGGCTGGGCCCCCGCCGGCCTGCTCGACACCTACACGAGCGAACGGCACCCGATCGGCGAGTGGGTGCTCGAATGGACCCGGGCGCAGGTCGCGCTGATGCGCAGCGACGTGCGGACCAGGGCGCTGCGCCAGGTGGTCGCGGACCTGCTGCACACCGGCGACGGGGCGACGTACCTGGCCAAGAAGCTCTCCGGCGTCCTGCACCGCTACCCGATCGACGGCGAGCACGACCTGACCGGTCGTGCTGCGCCCGACTTCGCCTTCGCCGACGGCACCCGGCTCGGCGACCGCCTCCACGACGGCAAGGCCCTCCTGCTCGACCTCGCCGACCACGGCGACCTGCGCGAAACGGCGAGCGGCTGGGCCGGGCGCGTGCACGTGCTGACCGCCAAGTGCGACAGCGAACCGGCGCTGACCGGCGTGCTGGTCCGGCCGGACGGGCACATCGCCTGGGCGCGCGAGGACGGTTCGACGGCCGGGCTCGAAGGGGCACTGCGGGAGTGGTTCGGCGAACCCGCCTGACACTCCGGGCGCGCCGGGCCGGGACGGCCGACCCGGCCCGGCGCGACCGGTGACCCCCGCCCGGCGCGACCGGTGGCCCCCGGCCCGGCGCGACCAGTGGCCCCGCCCGGCGCGACCGGTGGCCCCGGCCCGGCGTCCTAGAGCCGCTCGCCGAGCAGCACGGCCAGGCGCGTGTAGACCTCTTTGCGGTGCTTGACGACGTATGCCACCGCCAGCCGGTTCTGGCCGTGGACGCGCTTGCCGGTGATGACCATCTCCGCGTTGTCCGTGCCGGCGCGATCGCAGAAGTAAGCGCCCTCGCCGGCGCCGGGCACCGCGGTCACCGGACCGCCGCAGTCCTGCTGGTAGTTCTTCAGCGCCTTGGCGGGCCGGTAGGCGCCGGCCGCCGAGGTGATCCACAGGTCGAGGAGCCAGGGGTGTACGAACTTGCCTTCGTATCGGCACTGGAACTCGGTGTGCGGCACGAACGTCTGGTCGGGCGGCTGTTCGGTCGCGATCAGGTCCTCGCTCGTGCCCAGCAGTTCCTGCAGTTCCGCCGGGCCGAGGAAAGGACAGGCGGCCGTGATCTTCACCGGCGACGCCGGCGGTGTGAACGGCGGGGGTGTGAACGGCGGGGGTGTGAACGGCGACGGCTTGGTGGTCGTCGTGACCGGCGGTGCCGAGCTGGATTTCGCCATAGCGGACGGAAGTACGGGCGGAATCACCGGAGCCGAGCACGCGCCCAGACAGGCCGTTCCCGCTGCCACCGCGAGCGCGAGCCGGATTCTTCTCATGCCCTTCCCACGCCCGCGGCCGTTGTCCGGTTGCCTACTGCTCCGCCGCCAGCTGCACCGCCACGTCGATGATCATGTCCTCCTGGCCGCCCACCAACGCCAGCTCGCCGCAGCGGCGCAGGATCGCCTGCGCCGGGACGCCGTACCGCTCCGCCGCGCGCTCGGCGTGCAGCAGGAAGCTCGAATACACCCCGGCCCAGCCCTGGACGATCGCGTTGCGGTCCATCTTTGGCCAGCGGTGCAGGTACGGCCGCACCACCTCCTCGGCCGCGTCCAGCAGGCCGCCGACGTCGAGGCCCGTGTCGATCTCCAGCCGGTCGAACACCGCCGCCAGGACCTCGGTCGGCGAGTTGCCCGCACCGGCGCCGAGCGCACACAGCGAGCCGTCGATGTACCGGACTCCCGCCTCGTAGGCCAGGACCGAGTTCGCGACGCCGAGCGAGAGGTTCTGGTGCCCGTGGTAGCCCACCCACGCCGTGTCGCCCACCTCGGCGACCAGCGCTTCGAAGCGGGCCCGGGCTTCGTGCATCAGCAACGCGCCCGCCGAGTCGGTCACGTACGCCGCCTGGCAGCCCGCGTCGACCATGATCCGCGCCTGCTTCGCCAGGCCTTCCGGCGGCGTCCGGTGCGCCATCATCAGGAACCCGGCCGTCTCCATCCCGAGTTCGCGCGCCAGCCCGAAGTGCTGCGGTGATACGTCGGCTTCGGTGCAGTGCGTCGCCACCCGGACCATCTCCGCGCCCGCGTCGAACGCGCGCCGCAGGTCCTCCGCCGTGCCGATGCCCGGCACGAGCAGTACCGCGATCTTCGCCTGCTTCGCCTCTTCGCGCGCCGCGGCGATCAGGCGGAGCTCGTCGACGGCGGAAAAGCCGTAGGTGAACGACGAACCGCCGAGGCCGTCGCCGTGGGTCACCTCGATCACCTCGACGCCGGCCCGGTCGAGTGCGCGCACCGTGTCCCGCACCTGCTGCTCGGTGAAGCGGTGGGCCATCGCGTGGCTGCCGTCGCGCAACGTCGTGTCGACGATCCGGACGTCGTGGCGCAGTTCCGGGCGCCCCGAGGAGTTCGCTTCGTTCGCCGGCTCGCTCATGCGGACACCTCCTGCTTCGCGCGCGCCACCAGCTCGCCGACGCGGGCGGCCGCGGCGGTCATGATGTCCAGGTTTCCGGCGTACTCGGGCAGGTAGTCGCCGTTGCCGCGGACCTCGAGGAAGATCCCGACCCGCGCGTTCCCGTCCCAGTCCTCACGGGCGTCGTCGAACTGCGGGTCCGCGCGGAGCGTGTAGCCGGGCACGTACTTCTGCACTTCGCCGACCATCTCGTGGATCGACGCGGTGATGGCGTCGCGGTCGGCGTCGAGGCCGATCGCGCAGAACACCGTGTCCCGCATGATCATCGGCGGCTCGACCGGGTTCAGGATGATGATCGCCTTGCCGCGCCCGGCGCCGCCGATCTCGGCCACCGCCTGCGACGTCGTGCGCGTGAACTCGTCGATGTTCGCCCGCGTTCCCGAGCCGGCCCCGCGCGAGGCGACCGACGCGACGATCTCCGCGTACGGGACGGCGGTGACGCGGGAAACGGCGTGCACCATGGGAATCGTCGCCTGGCCGCCGCAGGTGATCATCGAGACGTTCGGCGCGTCGAGGTGCGCGCCCAGGTTCACCGGCGGGCACACCATCGGGCCGAGGTGCGCCGGGGTGAGGTCGATCGCCTGGATGCCGGCTTCCCGGTACCGCGGGGCGTTCGCGGCGTGTGCCTTGGCCGAGGTCGCCTCGAACACCAGCTCCGGCCGGGGATCCTGGCGCAGCAGCCAGTCGACGCCTTCGGCCGACGCCGCGATCCCCTGCGCGCGGGCGCGTTCGAGCCCGTCCGACTCGACCACACCGACCACGTAACCGACTTCGAGCACTTCACTGCGTCGCAGCTTCGCCAGCAGATCGGTGCCGATGTTGCCGGGGCCGACGATCGCCGCCATCACGGGAGCCATGGCCCGACCGTCGCACCACCCGGCCGGGCAGGACAGCGTTGTGTTCCGACCAGCGGAACGTACGCGTCCAGCACCTACTGCGTCGAGCCCGCCCCGCCGGTTCCAGCCGAAGACCTCGACCGGCTGCTCGAGGTGGTCATCCCGCGGGCCGTGCGACGGGCGCCCGAGACCACCGCCGCGGCCAGGACGGCGACCGCTCCCCCACAGGTCATCACGGCCGGGACCGACACGGCGTCCACCACGAAACCGCCGGCCAGCGCGCCGGCGGAGAGGGTGACCTGGAAGGACGCCGTGAACAGGACGGTCGCCGCCTCGGGCGCGTCCGGCGCCGCGCGGGCGAACCAGGCCTGCGTGTACGCCGGCACCGCGCCGTACGCCACGCCCCACGCCACCAGCAACGCGAGGGCGCCGATCGGCCCCGCGTGCGGCAGGGCGAAGACCACCACCGCGATCACCGCCGCCGCCGGCGCGAGACCCGTGCGGTACCGCGCCGCCAGGAAGGTCCCGGCGATCCCGGCGACGCCGTACGCCAGGAGGTAACCACTCAGCACCGGCGGCCGGACGACGTCCCGCAGCAGCGGGGTCAGGTAGGTGTAGGTGCCGAAGTGCGCCAGGACGACCAGGAACGTCACGATAAGTCCACTTCGGACACCTGAGCGTCGTAGCAATCCACTCAGGACAGCAACCCCGGTGGCCTCCGCCGGCGGCAGGGGCGGCGTGAGCAGCAGGAGGGCGACGGCCGTCCCCAAGTTCAGCACGCCCAGCAGAAGGAACGCCGTGCGCCAGCCCGCGAGCTGCCCGACGAGGGTGCCGAGCGGCACACCCAGCACCGAACCGAGCGGCACGGCCGCGAAGATCACCGAGGTCGCCCGCGCGGCGGCCGCCGTGCCGACGAGCCGGGGCGCCAGGCCGGCGCCGACCGACCAGAAGCCGCCGATGACGACGCCGACGAGGAACCGCCCCGCCAGCAGCACCCAGAACGCGGGCGCGGCCGCGGTGAGGAAACCGGCGGCCGCGAGCAGGACCAGGAGACCGCCCAGCACCAGCCGCCGGTCGATCCGCCCGGCGGCAACGGTGACCACCGGCGCGGCGACGGCGGCGACGAAGCCGGGCACGGTCATCGTCGCCCCGGCGGTGCCCGCCGAGACGCCGAACCCGGCCGCGATCGGCGTCAGCAGTCCGATCGGGAGGATTTCGACGGTGACGATGGCGAAGATCCCGACGGTGACGGCGAAGACGGCCGGCCACCGCGGCACTGGTGTGGTCATGCGGCCCAGTGAACCGGCGGCGCAGCGCGGCGGCTGGCAGCTTTGCGCGGCTTGATCGCCGCCCGGGGTCACGGCGGATTCCCGCCGGTTTGATCGACTCGGGATCGGGGCAACTCCGCAGTGCACCCGATCGAGGAGGTTTCGATGGCCGAACGGCGTTGGCACTTCATCCCGGCCACGGTGTCGTTGTGCTGGCTGTACCTGGGCGTGGGCGCGGTCCTGCTCGTCACGAGCGTCCTCACCCTGACCGGCACCGACGGCCGCGCGCCCGTCCTGACGGTGATCGCCGCGGTGGCGGCGGTGGCCCTGATCGTTGTCGCGGCGGTCGGCTTGGCCCGGCCGAGGCTGCGCGGCCGCTGATCCGGCGCAGTTCTCGGTGACCGGCCGGGTTCCACGCAGGAGTGCGCGGGACCCGGCCGGCGGCGTCCCAGCTCCTGGCGATGGTGAGGTCGCGGATCGCGACGTTGCGGCCCAGCACCGGCAAGTGTCACGCCGGCCGCGGCGGCGTCATCCGGCTGTCCCGCGGCCGCATGATCAGGGCCGCGACCGAGTACACACAAGGGTTTCCGCTGCGGTTCGCGTACGAATGCGCTGCGTCGGCGGGAAAATAGACCGAATCGCCCGCGGCGAGGACGTACTCGCCCTCGCCGACCCCCAAGGTCAGCTCGCCGGACTCGACGACAACGAACTCGTGCGAACCCGGGGCGTACGCCGGAAACGTGCCCGCGTCGCAGCCCGGCGGCAGTGTAGTGCGGATCCACTCGAAGTTGACGCCGGGCACGACCGGCGTCAGGACCGTGCGGTGCCAGCCGCCGGGCTCGGCGATGTGCTCCTGCTCCGCCGCGCGCCGGACGAGCACGCGGTCGTGCTCCAGGCCGGCGAGCAGCCGGGAGGCCGACAGCCCGAGCCCGTCGGCGATCCGGGACAGCACCACGACCGTCGGCGTCTTCTCACCGCGCTCGATGGCCGACAGCATGCTGACGCTGACGCCGGCCTGCCGGGCCAGCGCCGTCAGCGCGAGGCCGCGGTCGGCGCGGAGTTCGTGCAGGCGGCGGCCGAGCGACCCCGGATCGATCATTCCTCTATAATACTGCTTATGTCCACTATAGCGGAAGCGACCGAGGCCGACGCCGACGGCATCGCTGCCGTCTTCGCGTCGTACGTCACCGGCTCCGTCGTCACGTTCGAGACCACAGCGCCGACCGCGGACCAGTGGCGGGCGAAGATCCGCGAGAGCCCGTGGCCCTTCCTCGTCCTGCGCGAAGGCGACGAGGTCCTCGGCTACGCACTGGCCACGCCCTGGCGGCCGAAGCCGGCGTACCGGTACTCGGTGGAGACGACGATCTACCTCGCCGCCCGGGCGGCCGGCCGGGGCCACGGACGGCGGCTGCTCGACGAACTGCTGGCGCGGTGCGGGAAAGCCGGCGCCCGGCAGGCGATCGCGGTCGTCGTCGACTCCGGCAACCCGGCGTCACGACGGCTGCACACCGCGGCGGGCTTCACCGAAGCGGGCGTGCTGCGCCGCGTCGGGTTCAAGCACGACCGCTGGCTCGACACCCTCCTGATGCAGCGCGCACTGGGCTAACGCGACTTCGCACGCAGGTGCAGCCGCTCCCCCTGTTTCCCGAACAGGCTGAGGATCTCCGCGGGACGGCCGTCGACCGCGCCGAACCAGTGCGGGAGGCGGGTGTCGAACTCCGCCGCCTCGCCCGGCCCCAGCGTCATGTCCCGGTCGGCCAGGATCAGGCGCAGCCGGCCCGACAGCACGTACAGCCACTCGTACCCCTCGTGGACCTGGGGATCGGGCTCGCCCCTCTCCGGCTCCAGGATCATCTTGAACGCCTGGGGCGCGCCCGGCTGGCGGGTCAGCGGCAACACCGTCATCGTCGCGCCGTTGTGGCGAGGGATCCGGCGCGCGGTCAGGCGGACCCGGGGATCCCCCACCTCCGGCGCGCCGACCAGTTCGTCCAGCGGCACCTGGTGGGCCTGCGCGATCGGCAGCAGCAGCTCCAGGCTCGGCTTCCGCTGGCCGGACTCCAGCCGGGACAGGGTGCTCTTCGAGATGCCCGTCGCCGCCGACAGGTCGGCCAGCGTGACCCGCCGCTGGGTGCGGACCCGCTTGAGCCGGGGGCCGACCTCGGCCAGGGCCTGGGTGATCGCGTCCGTCATGCCTCCAGCAAACCCCGTTGTCCCGGAATCGGCAACAGAAGTTGTCGGATTCGCGAAGCCGGCGCCATGGTGGCGGCATGAACGAACACAACAGCTTCGACGTACTGGTGGTGGGTGGCGGCGCCGCGGGACTCAGCGCCGCCCTGATGCTCGGCCGCGCGCGGCGGCGGGTCGCGGTCGTCGACTCCCGCGCCCCGCGCAACGCCCCGGCGTCGCACATGCACGGCTTCCTCTCCCGCGACGGGCTGCCGCCGTCCGAACTCCTCGACATCGGCCGGGACGAACTCCGCGGCTACGGCGTGGAACTCCTCGACGACCGGGTGACCCGGCTCGTCCCGGGCTTCACGGCGGAGCTGGCCGGGGGCCGCGTGCTGACCGCGCGGCGCGTCCTGGTCGCCACCGGCGTCCACGACGAGCTGCCGGACGTCCCCGGCCTGCGGGAGAGCTGGGGCACCGACGTGGTCACCTGCCCCTACTGCCACGGCTACGAAGTCCGCGACCAGCCGCTCGGCGTCCTCGGCACCGAGCCGGCGAGCGTCGAGCACGCCCTGCTGGTCCGCCAGTGGTCGCCGGACGTCGTGTACTTCCCGCACACCGAGCCGGTGTCCGAAGCGGACCGCGACCGGCTCGACGCGCGCGGGATCCGGGTCGTCGAGGGCGTGGTGACCGCCGTCCGGCGCGAACGCGGCCGCCTCGCCGGCGTCGAGCTCGGGGCCCGGTTCGTGCCGCGGACGGCGCTGTTCATCCGCACCCGGACGGTCGCCCACGACGAGCTGCTGCGCGACCTCGGCCACGTCGACGGGGACGTCGACCCGTCCGGGAAGACCGGCGTGCCGGGGGTGTGGGCCGCGGGCAACGTCGTCGACGCGCGGGCGACCGTGATCATCGCCGCCGCCCAGGGCGCGGCCGCCGCCGGGGCGCTCAACCACGACCTCGTCACCGAGGACGTCCGGCGGGCGGTCGACGCGCTCGGCGGCTTCACCCCCGCGGCGGAACGCGCCGCGGCCGGAGCGCGCTGACGTCCTGGCGCCCGGCCGCGTGGCGTGCCAGGCTCGGCGGATGCGTCCGACGCTGTACGAATTCGCCGGCGGCGACCCCGCGTTCCACGCGTTGGCCGCCGCCCACCACCGGCGCTGCGTGGCCGACCCGGAGCTGAACCACCCGTTCTCGAAACCCGATCAGCACCCGCAGCACGTCGAGCGGCTCGCCTGGTACTGGGCCGAGGTCATGGGCGGCCCGCCGCGGTTCTCCGCCGAGTGCAGCGACCACTCGGCGATGCTGCGGATGCACGCCGGCAACGGCGACATCAGCGACCTCGGCCGCCGGTTCGTCGCCTGCTTCGTGGCGGCGGCGGACGACGCCGGCCTGCCCGCCGATCCCGGGTTCCGCGCGGCGCTGCGGTCCTACATGGAGTGGGCGGTGGCCGAGGTGCTCACCTACCACGGGCCGCCCACCGAGGTCCCGGCGGGACTGCCCCTACCGCGCTGGTCGTGGAACGGGTTGCAGCCGCTGTAACGACCGGGGCGGCCGCCGCGTCTTGCGGATGACGACCGGCTGTGGAGGTCCGTCGCCAGAGCCGGTCCGGACGGGTTCCCCCCACCCGCCCGGACCGGCTCCCGCACGAGGTCCGATATCCGCGAGCGTGCCGCCGGGAGCCGAACGAGAATGGGCGTCATGCTCCTCGACCGCTACCTCCTCGCGTCGCAGTGTTTCGAGCACCACCTGCGCGCGGTGCCACCGGACGGCTGGGGCGCGCCGACGCCGTGCAGCGAATGGGACGTCCGGGCGCTGGTCAACCACATGACCCGCGGCAACCTCAACTACGTCGGCCTCCTCCGCGGCGCGACACGGGACGAATTCCGGGCCCGGCGCGACGAAGACGCGCTCGGCGACGACCCCGTCGCCGCGTTCACCGCGTCGGTCCATGCCTGCGCGACCGCCTTCGCCGAGGAAGGCGCACTGGACCGCGTCGTCGACTACCCGCCCGGCCCGCTCACCGGCGGGCGGGCGCTGGCCGTGCGCACGGCCGACAGCGTGGTGCACACCTGGGACCTCGCCCGCGCGCTCGGCGCCGACGAGACCCTCGACCCCGATCTGGTCGCGTGGATCGACGAGGACTACGACTCGATCTTCGCGGGGCTGACCATGAGCCCGGGGACGTTCGCCGAGCCACCGCCCGCGGTGGCCGGCGCGTCCCGGCAGGACCGGCTGCTCACCCGGTTCGGCCGCGACCCCGGACCAGCTCAGTGAGTTCACCGCACGCGCCGTGATCCACCCCCGAGACCCCGCCGGGCCGGACCCGGCTGCTCAAGCGGTTCGGCGGTGACCAGCGCCCCAAGGCGGCCTTGGGTGCGTCTCACGCACCCAAGGCCGCCTTCGGTGCGTCTCACGCACCCAAGGCCGCATTGGGTGCGGTGGGCAGTCTTCCGCCCAGCCGGGCGACCAGTTCCGTGAGCGCCGGCCCCAGCGGCCGGTCCACCCGCACCGCCGCATGGCGGTCGCCGCGGGTTTCGCCGCGGTTGACGATCAGCACCGGTTTGTCCGCCTTCGCCGCGTGGCGGACGAACCGGAGGCCCGACATCACCGTCAGGGACGAGCCGAGCACCAGCAGCGCCGCCGCGTCGTCGACCAGGCGATAACACTGCTCGACGCGCGGCCGCGGCACGTTCTCGCCGAAGAACACCACGTCCGGCTTGAGGACGCCCTCGCACGCCGCGCACGCCACCGGCCGGAACCGGCGTACGACCTCCTCGGGCAGCTCGACGTCGCCGTCGGGGTTGATGCGCGTGGCCGCGCCCGCGAAACCGGGGTTCGCCGCTCGCAGCCGCCGGTCGAGCTCCGCGCGCGGGCTCGTGCGGCGGCAGTCCAGGCAGATGACGCGGTCCAGGCTGCCGTGCAGCTCGACGGCGTCCGCGGTGCCGGCCGCCTGGTGCAGGCCGTCGACGTTCTGCGTGATGACACCCGAGACGTACCCGGCCTCGCGCAGGGCGGTCACCGCGCGGTGGCCGTCGTTGGGGTCGGCACGGGCGATCGTGCGCCAGCCGAGGTGGCTGCGTGCCCAGTACCGCTGCCGGCCGTGCGCGCTGGTCACGAACTCGTCGTAGGTCATCGGCGTGTGCCGGCGCAGGCTGCCGGTCTCCCCGCGGTAGTCCGGGATCCCGGATTCGGTGGACAGGCCGGCCCCGCTGAGCACGACCACGCGCCCGCGCGCGACGACGTCGGTCAGTTCGTCGAGGCTGGACGTCCGCGGCAGCGGCGCGTCCGCCGAAGTCCAGGAGAGGGTGGGCCGGGTCCGCACCAGGCCAGCGTACGTGGCCGGAGCCGTCAGCCGCCGTCCCGCTCGAAGCCGCGCAGCAGCGAACCCGTCCCGTCGCCCACGGAACCGGCGTCCACGAACGACCCCAGCAGCGAGGTCAGCCGCGGGTCGCCGCGGCCGTTCAGGTCGTCGGAGGCGATCCGGCGGGCCACGCCGGCCAGGAAGTCGGCGATCTGGACCCGCGCGTCGGCCCGGGAGTCGACGAAGCGCACGTCCGCCAGCCGGGGGCCGAGGGTCGCCTTGAGCTGCAGCACCCGCTCGGGCGTCAGGGCCAGCTGCTCGTCGTGCACCAGGGCGACCGGGGTGCCGCCGTCGCTGAAGTGCCGGACGGTGTGGAGCACCGCGGGCACCAGCGGGTCCAGCACCGGCACCAGCCCCGGATCGCCCGCCAGCCGGGCCCGGTAGGCGGCCACCCGCTCGGCGCCGCCGCGGAACCGGCCCACGAGCTCGCCGGCTTCGCCGGGGATCCGGGCGAGCTCCTCGACCAGGGCGAAGAATTCCGGCGGTGACGTCGTGACGCCGCGGCGGGGCTTCAGCCGCACCACGCTGGTGAACGCGGTCAGGAAGTACTCCCAGCGCGCGGCGCCGAACGTCGCCGGGCCGGCGCGGTGGAGCGTGCGGGCCATCGCGTCCGTGCCGTGCTCGGCCAGCAGGGTGACCGCGGCGCGCACGGCGAAGAACGTCTTGCCGGTCAGGTGCACGTGGCCGCGGCCGGCCAGCGGGCCGTCCGGGTCGAGCAGCCACTCGAGCACCGCGCGGTGCTTGGCGCGCAGCAGGTGGTTGGCCTTGTACTCCTCGGCGGGCGAGCCGATGCGGGCGCGGATCTCCCGCACGCACGCGGCCGCCTCGGACCCGGACATCCGGACGCCGGCGTGGGCGAAGACGTCGGTCTCGCCGCCGATCAGGTTCTCGCCCTCCGAGCCCGACTCGTCGCAGGCGATCTCGACCGGGCGCACGAACCGATCGTGCCAGAGGGCGCCGGCCGCGGGCGATCGGATTACCGGGCCGCGGCGGCGCGGGCCGTGGTTGACTGGCCGCATGCTGCCCTGGGACGGCGACCTCGCCGGGCGACTCGACCGGCACACCCTGGACTCCGCGCTGCTGCGGGGCAATCCCCTCGGTGATCCGCACGACCGCCCGCTCTGGGTGTACGTCCCGCCCGGTTACGACGACGGCGACCGGCGGTACCCGGCGGTCTACGTCATCCAGGGCTACACCGGGCACCTGACGATGTGGGCCAACCGGACGCCGTTCCGGCAGCCGTTCGTGGAGACGGCCGACGCCGTCTTCGCCGGCGGCGCGCCGGGGTGCGTCGTCGTCTACGTCGACGCGTGGACCGCGTACGGCGGTTCCCAGTTCGTCGATTCGCCGGGCACCGGCCGCTACCACTCGTATCTGTGCGACGAAGTCGTGCCGTGGGTCGACGAGCACTACCGGACCCTGCCCCACGCCGCGTCCCGCGCGATCACCGGCAAGTCCTCGGGCGGCTTCGGCGCGATGATCACGCCGATGCTGCGGCCCGACCTGTTCGGCGCGCTCGCGACCCACGCCGGCGACGCGAGCTACGAGCTGTCCTACGTCCCCGACTTCGGCAAGGCGGTCCGCGCCCTGCGGGCGTACGACCAGGACATCCACGCCTGGTGGGCGGACTTCCGGAGCCGGACGGCCTTCACGAAGCCGGAAGACGCGACCCTGCTGATGGTGCTCGGCGTGTCGGCCTGCTTCTCGGCCCGGGAGGACGGGACGCCGGAACTGCCGTTCGACCCGCTGACCGGCGCGCTGCGGCCCGAGCAGTGGCAGCGCTGGCTGGACTGGGACCCGGTCCGGATGGTGGCGGGCCACGCCGAAGCGGTCCGGTCGCTGCGCGCGGTGTGGATCGACGCGGGCACGAGCGACGAGTACTTCCTCGACATCGGCGCGGAGGCGTTCCGGGCCGAGGTGGCCCGGGCCGGCCTGCCGGACGAGCGCGTCCACTTCGAGCTGTTCGACGCCGGCCACGGCGCCATCGAGTACCGCTACCCGCTTTCGCTGGCCTGGCTGGCGGAGCGGCTGGCCCGCTGATGATCACCGAGACCGAGCTGACGCTGCCCGGCGGGCGCGCCCTGCACGTCTACGACACCGGCGCCGGGCTCCCGGTCTTCTGGCACCACGGGACCCCGAACACCGGGGCGCCGCCTCGCCCGTTGCTGCCGCTCGCCGCGGAGCTCGGGCTGCGGTTCGTGTCCTTCGACCGGCCCGGCTACCGCACGTCGGCCCCGGTACCGGGCCGGACCGTCGGGAACGCCGCCGAGTGCGTCACCGCCGTGGCCGATGCGCTGGGGATCGGCCGGTTCGCGCTGATGGGGCACTCCGGCGGCAGCTCGCACGCCCTGGCCTGCGCCGCCCTGCTGCCGGAACGGGTCCTGGCCGTCGCGAGCCTGGCCGCCGTGGCGCCGTTCGACGCGGGCGGGCTCGACTGGTTCGGCGGCATGGCCGCCGCGAGTGCAGCCTCGCTGCGGGCCGCCGCCGAAGGGCGGCCGGCCAAGGAAAAGCACGAAGCCGCGGCCGAGTTCGACCCCGACGTCTTCACCGCCGCCGACCTGGCCGCGCTCACCGGCTCGTGGTCGTGGCTGGACGAAGTCGTCCGCGCGGCGCTCGCGGACGGGCCCGGCGGGCTGATCGACGACGACCTCGCCTACGTCACGCCGTGGGGTGCCGACCCCGCGCGGATCACCGCGCCCGTCCTCCTCCTGCACGGCGAGCAGGACCGGATGGTTCCCGCCGCGCACAGCGCGTGGCTCGCCGGCCGGTGCCCGCAGGCCGAGTACCGGCTCGTACCCGGCGCGGGCCACCTGTCCGTGCTGCACCACGCCACCGACGCGCTCACCTGGCTCGCCGCTCAGGGCAGGAGGGCCAGCGAAGCGACCACCGGCGCGAGGTAGAGCACGGGGAACACCAGGTGCCCGTACGCCCGGGCGCGGGCCACGGTGACGAGCGCGCCGGTGAAGTACAGGACCAGGCCGATCGCCGCGGCGACGCCGATCGGGGTCCAGAAGAGCCCGGCGAGCAGGCCCGCCGCGCCGGCCGCCTTGGCCGTGCCGAGCAGGTTCCACCACGACCGCGGCACGCCGTACTCGGTGATCGGCTCGACGACCCACTTCGCGCGGGCGAACATCGAGACGGCCGAGAAGCCGACCCAGGCCGCGGCGGCGACGGTGACGATCAGGTGGGCGGTGTTCATCGGGGCTCCTCGGGATCCGCGGCCCCGGGGATCGGGGGCCGTCACCCCCACGACTCCCGGGCCCGGGCCGATGTGACAGCCCGGCGCGTGACGGTCGTCACTGCTGTCGAACGGCGAGCCACACCCACGCTCCCTCCACAGTGGACGCTCAGCGGGCCGGCAGCAGCGGCAGGAGCTCCTGGTGGCGGCCGGCGCGCCGCAGCACGGGCGAACCCGGCTGTTCCGGCTCGCGGGCGCCGGTCCGCAGCGCCGTCAGGAACCGCACGACCTCGTGCGGCGGCGGCAGGACGTCTTCGCCGCCGAGGTAGGACAGCACGATCATGTCCTCCCCGCACGCCGCCTCGACGGCGACCGCCCAGCCGTGCACCTCGTCCCAGAGCAGCGCCACGTCGCCCTCGGGGAACCGGCGCAGCCGCCAGTCCACCGCCAGGTAGGCCGAAACCGGGACGTCGACGTCCACGGTGCACGATTCCAGGCCGAAGCCGAGCGCGCGCGCCACCTCGCCCAGATACGCGCGCAGCCCGCGCTGGAACCAGAATTCGAGATCGGTGTCGATCAGGCCGGACACCCGTTTCCCTTCGCCATGTTCGACAAGACCGGCATCGGCCGCCACGTCATTGTCTTTCGCCACCGCGACGGCTGTCGCGCTTCGTGCGTAGACCGTACCGACTTCGCGGACTTCGGCCCACCATCGGACATCCGCAGCCGCGGACCGTGCAGGAACACGCTCGTCTGCACGTGCAAAACTCCACTGTGGACGATCAAATCCGCAGGTGACGACGGTTTCCCGGAATTCGCCGGAATCCACGGGGAAAACGGGGGTGGCCGAAGTTCAGCCGAACGCAGGAATGGGCACCCGGGTGCGTTCCAGATCCGCGAAAAGGTCCCCGAGGTCCTCGACGCGCGTCAGCACCGCATCCGCGGTGAACCGCAGGTGCGTGACGTGCCGGCAGGCGCGGACCTCGTCCCACGTGACCGGAGTGGACACCGTCGGCTCGTCCCGCCCGCGCAGCGAGTACGGCGCCACCGTGGTCTTGGCCGGGTTGTTCTGGCTCCAGTCGATGAACACCTTGCCGGGACGCAGGTTCTTCGTCATCCGTGCCACGACGAGGTCCGGCGTCTCCGCGGCGAGCCGGCCGGCCAGCGCTTTCGCGTACCGCGACGGCTCACCGGCGTCGGTGGTCAGCACCCCCGCGTACACCTGCATGCCCTTCGAGCCGCTGGTCTTCGCCACCGGGGTGAAGCCGTCTTCGACGAGCACGTCGTACAGCCGCTCGGCGACGCGGCAGCAGTCGACCACCGTGGCGCCGGGCCCGGGGTCGAGGTCGAACACCAGCCGGTCCGGCGGGCCGGGCTCGTCGCCGGGCCCGACGCTCCACTGGTGGACGTGCAGTTCGAGCGCGGCGAGGTTGGCCGCCCAGACCAGCTCGGGCAGGTCGTTGATCAGCGGGTACGCGAGGATCTCGGGGTCCTTGCCGCGGCCGCCCACGGTCAGGCGCGCGGTGGGGACCCAGTCCGGGGCGTGGCGGGAGACATCCTTCTCGAAGAACGAACTGCCGGTGACGCCCTCGGGGAACCGCACGAACGTCATCGCCCGGTCGCGGACGTGCGGCAGCAGCACCGGCGCGATCCGCGTGTAGTAGTCGAGCACCTCGCCCTTGGTGAAGCCGGTCCGGGGGTAGAGCACCTTTTCGAGGTTCGAGAGCGTCAGCTGCCGCTCGCCGACCTGCACCGTGATCCGGCTCCCCGCCACGGCCCCACGTTACCGCGGCGGGAAGTGCCCGGCGACGACCCGCTCGACGAACCCCGTGGCGACGTCGCGCAGCTTCGTGTTCTCCCGCTGGGACTGCTCCACCAGGATGCCGAAGGCGTCTTCGGCGCCGACCTGGCGGATCGCCATCAGCATGCCCTTGGCCTGGTCGATGACCGCGCGGGAGGTCAGCGCGGTCCGGAGGTGTTCGGCCGTCTCGCGAGCCCGCAGGTACCGGTGGTAGACCCGCAGGATCGCCTCGATCGCGGCCGTGTAGAGCTCCAGCAGCTGGGCGTCGACCTCCTCGAAGCCGTCGTCCTGCCGTCCGTAGCAGTTGATCGCGCCGGAGAACTCCGCGTCGGCCACCAAGGGGGCGGCGAGGAAGCTCCCGAAGCCCGCTTCCCGCGCCTCTCCGGCGAAGCCCGGCCAGTTCTCGAGGGCGTCGGTCACCGTGGTGCGGACGATCTTGCCGCGTCGGATCGCGTCGAGGCAGGGCCCCGCGCCGATCCGGTACTGCACGCCGTCGAGCTCGCCCACCACGGTGCTCGTGGCGGTCGCCGTGTGCGGCGTCTCCCCGGTCACCAGGGTGACCGACGCCTCGTCGACGCCGGGCACGGCGTGGCGCACCTGCCGGCACACGTGCTGCAGCAGGATCCGGAAGTCGTCTTCGTCGCGCAGGACGGCGTTGAGGGCTTCCAGCGCCCCGGTGACCTCGTCGAACAGCGGCGAGGCCGGTGCGGTGGGGTGCGGCCGTTCCATGGGTGCTCCTCCTGCTCGGCGCGCGAGGTGCCCCCGGGTACCCACTCCGTCCCCCATCCATGTCCGCCGACGTTTGCCGATGGCCGCGAGTTGGTAATCAGCGGCCATGTCGTCGGAGAAGGCCGCGCCGGGTGAGCTGCCGCTGGACGGTGAGCTCGCCGCGGTCGCCGCCCGGATGTCCGGGTTGCTGCTGTCGCGCGAAACCGTGGACTCGGTGCTCGAGCTGATCGTTTCGCTGGCCAACACGAGGATCACCGCCGCGGCGGGGGTGGGGGTCACCCTGGTCGACGCCGACGGCGGTTTCGTCACGACGACCGCGTCGGGCCCGCTCGTGCGCGAAGCCGACGAACTGCAGTACGAGCTGGGCGAGGGGCCGTGCCTGGCCGCCTTGGAGGGGTGTTCGCCGCAGCGGATCGACGACGTCACCACCGAGCGGCGCTGGACCCGGTGGTGCGCGGCGGTCGCCGGCTCGGGGCTGCGCTCGGTCGTCACCGCGCCGATGGTCACCGAGGACGGCTGCCAAGGCGCCATCAAGGTCTACGCGACGGCGCCCGGCGCGTTCGGGCCCGTCGACGAGCGGGCCCTGGTCACCTTCGCCGACCGCACCGCGGTCCTCGTCGCCAACGCCCGCGCGTACGAACGGGCCGGCCGGTTGAGCGAGCAGTTCAAGGAGACGCTCCGCGACCGCGACCGGATCGCCATGGCGAAGGGGTATCTCATGGGCCGCGACGGCCTCGGCGAGGACGCCGCGTTCGCACGCCTGCTCTCGCTCGCCCGCGACCGCGGCACGAGCCCGGCCGAGACGGCCGCGCAGCTCGTCGCGCCCGCGCCGCGGGAAGGGTGACCGCATGCGTTTCCTGCCCGAGGAGGAACAGCGGCGGATGATCGCCGTCTGCTTCGCCCGGAGCGACCTGTCGCTGGAACAGCTGTGGATGCGGTACTTCGCCCTCGGCGGCAGCCTGAGCCTGCTGGAGCTGGACGCCTACCTGAACGGGCTGGTCCCGCTCCCGCGCGTCGACCGCGACATGCTCGCCCACGCCGTCAACGAGCGGCTCGACGAGGTGGCCGGCCCGGCCCGGGCGCCCTACAGCCACTCGGTCAGCGACGCGAAGCCGTTGCACGGACCGCTGAAGGCCCTGGTCGACCTGCTCGACGGCGCCCACCGGGCCCCGCCCGAGCGGCTGCCGGCCATCGTCGCCGAAGCGGGCCGCGCGCTCGACCTGGAGATCGGCGTCTACCTGGCCGACTACGACCAGCGCACGCTCGTGCCGCTGCGGGCGGGCGCGCCGTCGCTCGACATCGACACCACCCTCGGCGGCGACGTGTACCGCCACGCGGCGACCGTGACCCACGACGGTACATTGTGGACGGTCCTGGTCGACGGCGTCGAACGGCTCGGTGTGCTCGAGATCGTCCCGGGCGGCGACGCCGACCCGGACGACCCGGCGTTGCGCGAGCAGTGCCGCTGGCTGTCCGCGCTGCTCGGGCACCTGGTCACCATCACCACCCAGTACGGCGACGGCCTGGACCGCCGCCGCCGCACCCGCCGCCGCGGCTCCCCCGCCGAACTGCTGTGGCAGAGCCTGCCGCCGATGACCGCGGCCACCGAGAGCGTCGTCGTGGGCCTCAGCGTCCAGCCGGCGTACGACCTCTGCGGCACGGTGTTCGACTACGCCCTCTCGGAGGAGCGGGCGCAGCTGGCGATGTTCGACGCCGGCGAGCGCACCCGCGACGCCAACACGGCTGTCGTGAGCGCCTTGGCCGCCTACCGCGCCGCCCGCCACGAAGGCGCGTCCCTCGGCGAGCAGTTCGCCGCGGTCGGCGCCGAGCTCGACGGCATGCCGTCCGTCGACGGCGTGGTCGCCGAACTGGACCTGGCCACGGGCGTCCTGCGGCTGCTGACGGCCGGGACGACCGCGCCCCTGGTCGTCCGCCGCGGCGAAGCGTTGCCGGTCACCGAGCCCGCCACCCGGCGGTTCGGTGCGGCGGGCGGGCCGCCGCCGGTCACGGAGTTCCGGCTGGAATCGGGCGACCTGCTGGCCGTGTACTCGCGCGGAGTCGCCGAAACCGCGGACGGCACCGGGGAGGCGTTCGGCCGGGCCCGGCTCGCCGGGCACCTGGGCCGGGACGCCGGCGAGTTGCCGCCGGAGATCGCCCGCCGGCTCACCCACGCGGTCCTCGCCCACGGCGGCGGCGAGTTCCGGCAGGACGCGGGGGTCCTGATCGCCCGCTGGCTCTCGCGCTGAGGAACGGCTCGGAAGTCACCGGGCCGTCGCTGACTCCCCCGGCCGCCGCAGCCGGGCACTCAACACGCGGTGTCGTGCACCTCGGGCGCCAGCAGCTCCCGCAGCGCGTCCGACAACGACGCGAACATCGGCACCACCGCCGCCAACCCGGTGATCCGGAACAACCGCGCCAGCGTCCGGCCGTTCGCCACCACCCCGAACCGCCGTCCCGCGGCACCGGCCCGCTCCGCCGCCGCGGCCAGTGCCCGCGCGCCGGCCAAGCCGACGAAGGCCACCTGGGTGAGGTCCACCACCGTCGTGCCCGGTGGGGCGGTGCGCAGCTCGCGTTCGAGGATCGGCAGGGTCAGCGCGTCGATTTCGCCGGCGAACGTCAGCACGAGGAAACCGGGGCGGTACTCCGTCCGGCGCGCGACCAGCGGCGCGGACCGGGTGGGGACCGGAAAGGTGGGGGACACGGGTTCGGTTGGCCTTCCGCGCCGGCCGGTGCCGGCGACGCAGTGACGTGATCAAGGACGGGGTCTTGATACCCAAACGCCCCGTCCGGAAACGCTGTCCGTCAGCGCGAGACGCTCGTGAAGGCCGACCAGAGCCGTTCCGCCGCGTGGTGGGCCGGGGCGCCCGGCCGGATCTCGCGGAGGCCCTCCCGCGGGGTCGCCGCCTGGCCGCCGAGGTACTCGACGAGGGCCACCGCCAGCTCGCGGACCTTGACGTTGAACTCCTGGCTGGCGCGGCGCAGGGTCTGCCAGGCCTCCTCCGGCGGGCACCGCCGGACCGCCATGATCGCGCCCTTGGCCTGCTCGATGGCGGCGCGGGACGCCAGCAGGTCCAGCATCTGGTCCGGGTCGCCCGCGGTGGCGGTTTCGGCGACGACCAGCGTCATCTCGGTGAGTTTGGCGTACCGCCGCAGGACGGCGAGGGTTTCTTCGCCCGGCGCCCGGTCGAGGCTGACCGACAGCACGAACGCGCCGTCCTCGTCCCAGAACCCGGGCAGCGCCACGGCGCCGCGGATCGCCTCGGTCGCCGCCCCACCGTCGAACACGGTCTCGCGGGTCAGCTCCGGCCAGCGTGAGTCGCCGAAGAGGCGGTCCGCGGTGACCGGCTCGCCGGTGGCGTCCGCGACGAGGACCGGGCCGCCGTGCGCCAGCTGGGCGGGGATCAGCTGCTCGGCGACGCCGGTGGCGGCCAGCACCCGCAGCGGCCGGTCGCCGCGGCTGACCGTCAGGCCCGCGCCGAGCCAGCCGGGCAGCTCGGCGGCGATGCGCTCGAGCAGCGCCTGCAGCAATTCGGACAGCGGTCTCCAGCGATCCGCCGCGTTCACGAGTGTCTCCGTCACCGAACCTCCACCGGTCTTGGTCCCCTTGATTTACCGCAAGCCGCGGGACTCCGCCTCCGACGCAGCCCCGGTTTGTGGGACCGGCCACGCGGAACGCCGGACGGACACCGCCGTCCGGGCGAACCTGAACACCCGGTCGGCCCCGGCCGCGGCCGGGCAGCCCGGTGCCGCTCGTTCGCCGGGCGGGGCGAAGAACCGTTGCCACGCCCGCTGTTCCGGCCGCTCCTCGGCGGACTACAGGACCCGAACGAGCGGTTTACCCCGCGCAGCGCCCCGGGTAGCCGATCGGGGAGCCGAGGAGGCGCCATGACCCACCGGTGGTCCCGATGATGTGCAGCGAAGTCGTCGTCGCCGGGCAAATCGCCCGCGACCTGGTGATCGAGGTTCCGGACGCGCCCGGTGCCGACGCGTCGGCGGCGGTGAAGCACCGGCAAGAGCTGCTCGGCGGCAAGGGCGCGAACCAGGCCGTGGCGCTGAGCCAGCTCGGCGTGTCGGTCTCGCTGGTCGGCGTCGTCGGCCGCGACCGCAGCGGGGACGCGCTGCTCGCCCAGGCCCGGGCCGACCGGATCGGCACCTCGCACGTCATCCGGCGGGCGGGCACCGAGACGGCGCTGCTCGTGGACGTCGTCGACGACCACGGCCGCCGCCGCTACCTCGAGCACGTCCCGGAGGGCACGCTGCTCACCGAGAACGACGTCTTCGCCGCGTCGGCCCCGATCTCGGCCGCGGCCTCGCTGATCGTGCAGCTGCAGCAGCCCGCTCGGGTGGCGTTGCTGGCGGCGCGGCTGGCGCACACGGCAGGCACCCGGGTCGTGCTGGACGGCGCACCGGAGTCCGACACGCTGACGGCGGACCTGCTCGCCCTCGCCGACGTCGTGCGCGCCGACGGCCACGAAGCGGAGCTCCTCACCGGGCAGCCGGTGGACGACGTCGCTTCGGCCGCCCGCGCCGCCGCGGACCTGCGGCAGCGCGGGCCGTCCCTGGTCGTGCTGGAGGTCTCCGGGCAGGGCAACCTGTTCGCCGGGCCGGAGGGCACCTGGTTCGTGCCGGACGTCGAAACGGAGGTCGTCGACCCCACCGGTGCCGGCGACGCGCTCGTCGCCACCCTGACCGCGGCGCTGACCCGCCGCCGCCCGCTGGAGACGGCGGCGAGCCTGGCGGTGGCGGCCGCCGCGGCGACCACCGAGCACGCGGGCGGGCGCCCGAACCTGTCCCGCGCGGAACTCGACCGGCTCCAGCCGCGGGAGCTGGAAACCATCGAGGCCTGAGGAACTACAGGCCCGGCAGCTTCTGCTCCAGCCCCAGCAGGACCGAAAACGGGTCGCCGCGTTCGGCCAAGCGGGCCGGGACGTCACGGATCGTCCAGCGGTCCGGTGCGAGGTCCGGGTCCTCGAGCTCGTCCCACTCCAGCGGCACCGAAACCGGGGCGCCGGGGCGCGGGCGGACGCTGTAGGGCGCGACCAGGGTCTTGTTCAGCACGTTCTGCGTGTAGTCCAGCCGGGCGCGGCCGCGCCGCTTGTCCTTCGTCCAGGCCCAGCTGACCAGGTCGGGCAGCACCCGCCCGATCGTCTTGGACACCGTCTCCGCCCAGGTGCGGGTCTGCTCGAAGGTGCAGTGCGGGGCGATCGGCACCCACACCTGGATCCCGCGCTGCCCGGTCACCTTGGGCCGCCCGGTCAGGCCGAGGTGCTCCAGCGCGGTGCGGTGCAGCCGTGCGAGGTCGAGGACCTCCTCGAACGTCGTCTGCGGGCCCGGGTCGATGTCGAACAGCACCCACGTCGGGTGGTCGACGTCGGCGGCGCGGGAGGTCCAGGCGTGCAGCTCCAGCGCGCCGTAGTTGGCCAGCCAGGCCAGGGTCGCGACGCTGTCGGCCACCACGTACCGCTGGCTCTCCCCCGGGTCGGCGCGTTCGTTGCGCCAGGTCGTCAGCCAGTCCGGTGCGTGCTGCGGGACCTCCTTCTGCCAGAAGCCCGGCTCGGTCACGCCCTGCGGGAACCGGTGGGTGTTGAGCGGGCGGCCGGCCAGGTACGGCAGCATGGCCGGGCCGGCGGTGACGTAGTACCGGACGAGGTCCCGTTTCGTGACGGGTTCGCCGCCGTCGACGGCCGGGAAGAGCACCTTGTCCAGGTTGGTCAGGGCCAGTTCGCGGCCCGCCACCGACCAGCGGCCCTTGGCCCCCAGCTCGTCGAGGGCCGCGAGTTCGTCGTCGGTCGGGGCCTGCCACCCGCCGACGGGCTCCTCGGCTTCGGCGGCGGGGCGGTCGCCGTGCCAGAGGGCGTCCGGGGCGGCCGCGACCTCGTCGTTGGTGCGGCCGCTCTTCACCGAGCGCGGGTGGTCTTCGGCGTCCCAGCCGGCCTGCGCGTGGTCGTCCTGCTTGTGCAGGAGGAACCACTGGTCCTTTTCGCCGCGGTTGGTCCGGACCAGCACGAACCGCCCGGCCAGCTTCTCGCCTTCGAGGTCGAAGTGCAGCGTCCCGGCCTCGATCGCGCGGGCCGGATCGGGCTCGACCGGCCGCCACAGCCCGCGGTCCCAGACGATGACGTCCCCGCCGCCGTACTCGCCGCGCGGGATCACGCCCTCGAAGCCGGCGTACTCGAGGGGGTGGTCTTCGACGTGCACGGCCAGCCGGCGGGCCTTCGGGTCCAGCGTGGGTCCCTTCGGCACCGCCCAGCTGACCAGCACACCGTCGAGCTCGAGGCGGAAGTCGTAGTGCAGCCGCCGCGCGCGGTGCCGCTGCACCACGTACCGGTGACCGTCCGGGCCGGCCGCGGCCCCGCCGGCCGGCTCCGCGGTGCGGCCGAAGTCGCGCATCTGCTGGTAGCGCCGCAGTTTGCGGGCCGGGTCTGCTGCCATGCCCGTGGAGTACCCACTCAGTCCGGCGACGACCAGGGCGGGTTCTTGCGCGCGAGTTCCTCGTACTCGGCGACTTCCTGCGGGGTCGGGTCGGTGCCCGCCTCCTCGGCGAATTCCTCCGGGTCGGTGACGTCGTCGTCGGGCTCGGTCATCGTCAGCCTCCCAGCGCGCCGCGGATGAGGTCGCGCGCCCGGTCCATGATCGCCGCCGGCGCGCCCAGCAGCAGGTTCGCCTTCGCGCTCTCCACACCGGGGTGCGGACGGGTCGGCCCGACGGCTTCGGCCACCTTGACGGTCGCGGCCATCGCGCGCAGCCGCTCCGGCGGGCGGTGGGCCCGCAGCAGCGGGAACTCCTCCCGCTCTTCGTGTTCGGCGTGGGCGAGCACGTCTTCGCGCAGCTGGACGAGCAGCGTGTCGAACCCGTCCGCGTCCGGGCCCATCTTCTGCAGGGTGGTCAGCAGTTCCTTCGCCCGGTGCTCCTCGCCCAGCCGCGCTTCGACGACCGGCTTCGCCGCGGGCTCGAGATCGCGGATCTCCGGGTGCACGACCAGTTCCTCGGCGGTCTCGTGCACGGCCAGCAGCCGCACGAGGTCGTGGAACAGCTCCTGCCGCCGGTCGCCGTCCGCGGTTTCCAGCTCGGCGAACAGCGCGCGGATCTCCCGGTGCTGGCGCTGCAGGAACTCGATGACGTCCTCTTCGTTCTCCGCCATGAACGGCTTCCTCCTCGGTGTGGTTCTCCGGTCGGAAGCGGCGTTCCCCGCCGTGGACGGGTTACTCGTCGCGACGCCCGACTGTGAGCCAGAGCGCGCCCGCGGCGGCGACGGCCAGCCCGGCGACGGCCCACCAGGACCACCAGCCGAAGAAGGCGACGACCAGCCCGACGGCGAGCAGCACACCCCCGCCGACCGAAGCGGTGTCCTGGTCCCCCGCCCGCGCGGTGATCGCCATCAGCCCATCCTCCCGTCGACGGCGGCCACGACGAGCGCGGCGCAGCGCGCCACGGTCACCCCGCGGTCCTTCGCCATGGAGACCAGGGCGGCGTGGGCGGCGGTCCGGCCGAGTCCCTGCGCGGCGAGGATTTTCATGGCCAGGCCGACGACATCGGTGGCGGGCGGGGTGACGGTGCGCACGGACATCGGAAATCCTCCGGGGCGGACGGCGGCGAAACGAACAGGACCGGGTACCCCGCCGTGCCGCGTTTCACACCCGCAACCGAACCCGGTGGAGTGACGCCGGTTCAACTCCCGGGAAGCTCTCTTGCGGCGCGGGACAGGGAGGGGCGGCCCACGCGCTCGGGCACTGCCTTGCGGCACGGATGTTTGACGCGCGCTCGGTTCCGGCATGCCGCCCCGGCGCTGCGCCCCCACCCGCCTCCCTGCGCGCTACACGAAACCGGCGAGCCACACCGGTGCCCGCGTGCCCCCCTCCCTCATTCCCTGGCGAGCCACACGGCGGTATCCGGCGGCACCCGGCCGTCGGCGAGCGGGCCGCTCGCCAGCACCACCCGCGTTCCCCCGGGCAGTTCGGCCGGCTCCCCCGCCAGGTTGACCACGCAGCCGAACCCCGGCTCGCGCGTGAAGGACAGCACCCCTTCCGGTGCGGGCGACCACGTCATCGTCCCGTCGCCCAGTGCCGGGTGCTCGCGTCGGGCAGCGAGCGCCGCCCGGTACAGCGTGAGCATCGAACCCGGGTCGGCCGCCTGCGCCGAAGCCGTCTGCGCCCCCCATCCCGCGGGCTGCGGCAGCCAGGTCGGCGTGCCGTCGGCGGTGAACCCGAACGGCGGTTCCGTGCCCGACCACGGCAGCGGCACCCGGCAACCGTCGCGGCCGCGGCGGGTGTGGCCGGACCGCTCCCACGTCGGGTCGGCCAGCACCTCCTCGGGCAGGTCCTCGACCTCCGCCAAGCCCAGCTCCTCGCCCTGGTACAGGTACGCGCCCCCGGGCAGCGCGAGCATCAGCAGCACCGCCGCCCGGGCCCGCCGCGTCCCCAGCGAGCCGCCGCCGAAGCGGGTCACGTGCCGGACCACGTCGTGGTTCGACAGCACCCACGTGGCCGGCGCGCCGACCGCGTGGAGCGCCTCGATGGTCCGGTCGATCACCGCGCGCAGGGCACCGGCGTCCCAGGCGCAGCGCAGGAAGTCGAAGTTGAACGCGGTGTGCAGCTCGTCCGGGCGCACGTACCGCGCGAGCCGGTCGGGGCGGCCGACCCACGCCTCGGCGACGAACACCCGGTCCGGCCCGAACTCCGCCGCGACCCGCCGCCACGACCGGTAGATCTCGTGCACGCCGTCGCGGTCCCAGTGCGGGTGGCGGCTGCGGTCGGGCGGCCGCACGATCTCCTCGTCGTCGGCGCCGAGGTCGGGGAACGCCGGGTCCTTCAGCAGGCCGTGGGCGACGTCGATGCGGACGCCGTCGACCCCGCGGGCGAACCAGAACCGCAGCAGGTCCTCGAATTCGGCGCGGACCTCGGGCTGCGTCCAGTTCAGGTCCGGCTGTTCGGGGGCGAACAGGTGCAGGTACCACTCGCCGTCCGGCACCTGCGTCCAAGCGGGGCCGCCGAAGACGCCGCGCCAGTCGTTGGGCGGCCGGTCGCCGCGGCCGGGCCGGAAGTGGTAGCGCGCGCGTTCGGGCGAGCCGGGGCCGGCGGCCAGCGCGGCCCGGAACCAGCGGTGCCGGTCGGAGGTGTGGTTGGGGACGACGTCGATCACCACGCGCAGCCCGAGCCGGTGCGCCTCGGTGACCAGCGCGAGGGCGTCGGCGTCGGTGCCGAACAGCGGGTCCACGGACCGGTGGTCCTCGACGTCGTACCCGCCGTCGACCATCGGCGAGCGGTACCACGGCGTGGTCCACACGGCGTCGACGCCGAGTTCGACGAGGTGGCCGAGGCGGGCGCGGAGACCGGCGAGGTCCCCTGTGCCGTCGCCGTCGGAGTCGGCGAAGCTGCGGACGTAGACCTCGTAGACCACGGCGTCGCGCCACCAGTCCTCCATGCCTCCGAGTATCTACGCTGGAGGTGTGGCCAACGCATGGGAATGGGATCCGTCCCTCTATTCGGGCAGCGCGCAGTACTACGCACGGGGGCGCGCGGCTTATCCGCCCGGACTGGCCGCGGCCTTCGCCGCCGAGCTCGGACTGGACGGTTCGGGACGGCTGCTCGACGTCGGCTGCGGGCCCGGCTCGCTGACGCTGCTACTGGCGGGATCGTTCGAGGAGGCGGTCGGCCTCGACGCCGACGGCGACATGCTCGCCGAAGCGGGCAGGCTCGCGGCGGACGCGGGCATCGGGAACTGCCGGTGGGTGCACCGGCGTGCCGAGGAGCTGCCGGCCGGGCTGGGCCGGTTCCGCCTGGTCACCTTCGCGCAGTCGTTCCACTGGTTCGACCGGCCCCGCGTCGCGGCGGCGGTGCGGGACATGCTGGCGGCGGACGGGGTCTGCGCCCACGTCCACGCGTCGACGCACGAACTCGTGCACCCGGCGATCACCGAGCTGGTGCGCGAATACCTCGGCCCGGTGCGGCGCGCCGGACAGGGCGTGTTGCCGGACGGCACGGCGGGCGGCGAGGCCGCGATCTACCGGGCGGCGGGTTTCCACGGCCCGCGGCGGTTCGAAGTGCCGGGCCGGGTGGTGACGCGCACCGTCGACGAGGTCGTCGCGGGGGTGTTCTCGCTGTCGAGCTCGGCGCCGCACCTGTTCGGCGCGCGGCGGGCCGGGTTCGAGGCGGAACTGCGGCGACGGCTGGCCCCGGCGGAGACGTTCACCGTGCGGCTGCCCGAGGTCGCCGTCGACCTGTGGTTCACCAGGGGTTGTTGAAGTCCTCGTCCTCCTCGAGGGCCGCGCGCGGACGGCGGGCGGGCCGCGGTTCGTCCCGCACGGGCCGCGACGCCGGTTCGAAGCCGGCGGAGTACTCCTCCGCGGCGAAGGCCGACGCCGGTTGCGCCTGCGACCGGTCGGTGCTCCAGCCGGACTTCGTCTTGCGCTGGGCCATTTCGCGGACGTGCTGGACGTACCGCTCGGCCGCCTGGACCTGCTTGGTCATGTACTCGTGGGAACGGGCCTTGATCTCCTCGCCCTGCTGTTCCCGCAGGGCACGGCGATCGGCCTGTTCGCGGACGAGGCCGTCCAGCTCGGCCTTCATCCCGGCGATGTCGGTCATGCGTCCTCCTACCAGGTCCGGGCGGACGGCGGGTCTTCGTCGTCGAGGGAGCCGATGATCCGCCGGCCGGGCTCACCGAGGTTGTCGAAGACGGCGCCTTCGATCCGGTAGGCCGAGGAGCGGCGTTCGGTGTCGCCGCCACCGCCGCCGTGGGCCCCGCCCATCGCGCCCATGCCGGGCATCCCCGACATCGACGAGCCGGAGGCACCGGCCGCGCCGGGCGCAGCGGCGAAGGCGGCCGCGGGCTGCGGCTGCGCAGGACCGGCGCCGGTGTGGGCACCGCCGGACACGGGTGCGTCCCCAAGGCCCGCGCCGGCCGGGTCGAAGCCGCCGTGCGCACCCCCGCCGAAGCCGGCCGCCGAGGGAACGGAGTGCGCGCCGCTACCGTGCGGGACTGGGCCGCCGGCACCGCCGCCGTGGTGCGCACCGCCGCCGCCGTGGGAACCGTCGGTGCCGCCGGGGTGTGAGCCGTCTCCGCCGGAATGGGCACCGTCGCCCCCGTGGTGCGCGCCGCCGTGCGAACCCGCCGCACCGTCGTGGCCCGCGCCGCCGCCGTGCGAACCAGCGGCACCGTCGTGGCCCGCGCCGCCGCCGTGCGAACCTGCCGCACCATCGTGCTCCGAACCGTGGTGCAAACCGGCGGCATCGTCGTGAGCCGCGCCCCCGCCGTGCGAGCCGGGGGTGCTGCCGTCGTGCTGGAGGTCCTCGAGCGTGCCCCGGTGGGTCGGCAGGTCGTCGACCGGATTGGCGGGGGTGTCGCCGAGCGCGCCGGCGGGCTTTTCGTCCTCGCCGAGGGTGTAGGTCGTCGGGGTGCCCGTGCCGTCGTCGACGGTCACCACCGTCGGGCCGTCCGGGCCGTCGGGCCGCTCGGCGGTGATCTGCAGGTCGCCGTCCTCGATGTGGATCTTGCCGTCCGGGCCGGGGCGGTACGTGTCGTCGTCCGTCCCTTGTGGATCGCCGCCCGGCTGGTCGTCGGCGGACCAGTCGAGCTTGAAGTCCTTCGGTTCGCCCGGTCCGTCGCCGACCTTGATGTCCATCTTGCCGTCGTGGTCCGGCTCGGTCATCTCGAAGGTCTTGTCGCCCTGCTTGACCTTGAGGACGTCCGGGTCGTCGTCGCCCCGGCCGTGGTCGCCGAACAGGCCGTCGGGCTTGCCGTCGTGGTCGGCGTCCCCACCGGGATCCGTCTCGATGCCCGGGCCGCCGAACTCCTTCAGCGCGTCCGAAGCCTTCTGCTTCGCCTCCTCCGCGGCCTGCTCGGCCGCGGCCTTGCCGTCATCCCCGGCACCCGAGCCGGTGTCACCGCCCGAGCCGGAGCCCCCGCCCAGACCACCCGCGCCGGCACCCGAATCCGTCTGGATACCCGGACCACTGAACTCCTTCAGCGCATCCGCAGCCTTCTTCTTCGCCGCCTCCGCAGCCGCCGCGGCCGCATCCTGACCGCCATCCCCGGCACCCGAGCCGGTGTCACCGCCGGAACCGGAGCCCCCGCCTAGACCACCCGCCCCGGCACCCGAATCCGTCTGGATACCCGGACCGCTGAACTCCTTCAGCGCATCCGCAGCCTTCTTCTTCGCCGCCTCCGCAGCCGCCGCGGCCGCATCCTGGCCGTTGTCGGACGGCGGTGGCACCGAAGACGGTGCCGTCCCGTCGGACCCGGACCCGGAGCCGCCGCCGGAGCCCGACCCCGAACCAGAGCCGCCACTCGAACCGAGGCCCGCTCCGGCCCCCGAATCCGTCTGGATGCCCGGGCCGCTGAACTCCTTCAGCTTCAGCGCGTCCGCGGCCTTCTGCTTCGCCGCCTCGGCCGCCTGCGCCGCCTGCTGCTTTTCCGCCTCCGCCGCGGCCGCCTGGTCGTCGTGGCCGCCCGTCGATCCGGCACCGCCGCCCGTGGAACCGCCGCCCGCGGAACCGCCACCGGCACCCGAACTCGTGTCCGGGATCGGCGGCACCGAGCCACCGCCACCCGTGCCCGAGCCGCCGCCGGAGCCCGCACCACTCGGCAGGTCGGTCCCGGAGCCCGAGCCACTCCCGGAGCCCGAGCCACCGCCCGGCACACCGGCCCCCGCGCTCGTGTCGGGAATCGGCGGCACCGAACCGCCACCCCCACCGGTCCCCGAACCGCCGGACCCGGAACCGCCCGAGCCCGAACCGGAACCCGAACCACTCGAGCCCGAACCCGAACCGGAACTACCCGAGCCCGAACCCGAACCGGAACCACTCGAGCCCGAACCGGAACCACCCGAACCGGACCCGCCCGAACCCGAGCCGCCGCCCGAGCCACCCGTGGCGCCCGAACCCCCGGGACCGCCACCGGACCCACCGGCCGTACCGGAGCCGCCGGAGCCGCCGCTACCGGACCCACCGGGCATCGAAACGCCCTCGAACTCGTTCCGGATCCCGCCCATGACCTTGTCGAGCGCGTCGTACGCCTGGTCGACCAGGTCCTTCGTGTCCTTGCAGGTCTTCGCGAACCCCTGGTACAGCCGGTCCCACATGTCGGGGTTGAACTGGTTCTGGATCCACTGCTTGGCCAGGTCCTGGCCGTGCTTCTTGATCTCGTCGCCGTCGCAGCAGCCCTGGTCGTTGAGCGTCTTGACCAGGTTCGTACCGAAGTTGAGGTCCATCCAGCCCGCGATCTGGGCCAGGTCCTGCTCGTTGCCGTGCTCGCCGTTGGCGACGGCGACGACCTTCTGCGCCATCGTGTAGTCGGCCTTGCCGACCAGGTCGGTGTACATGCCGATGACCGCGTCGGCCTTGCCCTTGCACAGCTGGAACACCGTCGTCGCGGTGTTCAGCGTCGCCTCGCTCGCGTTGCCGAGCGTCTGGGCGAGCTTGGCCGCCTTGGGCTGGATCTTGTCGTTGTAGGTGTCCGACGCCGCGTCGGCACCCGCGCCGCTCCAGCTCTGGTACAGGCTGCCCAGCTGCGAGCCGGTGTCCTGCAGCGTCCGGTCGACCGTCTCCGCACCGCGCTTGAAGTGCCCGGCGTCGGCGACGAAGTCCGCGAAGCTGATGCCGCGCTGCTCGTCGAACGGGGTGCGGATGTCCTTGTCGAGGTCGAGGGCGCGCGTGTTGCCGCGGCAGTCGGCCGGGATCTTCGCCAGCAGCGAACCGAACGTCTCGAACACCTTCAGCGCGGGCGCGGCGGCGTCGAAGATCTCGTCGGAGGTCTTGGTCCCGGCGCTGCTGTCGGCCGCGGGCGGCTGGGTCTCGTCGAGCTTCTTCTTGCCGTCGTCGACGGCCTTCTTCTCCTGGTCCTCGTTGTAGCTGTTCTGGTCGCCGCTCACCTTGGCCTTGTCGTAGGCCTCGTCGACCGACTGGCCGGCGAAGAACGGGTTGGCGTTGTAGGCGTTCGCGTACTTCTCGGCTTCCTGCCGCTTCTGCTTGATCTCGTCCGGTTCCTGGTCGGCCAGGAACGGCGGCGGTGGCGGGTTCTCACGCAGCCAGCTGCTGATCAGCGCGCTCTTCTGCGCCGGCGGGACGCTCGGGTCGTCCAGGATCGCCTTGACGTCGGACCACTTCTTCTTGTCCGCCATCAGAGCGAGCCTCCGGCGTTCGTGATCGCGCCGGCCTGGTCGCCCTCGTTGGTGCGGTAGCTCGAGCCCGCGGTGCCGAGGTTCGTGCCGAACGAGCCGAGGGTGCTGCTGTAGCCGGAGACCGCGGCCCACAACGCCTGCGCACCCGCGGTGTACTTGGTGGCGTGCGTGCCGTGCGCCCGGCCGAACTTCTCCGCCGTCACCTGCGGCGTCTGCAGGTCCGGGTTGTCGTCCAGCAGGTGCTCCGCCAGGTCGCCGATGGTCTTGGCCGCCGCCGACAACGCCTCGGTCGTCGCGGTGTAGCCCCCGCTGCTCATTTCCGCGCCTCTCCTGAAGATCCGGGAGTTCCCAGGGCTTCCGCCAGCACGCCGGCCACGGATCCCACGTCGGTGAACCGGTCGAGCCGGTCCAGGTCGATCGTCACGCCGTAGTAGATCTCCAGCGCCGCCAGCAGCTTGATGCGGCCCTTCGAGTCGATGCCCAGCTCCTCCAGGGGCGCGTCGGGCTCGACGAGAGCCGGGTCGAGCCGGAAGGTGTCGCAGACGACCTTCGTGACCTCGGCGCGGTGATCACCCACGGGAGTCACCATAACGTGCCTTGGCGGCCGACCGGGCGACCTTGCCGCTCGATGTGCGCGGGAGGCCACCAGAAGGGACCAGACGTACCGCGCGCAGGGTGAGGCCGTGTTCCCGCGACACCGCCCGTAGCACCGCGCGGGTCACCTCGCGGTCGTCGGCGTCGGCGCCGCGCACCCGCTCGGCCACCACCACCGCGCCCTCCCCGCGGGAGTCGGCGACGCCGAACGCGGCGACGCGGTCGCGGCGGACCGCGGGGTGGGCCTCCCCGGCCGCCGCCTCGATGTCCTGCGGGTGGAAGTTGCGGCCGTCGATGACGATGAGGTCCTTGAGCCGGCCGGTGACGTACAGGTCACCGCGGTGCACGACGCCGAGGTCGCCGGTGCGCAGCCAGCCGTCCAGGCCCTCGAGGTGGGCCCCGAACGCGGTGGCGTCGCCGCGGCCCCAGTAGCCGTCCGCGACGTTGGGGCCGTGCACCCAGATCTCGCCGACCAGGCCTTCGGGCTGCACGCGGCCGTCCCGGACGATCCGGACGAGCTGCCCGACGGGCCGGCCGACCGACACGAGTTCCTGTCCGCCGTCGGTCTCGACCGCCCGGCCCTGCGCGAGGAGCTCGCGGTCGAACACCGCGCTGCGCGGCCCGTCCTCGCCCGCGCTCGCGACGTAGACGGTGGCCTCGGCGAGCCCGTACGACGGCCGGTGCGCCGCCCGCCGGAAGCCGCGGGGCCCGAAGACCTCGTGGAAGCGCTCGATCGTGCGCGGCCGGACCGGTTCGCTGCCGTTGAGCGCGACCCGCACGTCCGACAGGTCGAAGTCCTCGCCGGTGTCGGTGTCGGCGGCGAGGTCGTAGGCGAAGTTCGGCGCGGCGGTGAACACCGCGGGGTAGCCCGCCAGCTGCCGCAGCCACCGCGCCGGCCGGTGCACGAACTCCGCGGGGGCCATGAACACCGATCGCCCGCCGGCGTAGACCGGCAGGCACAGCAGCTGGATGAGGCCCATGTCGTGGAAGAACGGGATCCACCCGGCGCAGGTGGTGCCCTCGTCGACGGCGTAGGCGAGACTGCCCTGCCAGCACGCGGCGACGATCGCGCGGTGCGGGATCACCGCGCCGGCCGGCTCGCGCGTCGAGCCGGAGGTGTACTGCAGGTAGGCCGGGGTGTCCGGCGTCACGGGCACCGGGTCGGCGCCGGGCCCGGTCAGCTCGTCGACGACCACGACCGGCTCGTGCGCGGGCAGCTTCGCCGCGGCCGCCGACGACGTCAGCCAGATCTGCGCGCCGGAGTCGCCCAGGACGCCGGCGAGCCGGCCGGCCTGCGCGGCGCTCGAGGGCGCCATCAGCGGGACGGCCACCAGCCCGGCGGCCAGCGCCCCGAAGAACGCCAGCGGGTAGGCGAGCTCCTGGCCCGCGAGGATCGCGACGCGCTCCCCCGGCTCGGCCGCGCCGCGCAGCTCGCCCGCGACGACGCGGACCCGGGCGGCGAACTCCGCCCACGTCCACGTGTGCTCGGCACCGCGCGAGTGGTCCTGGTGGGTGAACAGCGGCCGGTCGTCGTCCGCGCGGGCGAACAGCCGCTCGACGATCGACGTGCGCAACACGGCCCCGGGCACAGTCGCCGGCGCGGTCGGACGGGGCACGGTGGGCAACCTACCGGCCCGAGGAAACCCGGTTCACCCCCGGGGCGGGCCCCGGGTACGGTCGCAGACCATGGCCGCCCCGGAAGCGCTGGTCTCCGCACTCGCGGACCCCGACCGGCTCCAGCTCTTCGCCCGCATCTGCACCGCCCCCGACGGGCTCGAGGCGGGAGCGGTCACGCCGAAGCTCGCGAAGCGGCTGATCGACGCCGGGCTCGTCACCGAGACCGGCGGCCGCTACCGGGCCGCGCCCGAAGTGTTCCGCGGAGCTCTCGCCAAAGGCCCGGCCGACCCGCTGGACGGGCTCTTCCGGCACGGACGGCTGGTCTCGATCCCGCACTCGGGCAAGCGGCGGCAGCTGCTGCTCGCCCACCTCGCCGACCGCTTCGAACCGGGCCGGCTCTACACCGAGCAGGACGTCCGCGAGAAGCTCTCGATGGTCCACGACGACCACGCGACGCTGCGGCGCTACCTGGTCGACGAAGGCCTGCTGCAGCGCAGCAACGACGGCGGCGCCTACGGCCGTCCGTCGGAAGCCCGGGCCGCCGGCTGAGTCGCGGGCAGGTCGAACAGCGCGAGGACGGCCGGATCGGCGAACACGACGTTGTGCGCGACCCGCCCGCCGCGCACGGTGAACACCTGCAGGGTGTGCAGCCGGAACACCCCGGTGTCGTCGCGGCAGTAGGCCACCAGCGCGGGCCGCCCGTTGGCGGCGGTCCGGGTCATCCGCCACTCCGGGCCGCGCATGCCGAACAGCCGGGCCATGAACCCGCCGTAGTCGCCGGGTCCGCGGAACCACAGCGGGACCGGCGGCATCTCCATCACGACGTCGTCGGCGAGCAGGGCGACCAGCCCGGCGACGTCGGCGCGTTCGAACGCCCGCACGTAGCGGTCCAGCACCGCTTCCACCGCGGTGTCGTCGGGCTCGGGCACCTCGTCCGCCGACAGCCCGCCGAGTCCGGCACGGGCGCGTTGCAGGGCGCTGTTGACCGCCGCGGGGGTCGTGTCCAGGAAGCCGGCCACCTCGGCCGCGCTGAACTCGAGGACGTCCCGCAGGATCAGCACCGCGCGCTGCTTCGGCGGCAGGGTCTGCATCGCCGCCAGCAACGCCAGCCGGAGCGTGCCGCGGCGGGCCAGGCGGCGGCCCGGGTCGTCGAGGCGGGCGTCCGGGAACGGTTGCAGCCAGGGGATCTCGAACGACGGCGTCAGCGGGGCGCCCGGATCCTCGCCCGGTGCGCCGAGCCCGGACGGCAGCGGCCGCCGGGCACGCCCGTCCAGGGCGGTGAGGCAGGCGTTGGTGGCGATCCGGTAGAGCCACGTGCGCACCGACGCGCGGGCCGGGTCGTACCGCGGCCAGGCCTTCCAGGCGCGGACCAGCGTCTCCTGCACCAGGTCCTCGGCCTCGTGGACCGAGCCGAGCATGCGGTAGCAGTGCGCCAGCAGCTCACGCCGGTGCGGTTCGGTGCGCGTCGCGAAGTCCTGCATCGTTCTCCCGTTGTCGGTGAATTCCGCCGGCGGCGTCGGCGGGTGTACCGGCGCGCCCGCCGGAATTCATCGGCGGCGGGGGAAGACTTTCCTACAGGTCGTCGAAGTCCTCGGGCCGCAGGCCGTCGAGTTCGGCGCGGAACCGGGCGACCTCGGCCTCGGCGTCGAGCACGTCGGCCGCCGGTCCTTCGGTCTCCTGCTCGACCTCGAGCTGCACGGAGGCGACGTCCAGCACCTCTTCGGCGACCCTGATGGGCGCGCCTTGGCGCAGGCCGAGCGCGACCGCGTCGCTGGGACGGGCCGAGACGCGGGTGCCGGAGGCGAGGACGAGGTCGGCGTAGAAGATCCCGTCCCGCACCTCGGTCAGCTCGACCGCGGCCAGGCCCTGGCCGAACGCGGCGAGCACGTCCCCGAGCAGCTCGATCGTGCCCGGCCGCGGCTGCTCGATCTGCTCGCGCGCCCGCACCAGGGCCTCGGCTTCGCCGTAGCCGATCATGATCGCCAGCCAGCGCCGCGCGCCCTCCGGCTCGCGCAGCAGCATCAGGGGCGCCTCTCCGGGGACCGGAACGGCCATGCCCACCACTTCGATCGGGATCACGCCGACCACCGCACCCTCCGTGTTCGTGGGGCTCCTCCGCGCGCGTAGTACCCACAACCGCGGGCTCGCAACCCGGCCGGGCGACCCTGCTTCCCGCAGACCGGCTCTTCCCGGCTGCGGAGTCCGCCCGAGTGCCTTGCCCGGCGGCGGCGGCCGCTGTCACCGTCGGGGCGTGGAACCGACGATTTCGCGCAGTGTCACCGTCCCGGCCGGTCCGGACACGGTGTGGTCGTGGGTCACCGACCTGCCGCGGATGGGCGAGCTGAGCCCGGAGAACGCCGGCGGCCGCTGGCTGGACGGCACCGGCCCGGCCCTCGGCGCGCGCTTCCGCGGCCGCAACCGCAACGGCGAGCTGCAGTGGTGGACGCGGGTGCGGGTGGTCGCGTTCGAGCCGGGCCGCCGGTTCGCCTTCGACGTGCGCACGCCGTTCGGCTCGCGGGTGTCACGGTGGGAGTACGTGCTGGCGCCGGCCGCGGGCGGCTGCGTGGTCACCGAGAACTGGTACCGGATCGGCAGCTGGGTGGTGCGGAAGTTCATGGGCCCGCGGGTCACCGGCCGCGCCGACCGGCCCGGCTACAACGTCTCCTCCATCGAGCACACCTTGGCGGCGCTGAAGGCCCGAGCCGAGTCAGTCTCTTGTTAAAACTGTGGTCTTCCAGCTAGGTTGCTGTTTCAAACCTAGGAGGATCATGTCCGACAGCGCGCCGAAGCCCGGCCTCGTGCTGCTGGTCGTCTCGACGGCCGCCTTCCTCGCCAGCCTCGACACGTTCATCGTGACGATCGCCTTCCCCGGCATCCGGGCCGCGTTCCCCGGCGACGACCTGCCGACGCTGTCGTGGGTGCTCAACGGCTACACGGTGCTGTTCGCCGCCTGCCTCGCGCCGGCCGGGCGGCTGGCCGACCGCTACGGCAGGCGGCGGCTGTTCCTCGCCGGGGTGGCCCTGTTCACCCTCGCCTCCGCCGCGTGCGCGGCCGCGCCGACGATTCCGGTGCTGGTCGCCTTCCGCGCGGTGCAGGCGGTCGGCGCCGCGCTCGTCATGCCGACGTCACTGGCGCTGCTGCTGACGGCGTTCCCGTCGCACCGGCGGCCGGCGGCGGTCGGGGTCTGGGCGTCGGTGGGCGCGGCGGCCGCGGCCCTCGGCCCGCCGGTCGGCGGCCTGCTCGTCGAGGCGTCCTGGCGCTGGGTGTTCCTGGTGAACCTGCCGATCTGCGCGGTGACGCTGCTGGCCGGGCCGCGGGTGCTGCGCGAGTCGCGCGACACCTCCACCGGCGTGCCGGACGTCTTCGGCGCCGCCGGGTTGCTGGTGGGTGTCGGCGCGCTGGCGTACGCACTGGTCGAAGCCCCCGACCGCGGCTGGGGCGCGTGGCCGGTGCTGCTGGCCTTCGCGGTCGCCGCCGTCGCGCTGGCCTGGGTTCCGCTGCGTTCGGCGCGTCATCCGGTGCCGGTGCTGGACCTGCCGGCGCTGCGCGTCCCGACGTTGTGGCTGGCCTGCCTGACCACCGGGGTGTTCGCCGCCGGGTTCGCGGCGATGCTGTTCGGCAACGTGCTGTTCCTGACGTCGGTCTGGCACGACTCGATCCTGGTGGCCGGCCTGTCGCTGGCGCCGGGACCGCTGGTGGTCGTCCCCGTGTCGATCCTCAGCGGCCGGTTCGTGCACCGCACCGGCCCGGGCCCGGTGGTCGCCCTCGGCGGCGTCGCGTTCGGTGCCGGGGTGCTGATCTGGTTGCTGCGCATGGGTTCCGAGCCCGACTACGCGGCGTCGATGCTGCCCGGCCAGCTGCTGACCGGCCTCGGCGTCGGGCTGATCCTGCCGAGCCTGTCGGGCGTGGTGGGCACGGTCCTGCCGCCGGCGCGCTGGGGCGCGGGCTCGTCGATGGTGAACACGGCCCGGCAGATCGGCACGGTGCTTGGCACGGCGGTCCTGGTGGCGGTCTTCGCGGGCGCACCGGACCTGGCGGACTTCCGCCACGGCTGGCTGATGATCCTGACCACGGCGGCACTGACCGCCGCGGGCGGGCTCCTGCTCGCCGTGCGCCGGCGGACGGACCACTACCGCGAGCCCCAGGCCTCGTCCAGCACCGCGAGCCCCGCGTCGATGCTGTCCACCGGGATCGAGCCGTAGCCGAGGACCACTCCCTGGCGCGGGAACCCACCGCAGAGATCGGACAGCGTCTGGATCGCCACCCCGGCCGCCGCCGCGCGGGCGACGATCGGCTCCAGGTCCGTGCCGTCGTCGGCCAGGGCGCACAGGTGCAGGCCGGCCGCCGACGGCACCGCGGTCAGCCGGCCCGCGAAGACCCGTTCCAGCGTCGTGGTGATGCGCTCGTGGCGGTCCGCGTACACCTTCGTCGCACGGCGGAGGTGGCGGGCGAACAGGCCTTCGTCGACGAACGCCGCCAGCGCCGCCTGCGCGGGCAGGTCGCCGTGCCAGCCGGACAGCTGCCGCGCGTGGTGCAGCGCGGTGCGCAGTGACTCCGGGGCGATCAGGAAACCCAGGCGCAGCACGGGAAGCAGGGTCTTCGAGAACGAGCCGACGTAGGCGACCCGGCCGGTGCGGTCCAGGCTCTGCAGTGGTTCCAGGGGCCGGTCGGAGAACCGGAACTCGCTGTCGTAGTCGTCCTCGACGACGACCGCGCCGGCGCGGTCGGCCCACGCCAGCAGCGCCGTGCGCCGGGCCAGGGACATCGGCGTGCCGAGCGGGAACTGGTGCGACGGCGTGACGTACACCAGCTTCGCGCGGTCGGGCAGCGCGGCGACGTCGAGACCTTCGCCGTCCACGGGCACTCCGACGACTTCGGCGCCGTGGGAGGCGAAGAGCAGCCTGGCCATCCGGTAGCCCGGCTCCTCGACGGCGACGCGGTCGCCGGGATCGAGCAGCACCCGGCACAGCAGGTCCAGTGCCTGCTGCGCACCCTGGGTGACGAGCACGTCGTCGGCACCGGCCCGCACCGACCGCGAGACGCCGACGTGCCGGGCGATCGCGGCGCGCAGGCCCGGGTGCCCGCCCGGCTCCGCGTAGTGCGCGAGCCCGGCGGCGTCGCGCAGTTCCCGGGCGAGCAGGCGCCGCCAGGTGTCCAGCGGGAACAGCGTGGCGTCGGGGATGCCGACGCGGAAGTCGAACGCGGGAGCCGGGACCTCCGCGGCCGGGGACGGCAGTGCCCGCCACACCGCCTTCGGCTGCGGCCCCCGCGCCGGCGGGGCCTTGCGCGGCTTCGGCGCGGGGAGTTCCACGCAGACGTACGTGCCCGCGCCGACGCGGCCGGCGAGGAAGCCGTCGGCGGTGAGGCGGTCGTAGGCGACCGCGACGGTGTTGCGCGAGACGGACAGGCGCCGGGCCAGCTCCCGCGTCGGCGGCAGCCGCTCCCCCGCGCGCAGCCTGCCGTCCAGCACGGCGTCACGCAGCTGCCGGTAGATCCGGACGCTGAGGTTGCCGCGGTCGGCCAGGCTGACGTGGAAGTCCATCCGCCGACCGTACATTGGCCCAATCCGTTGTGTCCGGATTGGCTCTGGGATCGGGCCAAAGCCACCCCTAACGTACGTCCCATGACAGTGCTGCTCGACCGTCCCGGGACCCGGCGGCCCGGTCGTCTGCTGGCCGCGGCCCAGCTGGCCGGCTCGCTCGGCGACGGGGCGTTCCTGACCTGTTCGGTGCTGTTCTTCACGCGGATCGCCGGGCTCACCCCGGCGCAGGTCGGGCTCGGGCTCACGCTCGGCTGGGCGGTGGGTTCGGTCGCCGGCGTGCCGCTCGGGCACCTCGCCGACCGCCACGGCGCCCGCGGCTCGGCGGTGCTGCTGGCCCTGGCGACGGGGACGTCCGTCCTCGCGTTCCTGCTGGTGCGCTCGCCGGTGGCGTTCGTCTTGGCGGCGTGCCTCTACGGCAGCTGCCAGACCGGGCTGGCCGCCGTCCGCCAGGCGCTGCTGGCCGCGCTCGCCGACCCGGCGCGGCGGACGCGCCTCCGCGCGCACCTGCAGTCCGCGGGCAACGCCGGGCTCGCCGTCGGGGCGGCGCTGGGCGGTCTGGCGCTTTCGGCCGACACGGCCTCGGCGTACCTGACGGTCTTCGTCCTCGACGCGGCGGCCTTCGTGGTGACGGCGGCGCTGCTGCACGCGCTCCCGGCGGTGCCACCGTCGGCGACACCCCACCCGGGTGCCCCGAAGTCCGCCGTGCTGCGCGACCGGCCGTACGCGCTGGTGACGCTGCTGAACGCGATCCTGCTGCTGCGGATGCCGCTGCTGAGTGTCGCGATCCCGCTCTGGATCGTCGAACGCACCGCGGCGCCGGGCTGGACGGTGTCGGCGTTGTTCGTGCTCAACACGGTGGTCGTGGTGGTCCTGCAGGTCCGCGTCGCGGGGAGGCTGACGTCGCTGCGCTCGGCGGCGCGGATGGTGCGCCGGTCGGGCGTGCTGCTCCTGGCGTCCTGCGTGGCGTTCGCGCTGTCTGCGCTGGGGACGACACCGCCGGTGGCGTTCGCGGTGCTCGTGGCCGGGGCGCTGGTGCAGGTGCTCGGCGAGATGCTGCAGTCGGCGGGCTCGTGGGAGATCGGCTTCGCCCTGGCCCCGGCCGACAAGCAGGGCGAGTACCAGGGCTTCTTCGGCACCGGCACGTCGGTGGCCCGCGCGGTCGGCCCGGTGCTGCTGAGCACGGTGGTGGTCGGCTGGGGCTTCCCGGGCTGGCTCCTGCTGGGCGCGGTGTTCCTGGCCGCGGGCTGCGCAATGGGCCCGGCGGTCCGCTGGGCGGCCGCCACCCGATCAGTCCCCCGCTGACCCCAAGCGCCCCAAGGCGGCCTTGGTTGCGTCACACGCACCGAAGGCGGCCTTGGGTGCGTCACACGCACCGAAGGCCACCTTGGGTGCGTCACACGCACCGAAGGCCACCTTGGGTGCGTCACACGCACCGAAGGCCACCTTGGGTGCGTCACACGCACCGAAGGCCACCTGGGGGCGCTTGGGTGTCGGGAGGCTACTCGCTGGCCTGGGCCGCGGCGGTCTGGTGCAGCGAAAGGTCCTGGCCCGCGGCGGAGTCCTGCGTCCAAGCGCCCGATTCCGCGGTCCACGTCTGGCCGGCGAAGCTCACCTTGTCCACGCCCAGCGCCGCCGCGCGGCCGACCAGCCAGGTCGCGTACGTCCAGCCCTGGGCCGCCGGGTGGGCGCCGCTCACGCGGGACGTGCCCAGCTCCGCCGTCGCCGCCGCGGCGAGGTCCGCGGGGGCCGCCAGGGTCAGGTTGCGGCAGGTCAGCGCGGCCGGGAACTGGCCGTTGAACGCCGCCGCCATGGCGCGGGACTGGGGCTCCCACTGCGCGTACGCGTCCGGGACGCCGGACCGCTGGACCGCCTGCGCCGCTTCGGTGATCGGCAGCGTGTCCCAGTTCGGCAGCTTCTCGAGCTTCTCGTAGAACTCCGTCGCCGCGTAGACCGGGTCGCGCAGCTGGGCGATCGTGCCCCAGCCCTGGCTGGGCCGCTGCTGGAACAGCCCGACCGAGTCGCGGTCACCGCCCTCGAGGTTGCGCAGCTTCGACTCCTGCAACGCCGTCGCGAGCGCCACCGTCGCCGCGTGGGCGGGCAGGCCCCGCTTCAGGCCGACGGCCGCGATCGTCGCGGCGTTGTTCATCTGCTCCGGGGTGAACGTGTAGGCGGACGCGTTGTCCCCCGGCAGCGCCACCGTGCACCCCGGCGTCTTCACCGAGCCGCGCGTCAGCGCCACCACCACGACGATCCCCGCGACCAGCACGACGACCGCCCCCAGGACCATGGCCAGCTTCAGGCCACAACCGCGCACCCTGCCTCCCCGTCACCCGTTCGCACCAGTCTGCCCAACAAGAGGACGCGGTGCACCGGGCGGGGTTCAGTACGCGGCGCCGAGGAAGATCGGGTTCGACATCGCGACCATGGCGTTCGGCACCGTCGTGTTCGGGCCACCGGACGGGCGGCGGACCTCGACGCGCACCCAGCGGCTGTAGCGGGGGTAGGTCGTCCAGGTGACCGTGGCCGCGCCGGAGTCGCCGATCGGCTCGGTGTGTTCCGGGCCGAGCTGGTCGAGGAAGGTCACCGTCGTCCCCGGCACGCCGGCGACCACCGCCTTGACCGTCACCGGTGTCCCGGTGCCCGCGGCGAGCCGCTCGCCGATGCCCGCGGTGGTGCCGCCGCCGGAGACGGTGAAGTCCAGCTGGACGGACGCCGACTCCGCCAGCCACGAGCGTCCCGCCTTGAGCCCGGCCAGCAGTTCCGGGCGGCGCAGCCGGTCGGCCAGCACGACGGTGTGCGGCAGGGCTACGCGCTGGTCCGGGTTGTGCGCGTCGGAGTCGCCGATCGCCGGGACGAACCGGCCGCCGCGCAGCAGGCCGTCCCAGTGGATGACGCTCGCCTCGTCGTCCTGCGTCCACGGGCCGTTCCACACTTCGACCAGGTCGGCGAGCTCGTAGGCGAATTCGTAGGTGCAGCCGAAGCAGTTGGCGAACGGGTGCGCCGCGGTGACCAGGCCGCCGGCGCGGTGCACCTGGTCGGCGAAGCGGCGGAAGTCCCGCGGGTCGGCCGCGCGGTAGCGCCAGTCGATCCAGGTGCCGGCGGGCAGGCCGATCGCGGGCCAGTGCCCGGACCGCGTCGTCACCTCTTCGCCGTTGAGGATCAGCAGGTCGTCGCGGGCGTAATCGCCCCAGACCAGCTGGGAGCTGGAGGTGTTGTGGTCGGTGGAGACGATGAAGTCGAGACCGGCGGCCCGGGCGTCGGCGACGAGCTGCTCGGGCGTCCGGTGGCCGTCGGAGTGGACGGTGTGCAGGTGGCCGTCGCCGCGGTACCAGGCGCGGCCGCGGTCGCGGGCCGGCGCGGACTCCGGGGCCGGGTGCGGCCGGAAGGGCGGGCCGTCGGGGCCGAAGGTGAGGGTGATGTCGACGCGGTAGGCCAAGCCCTGCGGCGCAACGGTGTACGGGCCGAGGATGACGTGCCACCGGCCGGGCTTGATCGGGCCGGCGAGGTAGCCGGGCGTGGCCTCGGACGCGCTGATCGAGAACCGGTCGCGGAAGCCGCCGGACCAGCCGCGGAAGCCGCGCGCGTTGCCGAGCTCGTGCCCCTCGGGGCCGAAGATGCCGATGTCGCAGGCGTTTCCGCGGGTGCCGGCGGGCACGGCCGGCCGGTCGTAGGAGTAGCCGACGTCGATCTGCCGGACGCCGCGCGGGACGTCGACGGGCAGGTAGTACCAGTCCGGCACGTCCGGTTTCAGCGTGCCGGTGACGGTCCGGGTCCGGCTGGTCCCGCTCGGCTGACCGGCGAACGCGACGCCGGGCAGCATCCCCGCGGCGGCGGCCGCCACCCCGCCGGCCAGCAGCGTCCGCCGGCTGAAGTCCCCAGGATTCATGCGTACCTCCCGATGCGACGCTAGGCGGGCAACGCGAACGCGGACGAGAACCGGCGGTGAACTTTCGGCAGCATCAGCGGCGTTTCGCCAAGATTTTCGCGAGCGCGACGACGGCAACTGCGGCGACGAGCCCGAGCCGCGTGACGTCGACGGCGGGTACCCAGGTGACACCGCCGTCCCGGACGACGAACGCCCCGGCGGGCCGGGCGAAGACCCCGAAGCCGGCCCCTTCGCGGATGGGCAGTGCATCGGCGTCACCGCCCCCACCGCCGCCGAACACGGTCGCGGCCGGGATCACGACCGTGCCGGCACTCTCCACCGGATCGCCGTAGACCAGCCGGGCCGAGAAGACCTCCCGCGCGGCCGTCACCATCTGCGCCAGCTTCATCCGGCCATCATGGCGGCAAAACCGATTGCCGGGCGCGGAACTTCCGCGATCCTGCTCTGTTCGGGCACCGGGCGGGAGATCGCCGCCGGGTCCTCCGCGGCGGCGAAATTTCCGCCGATCGGGTGTAACCCTCCGGTATCCGGGGCATCAGTGGGCAACACCTGTGCTCCGAGGGAGTGCGCCGTACCGAGGGGAGACCGCGATGACCTTCGATTTCGTCAGCCGCTGGCTGGGCAGGCATCGCGACCGCCCCGGCATCACCGTCGACCTGTCCTGCGGGGGCCGGGTGACGCTGCGTGAAATCGACGGGCGGCCCGTCCTGGCCGTGACCACCGCGCCCGGGCCGGACGGCCGGTGCGACGTCGCCGCCGTGCCGCTCTCGGAGGCCGAGCGCCGCGAGCTCGGCCAGGTCCTCGACTCCGACGTCCTGCTCGCCTCCTGATCGCCCCCGCGCCACCCGCCGTTCGCGCGCGCGTAGCGTGCTTTGTCGCGAACCTCGCGTGAAAGCCGGTCGAGACGGTGTGGTGCGGGTCGCTTTTTGTGGGGTTCCCACAACGCAGCCGCTCCGGCATGCGCCATCGCGGACATTGGTCCGACCCGCTGTCATCCACCAGGGTGTAGACAGGTGCGGGCGACGTTCCAGGACAGGTACGTCGCCTTCTGCGCGTGCGTACTTGGGAGGCTCAGCCGGTGTTCAGTCGTGTCGCCATCGTCAACCGCGGAGAGGCCGCGATGCGGCTCATCCACGCCGTCCGGGATCTGTCGGCGGAAACCGGGACGCGGATCGAGACGGTCGCCCTCTACACCGACGCGGACCGCACCGCCACGTTCGTCCGCGAGGCCGACCTGGCCTACGACCTGGGCCCCGCCGCGGCCCGCCCCTACCTCGACCTGGCCAAGCTCGAGCAGGCGCTGGTCGAGACGAAGGCCGACGCCGCCTGGGTCGGCTGGGGCTTCGTGGCGGAGGACCCGGCGTTCGCGGAACTGTGCGAAAAGGTCGGCGTCACCTTCGTCGGCCCGAGTGCCGACGCGATGCGCAAGCTCGGCGACAAGATCGGCGCGAAGCTGATCGCCGAGGAGGTCGGCGTGCCGGTCGCGCCGTGGAGCCGCGGCGAGGTCGCCACCCTCGACGACGCGCTGAAGGCCGGCGAGCAGATCGGCTACCCGCTGATGCTCAAGGCGACCGCGGGCGGCGGCGGGCGCGGCATCCGCAAGGTGTCGTCGGCCGACGAGCTGGCCGACGCCTACGAGCGCACCAGCCAGGAGGCCCTGCGCGCCTTCGGCTCCGGTGTCGTCTTCCTGGAGCGCCTGGTCACCGGCGCCCGGCACGTCGAGGTCCAGGTCATCTCGGACGGCGCGACGGCGTGGGCGCTCGGTGTCCGCGACTGCTCGGTCCAGCGGCGCAACCAGAAGATCATCGAAGAATCGGCCTCGCCGGTCCTCGCGCCGCCGCAGACGGCCGAGCTGAAGGCGTCGGCGGAGCGGCTCGCGGTGGCCGTGGGCTACCGCGGCGCGTGCACCGTCGAGTTCCTGTACCACCCGGGCGAGAAGCTGTTCGCCTTCCTCGAGGTCAACACGCGGCTGCAGGTCGAGCACCCGATCACGGAGATCACCACCGGCACCGACCTGGTGAAGCTGCAGCTGCACGTGGCAGGCGGCGGCAAGCTCGAAGGCGCACAGCCCGCCGAAAGCGGGCACGCCATCGAGGCGCGCTTGAACGCCGAGGACCCCGACCGCGACTTCGCCCCCTCCCCCGGCCGCATCGCGCGGCTGGCCCTGCCCGCCGGCCCCGGTATCCGCGTCGACACCGGCGTCAGCGAGGGCGACACGATCCCGGCCGACTTCGACTCGATGATCGCCAAGATCATCGCCTACGGCCGCGACCGCGACGAAGCTCTCGGGCGCCTGCGCCGCGCGATGGCCGAGACCACCGTGATCATCGAGGGCGGCGCGACCAACAAGAGCTTCGTGCTGGACTTGCTCGACCAGCCCGAGGTCATCGACGCCAGTGCCGACACCGGCTGGATCGACCGCGTCCGCGCCGAGGGCCGGCTGGTCACCCACCGGCACTCCGCGATCGCGCTCGCCGCGGCCGCCATCGAGGCCTACCAGGACGAAGAAGAGGTCTCCGTCCAGCGCCTGCTGTCCACCGCGCACGGCGGCCGCCCGCAGGTGCAGCACGACAGCGGCCGCCCGCTCGACCTCAAGCTCCGCGGCGTCGGCTACCGCGTCTCCGTCGCCCGCGCCGGGCGCAGCCGCTTCCGCGTCGGCATCTCGGCCGGCGCGTCCGACGTCCACCACGCCGACATCGAGATCGACCGCTTCGACGCCCACAGCGGCCAGATCCTGGTCAACGGGCGGCGCTTCCGGCTGGTCTCGGCCACGCACGGCCCGATCCACCTGGTCGAGGTCGACGGCGTCACCCACCGCATCAGCCGCGACGAAGGCGGCGTCGTCCGCTCCCCCGCCCCCGCGCTGGTCGTCGCCACCCCGCTGGCGGTCGGTGACGAGGTGGAGGCGAACGCGCCCATCCTCGTGCTGGAGAGCATGAAGATGGAGACGGTGCTGCGCGCGCCGTTCCGCGCCCGCGTCCGCGAATGCCCGGTGTCCGTCGGCAGCCAGGTCGAGACCGGTGCCCCGCTGATGCGGCTGGAGCCCCTGGCCGACGACGCCGCCGAGGAAGCCGCCGACACCGGCGAGACCGTCGAGATCGAGCTGCCGTCGGTGCCCGACGGCGTGACCGCGGCCGAGCGCGTCGAACGCGGTCTGCAGGACCTGCGCAGCCTGCTGCTGGGCTTCGACGTCGACCCGGCCGAGCGCAAGCGGCTGGTCGCCACCTACGTGGAAGCCCGCACCGAGCTCGGCAACCGGCCGGTGGCGGGCGAGCTCGAGCTGCTCACCGTCTTCGCCGACCTGTCCGAACTCAGCCGCAACACCCCGGGCGGCGAGGACACCGTGCCGAACGGCGCGGTGCACAGCCCGCGTGAGTTCTTCCACAGCTACCTGCAGAGCCTCGACGTCGAGCGCGCCGGCGTCACCGAAGGCTTCCAGGCGAAGCTGAAGCGCGTCCTCGCGCACTACGGCGTCACCGAGCTGGAGCGCACGCCGGAGCTGGAGGCCGCGGTCTTCCGGATCTTCCTGGCCCAGCAGCGGACGGCCGCCGACGTCGCGGTCGTCTCCGAGCTGCTGCGCCAGTGGCTGACCGGGGCGCCGCCGTCCGAGGCGCTGAGCGAACGCGCCGGGCTCACCCTGGAACACCTCGTCGAGGCCACGCAGGTGCGCTTCCCGGCGGTGTCCGACCTGGCCCGCGGCGTGGTGTTCCGCTGGTTCGCCCAGCCGCTGCTGCGCCGCAACCGCGCCCGCGTCTACGCCGCCGTCCGCACCGAGCTGACCTACCTCGACCAGCACCCGGACGCGCCGGACCGCGCCGAGCGGATCCAGGCCATGATCACCGGCTCGCAGCCCCTCGTGCGGCTGATCGGGCAGCGGATCGGGCGGCCCGGCCGCGACCACGCTCCGCTCCTGGAGGTGCTGACCCGCCGCTACTACGGCAACCGGCGGCTTTCCGGGGTCACCGTGCGGGAAGCCGGCGGCCACCGCTGGCTGACCGCCGAGCTGAACACCCCCGAAGGCGTGCTGCCGCTGGTCACCACCGCCGTCGACATCGCCGAGCTGCCCGGCGCCCTCCGCGCGCTCGGCGAGGTCGCCACCGACGGCGTGGTCGCCGACCTGTACCTGCGCTGGGAGGACCAGCCGGACGTCGACGCGACCGCCGAGCGGCTCGGCTCGCTGCTGGCCGCGAACCCGCTGCCCGCCGGCGTGCGCCGGATCGTGGTCACCGTGGCCGGCACCGGCGGTGCGGTGATGCACCACCACTTCACCTTCGAGCGCGAAGGCAATGGCTCCACCGCCTTCACCGAGGACCGGCTGATCCGCGGCCTGCACCCGCAGATCGCCCAGCGCCTGCAGCTGCAGCGGCTGCGCGAGTTCGACCTCACCCGGCTGCCGTCGGCGGACGAGGAGATCTACCTCTTCAAGGCCGTCGCGAAGACCAACCCGGCCGACGAGCGGCTGATCGCCATGGGCCAGGTCCGCGACCTGACGCCGCTGCGCGAAGCCGACGGACGGCTGGTCGCGCTGCCGGCGCTGGAGGACGCCGTCACCGCCTGCCTCGACGCGATCCGCAACATCCAGGCGCAGCGGCCGCAGCACAAGCGGTTCGACACGAACCGGATCATGATGTACGTCTGGCCGCCGACCGACCTGACCACCGAAGAGCTGAACACCCTGGTCCAGCGCATCCTGCCGACGTCGGTGGGTGCCGGGCTGGAGGAGGTCCAGTTCCTGGCGCGGCGTCGCACGGACGCGGGCAAGCTGACCGAGCTCGCCGTCCGGATCACCCTCGACGCCGGGCGCGGCGCGCGGCTGCACGTCGAAGCGCCGTCGACCGAGCCGGTCAAGCCGCTCGACGACTACCGCCTGAAGGTGCTGCGCGCGGCCCGGCGCGGGAACGTCTACCCCTACGAGCTCACCGACCTGCTGGCCGGCGCCGAAGGCACGTTCACCGAACACGACCTGGATTCCTCGGGCCTCCTGGTTCCGGTTGACCGGCCGAAGGGCAAGAACACCGCGGCGATCGTCGCCGGTGTCGTCACGACCCCGACCCAGCGGCACCCGGAGGGCGTCACCCGGGTCGTGCTGCTCGGCGACCCGACGAAGTCGCTCGGCGCGCTGTCGGAGCCGGAGTGCTCGCGCGTCATCGCGGCACTCGACCTGGCCGAGCGGATGCAGGTGCCGCTGGAGTGGTTCGCGCTGTCGTCGGGCGCCCGGATTTCCATGTCCTCGGGCACCGAGAACATGGACTGGGTGGCCGCGGCGCTCAAGCGGATCGTCACCTTCACCCAGGACGGCGGCGAGATCAACATCGTCGTCAACGGCATCAACGTCGGCGCCCAGCCGTACTGGAACGCCGAAGCCACGATGCTCATGCACACCAAGGGCGTGCTGGTCATGACCCCGGATTCGGCGATGGTGCTCACCGGCAAGCAGGCGCTCGACTTCTCCGGTGGCGTGTCCGCCGAGGACAACTTCGGCATCGGCGGCTACGACCGCGTGATGGGCCCGAACGGCCAGGCGCAGTACTGGGCGCCGAACCTGCCGGCCGCGCGGGAAGTCCTGATGGCGCACTACGACCACACGTACGTGGTGCCGGGCGAGGCCGGGCCGCGCAAGGCGGGCACGAGCGACCCGGTCGACCGGGACGTCTCGGCGTACCCGCACGCGGTCGTCGGCAGCGACTTCCGGACGGTCGGGGAGATCTTCTCGGCCGAGCACAACCCGGACCGCAAGAAGCCGTTCGACATCCGGACGGTGATGCGCGCGCTGTCGGACCAGGACCACCCGGTGCTGGAGCGCTGGGCGGGCATGGCCGACGCGGACACCGCGGCGGTGCAGGACGTGCACATCGGCGGGCGCCCGGTCTGCCTGGTCGGCATCGAGTCGCGGTCGGTCCCCCGCCGCGGCTTCCCGCCCACCGACGGCCCGGACACCTACACCGCGGGCACGCTGTTCCCGCGGTCGTCGAAGAAGACGGCGCGGGCGATCAACGCGGCGTCGGGCAACCGGCCGCTGGTGGTGCTGGCGAACCTGTCCGGCTTCGACGGCTCGCCGGAGTCGCTGCGGAAGCTGCAGCTGGAGTACGGCGCGGAGATCGGCCGGGCGATCGTCAACTTCGAGGGCCCGATCGTGTTCACCGTGATCTCGCGGTACCACGGCGGTGCGTTCGTGGTGTTCTCCAAGGCGCTCAACCCGAACATGACCGTGCTGGCGCTGGAGGGCTCGTTCGCTTCGGTGCTGGGCGGTGCCCCGGCGGCGGCCGTGGTGTTCGCGGGTGAGGTCAACAACCGCACGGCGAACGACCCGCGCGTGACGGAACTGCAGGCCCAGGTGGCGGCGGCCGGCGGCGCCGCGCGGGCGGCGCTGAGCGCCCAGCTGGCCGAGGTCCAGTCGGCGGTCCGCGCGGAGAAGGTCAGCGAGGTGGCGGCCGAGTTCGACCGGGTGCACAGCATCCAGCGCGCGGTCGAGGTCGGCTCGGTGGACGCGATCATCTCGGCGGCCGAGCTGCGGCCGCGGATCATCGAGGCGATCGAACACGGCCTGAAGAAGTAGCCGCGCCGGAGGGCGGCACTCCCGGCGGGGGTGCCGCCCTCCGTTGTGGACTGTCCTCTTCAGACAGTGCCGGGCGGCTGTTCCCGGACCTCCCCGCAGCCAGGGCGCGGCGCCGTGGACCGTCCGGATCCGCACCTCCGGGCCATCCGCCGTCACCCTCCGCGTCCGGACGGTGACGGACACCCGGTCACGCCTGACCGGTCCACGGCCTGGTCTCCGGCGGCCCCGCCCCGGCATCATGGAACGACGTCGGCACGGGGGAAGAGCCGGCGGACGGGGAGGGCGAGTGACGGCACGTTGGGGCGCGCTGCTCCGCCGGCACCGGATCCGGGCGGGGTTCACGCAGGAACGGCTGGCCGAAGCGGCCGGCGTCTCGATCCGGACCATCCGCCGGTGGGAAACCGGCGGCCGCGGGCAGCCGCACGGGCCGTCCGTGCGCCGCGTGGTGCAGACGCTGGGTCTGACCGCCGGCGAAGGCGAGCTGCTGGTCGCGATGGCCGCCGATCCCGCGGCGAAACCGCACCGGACCTCGTCGCCGCCCCGGCTGCGGCCCGTCGACTTCGGGTCCTTCGTCGGCCGGGTGGCGGAGCTGCGCGACCTCACGGCCGGCCTGACCGGCCCCCACGGCCGGCACGTCGTCGTGGTGCACGGCCCGCGCGGCATCGGCAAGACGTTCCTGGCGTGGCGCTGGGCCGCCGGGCACAGCACAGGGTTCCCCGACGGGCAGCTGCTCGCCGACCTGCGGGGGTTCGGCACGAACGCCGGGGCGCAAGCGCCGTCCGACGTGCTGCACGACTTCCTGCTCTCGCTGGGCGTCGCGCCCGGTGAAATCCCGGGCGGGGTCGACGACCGGGCCGCGCTGTACCGGCGTGCCGTGGCCGGCAAGCGGCTGCTCGTCGTGCTCGACAACGCCCGCGACTCCAACCAGGTGCAGCCCTTGCTCCCGGGCAACCCGGCCGGTGCCGTCCTGATCACCAGCCGGCACCGGCTCAGCGGCGTGGCCGTCGGGTCCGGCGCGGAGAGCCTGGCGCTCGCGCCCCTGCCGGACAGCGACGCCCGGCAGATCCTGGCCGCCTCGATCGGGGCGCAGCGCGCGGCCGACGAGGGGGCGGACGAGCTCCTGGCCTTCTGCGGCGGGCAGCCCCTGGTGCTCGCGGCGGTCGCCGCACGGGCGGCCGCGCACCCGGAACGCGGTCTGCGTGAGCTGACCGAAGAACTCCGCGAGCTCACGGCCGCGTCCCCGGCGTCCCACGACCGGACGTCCGGCCTCGCCGCCGTCCTGGGCGAGTACCACCCGGACGTCGAGCTGATGGAGCTGGGTTCCGGCCTGCTGACCCAGGCGCACCACCTCAACGAAGCCGGCCGGCCGGACGACGCGCTGTCGGCGATCACCGACGCCGAAGCCGTCTACCGGCAGCTCGACCGGCAGACCCCCGGGTTCTACCGGGCCGGGCCGCTGGCCGACTGCCTGCTGAACAAGTCCCTGCAGCTGCTCGACCTCGGCTTCGCCGGTGAAGGCGTCCGGGCGAGCGCGGAGGCCGTCGAACTCCGCCGTCCCTCCGACGATCCCGGACAGCGGTGGGTGCCGACGGGGGCCCTGCTGAGGATGCTCGCGGCCGCCCTCGAGAACCACGCCGTGCTGCTGTGCGCCGTGGGGCGCCAGGCCGAGGCCCTGGCCGCGTTGACGGAGGTGGTCGAGCTGCGCAAGCGGTTCGTCACCGCCAAGCAGACCGGGCGGCCCGTGTCACCGAGGGGGTGACACGGCCCGTCCGGCCACAGTGGACTTCCGCAGTCGACTTCCGCCGTCGTGGCTTCAGCTGACCTGCAGGTCGATGCAGGCGTAGAACGCGTTCGCCGTGTCGGCGATGTTCCACACCGCGAGCACCGTCTGGCGGCCCGTGTGGCTGCCCAGGTTCACCTGGTGCGCGACCGTCGCCGGCGGCTGCTGGTTGTTGCCGCTCACCTCGGCGATCTTCTGGCTGCCGATGAAGTACTGGTAGTTCGACGTGCGGTGGCGGGCGGTGAAGGTCCAGGTGAAGGTCACCGTGCGGCCCACGCTCGCGGCGCGCCAGCCCTTGTTGTTGTCGTTCAGCTCGGCGAACTGGGAAACGCCCCCGTTGCAGGAGTGCAGGCCTTTGGGGCCTTCGACGCTCTGGGGTTCGTACTGGATCTGCCCGCACTGCACGATGTGCTGGGCGCACTGCGCCTGCCGGCTGGCCGGCGAGCTGACGTAGCCGTGCGCACTCGCGATCCCGGCGGGGTTGAGCACCACCAGCACCGGGGCGAGGAGAGCACCCACGGCGGCCGCGACCAGTTTGCGGTTCATACCAGCTCCTTCGGGGACAGGCTCGCCTCCCGCCGCCGGGCACGGCGGAACCGCGGTACCGGCCTCGCCGCGAGGCCCGCCGCGACGGGAAGGGTTACGAGCGAAGGAAAATTGTGGTCTAGACCATACGTCGAATCGTTGCGCAGGTCAACGGCTGGCAAAGCCGGAGTCAATGTTGGTAAGGCGCCAACTGTCACCCGGTGTTCCGGTGAGCGGGACCGGGCGGTGCGGACCGGCGGCGGGGCGCGGTGCGCGTGCCTCTAGGATCACGCCGGTGACCACCTACGACGACACGTTCGAGCACCTCGACACGACGGCCCTGCCGGAGCGGCAGCAGCGGATCCTGGCGGCGATCCGGGACTGGGTGGTCCAGCACGGCTACTCCCCCAGCACGCGCGAGATCGGCGAGGCGGTCGGCCTGCAGTCGACGTCGTCGGTGTCGAAGCACCTGGCGAGCCTCGAAGACAAGGGCTTCCTGCGCCGCGGGGCCACGGTGTCACGGCCGATCGACGTCCGCGCGTTCCTCGGCGGCTCGTCATCGGCCGGGGACGGCGATTCGGTGCCGGTCCCGGTGGTGGGCGACATCGCGGCCGGCACGCCGATCTCGGCGGTCGAGCACACCGACGACGTCCTCAAGCTGCCGCGGGACCTGACCGGCCGCGGCACGGTGTTCGGCCTGCGCGTCCGCGGCGACTCGATGATCGACGCGGCCATCTGCGACGGCGACATCGTCGTGGTCAAGCAGCAGTCGGAGGCCCACTCGGGCCAGATCGTGGCGGCGATGATCGACGAAGAGGCGACGGTCAAGGTCTACCGCCGCCGCGACGGCCACGTGTACCTGGAGCCCCGCAACCCGGCGTACGACGTCATCGACGGCGACCGCGCGGTGATCCTCGGCGCGGTGGTTTCGGTGCTGCGCAGCGTCTGACCCGGCGCACCACCCGACCGGCCGCTCCGCCGCCGCGTCTCGGGCCGCACTTCTTGTCAAGCCGTGTGCGCCACCACCGCCAGGGTCGTGTACGGCAGCACGAAGCTGCCGCCGAGCTCGTCGACGGCCGCGCCGACGTCGGTGAGGACCTCGGCCAGTTCCGCCGGCGGCAGCCGGGTCAAGCCGCCCGTCGTGGGCAGGAAGTCCAGCCATTCGTCGCGCGTGTACGTCCGCTCCCACTCGAAGCGCCAGCGGTCCGGGGCGCCGAAGCCGGCCGCCTTCGCGATCGCGTCGGCGAAGCCGGTGAACATCACGTCGTAGATCTCCGCGGCCGGGCGGGACTCCGCCGCGAACGGCAGGCCCGGCAGCACGCGACGGCACGCCGCGGAGAACGCCTCCGCCACCTCCGCCGGCGGCTGGAACACGTGGGCGAACACGGCGAGCAGCCCGCCGGGCCGCAGGACTCGCGCCGCCTTGGCCGGGCCCGCCACCGGGTCCACCCAGTGCCACGCCTGCCCGGCGACGACGGCGTCGAACGTGCGGCCGGCCGGCTCCCAGTCCTCGAACTTGGCCACCTCGACGTCGAGTCCGCTCCGGCGCGCGAAGCCGGCCATCCGCGCGTCGGGGTCGATACCGAGCACCCGGCACCCCGCGGCGCGGAACTGGCGCGCCTCGATGCCCGTTCCGCAGCCGACGTCCAGGACGTCGGTGCCGGCACTCGCGGCGACGATCCGGTCCACCAGTTCGCGCGGGTACGCCGGCCGCGCGCGGTCGTAGCGTTCGGCGTCGCTCCCGAAGGACTCCGCCATCGAGCGTGCTTCATGAGGTTGAGTGGGCATGCGCCCACCTTAATGGGCACTCGCCCACTAGGACAACCGGCGGGCGTGCCGGAGAATGGTCACCATGCCGACCGGGGTCCACCTGCGCGATGTGCGCAAGCAGCTGTTCGACGCGGCCGAGCGGGTGCTCCTGCGCGCCGGGCCGAACGCGCTGACCAGCCGCGCGGTGACCACCGAGGCGGACGTCGCCAAAGGCGTGCTGCACCGCCACTTCGCCGACTTCGACGACTTCCTGGCGGAGCTCGTCCGCGACCGCATCACCCGCTTGGCCGACCAGGCCGCCCTCCTGCAGGCGGCCGCCGGCACCCGGACGGTGGCCGAAAACGTCGTCGACGCCCTGATCGAGCTGTTCGACCCCGTGTCGGTGGCCTTGACGGGCCTGATCTTCTTCCGCGACGAACTGCGCGCCCGCCTGCGCCGGCAGACCGGCCTCCCGGTCCTGACGGAGGCACGCGCCATGCTTTCGGGTTACCTGTCAGCCGAACGCGAACAGGGTCGCATCGCCGTGGACGCCGAAGTGGACTCCTTGGCCTTGTCCTTGATCGGCGCGGCCCACCTGCTCTTCGCGGGCCGCCGCCGGGGAACCCTGCCCGACCACGGGGAACTGGCGAAAATGGTCCACACGGTCCTGGCCGACGTGCTGCAACGCCGCCTGCTGTGATCGCGGAGTCCGAAGTGGACCGAACAGAAGAAGGCCCCGTCCGCGGACGGGGCCTTCTTCGCTGATCTGGTGGGCGATACTGGGATCGAACCAGTGACCTCTTCGGTGTGAACGAAGCGCTCTCCCCCTGAGCTAATCGCCCGTGGTACGAACTGCCACGAAATCCGGGGGTGGACTCGTGGTGCGCGATACTGGGATTGAACCAGTGACCTCTTCCGTGTCAGGGAAGCGCTCTCCCGCTGAGCTAATCGCGCGCTGCGGAACTTCGTACTGGTGGAAGCATATCGGACGCCGGAAGCGGCTTCGCAGGGGGTCCGCCATCCGGAAAACCGCCTGACAGGAAGCGCCGGAAACGGGCACACTGCGAAGGACGTCCCGTGTGCACCGCGGCCGTCCCGGCCGACCAGGAGAGTCCCACCCCGATGACCGAAACCGTGTCCAGCCCGCCCGCCGACGTGAACCGCCCTCCGGCGCGCGCGGGACTCCTCATCGGGGTCCTCGTGCTCTCGGCGTTCGTGATGATCCTGAACGAGACGATCCTGAGCGTCGCGCTGCGGGACCTGACCGTCGACCTCCACGTACCGACGACCACCGTGCAGTGGCTGACCAGCGGCTTCCTGCTGACCATGGCCGTCGTCATTCCCACCACCGGGTTCCTGCTGGAGCGGTTCTCGCCGCGGCAGGTGTTCCTGTTCTCGCTGTCGGCGTTCAGCCTGGGCACGCTGCTGAGCGCGCTCGCGCCCGGGTTCGGGCTGCTGATGGCCGGCCGGGTGGTGCAGGCGTGCGGCACGGCGGTGATGCTGCCGCTGCTGATGACGACCGTGATGCGGCTGGTGCCGCCGGAGCGGCGCGGCGCGACGATGGGCACGATCACCATCGTCATCGCGGTCGCGCCGGCCATCGGGCCGACGATCGGCGGTGCGGTGCTGTCGTCGCTGGGCTGGCGGTGGATGTTCTGGATCGTGCTGCCGCTGTCGGTCGCCGCCCTGGTGGCCGGCGCACTGCTGCTGCACCTGGACGGCGAACGCCGCCGGGTGCCGCTGGACCTGCCGTCCGTGCTGCTGTCGGCGCTCGGCTTCGGCGGGGTGTTGTACGGCCTGTCCTCGAGCGGTGCGGGGGACGGGGCCGCGCCGCTGGTGCCGGGCTGGGTCCCGATCGTCGTCGGGATCGCCGCGCTGGCGGTGTTCACCTGGCGGCAGCTGCGGCTGCAGCGCCGGGACCGGGCCCTGCTCGACCTGCGGCCGTTCACCCACCGCAGCTTCGTCGTCGCGCTGGTGCTGACGGCGCTGCTGTTCGTGTGCCTGATCGGCGCCGCGGCGATCCTGCTGCCGCTCTACCTGCAGACGGTGCTGCACGCGAGCACGTTCGTCAGCGGGCTGGCCATGCTGCCCGGCGGGCTGGTGCTGGGCCTGCTGGGCCGCCCGGTCGGCGCCCTGTTCGACAAGGTCGGCGGGCGCCCGCTGGTCATCCCCGGCGCGGCGGCGATGGCGGCTTCGCTGTGGCTGTTCGCGGTGCTGGGGCCGGACTCCCCGCTGATCGCGGTGATCGGGATCCATGTGCTGATGATGGCCGGGCTCGGCCTGATGATGACGCCGCTGTTCACCGAGTCGCTCGGCGTGCTCCCCGACCACCTGTATTCCCACGGCAGCGCGATCCTCTCGACGCTCCAGCAGGTGGCGGGCGCCCTCGGCACAGCGGTGTTCGTGAGCGTGGCGACGGTGGGCAGCCACGACGCGGCCGCGGGCAGCCCGGACGCCTCGGGCCTGCGGGCCGCGTTCATCGTGGCAGGAATCGTCGGTTCACTGGCGTTCGCGGGCAGCTGGCTGATCCGGCGGGGACCGATTTCCCCGGCCGGTTCGGCGCACTGACGGAAGCACCGCTCTCGGCGACGCCACCGAGATCGAGGCGCTCTCCACCGCCCGCCACGACGCGGCCGCGGGCAGCCCGGACGCCTCGGGCCTGCGGGCCGCGTTCATCGTGGCGGGAATCGTCGGTTCACTGGCCTTCGCGGGCAGCTGGCTGATCCGGCGGGCACCCGGTCCACCGACGAAAAAGTCCCGCTTCCGCTCGGCGAAGGCTGGGGGGAGACCTGCGAGCGGAAGCGGGAGTTCGAGGCCGGTACGGGGGTCGCCTCGCGGCGAAAGGCACGACACGGCTCCAGCCGAACTGGTGTTCCGTGAAGGCAAGGGGTGAGGCCCGGGGACTCCGCCGTACCGACACCCCTTACAACGCCCCGGGTCAGCCGGTGTTCCCCGACGTGACCCGGCTCATGCCGGCACCTTCGGGGTCGCCCGGACGCCGCTGTGCAGGTACCGCTCGCCCGTCGGCAGGGAATAGAACGTCGCCGAGATCCACGATCGCGCTCCCGGCTCGCGGAAGACGAACCGGGAACCGCCCACGGGGATCAGGTCGTGTTCCGTTGTCGGCTCCGGGACCAGTGCGGCGATCGGGCCGGTGACCGTCTGCCGCATCCGCAGGCCCGATTCCCCTTCGAACACCTCGATCCGCATCGACGCCCGCTCGTAGACCCCGACGAAGTCGGCGGCGTCCACCGACGGCGGCTCGGCGGCAGGCGCGGACGGCGGCGGCAGCGCCACCCCGGCCAGCTCGGCGAAGATCTCGCGGTACAGCTCCTCGTACAGGTCGCGCGTGTTGCCGCCGTTGGTGAGCAGCGTGACCGCCAGTCCGTGCGAAGGCAGCAGCCGCAGGAACGCCGACTGCCCGATCGTGTTGCCGTCGTGGCCGATCACGCGGTGGCCGTCCCAGTCGAACCGGATCCAGCCGAGGCCCCACGAGTCGCCGAGGGTGTGCTTGTCCGGCATGTCCGCCTGCCACTCGGTCATCGCCGCCGCCGACGCCTCCGACAGCACGCCGCGCCCGCCGGCCAGGTGCATGCGGGCGAACGCCAGGACGTCCGCCGCCGACGCCGTGATCAGCCCCGCCGGGCCCGCCGAACGCGGCAGGCCCCACGCCGGGGCCGGCTGCGGCTCGCCGTCGCCCGCCGCGACGTGGCCCATCGCCGCTCGGTGCAGCAGGGCCTCCTCCGGCAACGTCCCCGTGTGGGTGAGGCCCAGTGGGGTGAACAGCCGGTCGCGCAGTGCCGCGTCCCACGTCTGCCCGGTGAGCTTCTCGATCACCCGGCCCGCCAGGACGAACCCGGAGTTGCAGTAGGACAGCGTCGCGCCGAGCGGGTGGTTCTGCGCGACCTCGTCCAGCAGGCCGACGAACTTCTCCAGGCAGTCGTCGCCGCGGCCGGTGTCGGTGAAAACGTCGCCGTCGATGCCACTCGTGTGGGTGAGCAGGTGCCGCAGGGTCACCTGCTTGGTGACGTCGGGGTCGGCCAGCCGCAGCTCGGGCAGCACGTCCGCGATCGGCGCGTCCAGCGTCACCCGGCCCTCGTCGACCAGCTGCATCGCCACCGTCGCCGTCCACACCTTGGTGATCGAGCCGATCTGGAACACCGAGTCGTCGGTGACCTCGACCCCCGTGGCGGTGTTCAGGACGCCGTGGCTCGCCAGCACCTGGTCGTCGCCGCGCAGGATGCCCAGCGACGCGCCCGTAACGCGGTGCTTGCGCGCGAGCGCGGCCAGCCGCCGCCGCCAGTGCGCGGCGTCGAGGGGCACCTGCGCCGGCTTCCCGGGCTCGCCCGCGTACTGCGTGACCCAGTCGACGATCCGCCGGTTGAAGTCCCGCCGGTGCGACGGTTTCCCGTCGAGGATGAACAGGTGCGACGCGCCGGGATAGAGCACCAGGCGCGCGGGCACGCCCTGGCCGCGCAGCGCGGTGAACCACTGCTCGGCCTGCCCGGCGGGGCACCGGTCGTCGGCGGCGCCGTGCACCACCAGGGTCGGCGTGCGCACCTTTTCCACCTGGGACAACGGGGAGAGGGCCGCGTAGTGCGCCGGGTTCTCCGAGGGGAGGGCGCCGAGTTCGGCGACGCCGAGGTAGTGGCCGCTGTCGGACGTGCCGGCCATGCTGACGACGTCGCTGACCACCCCACCGGCGACCGCGGCGGCGAAACGGTCGTCGCGGCTGGTCAGGTAGCAGGTCATGAAGCCGCCGTAGCTGTAGCCGGTCACGGCGAGCCGGCGCGCGTCGGCCACGCCCTCGGCGACGAGGGTGTCCAGCGGCTCGAGGAAGTCCTTGGCGTCGGCGAGGCCCCAGGCGCCCACCGCCGCGGTGTAGAACGCTTCGCCGTAGCCGTCGCTGCCGCGCGGGTTGAGCAGCAGCACCGCCCAGCCGCGGGCGACCAGTTCCTGGTGGTAGAGGTGGACGGCGTCGGCGGTGCCGTTCCAGGCGTTGTGCGGGCCGCCGTGGATGTCCAGCAGCAGCGGGCGCGGCCCGGTGCAGGCCGGGTCGCGCAGCAGCCAGCCGGCCACGACCGTGCCGTCGGAGATCGTGAACTCGCGCTCCTCGTGGGTGAACGGTTCGAGGTCGGCCGGCGCGTGCGCGGTGCGCACTTCGACCGTTCCCGTGGCGACGTCGACCGTCGCGATCTCCCCGTAGGACGACGCGGTGGCGAGCACGATCGCCGCCGTGTCCCCGGCGACGGACATCGCCGCGACGGCGGTGCCCGTGCTGCCGAACACCAGCCGCGGCTCGCCGCCTTCGGGATCGACCGCGTACAGGTGCGTGTAACCCCGGTCGCGGGCGCAGAACAGCACGGTGGACCCGGAAAGCTGCGGGAGCGCACCGGGGTAGCCCGGGGCGCCCGGCATGACGTTCCGGTCCAGCGGCGCGGCCAGGTCGATCGGTTCCCCGCCGTCCAACGGGAGCCGCTGCAGCCCGAGGTGCCCGGGTGCGGTGTCGCGGCGGCCGACGGCGAGCAGCGCGCGGCCGTCGGCGGTCCAGGCGACCGCGCCGCACATGCCGTCGCCGGAGCCGATCAGCCGCGGTTCGCTCGCGCGGTCACCGGGCTCGAGGACGTACGCGCCGGAGCGGAAGGTCAGGTCGGCGTCGGCGTCGGGCCCCGCCGGGAAGGCCAGCGACCGGCCGTCCGGCGACCACGCGGGGTCGCCGGCGTGCCAGTCCCCCGCCGTCACCTGGCGGACCTCGCCGGTGGCGACGTCGAGGACGTGGACGTGCTTGCGCAGCGTCCGCAGCAGCCCGGCGCCGTCGGCCTTGAAGTCGACGCGGTCGGCGACCACCGGGGCGCCGGCGCGGCGGCCACGGGCGGCCGCGTCCTCCCCCTCGTCCGCGGCCAGGTCGACCGGGGCGGCGAAGGCGATCTCGGCGCCGTCCGGGCGCCAGACCGGGGTGCCCGCACCGAGCGGGAGGCTGGTCACCTGCTCGGGTTCGCCACCGTCCGCCGGGAGCAGCCACAGCTGCGCCGGGCCGTCCTGGGCACGCAGGAACGCCAGCCGCGTGCCGTCCGGCGACCACACCGGGGCCAGGTCGGCCGGGCCGCGGGTGAGCCGGCGCGCCTCACCGGTTCCGGTGGGGACCAGCCAGAGGGAACGGGCGTCTTCGTCGCGTTCGCGGTCGGCGGTGCGCAGCACGTACGCGATCCGGCTGCCGTCGGGCGAAATCGCCGGTTGCTCGGGGAACTCGAAGGCGTACAGGTCGTCGGGGCCCGGACGTCGGGTCATGCGGATCTCCTTGTGGGATAGCGGTCTCACGCGGCGAAGTGGCAGGCGGCGTGGTGGGGCCGGTCGCCGGCGTCGCCCGCCGGGTCGGCGGTGACGCAGACGGTGCGGCCGGTGTGCACGAGCGGCCCGATCGGGCAGCGCGGGTGGTACCGGCACCCGGACGGCGGGTGGTGCGGGTCGGCCGGTTCGGTGTCGGCGAGCACGTCGTCGCCGGCGTCGTCGAGCAGGTTCCGGCGGGCGGACGGCGCGGCGGCCAGCAGGTCCCGCGTGTAGGGGTGTTTCGGATCGGTGAGGACCTGCTCGGCCGGCCCGGCCTCGACGATCCGGCCGAGGTACATCACCGCGACGACGTCGCTGACGTAGCGCACCACGGCGAGGTTGTGCGAGATGAACAGCATCGACAGCGCCAGCCGCCGCTGCACCTCCCGGACGAGGTTGAGCACCGCGCCCTGCACCGACACGTCGAGGGCGGAGGTGATCTCGTCGGCGATCAGCACCTTCGGCCGCCCCGCCAGCGCCCGGGCGAGCGCGACGCGCTGGCGCTGGCCGCCGGAGAGCCGGCCGGGCAGCGCCGCGGCGCGGTCCGGGTCGAGGTTCACCAGTTCGAGCAGCCGGGCGACCTCGGCCCGCCGTTCGGCGCGGGACGCGCCCGGCGGCATCGCCTCGGTGATCGACTCGCCGATCGCCATCCGCGGGTCCAGGGACGAATACGGGTCCTGGAACACCATCTGCAGCGGACGGCGCCGCGGGAGCCGCCGCACGTCGACGCCGTCGAGCAGCACGCGCCCCGCGCTGACCGGCGCGAGGCCCGCGGCCGCCTTGGCCAGGGTGGACTTGCCGGAGCCGGATTCGCCGACCAGGCCGACGACCTGTCCGGAAGGGACGGTCAGGCTGACGCCGTCGACCGCGGTGAGCCTGCCGTACCGGACGCTCACCGCGTCGAACTCCAGTGCGCTCATGCGGCACCTTCCTCGTGGTTCGGTCCGGAAAGGACGGTGACCTGCGGGTGCCAGCAGGCGACCCGGTGGCCGTCGCCCGCCGGCTCGAGCACCGGGTCTTCGGTGCGGCAGCGCTCCGAAGCCAGCGGGCACCGGGCCGCAAACGCGCACCCGTCGGGCACGCGGTCGGGTTCGGGCGGGCGGCCGGGGATCACTTCGAGGGGCTGGTCGCGATCGGTCTCGAGGTCGACGGTCGTGGCCAGCAGCGCCCGCGTGTACGGGTGCCGGGCGGGGGTCCCGGTCGGCAGGTCCTCGACGATCCGGCCGGCGTACATCACCAGCATCCGTTCGCACGTCTGCGAAACGACGGCGATGTCGTGGCTGATGAGCAGGATCGCCGCGCCTTCGGCTTCGCGCGTGCGGGCCAGCAGGCGCAGCACCTGCCGCTGCACGGTGACGTCGAGGGCGGTCGTCGGCTCGTCGGCGACGATCAGCTTCGGACGGCCCATCAGGCCCATCCCGATCATCGCGCGCTGCCGCATCCCGCCGGAGAACTCGTGCGGGTACTGCCGCGCCCGCCGCTCGGCCGCCGGGACGCGGACCGCGGCCAGCCGGTCCACCGCGCGGGCGAACGCCTGGCGCCGGGACAGGCCGTGGTGCTGCTCGGACACCTCGGCCAGCTGGCCGCCGACGCGGCGGGCCGGGTTGAACGACGTCATCGGGTCCTGGAACACCATGGCCAGTGCCGTGCCGAGCTCCCGGTCCGACGCGGTGTCGAGGGGTTTGCCGGCGAACTCGAGCCGGTCGGCGGTGACCACGCCGGGGGCTTCGACCAGCCGGGACACGGCCAGCGCGGTCAGGCTCTTGCCGGAACCGGACTCGCCGACGACGCCGATCGCTTCGCCTGCGCGGACGCTGAAGCTGACGCCGCGCACCGGGACCGTCCAGCTGTCCGGGCCGGGGAACGCCACCCGGAGGTTCTCCACCACGAGCACGGCGTCCGCGGACCGGTCCACGGCCGCGGGCCGGGCCGCCGGTGCCGGGGGCGCCCCGCGCCGCGTCACGCGCGTCCGGACGCCGACCACCGCCGCGACCGTTTCGCCGACCAGGTTGAACGCCAGCCCGGCCAGCACCACCGCCGCGGCGGGGCCGAGTGCGGCCGCCGGGTTGACGTAGATGCCGTCCAAGCCTTCGCGCAGCAGCCGTCCCCAGTCGTAGTCCGGCGCCTGGACGCCGATCCCGAGGAACGACAGCCCGGCGAAGGCCAGCAGCGCCGAGCCCGCCCCGATGGTCGCGTTGACGACGAGCGGCTCGCCGATGTTGGGCAGCACGTGCCGGGCCAGCAGCCGGATCCGGCCGACCCCGGCGATCCGGGCCGCGGCCACGAAATCGCGTCCGGAGACTGACGCCGAAAGCGTCTGGACGAGCCGGGCGAACGCCGGCGCCATCGCGAAGCCGATCGCCAGCACCGCACCCTGCGTGCCGACGCCGAAGATCACCGCGAGGAACAGGGCCAGCAGCAGCCCGGGGAACGCGACGGCGATGTCGACGACCGCGGTGAGCAGCCGGCCGGCCCGGCGGGGCAGCACGGACGGCAACGTCCCGAGGACGACGCCGGTGCCGGCGCCGATCGCGGTGGCGAGCACGGCCAGCCCCACCGAGAGCCGGGTCGCGACCAGCGTGCGCAGCAGCAGGTCGCGGCCGAGCGAGTCGGTGCCGAACGGGTGTGCCCCGGACGGGCCCTGGCCGATCGCGTCGGTGTCGATCGCGCCCGCGCCGTCGCCCCACAGCAGCGGGGCCAGTGCCGCCAGGACGACGACCAGCGCCAGCAGCACCGCCGAACACGCGCCCACCGGCGTGCGCACGGCCGCCGTCCACGATCCGCGTCGAGCCATCTCACGCCTCCCGAATGGCCGAGCGCGGGTCGAGCAGCCCGAGCACGACGTCGACCAGCAGGTTCACCAGCAGCACGCCGACGCCGTAGACGAGCACGATCCCCTGCACCAGCGGGTAGTCCTTCTGCAGGATCGACTGCACGATCGTCGAGCCGAGGCCGGGCCAGGCGAACACGTTCTCCACCAGCACCGTGCCCGCCACCATCCCGGTCAGCATCAGCCCGCCCAGCGTCAGCGTCGCGGTCACGGCGTTGGGCAGCGCGTGCCGGACGTAGACCAGCCGCGCGGGCAGCCGCTTCGCCCGCGCGGTGCGGACGAAGTCGGCGCCCAGCACCGCGAGCAGCTCGATCCGGAGCATCCGGGAGAGCACCGCCGCCGGCCCGGCCGCCAGCGCCGCCACCGGCAGGACGTAGGCGCTCACGTCGTCGCTGCCGGCCACCGGGAACCAGCCGAGCCCGACGGCGAGCAGCGCCACCAGCGCGACCGCGATCAGGAATTCGGGGACGGCACCGAGCAGCACGCTCACCCACGTGAACCCCAGCTCCGCGCCCCGGCGGCGGCCACCGCGGGTCAGCACCGCGAAGGTGACGCCGACCGGCACGGCCACCGCGACGACGACCGCGAACGCCGGGATCGCCAGCTGCAGGGTCGACGGCAGCCGGTCGCCGATCACCTGGGTGACCGCCTGGCCGCTCGCCATCGACGTCCCGAGGTCCCCGGTGAACAGCCCCCGCAGGTAGTGCCCGTACTGCACCCACAGCGGGTCGTCCAGGCCGAGCTCCAGCCGCTTCGCCCGGACCAGGTCGGCCGGGGCGGTCAGGCCGAGCGCGGCCCGGACGGGGTCGCCGGGCACCAGGTGGATCATCAGGAAGGCCGCGGTGACCAGCGCCCACAGCGAGACGGCGAACCGGGTCAGCCGCCGCGCGGCGAACGCCGGCCACGGTCCGCCCCGCAGGCGCGCGGGTGCCGCCGCCGTGGTCATCGCGCGTACATCCGGATCGACGACGGCGTGATGCTGCCCTGGCCGACCTCGAACCGCGCACCGCTCGCGTAGATCGGCACCACCGAGTCGATGTAGGGCACCACGTCGACGCGCTTCACCAGCGCGGTCTCGGCGGCCTGCCAGGCCGGGCAGCTGGCGGTACCGGCCATCGCGGCCGCCTGCTTCACGGCCTGCTCGTACCCCGGGTTGGCGATGTGGCCGAAGTTGGTCCCGTCCGGCGCGGCCGGGCCGGACACGAACGGCACGAGCTGGCTGGGCAGGGTGAGCCCGACCGGTCCGAGCGAGACCTCCCACTCCCCGGTGCCGAAGAGCACCTGGGACAGGCCGGGGCTGTCGACGGCCTTGAGCGTGACCTCGGCGCCGAGGGTCTTCCAGGTCTGCTGGACCAGTTCGGCGGTGGGGGCCATCGTCGGGCCGAGCTGGGTGCCGTAGAGGACGGTGAGGGCCAGGCGCTTGCCGCCCTTGGCGCGCACGCCGTCCGGGCCCGCCTTCCAGCCCGCCGCGTCCAACGCGGCCGCCGCGGCGGCCGGGTCGTGGTTCGGCAGGTGGCCGGCGACGGTGTCGCCCGGGCACGCCTTCGGCTCGGCGGTGACCAGGCCCTGGGACGGCTTGCCGGTGCCGTTGGTCAGCACCTTGCCGAGCTGGGCCAGGTCGAGCGCCTGGGTCAGCGCGCGCCGGACCCCTTCGTCCTGTCCGGGACGACCGGGCGCCTGGTTGTAGAAGATCTCCCCGAGCGGCGCGAGGAAGTCGGCGTGGAAGAGCTTCCGGCCTTCGAGCCGCTGGCGGTCCGGGCCGTTGATCTGGCTGGCGTTCAGCTCGCCGGACAGCAGCAGGTTCGTCGCGGTCGAGGTGTTCGGGATGACCCGGGCGACGACCTTGTCCGGCAGGCCGGCCTGCTGCGCCTTCCAGTCCCCCGGCCCCCAGGTGTAGTCCTTGCGGCGGGTGAACGTGTAGTGGTCGTTCGGGACGACCTCGGAGACGGCGAACATGCCGGTGCCGCTGCCGCCCTTGGCCAGCAGCTTCCGGTCGGCCAGCCCCTTGGCGCAGACGATCGGCAGGCTGCCGACGTTGCGGAGCAGGAACGCGTCGGGCGCGCCGCTGGTGACGGTGATCGTCCGGGTGGCTTCGTCGGCGGTGGCCTTCGTGCCCGCCGCGATGGTCAGCCCGGCGTAGGGCGACTTGTTCGCCGGGTCGCCGACGAACCCGATGTTCGCGGCGACGTCGGCGGCGGTCAGCGGGGCGCCGTCCGCGCAGGTGATGCCCGGGCGCAGGGTGAAGGACGCCGTGGTCGTCGTGGCGTCCCACTTCTCGGCCAGCAGCGGGACGGGCTTGCCGTCGGGCGCGAGGTCGAGCAGCGGGTCGTAGAGGAACCGGTCGACCTGGCCGGTGACCGACAGCACCGACATGTGCGGGTCGAGGTTGCCGGGGTCGGAGGCGATGCCGAGGTTGAACGTCTTGCCGTCGGCCAGTGCGCCGCCGGCCGCGTCGGCGCCGCCCGGGCCCCCGCAGGCGGTGGCCGCGAGGGCGAGCGCGCCGAGCAGGACCACCGCCGTCCGTGTCTGGGTCATGGGGTTTCCTTCCGCAGGTGGTCCACGGCGAGCCGGCCGGCCCGGCCGATCGCCGCATCGATGGCGGGCTGGCGCTCGGCCAGGGAGTTCGCGCGGGTGAACACCGCGACGGCGAAGCGGCGGCCGTCCGGGAACGACACGACGCCGGCTTCGTTGCGGACCGCCGGCAGGGTGCCGGTCTTGGCCGCGATCGTGACGTCCGAAGGGAACCCGGACGAGAGGCGGTGGGGCCAGATCTGCCGGGCCAGCATCGAGCGGACCCGCTCGCACGCCGCCGGTTCGCCGGCGCGGCCGGTCCACACCGCGTCGAGCAGCTCGGTGATCTCCCGTGGCGTGGACGACGTCGTGCGCTCGGGGTCCAGCACCGCGAGCTTCCACGTCTGCTCGGGGGTCGCGCCCGCGAACACCGCGTCGAGGTCGGCGTCGTCGGACGCGCCCAGATCGGCGAGCACCGAGGCGAACAGGTCCTCGCAGCAGCCGGCCAGCCGGGTGCGGCGGAGCCCGAGGTCGGCCAGTACGCGGTCGACGGCGGCCGCCCCGATCCGGTGGTAGACGACGTCGGTGGCGGCGTTGTCGCTCATCGTCAGCATGAACAGCGCGAGGTCGCGCCAGCTCATTTCGACGTCGTCGGCGCAGCCCGCGGTGCCGATGCCGCCGATGCGGTAGCGCGGGCCGACGCGGGTGCGGGCGGTCTCGTCGAGCCGCCCCGCGGCCACTTCGCGGGCGTAGGCGACGGCGACGGGGATCTTGAACACCGACGCCAGCACCACCGGGTCGTCCGCGCCGACGGCCACTTCCGGCCCGCCGCCGATTTCCCGCGCGTGCAGGAACCCGCGCGCGCCCGCGTCGGCGAAGACGCCGGCGATCTCCGCTTCGACGGCGCTCACACCGTCACCCGCCGGTCGGCGCGCCCGGTGTGCAGGTACAGCGCGCGGCCGGTGCCGTCGTCGCCGACGAAGGCGTGCGGGATGTACATGCCCTGCATCGGCTCGGCCAGGATCAGCGTGTCGCCGTTCAGTGCGACGAGCTCGATCTTCTCCGGCTTGGCGAGCTCGGCGAAGATGCCCTTGGGGATGCGCTCGACCCAGATCCGGCCGTCGTCGTCCTGGCTGACCACGATGTCCGCCACCGAAGACGAGTATTCGCCCACGTACCGCGTGGCGTCGATGCGCGGCGCAGCCGGGTCGGGCACCGGCGGCACCCGCAGCTCGATCCCGGTCAGCTCGCGCAGGAGGTGCCCGACGACCTCGGTGTAGACGGCGATCGTGTCGCCGCCGTTGGTCAGCAAGGCCACCGCGACGTCGTGTCCGGGAGCCAGCCGGAGGAACGCGGACTGGCCGATCGTGCCGCCGTCGTGGCCGACCACCGGTCCGCCGGGCGCGTCGAACAGCGACCAGCCGAGCCCCCAGGCGTCGCCGAAGATGCCCAGTTCGGGCAGCTCCACCAGGCGTTCGCGCATGGCGCGGGCGCTCTCGGCGCTCAGCACGCGAGTGCCGTCAGGGCCTTCGCCGTCCCGCAGGTGCATGGCCGCGAACTGCACCAGGTCCCGCGGGCGCATCGCGAGCATCGACCCGGCCGGGGCGTTGGACGGCGCCAGCGCCCAGGTGCCCGCGGGTTCGGGGTCGGCGCCGGGCTCGGCCGTCAGGTGCCCGAGCGCGGCGCGGAACCGGATCGCCTCGTACGGGCTCGGCGCCGCGTGCGTCAGGCCGAGCGGCGTGAACAGGTGGTCCTGGAGGCATTCGTCGTAGGTCTTGCCGCGCAGCACTTCCACGAGCCGGCCGAGCACGCAGAAGGCCGCGTTGTTGTAGGAGAACATCTCGCCGGGGGCGAACAGCTGGGGCACGTTGCCGAGGGTGGCGACGTACTTCTCGATGCAGTCGGCGCCGCGGCCGGTGTCGGTGAAGATGTCCCCTTCGAAGCCGGCGGTATGGCACATCAGCTGCCGGACGGTGATCCGCGCGGCCGCGGCGTCGTCGCCGAGCACGAACTCCGGCAGGTACTGCCGGACCGGCTGGTCGAGGTCGAGGACGCCGTCGTCGACGAGCTGCATGGCCAGCGTCGTCGTCCAGACCTTGGTGATCGAGCCGATCTGGAACAGCGAATCGGTGTCCGCTTCGACGCCGGTGCCCGTGTTGAGCACCCCGGCGGCGGAGTCGATGATTTCGCCGCCGGCGTACACGGCGACGGCCGCACCCGGCACGTGGTGTTCGGCCAGCAGGGCGGGGAGCCGGGTGTCCAGCCAGGCGGAGAGCTCGGGGAGTTTCGACATGGGGACCTCTCGTTTCGCTAGGCGAGCCAGGACTTCGCGGTGGTCACCTCGGCCAGCCGCTCGGGGATCGGGGTGACGCCGAGGCCGGGGCCGGACGGCACCGGCAGCCGGCCGGCGTCGAGCACGAACGGCTCGGTGATGTCGGTGCGGTAGAACCGGTCCGACGCCGAGGTGTCGCCGGGCAGGGTGAACCCGGGCAGCGACGCGAGCGCGACGTTGGCCGCCCGGCCCAGCCCGGTTTCGAGCATCCCGCCGCACCAGACCGGGACGCCGTGCGCGGCACAGACGTCGTGCACCCGCCGCGCCTCCAGGTAGCCGCCCACGCGGCTCGGCTTGATGTTGACGATCGCGCAGGCGCCGAGCCGGATCGCGGCGGCGGCCGAAGCCGCCGAAACGACGGTCTCGTCGAGGCAGATCGGCGTCCGCAGCTGCCGGGCCAGTTCGGCGTGGCCCAGCACGTCTTCTTCCTCCAGCGGCTGCTCGATCAGCAGCAGCCCGAACGGGTCGAGCCGTTGCAGCTGCGGGACGTCCGAGAGCGTGTACGCGGTGTTCGCGTCGACCTGCAGCAGGATGTCGTCGCCGAAGCGCTCGCGGACCGCGCGCACCGGCTCGACGTCCCAGCCGGGTTCGATCTTGAGCTTGATGCGGAGGTAGCCGGCGTCGAGGTAGCCGCCGACCACGTCCAGCAGCTGCGGGATCGACTCCATGATCCCGACGGACACCCCGCACGGCACGGTGTCCGATGTGGACCCGAGCGCGGCGCCGAACGACATGCCGTGCGCGCGCAGTTCGGCGTCGAGGACCGCCATCTCGAGGGCGGCCTTGGCCATCCGGTGGCCCTTGAACTTCGCCAGCAGCGGCGCGACGCGGTGCGCCGTGAGTTCCCCGGCCGCCAGCAGCGCCGGGACGAGGAAGGTCCGCAGCACGTGTTCGACGCCGTCGATGTACTCCGAGGAGTAGAGCGGGTCCGCCATCGCCCCGCACTCGCCCCAGCCTTCGCCCTCGGACGTCACCGCACGCAGGAGCAGCAGCTCGCGGGCGGACTGGGTCCCGAACGACGTCCGGAAGGGGGCGACCAGTGGCATCCGCACGCGGAGGAGTTCCACACCGGTGAGTTTCACGACGAAGGCTCCTTGTTCAGCACGTACCAGCCGGCCCGATCGAATCCGGTCACCGCGGCGCCCTCGGCGAGCAGGCCGCCCAGCACCTCCCGCAGCGCGACCCGCCACGCCCGGCCCTGGTCCGGGTCGGTGCGCCGGAGCGCCTCGATGTCGGCCGGGACGGCGACCAGCACCACCGGCGCGTCCGCGGCGCCGGTGACCGGTCCGCCGTCGGAGCCCGCCGCCAGGGCGACCGCCGCTCCCCCGGCCCGCAGCGCCGCCGCGTCCACCCGGTCCGGCCGGCCGGCGGCGGCCGCCCGCACGGCCGGGCTCGCCAGGTCCCAGGCGACCATCAGGCGGTCGGTGTCGCCGGTGCCGTTGATGCCGTCCTGCATCGGGCCGTAGAAGTCCGGCAGGTAGCGCACCGGGCGGCCGGCGAGCTTGGTCAGGTTGAAGTGGGCGTTGCGGCGCACCAGCGGGTCGAACGTCCAGGAGATCAGCGCGACCCCCTGGCGCAGCGCCCACGCGCGCTGGTGCTGCTTGAGCGCGAAGCCGATGCCGCGGCCGTGCCCGGTCGTGGCGACGCCGGCGATGTGGCTGTGCAGTCCTCCCTTCGCGGGTTCACCGAAGAACCCGAAGCAGGCGCCGAGCAGTTCGGGCCCGTCGAAGGCCCCGGCGACGTAGTTGCCCGCCGAGACCATGGCCCGCAGCAGTTCGGCCGTCACGAGCGGGTTTCCCGGGGCGGGCCGCCAGATCGACTCGAAGAGCCGGGACACCGCGGCCAGGTCGGCGACCTCGGCCAGGGTCCGGATCCGGACGCCCGAGGCGAGGGCGGCGCCGGCCGCCGCGGCGGTGGCCTCGTCCCGCACCAGCGGCACTGTGTTCGTCACGACTTCTGTCACGCTCACCATCCTTTCCGGACGGTCATCGCTCGTCACCGTTGTCCCGTACGGGATTCTCGGTGCCGGTTCGTCGGCGTCGACGAACTTCGTTGCGCCAGCACGGATTCGGTGAGCGCGGCGAGCAGCGCGGTCCGCCGGGGCAGCTCCGCGACGACGACGTGTTCGTCGTCGGCGTGCGCTCCCCCGCCCACCGCGCCGAGCCCGTCGAGCGTCGGAATGCCCAGTCCCGCCGTGAAATTGCCGTCCGACGCACCGCCGACCGCGGCCTGGGTGAGCGGCCCGATGCCCAACCCGGCCGCGAGTGCGTCCGCGAGCTCGAACAGCTCCGCCGACGCCGCGGCCTCCAGCGGCGGCCGGTTGATGCCGCCCGCGATGCGGATCCGCGCGTCCGCCAGCACCGGCGCCAGGTTCCGCACGGCCCGGTCGACGCGGTCCTGTTCGGCCACGTCCCACACGCGCGCGTCGACGGCGACGCTCGCCGCGGCCGGCACGGTGTTGGTCGTGGTCCCGGCGCGCAGCGCGGTCGGCACGACGGTGGTCCCGCGGCCGGCGTCGGCGAGCGCGGCGACCGCGAGGATCTGGTGCGCCACCTCGATCCCCGCGTTGACGCCCTTCTCGGGTTCGAGCCCGGCGTGCGCGGCCCGGCCTTCCACCTCGATCCAGTACTGGGAAACGCCTTTGCGGCGCGTTTTCAGCGCCCCGCCGTCGGCCGAGGCCTCGAGCACGAACACCGCGGCGCAGCTTCGGGCCTCCTCCTCGATGAGCGCGCGGGACAGCGGCGACCCGATCTCTTCGTCGCCGGTGACGAGGATGGCCACGCCGGCGCGGTCCGGCAGGGCCGCGGCGGCGTGCAGGGCCATGACGACGCCGGCCTTCATGTCGAAACACCCGGGGCCGCGCAGGATGCCGTCCTCGACGGCGAAGGGGTGGGTCCGCAGCGAGCCGAGCGGCCACACGGTGTCGTGGTGGCCGAGCAGCAGCACGCGCGGCGGACCGTCGCCGAACCGCCACCGCAGGTGCGTGCACCCGTCGGTGACCAGGCGCTCCGGCTCGGCGCCGAGGAGGCGGCGGCCGACGCCGGCGACGGTTTCGGCGCTGCGCGCGACGGCCTCGAGGTCCGACGAAGGCGATTCGCAGCGGACGAGCGTTTCGATGTCGGCGATCAGCTCGCTCACCGGGGCTCACCCCGCAGCGGCCGGCCCGGCAGGGCGGCGGTGTCGAGTTCGCCGCCGGCGACCACCGGAACCCCGGCCACGTAGAGGTGCCGGACACCGAGCGAAGGCCGCGTGGGCTCGGCGTAGGTGGCCGTGTCGGTGATCCGTCCGGGATCCAGGACGACGACGTCGGCGTCGGCCCCGGCGGCCAGCCGGCCCTTGCGGCGGGCAGCGGGCGCGACGTCGTCGAGGAGCCGCGAGGGCAGGTAGGAACAACGCCGGAATGCTTCCAGCCAGCTCCAGGCGCCGGTCTCGCGGACCATCAGCCGCAGGGTCTTGGCGAAGGTGCCCGCCGTGCGCGGGTGCGTCCGCCCGCCCGGCGGCAGCGGCCACTCGGTGCTTTCCGAGCGGCCGTCCGGCCAGGCCACCGGCATCGCGTCGCTGGCGACGACGGCGTCGGGAAAGGCCAGCGCCCGGTGCAGGAGCGCGCGTTCGCGGGGGTTCTCCTCGTCGAGGAACTCCAGCAGGCACGGCGCGCCCGGGTCGTCCCGGCGCAGCCGGCGCAGGCGGGCTTCGTCGCGCACGCGTTCCCCGGTTTCCAGCATGACCACACTGGACGGACGGAGTCCCTTGAGCCGCAGGCGATCCGGTTCGATGAACGCGGCACCGACCGCGGTGCTGCCCGCGCCGTAGGGGTAGGCCTCGACGGTGACGCGCGAGCCCGCGCGGCGGGCGTCGTCGAGGGTGGCGAGGACGCGGTCGATGTGGTGGCCCGAGGTGCTGTTGACGTGGCAGTGGTGCATCGCGGCGCCCGTCTCCCCCGCGGCCGCGGCGATCTCCGCCGAGCCGTCGACCGGGATCGCGGGATCGACCTCGACCAGCTCGCGCACGTGGGTGTAGGTGGGCACCCCGGCCATCGCGGCGAGGTGGGCGACGGCGAGGAACTCGCCGGGGGCCGTCTGGGGCGCGTAGCCCATGAGGACACCGATCCCGAGGGCACCGGCCGCGAGCTCGGTGTCCAGCAGGGACAGCCAGGCGGCCAGCTCCTGCGACGAGGAAGACCGTTGCCACGCGGGGTTGCCCAGGACGGCCAAGCCGCTGTCGATGTTCGCGTCGGGCTCGATCCCGGCCAGCACCTGCGCCCGGGCCGCCCCCCAGGAGGCGGAGAAGCCGTAGTGCAGCGGCCGCCCGGCCGCGGCGGCTTCGGCGTAGGCCCGCTCGACGGGCATCAGGCCGGCTTCGAGGTCGAGCGCGGTGGTGACGCCGTCCATCGCCTGCAGCCGCTGCCCGGCGACGGAGTGCACGTGGCTGTGCAGGTCGACGAACCCGGGGCCGACGACGAGCCCGGTGACGTCGACCTCGGTGGCCTCCGCGGTCAACCCCGCGCCGACGGCCTCGATCCCGGCCTCGGAGAGGAGCACGTCGGCGACGCCGTCGAACCCGGTCCCCGGATCGACGACCCGCCCGCCCCGCAAGAGTGTCCGCACCCGCCGCCTCCTCGTCACCGCCCGATCGGGGTGACGTTAGGAGGATTTCGGCCCGCACCGTTCGTGCGCGACGACGAATCGCGGCGGTGAGGTTGAGCCGCCCGGACGAACCAGCCCGGCCGGCCCTGCGGGTACGCGACGCGCCCGTCCGGGTACGAACGACCGCTCGCGGTCAGGTGGCGAGATCCCGGTGCCCGCTGACCGTCAAGCCACTGTCCGCCCGGACGTCCCCTTCCTACCGTCGGAGTCGTGCTCGAGATCTTCGCGCCGATCGTCATCGGCCTCGTCTACGTCCTGCTCAACTCGCTGATCCCGGACCGGCACCGGCAGCGCTTCAACGCCGTCATGGTCGGCGGCGCGGGCGCGGCCTACCTCTCCGGCGGCGCGCTGGGGCCCTGGGAACTGGTCTTCTGCGCGGTGCTGACCTACGTCGCGCTCCGCGGGCTCGACTCGTGGACGTTCATCGGCATCGGCTGGCTGCTGCACACCGCCTGGGACGTCGTCCACCACCTCAAGGGCCAGCCGATCCTGCCGTTCGCCCACGGCTCGTCGTTCGGCTGCGCGATCTGCGACCCGGTCATCGCGATCTGGTGCTTCAGCGGCGGCCGGCCGGTGTGGCCGCGGCGGCGGGTTGACGCGGCGCCGCCCGGGGTACCCGGCTGACATGAGCGCCGACGTCGAACGCGCCGCGCACGCCTACTGTCCCCGGTGCCACCCGGACCCGCGCCCCGGGGACGTCATCCAGGCGCTGTGCGGTGCCCGCCACCCGTACTTCGGCCGCCGCGACCGGCCGGTCAACACCTGCCCCGCCTGCGTGACGCTGGCTTCGGCCAACGTCTACGCCTGCGGCCACCCCGGCGCCTGAACGCCGGAACGCACCGCCCCGGGACCGGGACGGTCCGTTCCGCGAACCCGGCTCACCCGGGCAGCGAGGACAGCGGCACCGCGAACACCGCGCGGCCGCAGGTCTGGTTCTTCGCCGCGCAGTCGGCCGTCGACCACTCGGACTGGGACCACACCAGGCCCGTCGACCAGTCGTAGGTCAGGGCCTCCGGGTGGACCGCCCAGCAGGCCGCCGTCCCGGCGTCGCAGGTCGCCGAGCTGCTCTTCGCCGTCGTCTGGCTCCAGAGCTGGCCGTTGATCGTCGCCGAGCTGTGGGCGACGTACCACCTGCCGTCGTGAGACAGCACGCCCTGCATGTTGCCGACCGAGCTGCGCAGCGCTTCGGTCGCGGCCACCGTGCCGGACGAGGCCGCCAGCAGGTAGTCCGTGCCCAGCGGGTAGCGGTAGAGACGGCCGTGGAGGCTCTGGTCGGAGAAGTACTCCGTCGTCACGACGCTGGCCGGGCTGGTGCTGCGGTCCAGCGACATCGACGAGAAGCACGGCACGCCCGTGTCGGAGGCCATGCTGCAGGTGCCACCGGCGTAGGTGTAGTAGCCGACCTGCATCATCGCGTACTTGTACGTGTAGGCGGCGTACCCGCCGGAGGTCTTGCCGATCGAGTTCGACGTCGTGTCGGTCAGCTGCAGGATGTGCTTGGTGCTGAACACGCGGATGGCGGTCGAGGTGCTGCCTTCGGCCGTCACGTAGATCTTGTCGCCGTACCAGGCCATCCCGCCCATGTGGGCCTGCGCCGCGGAGAAGCTGGAGCCGGTGCTGTTCGGCACGGCCAGGTAGAGCATCCGGTAGGACGGCGCAGCCGGGTTGTCGTAGTTGATCGCCTGGATCCGCGCGTCGTTGTAGCGGCCGAGTGCGTCGGTGCCGTGCCAGCCGGAGAGGATGATCTTGTCGTCGCCCCACTTGCCGTCGTCGTCGGCGTCGCCGGAGGTCGTGATGCCCTGGGGGCTCCAGGTCGTCGTTCCGGCGCGGTCGGCGTCCCAGCACATCGACTTGGTGGCCGCCGGCGCCTTGGGCAGCGCGGCCTTTTCCGCGGCGGTACAGCCGGTCATGTCGTAGCTGGTGTCGTTGACGACGGTGTTCATGCTGACGTTCGGCAGCGCGTTGTCCAGCGCGGTCAGGGCGGCGGCCGGGGTGGCGTGCCACACGAGGCTCTGCTTGGCCGTCGTCGTCAGCGGGTCGCTGTAGGCGGCGCTCGCCGTCCCGGGCAGCGCCAGTGCGCCGGCCGCCACGGCCAGCGCGAGCAGGATGACCTTCGGAGTTCTCATGGCCCGAGTACGCCAGCCGGCGATCCAAAATCCGTACACCGGCCTTGTACGCCCGTTGTACCACCGACCGTCCACTGTGGAGCGCGCTCGGCGGAGGGCGATCGCGGGGGCGGTGGGTTATTCCCTCCCGCGGGCATTACGCGATTCGTGCACATTCTCGCCTGGGGTGTAACACCTTTCGGACTTCCGGCGCCATACGGGACGGCGTCCGCGCCAGTCCGGTCCCCGCCGCACGAGGAGTTCGTGATGGGATTTCGTCGTTTCCCGGTTTCCCGAAGATCAAGACGCGCACTGGCAGCGGGGGTGGTCGTGCCCCTCGCCGGCGCGCTCGCCGTGGCCGTCGCGGCACCCGCCGCCGCCGTGCCCGCCGGCTTCACCGACACGGTCGCCATCGGCGGCCTCAGCTCGCCGACCGCCGCCGCCTTCGCGCCCGACGGACGGGTGTTCGTCGCCGAGAAGAGCGGCCTGGTCAAGGTGTTCGACTCCCTCGCCGACCCGACGGCGACCGTGTTCGCCGACCTGCGCACCCCGACCCAGGACTTCTGGGACCGCGGCCTGCTCGGGCTGGCGGTCGACCCGGCCTTCCCCGCGCGGCCGTACGTCTACGTCTCCTACACCCTCGACGCCCTCCCCGGCGGAACCGCGCCGAAGTGGGGCGACACGTGCCCGACGCCGCCCGGCGCGACCGACTCCGGCTGCGTCGTGACCGGCCGCGTCTCCCGGCTGACGATGGGCCCGGACGGAACGGCCGTCAGCGAGAAACCGCTGGTCACCGACTGGTGCCAGCAGTTCCCGAGCCATTCGGTCGGCGCGCTGGCCTTCGGCCCGGACGGTGCCCTGTACGCGGGCGGCGGTGACGGCGCGAGCTTCAACTTCGCCGACTACGGCCAGGTCGGCAACCCCTGCGCCGACCCGCCTTCGCCCGCCGGCACGAACCTCGCCCCGCCGTCGGCCGACGGCGGCGCCCTGCGGTCGCAGTCCCCACGCCGCGCCGCCGGGCAGCCGGTGCTGCTCAACGGCGCGCTCCTGCGCATCGACCCCGACACCGGCGACGGCCTGCCCGGCAACCCCTTCGCGAGCAGCGCCGACGCCAACGCCCGGCGCATCATCGCCTACGGCTCGCGCAACCAGTTCCGGTTCGGCTTCCGGCCCGGTACGAGCGAACTGTGGGCCGGTGACGTCGGCTGGAACACGTGGGAAGAGATCAACCGCGTCGCGGACGCCGGCGACGCCGTGGCGGAGAACTTCGGCTGGCCCTGCTTCGAAGGCGCCGCCCGGCAGGCCGGCTACGACGGCGCGAACCTCGACCGCTGCGAATCGCTGTACTCGGCAGGCGGCCAGACCGCGCCGTACTACGCCTACAACCACAGCGCCAAGGTCGTGGCGACCGACCCGTGTCCCACCGGTGGCTCCTCGATCAGCGGGATCGCCTTCGAGTCGGGCAGCAACTACCCCGCCGAGTACGCCGGCGCGCTGTTCTTCGCCGATTCCTCGCGCGGCTGCATCTGGGCGATGCAGACCGTCGCCGGGCAGCCCAGCCCGAGCAAGCTGGTGCCCTTCGTGACCGGCGTCAACACGCCGGTGCAGCTGCTCACCGGTCCCGGCGGCGACCTGTTCTACGTCGCGCTGGGCAGCGGCGAGCTGCGCCGGGTGAGCTACGCCGGCGGCACCAACCGGCCGCCGGTCGCCGTGGCCACCGCGACGCCGTCCAGCGGGCCGGCGCCGCTCACCGTGCAGTTCGACGGCACCGGCTCCACCGACCCGGACGCCGGCGACACGCTCGCCTACGCCTGGGACCTCGACGCGGACGGCGCCTACGACGACTCCGCGGACCCGCGTCCCACCTGGACCTACCCCACCGCCGCGGCGGTCGACGCCGGGCTGCGGGTCACCGACTCCCACGGCGCGTCGGCGACCACGACCGTGCGGGTGACCGCCGGGACCCCGGCCGGGCTCGACCCGGTGCCGGTGATCGACAGCCCGGCGGCCACGCTGACCTGGTCGGTCGGGCAGACCGTGCCGTTCTCCGGCCGCGCCGTCGACCCCCAGGACGGCGAGCTGCCGCCCTCGGCCCTGTCCTGGCGGCTGGCCATCCGGCACTGCGCGGCCAACGGCACCTGCCACACCCACAACGTCCAGGACTTCCCCGGCGTCGCCGCGGGCTCGTTCGTCGCCCCCGACCACGAATACCCGTCGTACCTGCAGCTGACGCTGACCGCGACGGATTCGACCGGCCGGACCGGGTCGAAGACGATCGACCTCCAGCCGAAGACGGTGACGCTGAACTTCACCTCGAACCCCAGCCAGGCGACCCTCACCGTCGGCGGGATCCAGCAGCGCACGCCGTTCTCCCGGACGGTCATCGCCGGATCGGCCAATTCGATCAGCGCGGACAGCCCGCAGAACCTGCCTCCGCTGAACCTCAAGTACGCCTTCAGCAGCTGGGCGCACGGCGGGGCGCGGACGCAGAACGTCGTCGCACCGGCGACGGGGGCCACCTACCAGGCGAACTACCGGCTCTGCTGGCTGCTGCAGCCCTGCTGAGCGGGGTGACCCGGCGCCGCGCGGCGCCGGGTCACTCGCCGGGGTTCTCCGTCTTTTCGGCCTTCTTCGACTCTTTCGCGGACTCCTTGGCGGCCTTCGACGACGACTTGGCCGCCTGCTTGGACTCCTTCGCGGCCGGGTCGTTCCCGAGGCCGTTCCCGTTGTTGCCGTTCCCGTTCCCGTTCCCGTTGTTGCCGTTCCCGTTCCCGTTCCCGTTGTTGCCGTTCCCGTTCCCGTTCCCGTTCCCGTTGTTGCCGTTCCCGTTCCCGTTGTTGCCGTTGCCGTTGTTGCCGTTCCCGTTCCCGTTGTTGCCGTTCCCGCTGTTGCCGTTGCCGCTGTTCGCGTTGCCGCTGCCCGCCGCCGGAGCGGCGGGGTCTGCGGCCCCGGTCCCGGCCGGCTCTCCGGCGGGTTGGGCCCCGGTCGTCTCCACGCCGGAAGCGCCGGACCCGGACGTTCCCGCCGCGCCCGGGGTCGGCGCGACGCCGCCCGGCGGCACGCCGGGTCGCGAGCCGGCCTGCGGCCCGGTCCGCACGGGCTGGGTCGTCGTGCCGTCGCTGCCGAACAGCGGCGGTGGGGCGTCGCTCGACGTGCTCGCCCCGATCGTCACGGTCGTGACCAGGGCCGCGCCCGCGGCGGCGACCTTCGCCGCCGTCGCCCACGACAGGGCGGACGCGCCGGTGCCGGTGGCCGTCGCGGTCGCACCGGAGCCGGCGAGCGAGCCGGTGGTGGACAGCCACTGCGAGACGATCGGGACGCCCAGGATGAGCGGGGCGACCGTGGCGGGCAGTTCCTCGTTGAGCCGGCGGAGCCCGGCGGCCAGCTCCCGGCAGTCCGGGCAGCGGTCGAGGTGCGCGGCGATCCGGTGGGCCTTGTGGTCGGAGATGCCGTCGCGCACCCACCGGGCCAGCTGGCCGGAGATGTTCTTGCAATTGCGCCGCCGCGCCTCGGGAACGTGCTGGTCCAGGTAGGCCTGGCGCAGGCCCTCACGGGCGCGGTAAGCGAGCGCGGCTACGCCGTTCGGCGTCATCCCGAGGTCCTCGGCGATCCGGGCGGGTGACTCGCCGTCGATCTCGGTGCGCCACAGCACCGCCCGCCACCGCTCGGGCAGGCTCGCGAAGGCGTCCGCGGCGACCGTGGCGTGCAGCCGGTTGCCGACCGGCTCGTCGCTCCCCTCGCCCGGCAGGACGTCCGGTACCTCGGCCACCACCGAGACCGCCGCGTCGCGCCGGCGCCAGCTGATCATCGTGTTCCGGATGGTCGTCAGCAGGTACGGCCGGAAATCCTCGTCCGGGCCTTCGCCGGAACGCAGAATCCGCAGTACCCGGGTGAACCCCTCGGCGATGAGGTCGTCCCGCTCCGCCCGGTCGGCCGCGATCGCGGCCGCCACCCGGCGGGCGGCGGCGAGGTGCCGGTCGTACAGCTCGCCGTACGCCGCGATGTCGCCACCGCGGACCGCCGCTATCAAGACCGCGTCGCTCGGGACGTCCGTCGTCCCGGCCACCGCCGGCGCCACTTCGGTCACCACACCCCCTCGCCGTGCGCATGCACGTGCAGAACGTCCCGAGATAGTCGCGCAACGAGTGACGCCTGCGCAAGGTTGCGGCCGGGAAAGCACTTTCCGAAGTTTTGCGGCAAGCGAGTGCCGGCGGCGTGGACTTGTCACATCCCTGAGCGGTCCCGGGTGGCTTACCCCCGGTTCGCGCACGCTGCGTTGCCCCCGCGATTACCGGCGGGTAAAAGACAAAGGCGGTGGCCGGACCGGCCGCCAGGCAATGTCCGATGTGGACGGTACGGAAGCCGGGAGCCGCTTTCGCACCGCCGACCACCAGAAGGGTTTACCCATGCGCAGAGCCCTGCTCGTGCTGCTGACCGTGCTCCTGCCGTCCGTCCTGCTCACCGGGACCGCCCACGCCGGGCCGTCCGCCGCACCCACCGTTTCGGCGGTGCCCGCGAACGCCGGGCGCGGCTGGCCGGTCAGCGGCGCCCAAGGCGTCCTGGACCTCGCCGCCCGCGGGTACGTCGAGGAGGAATACCTGCTGTCCGGGCAGGCGGACACGTTCGACCAGGTGGGACTGTGGACCGAAGACGGCCGCTGGACCACCCGCGTGGCCAGTACCGGCAACCCCTACACCACCCGGCTGGTCGTCGTGCGGCCCCGCGATGCCGCGCGGTTCAACGGCACGGTCGTGGTCGAATGGCTCAACGTCAGCTTCGGCGTCGACATCCCCGTGGACTTCTCCCAGTCCTACGAGCACTTCGTCCGCGAGGGCTACGCCTACGTCGGCGTGACGACCCAGAAAGCGGGGGCCGACAAACTCAGGAGCCTGGACCCGGCGCGGTACGCCGCGGTCGACCTCAGCGGGGACGCGCTTTCCTACGACGTGTTTTCCCAGGCCGCGCAGGCCGTCCGGGCGAACCCGCAGCTGCTGGGCGGCCGGACGCCGTCGGTCGTCCTGGCCACCGGGCACTCGCAGTCCGCGCTGCGGCTGACCACGTACGCGAACGCGATCCAGCCGGTGCGGCACAGCTACGACGGCCTGATGATCCACGGCCGCGCCGCCCTCGCGGCCCCGATCGGCGACGGCGTCACCGGCCCGCTGTCGGCCCGGATCCGCACCGACCTCGGCGTGCCGGTGTTCGTCCTGCAGTCGGAGACCGACGTCGTCGCGTCGGCCTCGGTCCGGCAGGACACCGCACTGGTGCGCACCTGGGAGGTCGCCGGCACCGCGCACGCCGACCAGTACGGCCTGAACCTGTACAACGCGGCCAACGCCCGGGACCGGTCGATCAACGACGGCGCTCCGACAACGTGCGACAAGCCGGTCAACAACATGACCTTCCGCTACGCGGAAAACGCGGCGTTCCGCTACCTGGACCGCTGGGCGCGCGGCGGCGCGGCGCCGCCGACGGCGGCGCCGATCGCGATGCTGTTCAACCTCGTCATCCTGCGCGACGGCGACCAGAACGCCCTCGGCGGCGTCCGGCTGCCCGACCTCGACGTCCCGGTGGCGGCGTACTCCCCCAACAACAGCGGCGGCAACGTGCCGGGCGCGTGCCTGCTGCTGGGCACGACGACACCGTTGTCACCGGCGCGCATCCGGCAGCTGTACCCGGACCACGCCGCGTACGTCGCCGAGTTCACCGCGGCGGCGGACCGGGCCCTGCGAGCGGGCTACCTGCTGCAGCCCGACCACGACGAGGCCGTGGCCCGGGCGCAGGCGGCGCCGGTGCCGTAACCGTCCACAAAGGATGCTCTTGGCGAACCCGTCCCGGCCTCGGGGCGGGTTCGCCGTGGGATCGAGCGAAACACCCCCTCGCCACCACCGTTCCCGCTAGCCTGGCCCTCCGATTCCGAACGAATGAGGAGGTGTCGATGCGGTACAAGGCTTTGCGCGTCGCGGTCGCGGCGGCGGTGGCGCTGTCGCTGGCCGGGCCCGCCCAAGCCGACCCGCGGCCCGATCGACCGGTTTCGCTGGGGGGCAAGAAGGTTCTGCTGATCAACGACGACTCGGTGCAGGCGGCGAAGCCCGACGGGTCCGACGGGCGGGGCATCTACGTGCTCCGGCGGGCGTTGTGCCGGGCCGGCGCGGACGTGGCGATCGTCGGCCCCTGGGCGTCCCAAGGGGCGAAGAGCCGGTCCACGGCGGGCTCACCGGCGGCGTCCGTGGCACCGCCGCTGGCGGTGCCGGCCGAGTTCGCCGCGGACTGCGCGGACGCGCCGGGCCACGGCCTGGTGCTCGGGGCGTGCCAGGGCAGCGCCCCGTGCGGCCCGGGCAGCCCGTCGATCACCCCGGCGGACGTGGTCGAACTCGCCCTGACCGGCGTCCTGCCCCAGCGGCTCGGCTGGACGAAGGGCCCGGACCTGGTGGTGTCCGGGGTCAACGCGGGACCGAACACCGACGTCTCGGTCAACCTGTCCGGCACGGTCGGCGCGGCCACGGCGGCGGTCGAGCGGGGCGTGCCGACGGTGGCGGTCAGCGCGGGCACCCGCGTGGCGCCCCCGCCGTCGACGGAGACGTACGCGGCCGCGGCCGACGTCGTGGTCCGGCTCCTCGCCTCGCCCCGCGTGTGGACGTTCGTGCGGGACATGGTGCTGGTGAACGTGAACCAGCCGGACGTCACGCCGGGCGCGGCGCCGTCACCGGTGCGCTGGACGAAGGTCGGCCGCGTGGCCCAGGGCCGGGTGACGTACGTACCGGCGGGCGACGGCACGTACCAGCTGTCGTACAACCCGGTGACCCCGGCACCGGAGTTCGAGCCCGGCAGTGACACGAAGGCCCTGTTCGACGGGTACGTGAGCATTTCGGCGGTGGCCGTCGACCGCGGTTACCCGGGTCGGCTGCCCGGCTGAGGCGGCTGCGGGGGACGCGCGCACGCCCGGCGCGTCCCCCGGACCAGCGCTGAAACCTGTTCCACCGGATCCCCCAGCTGACAAACCCGCTCCGATCACCGTATCGTGTCGGAAACAGAAACGTGTTCTAGTCTGGCACCGTGGAGGGACCGGGATGGACGAGCAGGCGATGCGGTATCCGAACCACCTCGGCCACCTGGTCGTCTCAGCCCTGAAGCGCCACCGGGACAAGCCGGTCATGGTGCTCGGCGACACCACGATGACCGGGGGCCGCACCGCCGAGCAGGTCAGCCAGTACGCCCAGGCCTTCGAGGCGCTCGGGGCGGGCACCGGCGCGCCCGTCGCGCTGCTGTCGCTGAACCGGCCGGAAGTCCTGCTCATCATCGCCGCCGGGCAACTGCAGGGCTCGCGGCGCACCGCGCTGCACCCACTCGGGTCGCTCGACGACCACGCCTACATCCTCGCCGACGCCGGTATCACCACCCTGATCATCGACCCCGTGCCCGCCTTCGTCGACCGCGCGCTCGGCCTGCTCGAGAAGGTGCCGGGCCTGACCAAGGTGCTGACCATCGGGCCGGTGCCGGAGCCGCTGGCCCACGTCGGCAAGGACCTGACCGCGACCGCCGCGACCTTCGGGCCGCAGCCGCTCGTGCCCGCCGTGCTGCCGCCGGACCAGGTCGTCTCCATCACCTACACCGGCGGGACGACCGGCAAGCCCAAGGGCGTCATGGGCACCGCGCAGGCGATGACCACGATGACGCAGATCCAGCTCGCGGAGTGGGAGTGGCCGGAGGCGCCGAAGTTCCTGATCTGCACCCCGCTTTCGCACGCCGGCGCCGCGTTCTTCGCCCCGACGCTGCTCAAGGGCGGCTCACTGGTCGTCGTGCCGAAGTTCGACCCCGCCGACACGCTGCGCATCATCGAAGAGCAGCAGGTCACCGCGACCATGCTCGTGCCCACGATGCTGTACGCGCTCATGGACCACCCCGACTCGCGCACGCGCGACCTGTCTTCGCTGCAGACGGTGTACTACGGGGCCGCGTCGATCAACCCGGTGCGCCTGCGCGAGGCGATCGACCGGTTCGGGCCGATCTTCGCGCAGTACTACGGCCAGTCCGAGGCCCCGATGGCGATCAGCTACCTCGCCAAGAGCGACCACGACGACGCGCGGCTGGCCTCCTGCGGCCGTCCGTCGGCCTTCCTGCGCACCGCCCTGCTCGACGCCGACGGCAACCCGGTGCCGCCCGGCGAGCCCGGCGAGATCTGCGTGGCCGGCCCACTGCTCGCCGGCGGTTACTGGAACCTGCCGGAGGTGACGGCCGAGACGTTCCGCGACGGCTGGCTCCACACCGGCGACGTCGCCCGCGAGGACGAGGACGGATTCTGGTTCATCGTCGACCGGGTCAAGGACATGATCGTCACGGGCGGGTTCAACGTCTTCCCCCGCGAGGTGGAGGACGTGGTGGCCGAGCACCCGGCGGTCGCCCAGGTCGGCGTGATCGGCACCCCGGACGAGAAGTGGGGCGAAGCGGTGACGGCGGTGGTGGTGCTGCGGAAGGACGCGGACGGCGACCTCGAGCGCCTCACGGCGGAGATCCAGGCGGCGGTGCGCGAGCGCAAGGGCCCGGTGCACGTACCCAAGCAGGTGATCGTGGCGGAGTCCCTGCCGATGACGGGGCTGGGCAAGCCGGACAAGAAGGCGTTGCGCGCCCGGTACGAGCGTCACAGGGCCGCCGTGTAGGCCGTTATACAGCGGCTCGCTGACGCGGAGGAGGTAGACTCACCGAGCTAGTCAACAAATTGAGTAGGCGAGGTGGGCATGAGCAGCTTCCGCAAAGCCGTCGAGGCACGCGATCCGGACGCCATGGCGGCGACGCTGGCGGACAACGTCGTGTTCCGGAGCCCGGTCGCGTTCAAGCCGTACCCGGGCAAGGCGATCACCGCCGCGATCCTGCGCGGCGTGCTGCGCGTGTTCGAGGACTTCCGGTACGTGCGCGAGCTGACCGGCGGCGACGGCCGGGACCACGCCCTCGTCTTCGAGGCCCGGATCGGCGACGTGCGGGTCGAGGGCTGCGACTTCCTGCACCTGGACGACGACGGCCTGATCGACGAGTTCACGGTGATGGTCCGGCCCCTTTCGGCGGCGCAGGCGCTGGCGGCGGCGATGGCGGCCCAGTTCGAGCAGATCCAGCGCGAAGCACTCAACTAGTTGAACATGGCACTGCGACACGCGCTGATGGCGGCGCTGCTCGAAGGCGAGGCGTCGGGCTACGACCTGGCGAAGGGCTTCGACGCCTCGGTGGCGAACTTCTGGGCGGCCACCCCGCAGCAGCTCTACCGCGAGCTCGACCGGATGGCCACCGACGGTCTGGTGCAGGCCCGGGTGGTCCACCAGGAGCGGCGCCCGGACAAACGGCTGTTCTCGCTGACCGAAGCCGGGCGCCGGGCGCTGCACGCGTTCACGGCCGCCCGGCCCCGGCCCGGCGTGATCCGCGACGAGCTGCTGGTGCAGGTGCAGGCCGTGGACGCGGGCGAGGGGACGGCGGTCCGGCGCGCGCTGGCCGAGCGGATGGCGCGCGCGGAAGCCAAGATCGCCGGCTACGAACGGCTCCGCACGCGCCTGCTGGACGGCCGCTTCGAAGACGACTACCTCGCCGAAGCCGAGCGGGTCGGGCCGTACCTGACGCTGATGCGGGGGTTGTCGTTCGAGCGGGAGAACCTGCGGTGGTGCGAGCACGCGCTGAAGGTGCTGGAGCGCCGGGCACCCTGAGGCTCGATTCCGGTTGTACGGCTCTTGTACGCCCCGGGCCGACGATGGCACCCATGTCATTGCACCGACGATTCACCTACGCCGCGCTCGCCGCGGGGGTGGCCGTGGGCACGTTCGCCACCCCGGCGGCCGCCGCGGCCGGGCCGGTCACCCTGGCCGCCGACCAGTACACGCTGACCGCCGACTACAACCGGTTCGACGCGGTGAACAGCGCTCTGGTGTCCACGCTGGGCACCGCGGCCGTCCACACCGTGATGGCGAACGCCAACCACGACCGCACCGCGCTGCCGTCGTCGTTCTCGGTGGCCGGGCTCTCGACCGGGTTCCGGTTCGACAGCGGCGACAACTCCGACTGCGCCAGCTACCCGCAGGGCATCACCACCAGCCGCGACGCCGTGGGGACGGCGAACGGCGGCAACTACGACGGCCACCAGCTCGTCGCCGTCAGCTGGTACACCAAGGACGGCTGCGACGGCGCCCAGCAGCGCAGCCGGATCACCCTGGTCGACTGGGACGCCGACTACCCCAACGCCTACCGCAAGATCCTGCTGGTCGAGCCGACCGGCACCGCGGACGCGCCGGACTTCAAGGACATCCCGATCCACGCCGGCGGCATGTCCTGGTACGGCGACTACCTCTACGTCGCCGACACCGGCAAGGGCATGCGCGTGTTCGACATGCGCAAGATCCTCAAGACCGACAGCGGCGGCACCGCCGACCAGATCGGCCACCAGAGCGGCAGCACGTACTACGCCCACAACTACGCCTACGTCCTGCCGCAGGTCGGCACGATCACCTCGAAGACGACGTCGGGCACGAACCTCTCGTGGTCGTCGATCTCCCTCGACCGCGTCAGCAAGTCGATCGTGATGACCGAGTACACCTGCTCATCGGGCTGCACGGACTACCCGAACCGGGCGCCGCGGGCGATCCGCTACCCGTTCGCTTCGACCGGCACCTTCGCCGCGACGACCACGGCGAGCCAGGCCCTGCAGCTGCCGTGGTACAAGCTCAACGGCGTGGCTTCGCACAACGGCCGCTGGTGGTTCAACTCCTCCGGCTCGAAGCAGCTCCACTACTGGAAGCCGTCGGCCGCGCCGTCCACGTTCGCCTGGGTCGGCAGCGGCGAGAGCCTCTCGTACTGGGAGGACGACACGAGCGCCGACCTGCTCTGGTCGCTGCAGGAAGGGGCGGGCAACCGCAACGTCTTCGCAGTCACCCAGGCCACCTACGGCGGCGGCTGAGCCGCCGCCGTGCCGCCACGCCGACGCGAACCGGTGAGATCCGGATCACGTCGGCGTGGCTCGCCGCGCTCGGGGGGCCGGTGCCTGCCATCCTGTGCCGTCAAGAGCTAGCGGACGAGAGGACAACCCCGTGGGCATCATCGCGTGGATCGTGCTGGGTCTCATCGCCGGGGTGATCGCGAAAGCCCTCATGCCGGGCAAGGACCCGGGCGGCTGCATCATCACGATCCTGCTGGGCATCGCCGGCGCGTTCGTCGGCGGCTGGGTGGGCAAGACGCTGTTCCACACGCAGCTCGGCACCTTCTTCGACCTGCGCACCTGGGGCCTGGCGATCCTGGGCGCCCTGATCATCCTGGCCGGCTACCGGCTCATCTTCCACCGCCGGGACTGACCGGCGGCTGGCCGGAGGCACCCGCCCCCGGCCGGCGCCGGTTCAGTTCAGGGTGACGCCGTAGGCGCTGAGCGCCTCGCCCACCGGCTGGTAGTAGGAGCTGCTCCCGCCCTTGCCGGAGGTGATGCCGAGGCCGACGCTGCCGGCGAACAGGCAGCCGCCCGAGTCGCCGGGGTTGACCAGCGCACTGGTCTGGATCAGCTGGTAGACCGAGCCTTCGGCGTAGTTCACCGTCACGTTCGTCGCCTGCACCGAACCCGAGGTGAGGTGCGTGGTGCTGCCGCTCTTGCTGATCCGCTGCCCGACGGTCGCGGTACCGGCGGAGCTGATCCGCTGGGTGGAGCCGTTCCAGAGGGTGACCGCGCCGGGTGCGCTGCCGGTCGTATTGCGGATGAGCCCGTAGTCGTTGGTCGGGAAGCTCGCGCCCTGGGACGGGCCGACGTTCCACTGCGACACCGCGCGGGTGCAGTGACCGGCGTCGATGATGTAGTTCTGGCCGCCGCGGTTGGTGTTGAAGCCGACCGAGCAGCGCACCCCGCCGCCGGTGATGGCCTCGCCGTTGTAGATCGCGGTGTGCATCTCGCCGGCGACCCGGTCCACGCGGACCCGGTCGCCCAGCGCCGCCGCCGCCTTCAGCAGGGCGTCGGTGCCCTTGGCGGCGTCGGCCACGGTCACCACGACCTGGTTGGCCTTCGCGTCGAGCCCGATCGAGGTGTGCGCCACCGCGGGCAGCGCCTGGAGCGTGTCCTGCGCGCTCGCCAGCGCGGCACTGGAGTGCTTGACGAGCCGGGCCTGCGCACCGGCCTGCTCGGCCTGGACGGCGGCGGCCTGGTCCAGCACGTTGACGACGGGCTTGGCGGCGGCGTCGAGGTAGCCGTCGGCGGCGCGGGTCCCGAGCGAGGCGGTGACCCGGTGCAGGGTGTCGACACTGGCCGCCTGGGTGCGCAGCAGGGCGACGGCCGCGGATCCGCTGATCCCCGCCTCCGTGGCGAGGGAGGCCACGGCCTCCTGCTGCACGGTGGCGGAGTAGCCGTCGATGGTGGTGGCCGTGGCCGAGACGGGGGTGAAGAAGCCGAGGGCCGCGGCGGCGGCCACGAGGGTGGTGGCGGAGCGGGCGAGGAGGTGGCGTCCCGGGGACGTTGTGCGCATGCCGGTAACTAACTTTCGCGGTCGCGGGGCGAAACCGGCGCGCGGGGGTGGCGGCGCCGGACGAGCCGGCGGCTGGGGCCGGCACCGGTCGTTCCGGTGGGTCGAGGGTGATCCGCGGCCCCGGGGGCCGGTACCGACTTTCGTCGGACAGGACAAAAGATAGATACCGGGCAATTCGCCCGACCGCGGTTCGCGCAAAGCAACCGGACAGCGGGGGCGCGGCCGTCAGCGGAGGTGTTGCCGCGCAGTACTCCTTGAGCTGAAGTGAAGGAAAATCCGCTGTTCGTCCGAAGGTGTTCGGCGGTTCGCCTGACTATGCTGGACGGCGGCAAGACGTTCGGTTCCGGGAAGACGCGCGACATGAACGACCAGCGGCAGGTGCTCGTCCGGGCGGAATCCCGCCACGTCACCGTCTCCGACGCGCACGGCGGCCGTGAGACGCTCACCTACCCGGGTGTCACGCTCACGCGCGTGATCGCCGGCATCCCGGACGAGAAGATCTGGCTCCCGATGGGCGAGCGCCCCAGCGAAGTCGACGACGAAGCCCTCATCGAAGCCCTGCGCGCGGCGTTCCTCTGGCGCAGCGGACGGCCCTAGCCAACTCTTTCGAGTAAAAGCTCCTCCCGCGGGTAGCCCTGCGCAGAAGGAGGAGCCGCACGGTGCAAGTGAACTGGGGCGCGGCCCACGAGCCGGGCTGGCAGGTGCTGGACGTGGCCGGAGCCGACCCCGCGGGTCTGACGTCCGCGCGCCGGTGGGCCGAAGCCAAGCTGGCTTCGCTCGCCGAAGCGGACCGGGTCGACGCCGTGATCGTCGTCGGCGAACTGCTCGAGAACGCCTATGTCCACGCCACCGGCCCCCGCCAGCTGCGGCTGCACCTCGAGCAGGATCCGTGCGTGGTCACCGTGGCGGTCGCCGACACCGGCACCGGCGAACCGCGGCTGCGGGTCCCCGGCCGCACCGGCGGCCGGGGCCTGCTGCTGGTCGACGAACTCTGCCTCGCCTGGGGCGTGAGCCACCACGACGACGGCAAGATCGTCTGGGCCCGCCTGGCCTGCGCGGACTGACTGGGCCGCCGTCGCCCGCGTGCTGCCGGACACGGCTCGGCCTACCGGCGGCCGGTCCAGTGGACGGTGGCCGGCGGCTCGAAGTACCTCCGCAGGTGCTGTTCCTCGGACCGGCCGTGCAGCGGGAACCGGAAGGTCGAACCGTCCGGCCAGGTCAACGTGCGCTGGGGGAAGTTCAGCGACGGAGCCTGCGGCTGCCGCGCTTCCCACACGATCCGCGGCGGGGGCGCGTCGGCCGGGTCGGTGAAGGTCGTTCCGGTGTCCACCACCGCCAGGCACGACGGCGAGCACACCAGCCACGGTCCCTTCACCGAGGGGAGCCGGTCGGCCAGGTCGAGCGCCATCGCGTTCTTCGGGCCGGACACCCGGACCTCCCGCTGGAACGGCCGTCCCGGCGCGCCGCCGTTCACCAGGGCGAACACCGAAAACACGGCCGTGCCGATCCCCCGCAGGACGTTCCGGAAGAACCGCCGGACCAGCCGCGTTCCCTCGACCGTGCCGTCCTGGCGACGGCCGGGCACGGCGAAACCGACGTCGGTGTCCCCGAGGCGCAGCACGATGACCGGCTCGCGCCACCGGTCCCGCATCAGCGCTTCGACACCTTCGCGGAACCCGGGGCGGACCTGGGCGTCGGCCGACCAGCGTTCGACGTGCTCGCTCAGATGTCGAGGTCCCGGCGCGTCTCCTCGGGGCTCCGGTCCCCGCCGATCTCGCTCTTGTCGAACCACGGTTCGTCCCCCTCGGGTGTGACGGCTTCCTTGCCTTCGGCGAACGCGCCCTTGCCCGCGCCGATGCCGGCCTTCACGCCCGCCCCGGCGAGGAACGGCTTGACGCCGGCGGAGGTCCCGAACATCGTCGTGAGCGCCCGGTTGCTCGGCTGCCAGCCCTCGGCGGCCGCGCCGAAGCCGAACTTCGTCTCGCCCGGCATCACGCCGACGCGCAGCTTGCGCGTGAAGACTTCGAGCTTCCCGGAGTACTTGACCAGGAACTCCATGAACGAGTCCAGCAGCTTGCCGAACTTGCCGAGGTAGCGCGTCACCTTCTGCAGCACGCTGGCCGCCTTGGCGATGGACGCGGTCATCGCGGCCGCGACCGAGCCGCCGAAGCTGATCACCGACGCCGCGAGCGCGGGCAGCCACAACGTGATCAGCCAGGACACCAGCTCGGTGATGATCCCCTTGATCACCTCTTCGATGACCACCATGACCATCGACCACATCTGCAGCACCTCGGCCACCGAACCGGCGGCCGAGCCGATGCCGCGGATCCCCGAGGAGAAGTCGCCGAGCGCTTCCTTCGCCGCGTTGCCGGCGTTGTCCACCCACTCGGCCAGCGCGGTGTCGCCGGTGCGCTCGAAGTCGTCGGCCAGCGCGACGAAACCCTGCGCGATCGTGACGAAGTTTTCGGACGCGTGCCCGATGGCCGGGCCGTCGCCGGTGACCTGGTGCAGCGCGTCCTGCAGCGGCTGGACCAGCTCGAGCAGCATGTTGAGGCCGTGGCTGACCAGCCACCCGATCGGGTCCATGGCGAAGGTGACCATGTCGCCGGCGGCCGCGCCGACGAACGCCGCGCCGTCACCCACCAGCGCCGCGCCCGCGGACGCCAGCTCACCCGGGTTGTCGGCCTCCGCAGCCTGCCGGGCGTGCTCGCCGATCTTCTTGCCGGCCTTGTAGGCGGTGCCGGCCACCGGCACGTACCCGGCGGCGCGGTCCAGGTTGACGCCCAGGCTCTCGTCGTAGGGCTCGACGTCCAGCGCGTCGGCGATGCTCTTCTTCGGCTCGGTCATTCGCCCTGCCCGATCGCGTCGATTTCCGCTTCGTACCGCCCGAAGGTGACCTTCCCGGCGTCTTCCATCCCCTGGTACATCTCCGCGGCCCTGGTGAGCTTGGTGGTGAACCCGTCCACGCCGTCCTTGAGGTCGGTCAGCAGCGAGCGCAGCTCGGCGAGGCGCTCGGTGTAGCCCTGCTTGGCGAACAGGCCGACCAGCCCCCACGCCTCGTTCGTCACGTCGGCGGCGTCGATCTTGGCGCCGAACTTGTCGGCTTCCTGCTCGTAGAACGGCAGCTGCCGGGCGTAGGCGGAGATCGCGCCGATGTTCGTCTGAATTCCGTCTGGCATCGCGGTTCCCTAGGATCGGCGAAGGATGGGGCCCTGGCCGAAGTCGTCGTCGTCCTCGGCGGCGGGCCGTCGGGCGGGCCGCGACGGCTGCCGCGGCTGTGGCTCCGACGCGGGCGGGGCCGCGGCGGTTCCGAACGCCTCCGTCTGGGCTTCGCGCACCTGCGCCGAGACGTCCACGCCGAACGCGTCGCCGAAGGTCTCGTCCACGATCCCGGCCTGCTGCTGCGCGGCCCCGGCCACCGCCCGGCGGATCGTGTCCATGATCGTCGTCGCCAGCTGACCGGCCTCGACGCGGGTGGCCCCGGCGGTCAGCCGCAGTCCCGTGACGGTGCCCCCGGCGCCCGCGGTGACGGTGACGGTGCCGTCGGGCGAGGTCGCGGTGGTTTCCAGCCGGGCGATCCGCTCCTGCATGTCACCGACACCGGCGAAGCGGGCCTCGGCCTGCCGCACCTTGCGCTGGAAGTTCTGGAACTGGGCGATCAGCTCGTCCATCTGGGCGGACATCGTGTCTCCCTTTGTGCGGTTCGGGGCGGGTGTCCGCATCATGGCAGATCGGGTCCGCCGCCGATCGCGTTTCGCCGGATCGCGCGCTCAGGTGTCGGCGAGCTCCACGGTCACGGTGCAGACGTCGCCCACGTCGAGGCCTTCGGCTTCGCGGACGGCCCGCTTGACGGGGAGCACGTAGGTCCCGCGCTTGCCGTCCGGGAAGATCGACGTCTGCCAGCGGGTGGCGCCGAGGGTCGCCCGGACGCGCACCGAACCGAAGCCGCGGCGCGGCCCGGCGTGGCGCGCCCGGATGTCGTCGGACGCCTCGGCGGGCAGGCTGACGAAGGTCCAGCTCTCGGTGCGCCGGGCGGCCCATTCCCAGAGCTCGGCGTCGAAGACGATGTCCACGTCGGCAGTGTCACACGGGGGACCGACAGTTTCCGCCGGGCGCCGGTCAGCGGCAGGGCGGCCGGTAGCGGTCGATGCGCAGGCCGCGGAACTCCAGTTCGTTCGGTGTCTTCCCGACGAACACCAGGCCCCGCGCCTCCGCCAGCGCCGAGGCGAACGAGTACGACGGCTTGCCCAGCTCCGGCAGCCACGTCCACCGGTGCGGCGAGAAGCCGAAGAACTTCGTGACCAGCCGGCCGCCCGTCGAGGGCACCGGTGTCAGCCACTTGTCGCCGCCGCTCCAGTGGGACGCCGGGCGCAGCTGGACGTACAGGTCGTCGGTCGCGCGGTAGGTCAGCAGGAACCCCGCCGACCGGGACAGGTCGGCCTGCGCCTCGAACCGGTTGCCCAGCCACACCACGGCCACGTGCCACTCGGCGTTCAGGAACGTCACCTTCGCCGCGTACCGGCGCCCCTCGGGCACGAGCAGGCTCCCGGTAGCCGGGACGGTCGTCCCTTCGCCGCTGGCCAGCCACTGCTGCAGCCGGTCGATCGACGGTGTCGCGCACTCACGGCCCGGCGACGCGGTGGCCGGCGCCGTCCCGATGAGCGGGAACACCAGGAGGGCCGTCAGGGCGGAAAGCGTTCTGGCGAAAGGGAAACGACCGCGCATTCCCGGCAAGCTAGCACCGCCGGCCGCCGAGCACCACCTGCCCGGGCGCCCCCGCGGGCCGCACGGCTAGGCTCTTCGTCGGCGAAAACGACCACTTTCGCCGAGGCAAGTGCACCACGACGCGGGGAGAACACCCAATGCTGGACCGAGCGGTCATCGACGCCCTTTTCCCTGCCGACCTGCCCGAACCCGCGCACTGGGAGCAGCAGTACCCCGCCCGGCAGCTGCCCGAGGGCGCGCTGGTCACGCGCCTGGGCCCCTCCCCCACCGGGTTCGTGCACCTCGGCGGCATCTACGTCGGTCTCATCGACCAGGACGTCGCCCGCCGTTCCGGTGGCCGGTACCTCGTCCGCGTCGAGGACACCGACCAGTCCCGCGAGGTCGAAGGCGCCCTCGAGCAGTTCGAGCGCGGCTTCTCCTACTTCCACCTGGCCGCCGACGAGGACCTCCACCGCGGCGGCGACTACGGCCCGTACCAGCAGTCGGCCCGCGAGCGCATCTACCTCACCTACGTGCGCGACCTCCTCCGCCAGGGCAAGGCCTACCTCGACTTCGCCACCAAGGAAGAGCTGGCCGCCATCACCCAGCGGCAGCAGGCGACCAAGCTGCCCACCGGCTACTACGGCAGCTGGGCGATCTGGCGCAACGCCGACCCGGCCGACGTGCAGGCCAAGCTGGACGAGGGAGCGCCGTACGTCGTGCGGTTCCGCGCCCCGGACGACACCGGCGCGCGGGCCCGGTTCACCGACGCCATCCGCGGGCCGCTGGAGGCCGAGGCCAACCGCAACGACGTCGTCATCCTCAAGAGCTCCGACCAGAGCCCCCGGCTGCCGACGTACCACTTCGCCCACGCCGTCGACGACCACCTCATGCGGGTGAACCTGGTGATCCGCGGCGACGAGTGGATCTCGTCGGTCCCGGTGCACCAGCAGCTGTTCGAGGCCCTCGGTTTCGAGCCGATCACCTACGCGCACATCGCGCCGCTGATGAAGCAGGAGGGCGGCAGCAAGCGCAAGCTGTCCAAGCGCAAGGACCCGGAAGCGTCGGTCGACTTCTTCATCGAGGCCGGCTACCCCGCCGACGCCGTCCTGTACTACCTGCGCGGCCTCGTCAACGGCCGGCTCGCCGAAATGCCGCTGGAGCAGGCGCTGACCGAGCCGATCAACCTCGACGAGTGCGGCGTCGCCGGCCCGCTGGTCGACCTGGTCAAGCTCGACGACATCGCCGCCGACCACATCGCCACGCTGCCCGGCGCCGCGATCCTCGACGCGGTCCGCACGTGGGCCGAGCGGTTCGACCCCGAACTGCGGCGCGTCCTCGACGAGGAGCCGGACCTGGCGCTGCGGGCGCTGGCGGTCGAGCGCGAAGGGGCCGAGAACCCCCGCAAGGACCTCAAGAAGTGGAGCGAGTTCCGCGCGGTCTACGGCTTCTTCTTCCCGCAGCTCCACGCGGCCGTCACCGGGCCCGACGACGAGCGCATCGCGGCGCTCGGCGTGGATCCGGCGGTCGTCCAGGCCGTGGCCCGCGACTTCGTCGCGGACTACCGCCAGCTCGACGACGGCCAGGAGTGGTTCGACCAGATCCGCGCGGTCGCGGCCAAGCACGGTTTCGCCCGCAACGCCAAGGAGTTCAAGAAGAACCCCGAGGGCTTCCCCGGCTCCATCCGCGAGGCGTCCCAGATCATCCGCATCGCGCTGACCGGGTCGACCCGCAGCCCCGACCTGCACGCGATCACGCAGGCGCTGGGTCAGGAAGAGGTTCTCGGCCGGATCGCCGCGCTCACCAAGTAGCGCTGCCGGGGGCTCCGGTCAGGCGCCGGAGCCCTCGCCCTCCTCGAACGGCTGGAAACCGAACCGCACCACGCTCACCGGCCGGCCCGCACCGCCCCCGCCGTCCGGCACCGCGGTGACCACGCCGGCCGCGTCCTCGCCGTCCAGGCGGGCCAGCAGGCGCGCCAGGGCCTCCGGTGCCCCGACCGGCTCCGCCGGGGTCTGGATCAGCGTGCGGTGGAGGATGCCGACGTCCCAGCCGTCCGCGCTGCCGCTGCCGGCCGGCGCCCGCACGGTGGCGTCGAGCAGCCAGCGCGGCGGCTTCCCGGTCAACGCCGGAGTCGCGTGCGCCGTCAGGCCGACGACCTGGTCGGCTCGGAGGAGGCCGTCACTGAGCGTTGCGATCCACACCTTGGTCAACCCCATGGATCAACGCTTAACAGGCCGGCGCCGGGCTCGCAATCCCCCGGCGGCTCTCTCGGCCCCGAGCGCGTCGGCGAACAGCATCGCGAGGCGGTCGCTCGGCCTCCGGGCCGGCACGCTACCCGGCCGGGCGGTCACCAGCGGTGCCGGGAAGGGAAAGCAGCACGGCCCACACGACCTTCCCCCCGGCCCACGACCGGCTGCAACCCCAGGTGCGGGCGATCTGCGCGACCAGTTTCAGCCCCATCCCCGGCGCGAACGGGGACAGTCGTTCGAGCAGCATCGCCGGCCGCGCGTCCTGGTCGGCCACGGCGACGGTGCACACCCCGCGGCGCAGTTCCAGCCGCAGCTTCGGCTGGGAGGCGGTGTGCCGGAGCACGTTCTCCGCCAGTTCGGTCGCGATCAGCCGGGCGTCCTCGGCGAGTTCGGACACGTCCCACTCGGCCAGCTTCGCCGTGACGAACTCCCGGATCCGCGCCGAAGTGCCTTCGGCGCACGGGAACACGCGCTCGCAACGACGGCGCACCGGGTGGTCCAGCGCGGCCGTCGCCGCCGCCAGGTCGGCGCGGACCGGGAGGTAGCGGTCGACCACGTGGCGGCTCAGCAGGCTCTGGTGGCCGGGCCCGGCGACGACGGTGAACGGGATGCCCGGCCAGTCGCCGATCCGCATGGCGACCAAGGAGAAGACGCTCACCAGCGACGGGTCGCCGATGACCAGGTCGCGGATGTCGGCCACCAGCCCCTCCGGCGCGTCGGTGGCGATCTTGAGCAAGCCGTCGCGCACCACCGGGTACGAACGGGGGTTCAGCTCACCGGTGACCCGGACGACGGTCGCCTGCTCGTGGCGGCCCAGAGTGAGGTGGACGGCGGTGCAAGTCATGCCGGTGTCGTTCCCTCCCCGGCCCGGTCGGGGGTGCCGAGCGGGAAGCGGCCCTTCTGCAGGACGGTCCGCAGCGCCTTGACCCCGCCGGCCGAGGCGCCGACGACCACGAGGTCTCGCCGGAAGGGCGGCACCGCGCCCACCTCCTCACCCTGCACGTCACGGTAGTGGAGACTGCGTGTTACTCGGGGTAACCCCGAGCGCGCGAGCTAAACACCGGATTGCCCGCAGCCGATGAGGAGACCTCCGCGGTCAGCAGGAGGTGCCGGGCGCCGCGGGCAGATCGGCGGGCAGCGGGGCGAAGACCTGCGTCAGCGCTTCCAAGCCGCCGCCCGAGGCAATGGGATCCGTCGTGGTCGGGCTCCGCCCCGCCGACCACCGGACCGTCCTCGCGCGGGACGTGAGATGCTCGTCCGCGCAGGCAGGCCGAAGGCGGGAGGCGCAGCGGGTGACCACCTGGATCGACGTGATCAACTTTGTCCGGACGCGGTACGAGGTCCTCGAGGAATCGGAGGGGTGGCTGCGGTTCCGGCTGGAGGGCCCGCGGGACCGGACGCAGCAGGCGACGGTCCACCACCTCCCCGAGCTCGACGGCGGCTCGTGGATCGAGATCTCCTCGCCGGTCGGCTGGGCGGACAAGCTCGACCTGCGGCGGCTGCTGGAGCTGGCCGGCGCTTCGGCCGTCGGCGGCGCGGCGGTGGTCGACGGCGTCGCGCTGCTCAAGCACACCGTGCCCCTGGAGGACCTCAGCATCCAGCAGGAGTTCGAGCGCCCGCTCAAGGCGGTCGTCGCCCGCGCGGACGCGTTCGAGCACGAACTCACCGGCACCGACGAGTTCTGACGCTTCGGCTCACTTCGCGCGGCGAGCCCGGTCCGTCCGGCGCCGGTTCTCCTTTTCCAGCGCGGTGACGAGCTCCTCTTTGGACATCCGCGACCGGCCCGGGATGCCGAGCTGCTTGGCGCGCTCGTAGAGGTGCTGCCGGCTCGCGGTGGCGTTGACGCCGCCGCGGGTCGGCTTCTCGGGCTGCCCCGCTCCCCCGGCGGCCTGCTCGTCGGAGGGACCGGGTTCGGGTTTCGGCTCCCAGTGGTCGCCGACCTTCTCGAAGGTGTGCTTCAAGGCGGCGAAGGCGGTCTGTTGCGCCCGCCGGCCGCGGCCGTAGGTCTCGAGGGCCGAGTCGTGCGCGGCGACCCACGTGTCCTGGGCCTTGCGCGGCGACCGCAGCAGGGTGCTGGGCAAGTCTTCGCGTCCGGGCATGTGGCCCCGGTTACCCGCGAGCCCGGCCCCCGAAACGACCCGGCTCCCCGGCACACCCCGAGTCGTCCCTCCAATCACGCGTGATGCCCCTCCAATCACGCGTGATGACTCTCCAATCACGCGTGATGCCTCTCCAATCACGCGAGTGGAGTTGCCCCGGTGAGGCGGACACGGGGTTTCAGGCAGCCAGGGCCTGACGATAGTAGGTTCGGGCTTCGGCTGGGGTGTTCTGGCCGATGGTGGAGTGCAGCCGGTGGTGGTTGTAGTAGTGCAGCCAGGTGAATACGTCCTGGCGGGCCGTGGCGCGGGTGGGCCAGATCGTGGTGCCGATTTCGGTTTTCAGCGTGGCGAAGAAGGCTTCGGCGACGGCGTTGTCGTAGCAGGACCCGACGCGCCCGACCGACGGCCGGATTTTCTTCTCGGCGAGGGCGGTGCGGAACTGGCCGGAGGTGTACTGGGCGAGTTCAATCGGTCGATGCAACACCGGGTTGTTGCAGTGAGCGTAGCTGCTCGGCGAAGACTTCGGCCGGGGTTCGCCAGTCGAGGATCTTGCGGGGCCGGTTGTTGATCGTGTGAGCGACGGCTTCGAGTTCCTCGGCCGACCATCGGGACAGATCGGTGCCCTTCGGAAAGTACTGGCGCAGCAGGCCATTTGTGTTCTCGTTGGTCGGTCGCTGCCATGGCGAGTGCGGGTCAGCGAAGAAGACCCTCGTCCCCGTCTCAAGGGTCAACTGCGCGTGCGCGGACAGTTCCTTCCCGCGGTCCCAGGTGAGGGTTTGTCGTAGTTGCTGCGGTAGTTGTGTGATCGAGGCAGCTAACGCGG